>JANYHM010000093.1 GCA_025359065.1 Synechococcales cyanobacterium GL140_1_metabinner_5_sub | reverse complement strand
ACTGTCGTTTGCAGCTTGTGGAGACTTAGGGGTTGCCCAGTCATTGAAGCAAGAAATCTCAGGTGTGAACTTGAGAAGCCCCCGTCAGAGCGTACTCGCTTGACGGTGGGAGTAGTCACCAGAGTTAACAGATTAAGTTCCTTCAATTTATCCAGTATGCCAGCTCTGGTATTGAGGCAGTATCGTTATTTTTCCATCCATTTACCTTCATAGTGTCAGCCTTATGTAAAGCAATGGATTAGAATGTAAGCACCTATTGGAGATGCGCCATGACCACCCAATTAATGCCCCCCCCGATCGCTCAAGTTTCGGCAGAACAGCGTCTTCTGCTAGAAGGAGTAAGTTGGCAGCAGTATGAATTACTCCTTGCTACTTTAGGGGATGACTTTCCAGCATTGCGGTTAAGCTACTTAGAAGGAAGTTTAGAAATTATGACTACTTCTCCACTGCACGAAGAATTGAAAAGTACAATTCGCATGTTACTTGAAGCATTTTTCCAGACTCTTGGAATTCGCTATCACTGTATTGGTTCAGCGACTTTTCGGAAAATGGCTAGGCAGCGGGGATTAGAACCTGATGAATGCTATTGCTTGGGGCAAAAGAAAGAATTCCCCGATCTGGCGATCGAGATGGTGCTAACCAGCGGTCTGGTTGATAAGTTAGAAATCTATCGGGGTTTGGGCGTTGCTGAGGTTTGGGTGTGGGAAGCGGGACAGTTTCGGATTTATAATTTGCGCGAAGATGGTTATGAGCGGTTGTCCAATAGCGAGTTACTGCCTAATTGTGATATTCAACTATTAGCGAGCTATGTTAAACCTGAAGAACAGTTTGATACTGTGATGGCATTATCGTTGGTAACTTTAGCCAGGGAGCATCTCAATCACGAGAAACGCTCATCCGAAGAAGATAGAGCGCTGGACTTCCCACCTATCTGTTAAAAGTCGGAAACAAAGGAGCCAACCAAAGCTGAATGTCATTATCCCAGCCTTGTAAAATCGCGATCGCCGTCAAAGCAATCACCACCCCGCCCACCTGCTGTAACCGCATACTGTAAGGCCGCAGCTTGACTAAATACTGACTAGCTGATCGACCCATATAAGCCAACAGCAGCATTGGCAAACCAGCCCCTAACCCATATACCAACAACAACCCAAAAGCCCCTAATGGCTGCTTATCCACAGTCGCCAAAATTAAAATACTCCCCAGCACTGGTCCCGCACAAGGAGTCCATAATAATCCCAACTGATTCCCCAAAAGAAACTCCCCTACTAAACCAACCCGGGTAGGATGCTTGATGCGCTGAATCAAATAATTAAATGGCAAATACTTCAGCAACCAATAACCAAGATGCGGAAAAATCGAAAGAATCCCGATCGACAGCAGCAAGAAAATCGTGAAATAACGCAGACCGCCAATCAAATCTGTAAAGCTGCTGCTTACCAGCCCCAACAGACTCCCCGCCGCCGCAAAACCAGTCACCAGACCCACCACCAAAGCCACTGGCCCCCAACGATGAGACTTAATTGATCGACCTAAAATCAACGGCAAAACAGGCAGCACACAAGGAGACAACGCTGTTACCGTACCAGCTAAAAAGGCAAGTCCGAGTGATACAGTCTCTTGAGTCATGCAAATAGTTATTGTTTTCTTCTGGATGATAAAATTACTACTTAAGATCCGACGAACCATTTAGCACCAGAAAATAGATAGTAAATGCCCGTAATAATCAGAGCTACGCTCCCAAACCGAATTACCATCTCAGAATGCTGTAGCAATTTGCGACTCTGCTTTGCTAAGCCTGTAAACAAACTCGCCAAGAAAATCAGCATGGTGTAACCCAAAGCATAGCTCACCATTGTCAACATTCCCAAAGCCTGAGAACCACTTGCTGCCGCTGCCGTCAACACCGCAAATAGCACTGGACTAGCGCAGGGCGAACTCACCAAAGCAAAAGTAAAACCCACCCCATAAGAACCAGCCGACTTAGGTAGCGGAATATTTGTTGTGGGCAACGGAATATTGATAATTCCGATTAACCACAAACCCATTAGAGTCATAATCAAACCCACCGCCAGATTGAGGTGGCCTTTGTACAAGACAGTAAAGGCTCCAATAAACGAGGCAAAAAAGCCCACCAAACTTAAAACCGTCACTGTGCCCAACACAAATAAGCCAGCCTGGACAAAAGCATCCCAGCGAGATTTGATCTTAAGGGTACCAATGTAGCTTAAATTAACCGGCAACATCCCCAAAATACAGGGAGAAACACTGGCTAACAAGCCACCCAAAAAGGCCAAAACTATCAGCATGATCGGGTTGCTGGTATTTTGGAGCTTAAACCAATTTTGGTAACTACGCTCTACCCCAGACAGCAACTGTTCGATCGGCTGGCTAATTACTGGCCCAAGCTGCACAACTACAAAAAGAGCCAGTAAGCCCAAGCCAAAATAGATCAGCCATTTTTTAGAAATTGGCCGTCTTCTCTTGACAGACTCTGGAGTGGTTAACTCATTAGGTAGCTCAGACATGGGATTCTCACTAAAATCATGATTTCTGGACGTGGACAATAAAAATCAGTGCGCACTATTTTTCAGCTACTTAGCCTTAGTAATAAAGGTGTCTAGCGGTTTTTTATAAGTAGCTATTTCAGCATCATCGCGCTCTTCAGCTATAACTTTAGAAGTAGCTGGATCTATAATGGCAATTAATCCAGTTTGGCTAATATTCTTAGCCAAGAATTTATCTAGCCCTAATTCCTTGGCTCTAGCAGTGGCTTTGGCTGTAGAATCTTTGTTGCTTACATCCAACACCACAAAGTTAGCCTTGCTAGCATATTCTTTCTTAAGCTGCGCCAAAGTTGGAGCCACATTTTTGCAGGCTGGGCACCAGCTTGCATAGATATCAACTACCACTGGCTTACCTTGTAGTTCTATGGCCAATCCGCCAGCCGCTGCAATCGGTTTAGCTACAGTTGGGGGAACTGGATCTGTTTTGACATTAGCTTCCGGGGTTTTTGCCGATTGAGAGCAGCTCGTAATTATTCCCAAAGACAAAATAGATATTAGTGCAATTGGCACAAAACGTCTCATACTCATAACTTTTATTTCCTCAGACTAAACTGAATAATTTGCTCTCTCATAGATATACCAGCCTTCAAAATGATCGGATTTAGGGGAAATAAAGTTCTTTAAGAAAACCTATAAAATTCTCCATCACCCACGATACATAGCAAATTCACTGCGAGTGAAGTACATCTAATAGGGCTGAAAGTAGCTTCAGATAAAGATTTTTGTGTACTTCACTCAAGATGAAATCGCTATAAGCAATGTCGCCTTATCGGATGGCGGCATCTAACACGCTTACATAGTCTGATTTATCTGGATTGTTACGATGTTGCGCCAAAACATTCCCGGTAGCCGGATCGATAATGGCCACTAAGCCAGTCTGGGAGATGTTTTGGGAGAAAAATTGACTCAGACCAGCTTGCTGAGCAGCATTTTTGGAGCGGGAAGTAGAGCCTTGGTCGCTGACATCAAAAACCAAAAAGTTAGCTTTGCCCGCGTATTGTTTTCTCAATTGAGCAACAGTTGGAGCGACATTTTTACAGGCTGGACACCAGCTCGCGTAAATTTCTACCACAACAGGCTTACCCTGCAATTTCTGACTTAGCTGAGCGATGGTTGTGACAGGAGCCGACGCAGCATTTTGCTGAGTATTAGTGGCCTGAGCAGGCAATTCTAAAATGGTCAGGCTTCCCAAGGTCAAACCCAAAAAGATGGTTGTAAGCTTACGCATGAATTACTCCAGTAATGAGACAAAGTCTAGTTTGATCGGGCTACCAATGTAGAAAATAATGTGGAAAGTAGCCTCTAGATGTTTACAGCGCTCAAAGCCGATCGGATTCAATTTTGAGAAAGAGTGAAGCTGGAGTTCAAGAACAGTCGCTCAGAAAATTGTGATCAATCTTCTAGCAAGACTCTGCATTTTGCCGCGATTTTGACCAGTATGAGGCTGTGACTACCACGAGATCAAGAGCACACAGATTGTCCAAATCACCCACCTACGCCATAATAGACGGTGCAGCAAGTAGAGGAAGCAAATCCAGTGGCATTGATTGTGCAAAAATACGGCGGTACATCGGTTGGTTCGGCAGAGCGAATCAAAAAGGTAGCCGATCGAGTAATTCAAACCGTGCGTGCCGGTAACTCGGTGGTAGTGGTGGTTTCGGCAATGGCCAAGGCCACCGATGGTTTAGTGGCACTGGCGCAAGATATTACCAATGAGCCTTCTCGCCGAGAAATGGATATGTTGCTGGCCACCGGTGAGCAAGTGACCATTGCGCTGTTGAGTATGGCTTTGCAGGCCGCAGGTCAGGCGGCGATTTCTTTGACTGGTGGCCAGGTAGGGATTATTACCGAAAAAGAGCATACCCGCGCCCGGATTGTGGGAATTAAGACCGATCGAATTCAGCGGCACTTAAATCAGCAAGAAGTTGTGGTGGTGGCTGGTTTTCAGGGAATTAGTTCAGCAGATGACCTAGAGATTACTACTTTGGGTCGGGGTGGCTCGGATACTTCGGCGGTGGCTTTGGCGGCAGCTTTGAAGGCAGATTTTTGTGAGATTTATACTGATGTGCCTGGGGTTTACACCACCGATCCGCGCTTGGTGCCCAATGCTCAGCTTTTGACTGAAATTACTGCCGATGAAATGTTAGAGTTGGCTAGCTTAGGAGCCAAGGTGCTGCATCCTCGGGCGGTGGAGATTGCGCGGAATTATGCGGTGCCGTTGGTGGTGCGATCAAGTTGGACTCATGATCCGGGCACCATGGTGCGTTCTCAGAACATTATGCCCAGATCGCTGGCTAATTTAGAACTGGCTCCGGCTGTGGATGCGGTGGAGTTTACTACCAACGAAGCCAAAATTGCTCTGCTGCACGTGCCCGATCGACCAGGAATTGCCGGTCAAATCTTCCGGGCGATGGCGCGAGAAGGAATTGATGTGGATCTGATTTTGCAGTCGATTCATGATGGCAATAGTAACGATATTGCTTTTACTGTCAATCAGTCGATGTTGTCCCGTGCTCAAGCTGTGGCGGAAGCTTTGGCTCCCCAGTTAGGTGGGGCAGAAGTGATTGTAGAAGACCACATTGCGAAAATTAGTATTAGTGGTGCTGGAATGATCGGTCGTCCGGCGATCGCAGCAGAGATTTTTGAATTGCTGGCGGCGGCGAGTATCAATATTCAGCTTATTTCTACTTCGGAGATCAAAGTGAGCTGTGCGATCGCTGCGAAAGATTGCGATCGGGCGATTGCGATTCTTTGTCAGCATTTTGCGATTAATATTTCGGCAGCTCCTGATGGCAATCTACCCACAGTGCCGGTGCGTGGGGTGGCCTTGGATATGAAGCAGGCACGGGTGGCAGTGTTGAATGTGCCCGATAGACCTGGGATGGCGGCGAAGATTTTTACTTTGCTGGCGCAGCGGAACATTAGTGTGGATACGATCGTGCAGTCGCAGCGCACTAGATCGATCAACGGTATCGTTACTCGTGACATTGCGTTTACGGTGGCGCAGTCGGAGGTGGGTAAGGGACCACGGGATGCCAGTGAGGCACAGAAAGTTCTAGATGCTGCCAGAGGTGATCTGGGCTATGGCGAGGTGGTGCTGAATGAATCGATCGCGAAAATTAGCATTGTGGGTTCGGGGATGGTTGGAACACCCGGTATTGCTAGCCGGATGTTTCAGGCGCTGGCGGAGGCTGGGATTAATTTACATATTATTGCTACTTCCGAAATTCGGGTGAGCTGTGTGGTCGATCGAGATCAGGGTGTTAATGCTCTACAGGTTGTCCATCAGGCTTTTAATTTAGGTGGTGAGCAAACTGTGACTGTTCCTGGTTCTTGATATCTGGTAAAACTTCAATAATCTTCCTAAGTTGATTAAGCTTTCGGTGTTTTTTCAGAACTAGCTTTTTCCTCACTAGGTGTTACCAGCGGAGATTCTAGAAGCTTGTTTGATTTCTCCTGAGTTGGCTCCGTAGAAAGTGTTTCGGTTGGTTTTGCATCTTCTGGTTTGCCATTGGATTTATTACCTAACGGTGGTCCCGCTGTAATCACTACGAAATTATCGGGGTGCAGCAGCTCTTTGGCTGCTTGGTTCACCTGAGCCAACGTGACCGATCGAATCTTATTTGGAAACTCCCGAATCTCATTTTCTGGCAAACCATAGACCAAGTTGCTGAGGCTAGTACCGGCTACATCATCAGCAGAACCAAGTTCTACAGTGTAGTTACTGGCAATCGACTGCTTAGCATTATCTACCTCGGCTGCTGATAGACCCTTGTTTTTCACCTCACGGATTAGCTCAATGCTTTTTTCGACTGCTAAATTGGCATTGTTAGGGTCAGTCTGCATCGAAATCAAGAATGTCCCCTGACGTTTACCAGCCGCAAAGCTGCTATAGATACCGTAAGTGAGACCCAGCCGATCGCGGATTTCGGTGCCTAAACGGCTAGAGAGAGTGTCGCCACCCAACACTTGATTGAGAACCAAAGCCGCATAGAAACGTGGATCTCGGCGATTAATTGCTTTGTTGCCCATGATCGTTACCGACTGAGTTTTGCCCACGATCGTCGGCTGAATCACCACATTTTTGGCAGGTAGCTGGGGTTCTGCATAGCTTAGAGCCTGACTCTTCGCTTTACCTTGCCAATTACTAAAGGTTTTTTCTAGCAACTGTTTAACAGTGGTCGGGTCAAAATTACCAACCAAAGCTATTTGGGTGTTTTGAGGCTGGTAATTTTGACTGTAAAACTGCGCTAACTCCTGGCGATTAATTGATTTCAGGGTGGCTAGAGTAGGAAAATTAGTAAAAGGGTGATTCTGAGGATAAATGGCTTGCTGGAAACGTCGTCGCGCTACGGAGCTAGGGTTGTCTAGCTCAGCTTGCAAAGCCGTAAGTGCCCGCTGCCGACTATTGGCAAAATCCTTAGCCGGGAAGCTGGCGTTTTGCAGCACGTCTCCCAGAGTTTGAATTAATACTGGTAAGTCTTCATCGAGAGCATTACCGCCGATCGTCACCCCTTCTCTACTAGCACTAAAGCCTAAGCTTGCACCACGATTTTCTAGACCCTTGGCTATTTCTAATGCAGATCTAGAGGTAGTGCCATTCATCAGGTTACTAGCCGTGAGATTAGCCACCCCAGCCTTGGCTGTAGAGTCAAACTCAGTACCGGCAGTAATATTGCCCTGAAGTGTGACTGTCGGACTACTAGGATCTCGTAACAGTAATAGCTTCATACCGTTGGGTAAAACAGTTGCCTGAGGTAGGCTTTGATTGCTAGCTAAGCTGTCTACCGGAGCTTTTGGCAAATATTTTTGCAGTTCACTCGGATCTAATGGAGCGCCTAAATTAGCAGCAGCATTGTGTCCTGTTCCACCGCTAGCCGGTTTTCCTTTGCTGTTATCTGGCTCAAAGAAACCAACAACCCGCTTACTGGGTACCAAGTACTTGCTAGCCACCCGCTGCACATCGGCGGCTGTGACTTTTTGGACATTGGCCAAATACTTATCAGTAAACTGATAGTCGCCAGAAGTGGTTTCGTCATTGCCTAACTGACGGGCTTGACTGCCAATATCCCGATAAGAAAGTAGGTATCCAGCACGGAGTTGAGACTTCGCCCGATCGATTTCTACTTTGCTAGCAGCAGTCTTTTTCATTTTACCGATTTCGGCCTGAATTACTTTGTCAATTTGCGCCAATGGCTTACCAGGATCGGTGGTAGCACTGTATTCATACCAGCCACTGCCTGCTAAGTTAGCAGCACCAGCACTGACACTGCTGACCTTTCCAGTTTCTACTAACTGCTGATACAGTCGTGAGCTGCGTCCAACGCTAAGAATGTAATTCATCACGTCTAACGCTGGTACATCTGGGTCACTGGCGTTTGGGAGAGGATAAACCGCATTAATCAAGGCATTGCTGCCCGGTTCCCGCAAGGTAATGGCGCGAGATTTGACTATTCGAGGAGTCGCTACAGGGGTTTTAACAGTAATGGGGCGGCTAGGAATTGGCTCCATAATATTTCGCACTTCTGCCAAAACCTTATTGGTATCGAAGTCGCCAACTAGTACCAATACTGCGTTGTTCGGAGAATAATAAGAAGAATAGTACGATCGAACCTGTGGCTCAGTAAAAGTCTGTACGTCTGCTTTGGTGCCACCGACCGAAAGACCGTAGGGGCTATCGGGTAGAGCGAGTTCTTGGACTGCTTTGCCCAAGCGATAGGCTGCGCTGTTTTCGTTGCCCTGCAATTCTGAAATTACTACTCGCTTTTCGCCTTCCAATAGTTTTGGATCAATATTGGCAAACTGCATTCGATCGGCTTCTAAAGCCAAAGCGCTGGATATTTTGTTGCGTTCTAAGGTTTCATAATAAACGGTGTGGTCATAGCTAGTAAAAGCATTAAAATCACTGCCTAAAGCGCTGAGCAAGCGACCAAACTGTACTGGGCGAGTTTTGGTGCCTTTAAACAACATGTGCTCTAGCTGGTGAGCAATACCATTAACCCCAGGGGCTTCATTCCGAGAGCCAATTTTGTACCAAACCTGGACAGTGGCCACTGGGGCATTATGAACTTCTTTGGTCAAGACCACCATGCCATTTTTTAAAACAGTGCGTCTTACGTCCTTAGTCAATGATTCGGTGGTGCTAGCAATGGCTGCCGGGTCGATATTGCCAGGATTCTCTGGGGTGTTGGGATTGATTGCTGCCTGACTCGCAAAGGCTAACACTGGCCCAGCTAAGATCGCGCAGAGTGCGGCGTTAACTAATAATGCAAACCAGCGATGTCGTCGCCAAGCTCCCCAAAGATTCATCAGACTTACCCTTAAATTATTATGACTTCTTGCTATCTTAGTTCTGCTGCTCTTTACAGAGTGTGCGGTGCTACCAATAGTAGATTTTATGTTAGCACAAGAGGAATTTAGCCAGATTTGCCAAATTTTTGCCAGTATTATTCTGGATCGGCAGATTGCTTGGCTTGTTCCCAAGCTTGTTGTGCAGCATCAATTTTGCCAAAAATATCCGTAGCAGGCTGGCGTTTTTTTAGCCGATCGAGCTGATATTTCTTTTTTAATGCCTCCAAGGTAGCGGGTGGAGTAGGCGGCGGTGCCCAGGCAAAGTCGCTGGCCTGATAAAAAGGCAGGCGCGAACCCAATTCCTCTACTGGCTGCTCGGGTAAACGCACCAAAAAATATTCCCGCCGCCGCCGAATATCGGCATATCGATCGCTGATTTCATTCAAAACCCCCACCACTTGGCTGGGATGATGGTTGCTCAAGGCTACTCTAACTTCTAAATCTTCTAGGGGGATACCATATTTTTCCATTTGATCCAAAATATCTCCAGAAAGATACCCTGGCAACTCAGGATTAATCGCAGTGCTCAAGGCCGCCCGAGCTTTGTTCAGATGTTCTTGCACTTCATCGGCCACCGCAATACCAGTAATGTCATGAGACTGGGGAGTAAGCTCGGCCAGAGAATCGATCGCCTCTTGCAGATGGGCAATGGTTCTTTGAATGTACTGATAATCCATGAATAATGCCGTTGAACCTTGTACGATATCTAGTCTATTAAACCTTTTTAATGAACAATCTGAAATCATTACTTGCCGCTTGGACTTTTTATCTGTGTTTGCCTGCTCCCCAGAAAATGGAGCTAGATTTTAGTCGCATAGCCCGCTGGGCACCCCTCATGGGTCTAATTCTGGGTGGCATCCTTTGCCTCTGCGACTATGGCTTAGCGCTGTTAGAAATGCCCTTGGTGGTGCGATCGACGGTCATCATCCTCTTTTGGCTCCTACTTACTGGGGGCCTCCATTTAGATGGAGCCATGGACAGCGCTGATGGTCTAGCCGTAACCGATCCAACCCGTCGCCTAGCAGTGATGGCCGACAGCACCACCGGAGCCTTTGGTGCCATGGCCGCAGTGGCGATTCTGAGTTTAAAAATTGTCAGCCTGAGCGCCATTACTCAACAGCGCTGGCTGGTGTTATTAATGATTCCAGCTTGGGCTAGGTGGGCGCAGGTTTTGACAATTTCGATCTATCCCTATCTCAAAGCCGAAGGCAAAGGAGCAATGCACCGCAAAGGAGTAGAACCTATCCCAGATCTCTTAGGTGGTCTGTTGGCTTTGGGCATGGTGGCCGCCACACAGTTCTACTGGCAGCCAGTAATCTTAATTCCGGCAGTGGCCTGTGTAGGATTGATCTTGAGTTACTTGGTGGGCAAATACTTCGATCGAGCTTTCGGCGGCCACACCGGCGACACTTATGGCGCAGTGGTAGAGTGGGTAGAAGCGATCGGCCTTGCCATCCTCACTCTTCCTTTCTGGTATCGCTAAACAAATCCAGTGAATAAATTACCAATTTCTCAAATCGGTGCCCCGGTGCTGCGTCAGACTTCCCAGGATGTCGAGTTTCCCCTATCTCCAGCCATCTACCAGCTCATCATTGATTTGATGCACACTGCCGAATTGACCAATGGGGTGGGAATTGCCGCACCTCAAGTGGCTGCTAGTCTTAACCTATTTATTTTGGCCTCGCGTCCCAGCCCCCGCTACCCCCATGCTCCGACCATGGAACCCACCGCGATGATCAATCCCAAAATTATCGATCGCAGCAGCGAAAATATTGGGGGCTGGGAAGGCTGTTTGAGCATCCCTGATCACCGAGCCGTAGTATATCGTGCTCAGTGGGTTGATGTAGAGTATTTTAATATGCAGGGAGAGCTACAGCGTAATCGTTTTAGCGATTTTGTGGCGCGTATTTTTCAGCATGAGTATGACCATTTATATGGTGTACTGTTCGTCGATCATGTTAGACCAGAAGACTTAATCTCAGAGGAAGAATATCAGAGGGTTTGCTTCGATCCATTACCCAGAAGTATGGCCAGTCCCTCGTCTAGCCAGGAACATTCTGTAAGTTGATGTAGTCTGGGAGTAAATACACGTGGGTCGTCTCGATTGTCTTTGGCGCAAGCGAAGCTATCGAAATGAGTCTAGAGTGTTACAAGAAGATTATGAGGATTCATGAACATGAAAAACACATTAACTGCATTGACTGTACTTGCTAGCGTGCTAGCTGTTACTCAAGTTCCAGCGATGGCTGGTGGCATTGGTAACAACACACTCGGTCCCTCCGTTAGACTCGGAAATGGCAGCAGCATTTTCAGTATCGATGGAAAGTTTGGGGTTGCTGATAACGTTTCTCTGCGGCCTTACGTAGCATTTCCTTCTGGCGGTACTGATTTTGGGACTAGCTTGACCTACGATTTCAATCTCCGTCGCACACCAGTTACTCCTTTTATCGGCGCGGGTGTGAATATCGGCACCGCTAACATTCCTGGTGCTTCTAGCACTACTACAGGCTATGCCCAACTTGGTGCTGATTTCAATGTCAGCAGAGATTTTGGTCTACTTGGCTCTGTAAACATTCCTTTTAATAGCAGTGGTGGTACCAACGTCACTTTAGGTGCTGGTTTGCGCTTCTAAAACACACTGGTGCTCTGATCATTTCGGTGCAGTTACCTAAACAACAAACCCTCTGGCAAATGTGCTGGAGGGTTTGTTGTTGGGCTTATTTCTAAGAATTTTCCTGTAATTCATCGGAGATAGAGCCACCATCATTAGTAACCAAAGTTAATGGTGGTTTCGGCGGAGTAATAAATTTAGTCAAGGGGAGTGTAATGTATATTGTTGCTTCAGCAAGATCAAAGTTACTGATTAAAAATAGTCCTTCATAAATTTCAACGATCTTTTTAGCAATTTTCAAACCGGTAGTGAGTTCATGGTCTGAGTTGGATACCGGATTGAATTTGATTGATGCTGAAAGCTTGGCCAAAGGAATACTGCTAATGCTAACTCCTCGATTATCAATATAAAAATGGAATTCATCATTCATGATATGACCATGCACATTGATAAAATCTTTAGGTTGAGAAATCTTCAGGATATAATCTAGTAGCTCAGCGATGATGTATTGTAAATGCTTAGGTTTAATAGCTAATTCAGCATCTTCGATATCAAATGTTAATTTTGGTAGCGACTGTAATTGATCGATTTGTCGAAGGGCGATTTGTTCGATCGAGACTTTTGCAGCACAGGTTTTCTGTCTATCAGACTCTGGAATTGATGAGGATAATTGGCGAGTGAACAGAAAGCTTTGCTGAAATTGATCTAGCTCAATTGCTGATTGATTTACAGACTCTAAGATTTCTCTGATTTTAGGCAGAGACATTTTGTGAAAATCTTGCTGTAATAGCTGAATTTTGTCCAGAACATTATGTAATGGAGCATCTGATTCTTTAGGGAAACTGATTGCCAAATCTGCGTTCAATTCATGCAAGTTACTTTTTAAAGAGCTAATGCTATTTCGTTGAAGTTTTGACAAAGATTCAATGCGATCGTGCTGCTTTTTGATCCGTAACATAGAATTAACTCTGGCTCGCAGCTCAATACCATTAATTGGTTTGCTAAGAAAATCATCGGCACCTGCGGTTAAACAGCGAGCTAAATTCTCCGTGCTACTAAGAGATGTGACCATAATGATTGGTACCGCCTGCCACCGGGAATTGGCTTTAATTTGTTTGCAAACCTCAATGCCATCAATTTCAGGCATCATTACATCTAACAAAATCAAGTCAGGGTCAAATTTATCTAAAAGATCAATCGCAACTTGACCACTACTCGCATAGTGCAGAGTGTAATTCAATCTTTCAAGTAAGGCTTCAATTACTTCAAAGTTTTCTGGCTGGTCATCCACTATTAAAATAGAGTAGTTACTCATTTTGGTTGTCTCCTTTGGACTGCAAATTGTTTTATTGATAATTGTCAAATTAGATAATTTTAGCTAATTTAAGTTCAGCCATTCTCGGATTTTTTGGTTGAGCTGCTTGAGTTTCACGGGTTTAGTGAGATAATCGTTGGCACCGGCAGCTAAACAACGCTCTTGATCGCCATCCATGGCCAAGGCGGTCAGAGCAATAATGGGAATGCCCACTAGCTCTGGATTTTGCCGGATCGCAGTGATGGCTTGCAGCCCATCAACATCAGGCATTTGAATATCCATTAAAATTAAATTAGGTCGTTTGCTATGGGTCAAATTGATCGCCTCTTGGCCATTTTCTGCCACAACTACCTGGTAGCCTTTAGCCGTCAAGTAGCTAGAAAATGTGCTGATGTTAGCTTCTTGGTCTTCAGCCAATAAAATCAAAGCCGATGCTGTCGTTTGCTGATTAAATATCTGAGGATAGGAAGTTAAACTATCAAACATTGAAAAAGAACAGGTATCTTGATCAGATAATAAGCAGGTGCTGGGTAAATGTACTGTAAAGCAACTGCCTTGTTGAACTTCGCTCTGAAGCTGAACTGTGCCACCATGAAGCTCTACGATTTGCTTGACTAATGTTAGACCCAGCCCAGTGCCTGCATACTGACGGTTTAGGCTGCTATCTAGCTGTACAAATGGTTGAAAAAGCTTATCTTGATCGACGGCACTAATGCCAATGCCGGTATCAGTGACTTTAAATTCAATCCAACTACTCTCATCTTCACTGTCTTCTTTTTCTTGGCGGACGACAGAGAGGATAATTCGCCCACCGGCAGGAGTAAATTTGACTGCATTACTAAGTAAATTAATCAGCACCTGACGCATCCGTCGTTCATCAACAGCAATATTACCTACTGCTGGTGGCAACTGTACGTCTAGTTTAATTTGCTTGTCAAATGCCTGTTGTTTCACAAATATCAAACTAGAGCTACAGAGATCTTGAACACCAGTGGTCACAACTTCTATCTCTAGTTTACCGGCCTCGATTTTGGAGACATCTAAAATATCATTAATAAGCGACAATAGATGCCGACCACTGCGCCTGATGGTGCGCAAAGATTTAATCTGACGTTCATTAAGATCACCGAATACTTCGTCTTCTAAAGCTTCAGACATGCCTAAAATTGCATTGAGAGGAGTACGCAATTCGTGACTCATGGTCGCCAAAAATTCATTTTTACGGCGGGTAGCACAAAGAAGCTCTTGGTTTATTAGCTCTAGACATCGATTGTTTTCACAAATTTTATCTTCATCATCTTGCCGCTTCATTTCTGCTGCTACCCGATTGGCAAAAAGTTGCAGAATAAATTGCAGGGTGGCAGTATCTTCTGGTAAAGGCTTGGTATCAATGACTCCTAAATTTCCGATAATTTTACCGGCAAAGTCTCGAATCACTACGCTAATATAGCTTTCACCTTGCAAACTAGCCAGAGCGGTGGCAGTAGGAAAATGAGTTTGGAGATCGGCGGGGAAAATTCCCCAAGAATTTTGGTAAGTTGCAAGACAAGGAGTGCCCGCTAATTCCATTTCGTAGGGTTCGATTAATTCGCCACCTGTCCAGAGCGAAATCATCTGCGATTTGTTGAAGGACTGATCGAGTAATTTAGTCAGAAAAGTGTAACGCACCTCAAATATTTCCGCTAAATATTTAGTACACGTGCGATAAAAATCGGCTCCGGTTTTGCCCGCTGTCCCTTCCACGATCGCTTGCAAAGCATCTTCTTTCCGTTTGTTTTCCAACAGAGCTGCTTCGATCACATCTGAATGTCGAATTATATACTCAGCCTGAACCTGCTCGACTGAATCTACTTCAGCGAGGTTAATAGTTAAACTTGCGTTCATTATGAAATATTCCTTTAGTTTTTAAATATCTGCCTATTTCAATGAACACAGGTTCAAGGAAAACTGGTTTATGTGGCAGCTAAGGCCAAGCCAAAAGGTTGCCAAGGCTGTGGATCGATCGCCTCAGTACCCAAAGATTTACTTTTTAGCAAATTCTGAAACTCCGTAACTGTGCCTTCGGCAGTTAATATCGACATCAGCAAACCCTCAAACTTCACATCACCACCAGCGGCTGTGGGCACAATAAATTTGGGTTTAAGCAGTTCACAGAGAGCCAAAGCGCTAGCTTTACCTTTGATCACAGCACCCAGTAATGGGAGTTTGAGATCGATCAATGGCGTAATCACTACATCAATCTTCGCCTCCGTAGCTAACACTGATGAATGATAGCCATGGGGTTCGTAATACAGGCTACTCTGGTCATCACGCAATATGTAGCCGTTTTCGATCGCCGTTGGCCCCACTGGCGATCCGGGCACTGCTTTGATGACGACTCTGGCAAAACCATGGCTTTCACCCGGTGCTAAAGCCGTAATCTTTTGATAGCCGAGGTTCTTGACTACTTTTGCTGCACTGGGCGATGCGACAACTGGAATCGATCGATCAAGTACTTCCAAAGTAGGCAAATGGGCATGGTCGGGCAGTCCTTGGGAGAGCAAAATCAGGTCAATGTTGGCAGGGATTGGTCGCTCAACGGTTTTGCTGCCCAGGAATAGCCAGGGCAGATTGCCAAAACTGAGATCGCCTACTAGCCAAGGGTCTAGCAAGATATTTTTACCGCCCATTTCGATGAGCCACGAATTGCTGTCTAGCCAAGTGAGTTGCATGGAATTTTGCTGGTTGCTTTAACCTAACTCTAACACCGTGTATTTTCATGTGCCACAGTGTTTTCACATAATTGCCAACAAACTAGCTTAAATAGGAAGAGAGACAGGTAGGAGTAGTTTTTGTCTGCAATTCTGCAATGCTTAACTCGTCAGCCTCGGCTAACTCTGCCGATCGAGAGGAACCTGTATTTCGAGAGATCGCCGAAGAATTTGGTGGCATAACCGGGCGATTATCAATATTAACTTGGGTGAATTTAAGTAAGAGAATTCCCTTACAGACCAAATCGTAGATCAAATCACGATTAACACTATTGATATAGTCAATGCACTGAGGTTGGGTACTAAAAATCTCCTGTAGTCGTAGGTATAATTGCTGACCGATCGGGTAGGTCGTAAAATAGAGATTATTTGCACTAAACAATTCTACCTGTTGCTCTCCAGTATGAGGATCTATCTCGCAACGGAAGCGTAAATCTGGATGGAGGGCTAAATAACATTTGCCCACTTGAGGACGTGCTAGCCGATCGCGCTGCCGAAAATATTGGCGCACTTCAGCCTCGATCGACTGATGAGGATTATGAATAGTGCGGGTGTAATAAGTACCTTGCTGATTAGAGGCAGCCAAACGTTTGATCAAAATATAACCAAAGTTGACCGCAGTTAACCCCGCTCCATGAAAATTACCCAGCCATCGATCGAGTTCATCACGGTATTCACAAATTGTTTGTCCGAAGGGCGCATGAGAATGGGGCACCGAAAATAAAATATCATCCCGATCAGCGGTGTGCAGAATTAATTGATCGGCTGCCCCACCTTGCCACCACTGAGCTAGTTTGTTTTGGTATTTGGGTAAATCAACTAAGTCGGTGACAATAAATAATCGACCATTAGCGGTTAGATACTCGGCGCTACCAATAATGATCTGCGCCAAAATCTCTTCACCATTGGCACCACCATCTCGGAACCGATAGTCTTGGCTGGGGCTAGGTACAAAGGGTGGATTGGCTAAAATAACGTCGAATTTACCCGAGACTGCCTGGTATAAGTTGCCCGATCGGAATTTGACATGCTCAATGCTATTTAGTTGGGCGTTGAAGCGGGCAAAGCGCAGAGCGCGCAGATTGATATCAACTCCCACCACTTGATGGGCATAACGACTGGCGGTTAAAGCCTGGATGCCGCTACCAGTACAAAGATCTAACACACAATCTACATTATTGCGTGGTGCGGTGTACACCAACCCCATACTATCCATACCCAAATACATTACCGGATCTTCATCAATTTTGTCTTCGGGTAAGAGCATATATCGATGGTCAGTAGCAATGTATAGCCCTGCCGCATCAAACAGATCTACTCGTGATGACCAATGTTCACCTCGGGGGATCAGCAAGCCCAAATTAACTAAGGCAGTAAAGAGTGAAGGGGTAAACAGATCTTGGAGATCAGCTTTAGGTAACGCAACTCTGAGATGGAACAGCCGAATTAAATTACTTAAGGCATCATGTTGGGGTAGAAGATATCGATCATAGTAGTGTATGCGGGTAGGTTCAATATGCTGTTGAGAAGTCACACTCAATAACTCGGAAATCTTGCCATCGGTATATTCCCAAAGATATAAACAATCATAGAGTTGGCGTAGAGTTTCACGGGCTGAAAAATCTTCATTGGCAAAAGGGGCAAAAGTACGATCAACTCCGGTGCAAGCAGATTTATCGGCAATTGTAGTTAATTCTGAATCTTTAGGTTTTGCCTGGATTTCATTACTCAGTGATCTCAGTTGATATCGGTCGAGTTGTTGGTGCGCCCAGGTAACTTTAACCTGAAGTTCTCGCGGCGTGATCTGCCATGCTTGACGCAAATCTTCTAATTCACGCTCCTGACTACGCCATACTGTGAGTAAAAGTTGGACTTCTGACCAATCGTAAGTCGTGGGTTTGATTTTGCCCTGCAACTCAATAAGAGCAGATTTCCCCAATGGATCTGGTAGTAATACGACAGAGGGTGATAGCTGGGTTTGGAGTTGGCGAAGGCCACGGATATCAGGAAAAAGGCGACTGGTTTCTTTGTAAATAGCACCTGTAGCAGATAATTTTTGGAGTTCGGCTAACGACCAAGGGCAATTATTGGTTTTGCTGTGAAATAATGCCTGGTCGAGTCTAGTCATCAAGTCCATTACACTGGGAGCATTAGCTGGTAAGCCTTCAGGCAGCGAGCTATCAGTAACTTTAGTGAGATGTTCGGTGTAGTTCAACACCGGCACATATCGTTTGCTGATCCAGAAGTTTTCGATCGCCAAATAGTCAATATCAGTATTTAAGAAAGTTTCGATCGCCTCCGCTGGAGTCTCAACGATCGGCTGTCCGGCCACATTAAAGCTAGTATTCAATAAAACCGGCACACCTTGGCGCTCTCGTACTAATTGATGACAGAGACTATGGAAATAAGGATTATCTACGGCTGTTACCGTCTGTACCCGTCCGGTGCCGTCAACGTGAGTCACAGAAGGAATTAAATCATGGAATTCTTTTTTGATCTGCGGCACTACCAACATAAAGGGCGCAGCAACCTGTTGCTCAAATACTGTCGATACCGATTCCAGCGGAATTACCGGAGCAAAAGGCCGAAATGCTTCGCGGAATTTGACTCTGGCGTTAATAATATCTTTCATTCTTTTGAAAGTAGGATCGGCCATGATTGATCGCTGCCCCAAAGCACGTGGACCGTATTCAGATCCACCGGCAAACCTCGCTACCACGTTTCCTTGTGCCAAAGACTGCGCAGTACGGGGCACGATCGAAGTAGGTGACAATTCTTCAACTATAATATCGGCAGCAAATTGCGAAATGGCAAACTCCACTTCTTCTGTATTATATTGTTTACCAAAGCTCGCTTTGGTTAATGTTGAGCGCTTGCTACCACCGGCATGATGGTAAGCCCACAAGGCACAGCCTGCTGCAATACCACCATCGCCAGCAGCCGGAAAGATGAAAATATCATCTAGATTAAGCTGTTGTAAAAGCTTGTAGTTAGCCACCGAGTTCAAACCGACACCTCCAGCAATACACAATTTCTTTAGACCAGTGCGTTTAACTGCCAATTCAACAATGTGTAGTAATGCCTGCTCTAATTCTTGCTGAACTTTATAAGCCAGATCCACCAGGTACTTGCGCAGATACGGCTTGCCTTCGCCATTGTCATAAAGTTTTTCTAGTGCGGCAATCTCCAAGAAAATATCATAGGCCGAAATTTTTAGGCTAAAGTCATCAGCCATGGTTTGAATCCAACGCTGGAAATGGGGTTGATGTCGGCCAAACGGTGCCAATCCCATCAATTTACCCGATTCGGCATGGCGCACTTTTTCGTTGAGCTGACTTACAAACCCGGCCTTGCGTGTAACATATTCGTAAACAAAACCCAGGGTGGAGAGTCCGGCTAGATGTGCTGCAACGGTTTCGCTGTGGAGAGTGGTAAGCTGATTACCTTTGCCAGTATATATTGTGTAAGATTCGGTCTGTCGATCAATCGTGCTGCCTGAGGCATCTACTACCAAAATGATCGATTCTTCAAAACCCGATGGATAATATGCGGAATAAGCATGAGCCAAATGATGACTAGGAATTCTCTGTACCTTATTGACTAATTCTGGGGGCAAAACCCGCCGCAAAATATCGGGGGCGTAGTCGTGTCCCGGCATATTGGCAGTGATCGTTTCTAGCTCTCCCATGGCAATACCAACAGTGTCGATCGCATACCGAATGGCTTCGTGGGGTAATTGGATCTGACTGGCATCACCGGGCGAATGCAGCATATAGCCGGGACTGTATTTTTGCCGATCAATTCTTTCTTGTTCGATCGCTACTAGTATTTCACCGTCTTTGACAATTGCGACCGATCGTTCATGTCCTAAATTGATGCCGAGATGGTACTGCATAAGAAGATAGATGGATTTGTTGAGTGAATCACTTTGACACCATCATTTTGGTGATTTCCATCAAAAAAACTGGCCTTTGCTGAAGCAGAGACTGCACTTGCTTCAAAGAGATCAAATGCTACGTTCTCTCTGTAAATCACTAATAAGGTGTTGATGTGGAGTGTAGACCAACAAGGTACAAAATGTAACCGTATAGACTTCCTAAATATTTTGTTACCTCGTCTACAAATAACAGGCTACTTGTTGTAGGAGATATTGAAGTATTTTAATCTTATGATTATGGAAATCCATAAAAAGTGCAAATAAGAAGTGATCAAGATCACCTAGTTCTTTATCTATCTTCAGCTCCCAAATTGCTTATAACCAAGATTGTGGTGGTAGATTCACCATAAAACAACTTCCTTCTCCCACTTGACTACGCAGATCGACGTTACCACCATGGAGTTCTACAACTTGCTTGACAATAGCTAACCCTAACCCAGTGCCCGTATATTGTCGATTAAACTTGCTATCAATCTGAATAAAGGGTTGAAATAGTTTAGATTGATCTTCTGACGCAATGCCAATTCCGGTGTCGATAACTTCAAAGCATATATATTTCTCACCATTTTCTTGAGGTTTTAATAAAACTCGTAAATCTACGTTACCATTTGCTGGCGTAAACTTAATAGCATTGCTCAATAAATTAATTAACACTTGTTTAATCCGACGTTCATCGACATTGACACTGGCTATATCTGCCAATATTTCGGACTGAATTTTAATTTGCTTGCTAGCCGCTTGCTGCTTAATAAAATCTAGGCTAGAGTTGCAAAGACTGATTAGATTTACTGGTGCAATATCGAGGTCTAATTTCCCTGCAGCAATTTTAGAAACATCCAAAATATCATTAATCAGCGATAATAAATGTCTACCGCTTTTTTCGGTCATGGCAACCCACTTCAGTTGATCTTCATTGAGTGGACCAAAAACTTCTTCTTGTAGACCTTCCGACATTCCAATAATGGCGTTGAGCGGTGTGCGTAGCTCGTGACTCATAGTAGCTAAAAATTCGTCTTTAAGACGGGTGGCATGAAGCAACTCCTGATTAGTTAATTCCAAATGATAATTAGTGTTTTTAATTTTTTCTTCATCAGATTGACGCTTCATTTCGGTAGAAACCCGATTAGCGAAAAGTTGTAGAATAAATTGGAGAGTGGAAGTATCTGCTGGTAAAGGCTTCGTGTCAATAACTCCCAAGTTGCCGATAATAGTTCCCTCGAAATCTCGAATTACCACGCTAATATAACTTTCACCTCCTAAGCTAGCCAGAGCAGTAGCAGTAGGAAAATAGGTTTGTAAATCTGAAGGAAAAATTCCCCAAGAGTTTTGATAAGTCGAAAGACAAGGAGTCCCGGCTAATTCCATTTCATAAGGCTCAATAAGTTCTCCTCCTGTCCAGAGTGAAACCATCTCCGATTTTGTAAAGGATTGATCGAGGAGCCTGGTAAGAAATGTATAGCGCACCTCAAATATCTCAGCTAGGTATTTAGTACAGGCTTGATAAAAATCTGCACCAGTTTTACCAGCAGTTCCTTCCACGATCGCTTTCAAGGCAGATTCTCTACGCCGATCTTCTCTGGTAGAATTCTCAATCTCGATCGATCTTTGTGTCAATGATTCATAAAGTTGGGCATTTTTCAGAGTAATAACAGCCTGAGTAGCAATTATCTCTAACATAGTTTGTTGGTCTAAACTAAAAACTTCAGGCGTATGACGATTTTCTAAATATATTAGCCCCCTTATTTCTCCTTGATGAATTAAAGGTAAACACATGACGCTTTGAGGTTGATAGCGATGAAAATATTCATCCTCTAATAACATCTCTGAGTCCCGAGTCAAAATTATGGTTTGGCCAGAATGTCGAGCCTGGTTGATCAGTTTTAGTGGTAAATAGTCACAGTCTATCAAAGGAGAATAGGTCAGTTGAAAAGGCTGATTGACTATTCTCGATCGATCGATAGAAATATTGGGGTCAATGCCATATACTTGCCAGCAATTTTGATGATCAAGAAGGATCGGAATGCAGATTTCTGCACCCGAATTTTTCAAAAGTAATTGACAGAGCTGGTCAATCAGAGCTGGCAGTTCAACAATGCCAGATAAAGCTTGGGTTGATTGGATTACTGCGAATAGGTCAAAAGTGCTAATGCCATGACTGTCATGAGTAAGTCTGGTGGTGGCAGCATGACTAATTGCGGCTATTGTGGAAAGACCGGCTGGTTGCTGAGACTGAATAACTAAGGCTAAGAGCTTGGGATAACGTTGTTCTAAGTCATCGATTTTGGCTTGAGCACCCCAACGAGCATAGCAATAATAAGCTTCTTGCAAATAAGTAGCCGCAATTTTTTCCTTGCCCCATGCGAGATAAAATTTTGCAGCTAGCTCATTACCTAGAGCTTCTTCTTGCAGATATCTATGATTTCTAGCTCCATTAATTGCCCGATCATACAGCTCCATAGCTGTAGTAAATTTGCCTAACACCCGACATTTCTCGGCCTCAATGAGATCACATTTATGCTGGAAGTTTCCTGGCATCAATTTCGCTCTGATTGAGAGATTCTTTTGTAGATTTGTCACTCGTTGGAGCAGTCGTTTTTTGATAGCAGGATCACTTTGAGGATAAGCTGCTAAGCGAGTAAGAGCATCAAATAACCAAATATGAATCTTGGTCATCCCGGTAGTTTCTGGCGACTCATAAAGAAGCTGGGTATCAGCATAGTTCAGAGCAATTGAGATATCTGATAATAGGTATGCTATGTAAGTCTGAAAACCATACATAGTAGATAAGAGAGGTTTTTCCTGACCAGACACTTGATTCAGATTAATAGGTGATTTACCACGCAGTTGCTGAATTGTTTGTAGTAATAAATCAAAATATTGTTGGCTGGATGCGTCTTTAGATTGAATCACAACGTCCTGTAAGTCAGACATCCGATCGCCGATTTCATCCAGAGAAACACCCGCAAAAAATCTCGTCAGCATTGACATTCCAGTGCTAACACCCATAAAAGTCAAATTACCACTATCGATAGCAGATCTCAGGCTTTCATCCATCACTGGAATGCTGCTGCGCAGATCTTTCCGCCACGGCTGGGAAAACCAGGGCACAATTACTTTGACTTTAGCAGTAATAAATAAATTACTATAGCGATCAGCTAACATAATTGCTAATTGCCCAAATTGATAGCTTTTTTCTAACTCCCCTAAGCTAGAGAGAATCATGCTGTAGTAGGCATAAAAGCTGGCTGCCCAAGGTGAATTCCCATGCTGCAAAGTAATCCGCACGCCTACTGTTGCTAACACCACCATCAATTTTGGCGAACTAAGATAAGCTGGCATCTGTAATAGATCCATAATTCTTAGTATCGCTGCTTGCTTGGGCAACACCATTTCACATAATCTGCCTAATTTATCGGGATTCTGACCAAGCAGGGCAACTTTGGTTTTTAGCAACTCCTGAATAAGCTCTGAGCGCTTCGGGTACGGTGATAAGTCAACGCCTAGCTGCTGCAATATTTCTAAGGCTCTGCTGATCGCCCGCTGATATTCTTTTTGGATAGTATGCAACTGAATGATGATTTCATAAACTTTCAGATGATCGAGCACATCCTTGGCCTGATCTAATACCAGATGTACCAAAATAGGCACTGTATCCAAATCGCCCTGCAAAAAGGCAGCTTCGGCCAAGGTTTCGTATAAGGCCAAAGTAACTTGATATTGCGTCTGCCAACCAGTTGATCCTAGTAATTCACTGCCAATTTGTGCGTAGTTAAAAGCAGCATGGTAAGCCGTGGCAGCTTTGGCTTTTTGGGCAGCCACAAGGTTTAGTTTCGCCAACATCTGCTGTTCAGCCATATCCTGAATAAGTGCAATAGATTCATTGAAATGGTTAACAATGGCAAATATTTGTTCTGTTTGCTGAGCTGTAGGATTATTGGCTAAGAGTAAACGACCAATTTGCAGATGAGTATGCTGTTTGCGATCGGCTGGAATCAGTGAATAAGCAGCCTGTTGTACCCGATCATGTAAAAAGCGATAGCAGGGACTTACTAATTGTTCAGTATCGATCGGCTGGTTAGAATTAGACTGAAAGAATTTGTAGACTTGGCTAGTGGGTAGAATCAATCCAGTTCGTAAGCCTAGCCATAGTGCTTCCGATACTGATTGTTGAGATTGTTCTGAAACAATCGCTAAGGTTTCTAGATCAAACTGATTACCAATACAAGCGGCTAATTTGAGGATTTCTTGAGCTTCAATAGAGAGTTTTTGAAGCTGTGTTACCATCAACTCTACCACGTCATTGGTGAGTGATAAGGCTTGGACATGAGCAATATCACACTCCCAGTAACCAGCCTGGTTAAAGGTAATCTCCCCATCAGCTTGCAGTGATTTTAAGAACTGAGTAGTAAAAAATGGGTTGCCTTGAGTTTTGCGATCAATTAAGATACTCAAAGGTTGTGCTAGTTTGATCGAGCAGTGCAAAGTATCAGCTACTAACTGATTGGTATCCTGAAAAATCAAAGGAGCTAGGGTGATGGTTTGAACAGTAGCCGGTGATTGCTTCAGTTCATCGATGGTTAACATCAAAGGATGAGCGATCGACACCTCATTATCTCGATAAGCTCCTAACAGCAGTAAATATCTATTACCTTCCATTAAAAGCTTTATTAATTGCAGTGAAGCAGAATCTGCCCATTGCAGGTCATCCAGAAATATGACTAAGGGATGCTCAGCAGTGGCAAATACTTCAATAAAATTTTGGAATAGTAAATTAAAACGCTGTTGGGCTGCGCTACCAGCTAATTCAGTACTGGGTGGCTGTGAGCCGATGATTTTTTCTAGTGTTGGAATTACCTCAATCAAAATCTGACCATTCTCACCTAATGCTGCCAAGATTTTATTTTTCCAAGTAGCTAATTGAGCATCACTTTCACTCAATAGTTGTCCAATCAAATCCTGAAATGCTTGACAGAAAGCACTCAAGGGCAAACTGCGGTTGAATTGATCATACTTACCTTTAATGAAATATCCCTGCTGACGAGAGATGGGTTTGTGAACTTCATTAACAACTACAGTTTTGCCAATTCCCGAAAATCCGGCCACCAACATCATTTCTGTTTGCCCCTGACTGACTCGGTCAAAGGCTGCTAATAAAGTTTGGACTTCGTCTTGTCGTCCATAGAGTTTTGCAGGAATAAAGAATCGATCGCTGAGATCTTTTTGCCCCAATGCAAATTCATTGATCTTGGTAGCGGCTTGCCATTGAGCCAAGCATTTTTCTAAATCGCGCTGAAGACCCAAAGCACTCTGATACCTATCTTCAGCATTTTTGGCCATCAATTTGGCGACTATCTGAGAGACTGCGATCGGGATTTCTGGCTTAATGTCGCTTACTGGCACAGCGATTTTAGCCAAATGACTATAAATTAACTCTAGCGGATCTACTGCGAGAAAGGGCTGTTTGCCAGTTAGCAGCTCATATAAAGTGACACCCAAGCTATAAAAATCACTGCGGTAATCAATGCCCCGATTCATTCTGCCGGTTTGCTCGGGCGAAATGTAGGCAAGGGTGCCTTCTAATAGTTTGGGGCTAACCAGTTCTTGGGTTTCGTGGGGGAGTAAAGAGGCGATCGAAAAGTCAATGAGCTTAACTTGCTTAGTGACAGGATGAATCAGAATATTAGCGGGCTTGATATTTTTGTGAATAATCCGCTGCTGGCTGAGGGCTTGAAGAGTAACGGTAAGTTGAATACCAATTTTTAAGGTATCAGCCAGGGATAGCTGCGTTAGGTATTGGTCTAAAGGAATACCCCCAAAATCTTCCATGACGATCGCGTAGCCCCGATCATGCTCTTCGAGGCTGTAAATCTGCACAGTTCCAGGCAAATCTAAGTCTTTGGCAATCGTGTATTGATGTCGAAAATTGATTAAATCTTGATAGCTGGGGTATTCTGCTGCTAACAGTTTAATAATGACTGGACGAGAGCTAGCCCCGGCACTAACAACCTTCTGCTTAGCTCGATACACGATGCTCTTGGAGTGATGATGTATTTTTTCGAGTAATTCATAACCCGGAAGATGAAAATGGGTGCTTGCTCTGGTCATTATTATTTGATCGATGCTATTCCTGGCAATTTGGGATCCATTGTCCTGATTAATATGCCCTATTGTCCTGCTTGATAAACCAAAATCAGGGAAACATGGGGTTTAGACTTTCTATGGTACTAGATAAGGGGCTGAGTCAATCATTGGAGATGCAGTCAAAGCGATCGATCTTAGCTTAAAAATCCCCGTCTTTAAAAAAACGGGGATTTTTAATATGCCATAGTTATTCACTAAATTATCTTGAATTCTTCAGACAATTCCTACAAGTGAAATCTTAGACTAGCGCTGGAACGGGCATCGAAAGATGAGGATATAAAGGGAAACGTTCACAGAGAACAGCAATCCGCTGGCGGCAGTTAGTAGCTACCAATTCGTCAGTAGGAGCTAGGAGCCGATCGGCGATGATATTAGCAATCTCGGTAAACTCAGTAGTGCCCATTCCTCGGGTAGTCATGGCAGGCGAACCCAACCGCAGACCACTAGTTACAAAAGGTGATGCCGGATCAAAAGGCACCGTGTTTTTGTTAGCAGTGATATTTACTTCACCCACCAACCGATCAGCCTCTTTACCAGTCATCTCGACCGATCTCAAATCCACCAGCACCAAATGGTTATCAGTGCCACCCGAAACAATCTTCAAACCTCTGGCCTGCAACTGCTTACACATTGCTTGAGCATTAGTCACCACATTGCCACAATAAGTCTTAAACTCTGGTTTCAGCGCTTCACCAAAAGCTACCGCTTTACCAGCAATCACATGCTCTAATGGACCACCTTGAGTACCCGGAAACACCGATTTATCAAGCTTTTTGCCCAATTCCGCATCGCGGCAAAGAATCAGACCACCCCGAGGGCCTCGTAGAGTTTTGTGGGTAGTTGTAGTTACTACATCACAATATTCGATCGGGCTAGGATGATGACCAGTGGCTACCAAGCCAGCGATATGGGCAATATCGGCCAACAGGTAAGCACCTACTTCATCTGCGATCGCCCGGAATTTAGGAAAATCAATAATTCTTGAATAAGCCGAATAACCACAGATCAACAGTTTGGGCTTGTGTTGCAGCACTGCATCCCGAATCATGTCGTAATCTAGCTGCTCAGTTTCGGGGCTAACACCGTAAAAAGCTTTATCGAACCACAAGCCCGAAACATTCACGGGCGAACCATGAGTTAAATGACCACCATGGGAAAGATCCATGCCCATGATTTTATCGCCCGGCTTGAGCAAAGTCAAAAATACGGCCATGTTGGCCTGGGCACCAGAATGGGGCTGCACATTGGCTGAAGCGGCACCAAATAATTGTTTTGCCCGATCGATCGCTACTTGTTCAATTTCATCAACAAACTCACAGCCGCCATAGTAGCGCTTGCCAGGTAAACCCTCGGCATACTTGTTAGTGAGTACAGACCCCTGAGCAGCCATTACTGCCGCAGAAGTAAAATTTTCGCTGGCAATTAGTTCTAGGTGATCGCGCTGACGACTCAACTCAGCGGCCATTGACTTTGCAATGATAGGGTCAGTTTCTGCTAAAAATTCTAGGTTGGTTTTGGCCATGATGTTCGTGGGTATGTACTCAAAGTAGGAACCAGCTCAGCCGGTCGGACTTTATGATAACTTGCTTCATCTATTGTGAACCAGTGATCGCCTTAGATTGAATGGTGATTTTCTAAAAATTGCCCCGTCAATGAAGCCTTGGCTGTCCGATTTGGGCATTTTAGAGAAAACTTATCTGCTAGCCTTTATGATTCATCACTTTCATCCCCATCTTTATATTGTTTTAGATACCATGGTTGCCCAAGTTGCAGCAGCCGCTAATAGCGATATTGATACCGATATCTTGGCTAAAATCCAGGTGTCTTTCAAAAACTTCTTGGAATCTGGTCAAGCTGGTGCGATGACCATTGGTCTGATCTTTGGCTATGTTGTGCGCGGCATCACCAAATAGCTCACAGAACCGTCAATCTCCCAAAGAATACCCAGAATACTTGAAACAACAAATACTCTGAATTTTACTGAGGTCAAATTAAAAATGGGCGTTTAGGCTATAGAACTCAAAACACGGAGAAGAGAGGATTCGAACCTCCGTTAGGTATGACCCTAAAGCTGATTTCGAGTCAGCCGCATTCAACCACTCTGCCACTTCTCCAAAAGCGTAGATAGGTATCATAGCAAATTTTGGCGAATTCACCTAGTGGGGTGATCCCAACGCAACAATTCTAGTTTGAGACTCGTCAAGAGCCTGAGTGCGACTGTAAAGTAGAAATACATGGTGTTTAGATTTAGTTAAAATCTAAGCAGGATGATTAAAGTTGTCTTCCGGTAAACGAATACAAATAATTTAAGAACAGGTCACACCGAAATTAGCTAAATATTGGCTCAGAGGTAATTTAATGATAGATCCCCAGAAACAACCGCCCCAGGATGCCCAGCGCCAAACAGCGCCACCTAAACGCCATAATTACTGGTCTGTACTACTACTAAGTGCCATTGCAAGTTCTTCGATCGGCTACTTGGCGGCTCAGCGAAGTGGCTCCATCCCTAATGCCATCAACCCAGCCGTGGCTAGTCCACCGTCTCCAGCAGCGCCTGCCAACAATGCGACTGCCATAGCAGCCAGTACTTTCATTACTGATGTAGTAGACAAAGTGGGTCCAGCAGTCGTAAGAATTAATACGTCTCGCACTACTGCTCGACAGCCGGCCGGAATTGAGTCTCCTTTCTTTCGGCGATTTTTTGGTGAAACTCCTGAAGGTGCTCTGCCCGAAGATTCACCCCAAGGCGGCAGAAGACAGGTAGAACAAGGGACTGGTTCTGGATTTATCATCAATGGTAATGGCCAAATAATTACTAACGCCCATGTAGTGCAGGGAGCCGATAAAGTAACCGTTACTCTCAAAGATGGCCGAGTTCTACAGGGCAAAGTTATGGGTCTCGATCCAGTTACCGATGTGGCTGTAGTAAAAGTTGAAGGTGGAAACCTGCCTTCAGTTTCTCTGGGAGATTCTGAAAGAATCAAAGCTGGAGAATGGGCGATCGCCATTGGCAATCCCTTGGGACTAGATAATACTGTCACTGCTGGAATCGTCAGCGCAACTGGTCGATCGAGCAGTCAAGTTGGCGATGGCTCTAAGCGAGTTAATTATATTCAAACTGACGCGGCAATCAATCCTGGTAACTCAGGTGGTCCATTGCTGAATGCCAGTGGCCAGGTAATTGGAATGAACACCGCTATCCTGCGCAATGCTCAGGGCTTGGGCTTTGCGATTCCCATCAACCAGGTGCAAAAAATCTCTGCGCAATTGGTTGCTAAAGGCAAAGTGGAGCATCCGTTCTTGGGCGTGCAAATGCTGTCCCTCACACCTGATGTACGCAAGCAACTCAACGAAGACCCCAATGCTGGCTTGCAGATAGATGTAGATAGAGGTGCTTTGATTGGCAAAATAGTCGCCAATTCACCAGCCGCCCAAGGTGGTGTGAAGGTCAATGACATCATTGTGACTGTCAATGGTCAGCCAGTATCTAGTGCTGGTGAAGTGCAAAATGAGGTAGAAAAAGCTCAAGTAGGTTCAGAAATGGTGTTGGGTCTACGCCGCAATGGCCAAGATATTCAGTTAAAAGTCCGTCCGGCACCCTTTAACCTGAAACCCACTGAATAGCCTACGCAAAGCTCGTGTAAGCAGAGTTCTCCAGCATAGTAAGTCGGGGAACTCTGGCACTGATACACTAAAGCAGAGAATTTTCTGCATTTACCATTTATTTATGACACCAAGCAAAACTCCCGTCGCAGCCAGCGGTTTTAAAGCACTGTTACATAATCGATCGTTTATGTGGCTGTGGACGGGACAAATTTTGTCACAAGTGGCCGATAAGATTTTGATGGTATTGGCAATTTCGCTGTTGCCAAATTATTTGATACCTATTGAGCTAGCTGGCTCGTCGGGTTCAGCGATTTGGATTGCCAACACGCTACCGGCGATCTTTTTTGGAGCCGCAGCGGGGATCATTGCCGATCGATATCTTAAAAAGCAGGTGATGGTTTACTCCAACCTGTTGCGGGCAGCTTTTGTGCCCCTGATTGTTTTGCTGCCCAAGCAGTTTGTGCTGCTGCTATTGGTTATTTTTGCGATCTCTACGGTGACGCAGTTTTTTACACCTGCTGAACAATCAATTTTACCTTCGGTAGTAGAGCCAGAGAACTTGTTGACGGCTAATGCCATGTTTACTGTTACTCAACTGGGTTCGGTAACAGTGGGGTTTGCGATCGGGGAGCCGCTATTGCACCAGATTGGCACCAACTTCAACGAAATGGGCAAAGTATTATTTCTGGGTGGTTGTTACTTGTTGGCAGCACTCTGTTGTCAACTAATGTATTCAGCAGAAGTGCCCGCCGAAGGGCCACGCAATCGCAGCATTAACCCGATCCCCGAACTCCAAGCTGGTTTACGATATCTGCAAAGCAACCGCCCGGTGCTAAATGCGATCATTCAAATTGTGATCTTGTACTCCACGATCGCCGCCCTGCAAGTACTTTCGATTAATCTGGGCAAAGAAATTGGCTTTAAGCCAGAACAGTTTGGCTTCTTGGTTTCAGCGACTGGAGTGGGCTTGGTAATAGGTGCCGCGTTGTTAGGGCAATGGGGCAGTCGCCTGCACAGCCGGCCCCTGCCTCTAATCGGCTTTTCGATCGTTTCTTTTGTCTTGGTTGGCTATATGCTCTTCAAGATTCGCTGGGCTTCATTGTTAATTAGCGTAGTATTGGGCTTTGGATCTGCTTTGGTGGCAGTGCCGATGCAGACTTTGATTCAAGAAAAAACTCCAGAGTCTATGCGGGGTAAAGTATTTGGCTTTGAAAACAATGTGGTCAACATTGCTCTGAGCTTACCTTTAGCTTTAGCTGGAATCTGTGCTGACAGATATGGTCTGAATGCAGTGTTGATGGCCATGATCTTTACTTTATCTCTGACCACATTTTGGGTTTGGAAAAAAGATCGCAATATCTTGCACCCCCTCTCCTAATATAGGTATTAAGCGTTACCACGTCGAAACACTGCAAATGCTCAAAAAAGTATTAAAATAGTCAGCTAATTGCCGCCGCTAGACTCAGCCCACCCCAAGAGGATCATCCGTGGTTTCCCAAATATCGATCAGTACAACCACCCCTGTTACTGCCAAAATCCCTGTGCCTAATTATCGTCATACCGGCGCTTATGCCTTGTTAGATAGCCTGCGCCGCCATGGCGTAGAGCATATTTTTGGTTATCCTGGTGGGGCGATTTTGCCGATTTATGATGAAATCGAAAGAGCAGAAGATGCTGGTTGGCTAACCCATATTCTGGTGAGACATGAACAGGGTGCCGCTCACGCTGCTGATGGCTACGCCCGATCGACAGGCAAAGTCGGAGTTTGTTTTGCCACCTCTGGTCCCGGCGCTACCAATTTAGTCACCGGTATTGCCACTGCTCAGATGGATTCAATTCCTTTGGTGGTCGTAACTGGTCAAGTGCCCCGCAGTATGATCGGCACCGATGGTTTCCAAGAAACTGATATATATGGTATTACCCTGCCGATCGTCAAACATTCTTACGTAGTCCGTGATCCCAAAGATATGGCCCGGGTGGTTGCTGAGGCGTTTCATATTGCCAGCACTGGTCGTCCTGGCCCGGTGTTGATCGATATTCCTAAAGATGTAGGCAGCGAAGAATTTGAGTATTTCCCAGTAGAACCCGAAAGCATCAAACTAGCTGGGTATCGCCCCACGGTGCGCGGCAATGCTCGCCAGATCAATCCGGCAGTGGAGTTGATTGCTAATAGTAAGCAGCCATTACTGTATGTGGGTGGTGGTGCAATCACTTCTGGTGCCCATGCAGAGATCAAGCGATTGGCGGAAATGTTTCAGATGCCAGTTACGACCACTTTGATGGGCAAAGGCTCATTCGATGAAAACCATCCTCTCTCGGTGGGGATGTTGGGGATGCACGGTACGGCTTATGCCAACTGGGCAGTAACAGACTGTGACTTGCTGATCGCCGTAGGTGCTCGGTTTGATGATCGGGTTATGGGTAAAGCCGATCGCTTTGCGCCCTATGCCAAGGTAATTCATATTGATATTGACCCGGCTGAAGTTGGTAAAAACCGCACTCCCGATGTACCGATCGTGGGGGATGTAAAGCAAGTGTTGACGGGTATTTTGGAGCGGGTCAAAGAACTAAAGCTAGACGATCAACCTCCTAAAACCGATCACTGGTTAGAAATGATCAGTGCTTGGCGTACAGATAACCCTCTCGTTGCTCCTAGCTACTCAGATTCGCTATCTCCCCAAGAAGCCATTCTGCAATGCCAGAAGCAGGCTCCTGATGCCTACTACACTACCGATGTGGGTCAACACCAGATGTGGGCAGCGCAGTTTTTAAATAATAGTCCACGTCACTGGTTATCTAGTGCTGGTTTGGGCACCATGGGCTATGGAGTTCCAGCGGCGATCGGGGCACAGATTGCTTTACCAAATGAACAGGTGATTTGTATCAGTGGCGATGCTAGTTTCCAGATGAACTTGCAGGAGCTGGGCACCATTATGGAGTACCAACTGCCAGTGAAGATCGTAGTGATCAACAATGGTTGGCAGGGGATGGTGCGTCAATGGCAGAAGACTTTTTATAAGGAAAACTATTCTTCTTCAGAAATGGCTCCTTCGATGCCTGATTTGATGTTGTTGGCACAGGCATATAACATTAAGGGCATCACTGTAGACCAACCTAGCGATTTAGTCGGGGCGATCCAGGCAATGTTGGCACATCCTGGAGCAGTGTTGTTGGATGTGAAAGTACGCCGCGATGAAGATTGTTACCCGATGGTGCCAGCCGGGGCTGCCAATGAAGACATGATGGGCCTAGCCAAGCCCAAAAGATTGTTCGATCGGCCTTCGGTAATTTGTGGTAACTGCAATACTCCAAACCCAGAGAGCCATAAGTTCTGTCCAGAATGCGGCCAAAAGATGTAATTGTTAATATGTTGACACAAGAAAAAGCACTAGAGAATATCTAGGCTTTTTTTATAGCTTTTTGGCATTTGTGAAACCAGGAAGAAAGTCATAGGTGGCTGAATGATTCATAGGAAGATTGATACTGTTGAAAATCAGCATTCCCTCCTAAAATAAATCGAAAAGAACTGGGCTGAACGTATGATTGATCGCATTACAGACACTCCAAATCACCAGACCAGCAAACCCACAGACACTGTTGACCTAGTGCCGGTGCAGTTAGATTTTCTGGAAAAATTAACTGTGACTAGTGCTGATCCTACTAGTGACTCGGCACATCCATTACCAGAATTACCGCAAGAAAATCGATCGTGGGGCAAAACTGCTTTGGTGCTTGGTGCAGTACTACTAATTGGTATCTTGGGCTACTTTAGCATTCGCAATCTGAGTGCGAAATCGGGTGGCAAAGAAAAAGTTAGTAAAACGCAAAAAATTACGCCGGTAATGGTTGCTCCAGTCACCCGCAGAACCATTCCAATCCAGCTTCAAGCGATCGGCACCATTCAACCCGGTGTGACGGTGGCGGTGACTCCTCAGGTGGGTGGACGGATCAATGGGGTCTATTTTAAAAAAGGCCAAGATATCAAAAAAGGTCAACTACTATTTACGATCGATGAGCAACCCCAATCTGCCGCAATTCAACAGATTCAGGGCACTCTGCAAAAAGGTGGGGCACAGGTGCAACAAACACGGGCGACTTTTGATAAAGATACCGGGTTAATTGCTCAGGCACAGACTACTTTGGAAAAGGATTTGCAGGCAGTTGAACAAGCCAAGGCCACCTTAGATAAAGATACTGGGCTAATTGTTCAAGCCAAAGCTACCCGAGATCGAGATTTGGGATTAATTCAGCAGGCTAAAGCTGTTTTGCTTAAAGATCAGGCACAGTCGCGGTTTACAGTGGCGCAAAATCAGCGCTATAGCAATTTGTATAAACAGGGTGCCGTGAGCCAAGATCAGGCGCAGCAGTATCTATCAAATAGTCAGGTGTCTACGGCGACTATTCAGGCTGATATTGAGGCGATCAAAAATGCTGAGGCTACAGTGCGGGGTGATGAAGCGGCGATTAAAAACGCAGAGGCGGTAGTGCGGGGTGATTTAGCGGCGATTAAGAATGCCGAGGCCGTGGTGAAGGGCGATCGAGTGGCGATCGAAAATGCTAAAGCGGTTGTGCGGGGTGACCAGGCAGCAATTCAAAGTGCCCAGGCCGGGATCAGTTCAGATCAAGGTTCACTGCGTAACGCTCAGATACAAATGGCTTACACCAAAATCTATGCGCCGATCGATGGACGAGCGGGAAATATTTTGGTGCAGGTGGGGAATGTGGTGCAGCCCACTAGCAATAATCCACTGGTGAATATTGTGCAAATTCACCCTATCCAGGTTTCTTTTGCGGTGCCATCGAATAGTTTGCTAGAAATTCAACGACAGATGAGTAACGGCAAATTACCGGTGGGAATTAAATTGTCGCCTAGTGACACCCAGTCGATTTCTGGACAGCTCTCGTTTGTGAATAACACAGTGGATAACACGACAGGGACAGTGCAACTTATCGGTGATTTTGACAACACAGATGGCCGACTGTGGCCGGGTCAATACGTGAATGCGACTTTGACCTTGAATGAAATTCCTAATGCGATCGTAGTGCCTGCGCAAGCGGTGCAGAATGGACCGAACGGACAATTTGTATTTGTAGTTAAACCAGACCAAACAGTAGAAAATATTCCAGTGGTAGCTACTAGTGCTGTAGATGGCTTGAATGTAATCGAAAAAGGTCTGCAGCCGGGTGATCAAGTAGTTACCGATGGTCAGGCTAACCTTGTTGCTGGTGCTCAAGTCAAGCTAAAAGAAGCTGGTGATAACGGTGGGAATCCAGCTAGCGACAAGCGACGGCGCAGTGCGACTGGAAAATCGCCAGATGCCACAGCCCCAGCAACTCCTACAGGGGATTCGCCCAGTAGTTCACCCGATCGAGCCAATGGAAATAAAGGTGCTGTACCTGGAGAAAAAAGGGGTAAACGTCGATCGGCCAATCTATTAGATCAACCAGCTAGTCCCACAGCCGGAGGCAACCCATGAACCTCTCTGAACTATATATTCGTCGCCCTATTATGACCACTTTGGTAATGGTGGGCATTTTGATTTTTGGTTGGATGAGTTATCAACTATTGCCAATTAGCTATCTGCCGAATGTGGATTATCCCACTATTCAAGTCAGTGCTTCCCGCCCCGGAGCCAACCCTGAAAACATGGCGGCAGCGGTGGCCAGACCTTTAGAAAAACAATTTTCTAGTATCGCTGGACTCGATTCTCTTAGTTCTACCAGCACTTTGGGTAAAACTCAACTCACTTTACAATTCAATCTCAGTCGCAATATCGATGATGCCGCTCAAGATGTAGAAGCTGCTATTTCAGCAGCTTCGGGACAAATCCCCAACGATTTACCAAATCCCCCCACTTATAGCAAGGTCAATCCTGCGGATCAACCGATTTTATATCTCTACTTAAAATCACCGACTTTACCGCTGTCTCAGATTGATAACTACGCTCAAACCTACATTGCCCAGAAACTCTCGACGATCAGTGGTGTAGCCCAGGTACAGCTCTATGGTTCCCAAAAATATGCCACTCGAATTCAGATTGACCCACAAAAATTAGCTAGTCGGCAACTGGGCTTAGATCAAGTGCAGGCGGCGATTCAACAAGGAAATGTCAATTTACCTACTGGTTCATTATCTGGAAAGTTCAAGAACTTTACGGTACAAACCAATGGTCAGCTTCAGGATGCCGCTGCTTACCGTAAATTAATTGTGGCTTATAAAGACGGGGCACCGACATATCTAGAACAACTTGGGCGAGTAATTGATAGTGTAGAAAACGATCGGGTGGCTAGCTGGTATAACGATGAACGTGCAATTATTTTAGCGATCCAGCGTCAACCGGGCACCAACACCGTGCAAGTCGTAGATACTATTAAGAATTTATTGCCCACTCTCAGAGAACAGATTCCTAAGTCGATCGAAATCGGAGTACTCTATGATGCTGCTCAATCTGTGCGAGAGTCGGTTGATGATGTGCGGTTTACCCTGATGCTGACGATCGGCCTGGTAATTTTCGTAATCTTCATTTTTCTGCGGAATATCTCCGCCACAATCATTCCCAGCTTGGCGCTGCCTGTTTCGCTGATTGGGACATTTGCGGTGATGCAGCAGCTACATTTTTCTCTCGACAACCTCTCCCTAATGGCCTTGACCCTTTCGGTAGGGTTTGTAGTCGATGATGCGATTGTGATGTTAGAAAACATTGTGCGTCACCTAGAAATGGGTGAAAGCCCCCGAGAAGCAGCGTTGAATGGCTCTAAGGAAATCAGCTTTACCATTCTTTCTATGACTCTTTCACTGGTTGCCGTCTTCATCCCGATGTTATTTATGGGTGGTTTGCTAGGACGATTATTTCATGAATTTGCCGTGACTATCGCCGTAGCTATTTTAGTCTCTGGTTTCGTTTCTCTTAGCCTTACCCCCATGCTCTGTAGTCGCTTTTTGCGACCCATTGATCATCGTCAGCAGGGTCGGCTCTATCAAGCATCGGAAGCCGTATTTGATTGGTTTTTGGGGATGTATGATGGGAGCCTTAAACTGGTAATGAAGTACCATCATGCCACTATGGTTTTTTCAGCAGCTTTGCTGTTTGCCACGGTCAGCCTGTTTACCCTAGTCCCCAAAGGCTTTATCCCCAGCGAAGATACCAACCAAATTATCGGTGTCACCCAAGCTGCCCAAGATGCCTCTTTTGCTGAATTGAGCCGTCATCAAAAAGATGTAGTGAAAGTGATTCGCCAAAATGCCAATGTAGAAGCTGTCAACTCAACGATCGGTGGCAGCACCGGCACCATTGCCGCCAGCAATTCCGGCAAATTATTTATCCGCCTCAAACCCCGTGATCACCGCACTAGCGGAGCTGACGACATCATCCAAGATCTGCGTGGTCAATTAGCCACAATTCCCGGTATCCAAGTTTTTCTGCAAAATCCCCCCGCGATTCCGGTCGGTGCCCAACAAACTACTGGACTCTATCAATTAGCACTACAAAGCTCTGATGCCGCAGCACTTCAGCGGTATGTGCCAGAGTTACTAAACCAACTTAAGACCGTCAGCCAAATCCAGGATGTGAACAGCGATTTGCAGGAGACATCTCAGGTAAAGATTGATATTGATCGCAATCAAGCCTCGGCCTACAACATTACTGCTCAGCAGATCGAAAACACTTTACGTAATGCGTATAGCTCCTATCAGGTTTCCACTGTCTACGGTGCGAGCAATCAGTATCAGGTGATTTTAGAGTTGATGCCAGAGTATCAAAAAAACATTGATTCGCTATTGTCTTTGTATATCAAATCTGGCAGTGGGCAGTCAGTGCCTTTGAGTTCGATCGCCAAGCTTACTTCCGGTATCGCACCGCTAACGATTAACCACGCCGGACGTTCTAACGCTGCCACCATCTCTTTTAACTTGGCTCCAGGAGAATCTTTGGGGACGGCCAATGAATCGATCGATAAAATCGTCCAAGCCAGTATCCCCAACAATGTCACCACCAATTTACAAGGAGCCAGTGAGGTATTCCAAAGCTCGCTGCCCAGTTTAGGATTATTGCTAATTATTGCTATTCTGGTTATTTACCTAATTCTAGGAATTCTCTATGAGGATTTCTTGCATCCCATCACTATTCTCTCTGGCCTGCCCTCCGCAGGCTTCGGGGCATTATTAACTCTGCTGTATTTCAACGTGGAGCTGAATGTTTATTCTTTTATCGGCATCATTTTACTGGTGGGAATCGTGAAAAAGAACGGCATTATGATGGTAGATTTTGCGATCGCTGCCCAACAACAATCCAACATTCAGCCAGCGGCTGCAATCTATCAGGCTTGCTTGGTGCGCTTTCGCCCAATCATGATGACAACAATGGCGGCTTTGGTAGGGACAATGCCGATCGCCCTGGGCTTTGGAGCCGGTTCAGAATCCCGTCGTCCTCTGGGTATCGCGGTAGTTGGGGGGTTGGTGTTTTCCCAAATTTTGACACTGTATTTAACCCCGGTTTTTTATGTTTATATCGAGTCTTGGCGTAGTCGATCAAAATGGCGAATTTCCCGATCAACGTAGGGGTAATCGAATATGAATTTATCTGAAATCTTTATTCGCCGACCAGTAATGACTACCTTAGTCATGCTCGGAATCTTGCTCTTTGGCACTATGAGCTATTTGCTGTTGCCCATCAGCGCCCTACCCAGCGTCGAATACCCTTTTATTCAAGTTTCCGCCAGCTTGCCTGGGGCAACCCCCGAAGTCATGGCCTCCTCGATTGCTGCCCCCTTAGAACGACAATTCACCGAAATCGCCGGACTCAACTCCTTCAACTCCAGCAGCTCTACCGGCAGCACCAGCATTTCTCTGCAATTCGACTTTAGCCGCCGTGCAGACCAAGCTGCCAAAGATGTTCAAGCCGCGATCGCCGCCGCCGCTGGTCAACTCCCCGCCGGAATGCCCAAGCCCCCTACCTACCGCAAAGTCAACCCCTCCGTCGCCCCCGTCCTCTATCTCTACCTTTACTCCGACACTACCCCTATTTCTACCGTCAATGACTTTGCCGAAGTCACTGTCTCTCAGCCTATTTCGATGATCGATGGTATCGCCCAAGTCTCGGTCTTCGGCCAAAAACAATATGCAGTGCGGGTACAGCTAGACCCCAATGCTTTAGCCAGCAAAGGCATCGGCATCGACCAAGTACGCACTGCTATTCAACAAGGCAACGTCAGCCTTCCGATCGGCAGCCTGGATGGCGACCACAAAGGCTATTTAATTCAAACTAATGGCCAACTCACCAACGCCGATGCCTATCGATCGCTCACGGTCATCTACAAAAACGGCGCAGCCATCAAACTCCAAGATCTAGGCAAGGTAATAGATGATGTCCAAAACAACAAAATCACTAACCGCTACAGCGACGAAAAAATCACCAACAAAAAAGCGATCGTTCTAGCAATCCAACCCCAACCCGGAGCCAACACCGTCCAAATTGTCGATGCAATTAAAGCTATGATGCCCAACCTGCGGGAGCAGGTGCCCCAATCAGTTCAAATGGGCATCTTTTATGATCGATCCCTCTCCATCCGGGAGTCAGTACAAGATGTCAAATTTACCCTGATTCTGTCGATCGCCCTCGTTGTTTTGGTCATCTTCTTATTTCTACGCAATATTACCGCTACCATTATTCCTAGCTTAGCAATACCGGTGGCAATTATCGGGACTTTTGCGGTGATGTATCTGTTGAAATTCTCTCTAAATAATTTGTCCTTGATGGCGTTAACCCTGTCTGTGGGATTTGTGGTAGATGATGCGATTGTAGTCTTAGAAAATATCATTAGACACCGAGAAATGGGCGAAGACCCCATGACTGCTGCTTACCAAGGTTCACGGGAAATCAGTTTTACGATTCTTTCTATGACTTTGTCGCTGGTAGCAGTGTTTATCCCTATTATGTTTATGGGCGGCTTAATTGGCAAACTGTTTTTTGAATTTGCCATCACTATCACTGTCGCTATTTTAGTTTCAGGATTTGTCTCCCTGAGCCTTACCCCGATGCTCTGTAGCCGCTTTTTAGCCTCGGCACCAACTAAACCAAACTTGCTATATCGGGGCTTAGAAAAAGGTTTTGATTTACTCCTGCGGAGCTACGCCTGGACTTTACGACCAGTTCTGAAATATCGCAGTGTAATGATCGTCGTATCTCTCATGCTGCTATTGGGAACAGGCTATCTATTTACACTAGTTTCTAAGGGTCTAATTCCTAACGAAGACACCGGCCAAATTACCGGCAACACCAAAGCAGCTCAAGATATTTCCTTTGAGGACATGCTCAACCACCAACAGCAGATTGTCAATATCATTCGCAAAGACCCCAACATTGCCGCCGTCAATTCCACCGTCGGTTCCGGTGGTCCCAACGGTTCAGTCAATAGTGGCCGGATCACTATTCGCCTCAAACCCCGTGAGCAACGATTAAGTTCCGAAGAGATTATCCAAGAACTTGGCCCCAAACTTCGGGGAATTCCTGGAATTCAGGCTTTCTTGCGTGCGCCTGCTGCCATCCCTCTGGGTGGTCAACAAACCAATTCCCAGTACCAACTCACGGTGCAGAGTCTAGACTTAGCTGAATTACGACAATATATGCCAATTTTGCTAGAAAAAGTCCGGGCTATCCCCGGCTTACGCGGAGTAGATAGCGATTTGCAACTAGCGACTCCCCAAATTAAAGTAGATGTGGACTATCAAAAAGCGGCAGCGTTAGGAATTAATGCAGCACAGGTCGGACGAACATTAGGCAACGCCTACGGTTCTGGACAAGTTTCAACAATCTATGGCCCCAACAATCAGTTTCCAGTAGTTCTAGAATTACAGCCAAAATATCAAAGCGATCCAACGGCTTTATCTTCCTTGTATCTGCGATCGAATGCTGGCCAAATCATGCCCCTCAGTTCTGTAGCGACCGTTAGTCAAGGTGTTGGGCCATTGACAGTCAATCATCTATCGGGCTTACCTTCTGCGACGATTTCGTTTGATACCACGCCGGGAGTGTCGTTAAGTAGCGCTACAGAATTGATCAAAAAGGCCGCTGCCGAGGTTTTACCCAGTACTGTAACAGCGAGTTTTCAAGGAGCAGCCCAAGCCTTCGATCAGTCCTTTAAAGATTTGGGGACGCTGTTAGCAGTGTCGATTGTGGTAATTTATCTTATTCTCGGGATTCTCTATGAAGACTTCATCCATCCTTTAACCATCCTATCTGGCTTACCCTCAGCCGGCTTTGGGGCATTGCTGACCCTGTTGGTATTTCAAGTAGAACTAAATCTCTATTCCTTTATTGGGATTATCTTGCTAATTGGCATCGTCAAGAAAAACGGTATTATGCTAGTAGATTTTGCGATCGAGCGCCAGCGCCAAGGAGTGCAATCTCCCATCGAAGCTATTTACGAAGCTTGTATGGTGCGCTTTCGGCCAATTATGATGACGACGATGGCGGCATTGATTGGTACGGTACCGATTGCTATTGGAGCCGGTTCCGGCTCAGAAGCAAGACGACCGTTAGGAATTGCGATCGTCGGTGGTCTGTTGTTTTCCCAGGTCTTGACCCTATATTTGACCCCGGTGTTTTATATCTATTTAGAGTCTTTGCGCCAGTTTCTGGGCAACAAAAAATCTCAGAAACTGCGGTTTTTGCGGGCAGGAAAATAGATACATGACTAAAAATAGAGATTTTTGATATCAACATGGGGAGCAGAAGGCGATTTAAAGTAGCTCATCCTCTGCTCTCCATATTGATTCTGGGATAATATAAATTATGGCAGCAAGGAATCACAGCACTTCCTGACAGTTAAGGAGGAGTTAACAGCGAAATCGCTACACCACCAGTAAAAGAGGCTAAGAACTGCTCTCTTTCGAGATTTATTGTTCCCTGCCCAGAAAACAAACGACGCAGTCGAAAACGATGATAGTTACCTATTAATAAAGGTAGCGGCAGTAAACAATCCTGTATTTTGCCATAGAGTTTATTATGCAACGCTGGTAACTCATGCCAAGGGCAGCTCATATTGTGATGATGAGCATTGTGATAGCCAAAATTGAGATACAGCAAGTTTAGCCAAGGATATCTCACCGACACTAAATTAGAAAATGTATTTTTTTGTTCGTAACCTCGATCGAGCGAGGGGAACTCCTGTCCTGTGATTGTGTACTCATAAGTATGCTGAAAGGCATCGATAAAGCGGTTCACATTTACAAAAGAGATATAAGCCAGAAAATAGAGCAGTAGGGCTTTCACTGAGATCCAAGCCAACAGACCAAAGCCAAGGGTGCGAAAAACGACCCAGAAAATAGTGCGTCCTAGCAAGTACCGTTTTTTGGCATCCATCACAGGATCAAAAATAATCCGCCAGCGCATTTCAAAATCTAATGCGGGGAAATATAACCACTCTAGCACTACATAAATTGATCGCTGCAAAAAATTAATATCTTGGTTCAGATACTGCACTACATCAAATCTCACCACATCTATATGGTGTAAATGGTGGTTGAAGTGATGCTCTACCAAATTCTTCCAGGGAGCATAGCATGCTCCGTTTAGATGGGTCATGATCTCGCCCCAAAATACATTGAGCTGGCGAGACTTAAAAATGTTGCCATGGATAAACTCATGGGTCAAAGCAGTAGAAATCACCAAGCTGTGTGTGATGAAGACTACGCCCAAAAAATTCAGTGCCCAAGACTGCTGTAAAACCATTACAATACCTGCAACATAGGTTGCAAATACATAGGCGATTGCCGTAATATTCTTGGATTTAGCTGGAAGCATCGATTGATCCCTTATACATCTGTGCTGAAATGGCAATATCGAGAATATCACGGAGATCGAAGTAAATATTGTTTTTCAGAAATAATCTAACTGCAAATCGCGCGGTTTGACTGATTTATGAATTGATGGGATTCTAAAAAGTGAGAAGGCTAAGATTTTAAGCCAAAAGTCTCTACTGTTTCTGAGTAATGGATTGATATATTTTGCTTTAGGCAGACTTTGTTTAGGACTAGTATCTAATATTCTAAAGTATGCTAACCTTTAAATTTCGAGTCTTTCGTCTTAAGACAAATAACTCAGTAGAGTTTTAGTCGAGGTCTCTGGTTGTTAGCAGTTTCAACTTAATTTGCAACTTTCACACAACAATAGATAATGCAGTGATCCATATCACCAAGCCTATTTAGATAGTGATTGGCTCATAAACCCACAAAACTTATGCAAGACTATGCCATCGACCAGAATGAATCTCAGTCTTCTTCAGAGACACATCAAGTATCTTTGAACTGCTTTCCCAAGCTAGAAGTGGAAAATGTCTCTAAAGTCTATGCTGGCAAAGGCAAACAACTTTTAACAGTGCTGCAAGACATCAATATCAAAATATTTCCGCGTGAATTTATTTGTCTGGTAGGCACCTCTGGTTGTGGCAAATCCACGTTACTCAATATTATTGCTGGACTTTTACCACCTTCTACTGGCGAAGTCTTAGTCGATGGTCAATCTGTTACTGGGCGACCCGGCTCCGATCGAGGGATGGTCTTTCAAGGCTACACTCTATACCCTTGGCTAACGGTAGCTCAAAATGTGGCCTTCGGCCTACAGTTTCAGGGTATGAGTAAAGCCGATCAAAAAGATCAGGTAAATTATTTTTTAAATGTAGTCGGGCTAGAAAATTTTGCCAATAACTATCCCAAACAGTTATCTGGCGGCATGAAACAGCGGGTGGCGATCGCCCGTGCCCTAGCCAATGAACCGGCTGTATTACTTATGGATGAGCCTTTTGGTGCCCTAGATGCCCAAACTAAAGAGCAGATGCAGGAGTTCTTGCTAGAACTATGGGAAAAGACTCATGTAACTGTGTTGATGATTACTCATGACGTGGAAGAAGCTATCTATCTTGCCCAACGAATTTATGTGTTGGGGCTTGGTCAGGTGAAAGGTGAGATTCCCATTCGTTTGCCCCAACATCGGGAACTAGATATCAAGCTCTCCCCAGAGTTTGTGGATATCAAACGGCAAGTAATTAATATGATGCGTCAGCGCCACTAAATTCTATGACCAATAAAAAAGTCTGTGATAGCTGGTTTGCCACTCAGCAAGTTGATGAGGGACTGTATTTAATTACCGAACCCTATTATTACTCTTATAACCGCGCCAACTTGTGGCTAATTAAAGGACGAGACCAAGACTTGTTGATTGATACTGGCTTAGGGGTGGCAAGTCTGCGCCAGCATATTGCAGGGTTGATTGATAAACCGCTGTTAGCGATCGCCTCTCACATCCACTTTGACCACGCTGGAGGTATTTACGAGTTCGAGGAACGAGCAATTCATGCCGCAGAAGCACAGGCTCTACGGGAGGGTGATGCCCACGAAGCGCTTTGCTCTCAACCAGGTTGGGTGCATTCAGATCATTTTGAGTGCCTCCCCTACAGTGGTTTTACCGTTGAAGAATACACCTTTAATGCCTCTGAACCCACTCAGATTTTGCAAGAAGGGGATGTGCTAGATCTGGGCGATCGAGCTTTAGAAGTTCTACATTTACCAGGACATTCAGCGGGTTGTATTGCCTTATATGACAGGCGATCGCAAGCGCTGTTTTCTGGAGACGTTATTTACGACGGAGAATTACTAGACAAACTGCACTGTAGTAATATTCCAGACTACATTAACACCTACCAAAGACTGCAAAAATTGCCAATAGATATGGTTTACCCTGGACATTATCAAACTTTCGGCAAAGATCGCTATCTAGAGATCCTTGCTGAATATCTCGATCGACGAAGGCAGCCCGGTTGCCCTGAGATAGGTATTAACCAATGAAATCAACATTTTTCATCTAAAATATCTTTAGTTAATTTTTTACTCTAGCGGAGTTTATATTCAGTGTTCGAATCTATTCCTAATCCTCCCCCCGAACTGATTAAAAGGCAGTATAGCTATTTGCCAAACTCGACTTTTTGGAGTATTCGTCAGGGCTTTCCTAGACAGATCTCAATAGTACTAATCATTATGTCATTGGTGCTACCTTTGACTGTTTGGACAATTGTTAGCACTACAGAACTAGTGCCAGCTACCTTTCTTCCCACGCCTCTAGCAGTTCTGAGTACCGGGATCACGATGTTTGCCGAGAACAATTTGTGGGCAGATGTATTTGCTAGTTGCGCTCGGGTATTAGCAGGTTTTGTATTAGCCGCAGTAATTGGTGTACCAGTTGGTCTAGCAATTGGTACTTTTCATAGCATGGATAGCTTGCTCTCGCCATTAGTGGGCACAGTGCGCTATATGCCGACTACCGGATTTGTGCCGCTCATTATTATTTGGGTTGGCTTAGATGAACCCTCCAAGATTTTGATAATTTCGTTGGGTGTGGTGTTGTACAACATTATTATGGTAGCTGATGCTGTCAAATTTATTCCTAACGAAATGATCAATGTGGCTTATACCATGGGAGCCAGTCGTTGGGATGTTCTTGGGAAAGTAATTATCCCTGCGACTTTCCCAAGTGTATTAGATACCCTACGGGTGAATATTTCGGGGGCTTGGAATTTTGTGGTAATCGCCGAAGTACTAGCAGCTCAAAATGGTCTGGGTTTTAAAATAATTCAGTCTCAGCGTCTTTTTCGGACAGACAGAGTATTGTTTTGTATTATGCTGATTGGGGTGATCGGCTTATTCTTAGACTATGCGTTGAAATGGTTGTCAAAAAAGCTAACTCCTTGGGCAGACCAAGTACGTCATTAGTATTAACATTAATAGAAAGACTAACTAGTCAAACCAAAATGTGCGAGATTAAACTCTATCTAATCAATCTTCAATCCCCTTAAACTTCATATTTTTATGTCAAGAATATCTTCATTGCTTCGTTGGATATCTTTATCCTTAGTAACGTTAGGACTAGCCGTGGCTTGCACTCAACAACCAAAAGCTTCTTTATCTGCTCCCATGGTTTCTGGCGATATCTCTTGGGTTGGATACTCCGGTAATTATGTGGCAAATAAAAAAGGATTTTTTGCCCAGGAGGGATTAAATATTCAGGATAAAACTTTTGCAAATACTAGTGATGAAGTAACTGCTTTGTTAGCAGGCAAGATAGAAATTGCTTGGTTGACATCAGGTGATGCCATTCAGGTTATAGAAAAAGACCCGTCTCTTAAAGTAATTTACTTAGTAGATTATTCCAATGGTGCTGATGGAATTATTGGTCGTAATATTACTGCGCCCAAAGATGCCAAAGGTAAAAGCATAGCACGGGAAAATGTTCTGTTTGAAAAGGTGTTACTGCAAGCGTATTTAAAGCAAGGTGGGTTGACTGAAAAAGATTTAAAAGTTCAGGATATACCAGCTTCAGATGCAGGCACCGCTTTTGCTGCAAAAAAAGTAGATATGGCAGTCACTTTTGAACCGTTTTTGACTAAAAATGCCAAAATAGGTGGTGGAAAGGTAGTTTTTTCTACGAAAGATACTAACCTAATTGCCGATGTAATTGTAGTCAAAGACAAATTAATCCAAACCCGTAAGAAAGACCTCCAAGCTTACCTCCGTGCCGTAGATAAATCTGTGAAGCTAGTAAATGGTGGCGATCCAGAGGCTATCAAAATTTCGGCTGAAAAGATGAGCATCACATCAGACGAAGTAAAAGAACAGTTGACCGGAGTGAAAGTATTTGACCTAGATGGTAATAAGTCAATTGGCTTTAATAAAAGCAATCCGAAGAGCCTAATCGCCAATTTAGAGCTGATGGCCAAGGCTGCTGAAGAGTTCAAGGTGATTGTCAAGCCGATGAAAGCAGAGTCTTTATATGATGACTCGATCGTTCTCGGGAAGTAATTGAATCTTGTTGAGCGCTGATTAACAACGGTAATTTTGCAGTAATGGCAGTTGATCGGAGGTAACAACCCAACCGATCGACTGCCATTTTTGGCATTGTAAAAAGAGCCTAACCCTAAAGAAACAGGCTCGTTGCCATAGAAAATAGCCAATCGGGTCAAATCCATGGCAAAATAGGCGCTGAATCGCGTTTCGGCAATATCGTATGAAAACTCGGCGACACTTTTTTATCTACTCTGGACTGGGAGTACTCTCGACATTGCTCGTCAGTTGTTTGGGCGGCAAAAAAAATCAAGATGGCAAAGCAGCCGGATCCAATAGTGGAGAGACAGCCAGTAGTAACGAGATCGAATTTTGGACAATGCAACTGCAACCCAAATTCACCAAATATTTCAACGATGCGATCGGAAATTTTGAGCAAGCTAACCCCGGCATCAAAGTCAAATGGGTCGATGTGCCCTGGGCAGGCATGGAAAGCAAAATCCTGGCTGCCATGCAGGCCAAAAATGCCCCAGATGTAGTCAACCTCAACCCAGATTTTGCCTCCCAGTTGGCCGCCAAAAATGCTTGGCTAGAACTAGACGAGAAAACTTTAGCAGGAGCTGAGAAGTCTTACTTACCGGGCATGTTGAGAGCCAATAGTCTCAACAACAAAATCTTTGGTTTACCTTGGTACATCACCACTAATATCACTATATATAACCAAGAGCTGTTCAAAAAAGCCGGGATTGCCAAACCACCTAAAACCTATCAAGAGCTGGCCGTAGCGGCCAAACAGATCAAAGAAAAAACTGGCAAGTATGCCTTTTTTGCTACCCTGCTGGCCGAAGATGCTAACGACGTGCTGGAATCATTGGTGCAAATGGGCGTAGAACTAGTTAACCCTGCCGGGAAAGCAGCATTCAATAGCCCCTTAGGCAAAGCAGCCTTCCAATATTGGGTAGACCTGTATAAGCAAGGATTGTTGCCCAAAACAGTTTTGACTGAGGGACACAAGCAAGGAAACCAGCTCTATCAAGCCGGTGAGGTGGCAATGCTGTTTGCCGGAGCACCCACCATTAACGACATTGCCAAAAATGCTCCGACTATTGCCAAGGTATCGGCGATCGCCCCCCAAATCAGCGGCCAAACCAACAAAATCAGCGCTGCCGTGATGAATCTGGTGATTCCGGCCAGCAGCAAAAAATCTGCCGCTGCCGTTAAATTTGCCCTGTTTATTACTAACGCTGTCAATCAGCTTGCTTTTGCTAATTCTTCGGACACCTTGCCTTCTCAGACCAAAGCCCTGGAAGATTATAAGGCCGGACTGAATGCTGGCGAGCCTTTGGCTCAAGGCAAGGTCATCAGCGCTAGCCAGCTCGATCGAGCCGAAGTCCTAATCCCTCCTATCAAAGATATCAACGTCCTGAAAAAAGCCATCTACGAAGCTCTCCAAGCCGCCATGGCGGGTGAACAAACCGTAGATCAGGCTTTGCAAGCAGCCGCTGCGGCCTGGGATAGTCGTGCCTAATCCATTAAGATAAACCCATTGAGATAAACAAAGGATTTCTGTGAAGCACCTATGACCCTTAACAGCGAACAAACTTATCAAGTTACGATTATCGATCGACAGCGCCATCAGGAGTACATCATCCAGGCCAGATCTGATCGGTACATCTTACAAACCGCCGAAAACCAGGGAGCGGAGCTACCTTTTGCCTGTCGCCAAGGAGCCTGTACTTCCTGCGCGGTACGGGTGAAATCTGGTCATCTGACTCAGCCCGATGCCATGGGTTTGTCGCCGGGACTGCGCAAAAAAGGCTATGCGCTGCTCTGTGTCAGCTATGCCCAGTCTGATTTGGTGGTAGAAACCCAGGATGAAGATGAGGTTTACGAGCAGCAGTTTGGTCGCTATTTTGCCAAAGGCAAAGTGAAATATGCCCTGCCGCTGGACGAAGATTAGTCAAAAATGAAGATTATTGTTGTGTGGGTGGCCTTACTGTGGCTGTTGGTAGCCTGCCAATCACCGGATTCTACACGGCAGATGGTGATGGTCGATCGCGCCCTGAGTGGCAGTACTGTGGAGCTGACTTTGGCTGGTCAAGTACAAAAAGTGCGATTGGTGGGGGTAAGTGCCCCGAATTTTAACCAAAAACCTTGGGGGCCAGCAGCCAAAGATCGCTTAGAAGCAATTATTCAAGAGTCCGATCGAAAGTTTTCTTTGGAGCTAGAGCCAACGGAGCCGAAAGGGTCTGGCAACTATCGATATGGATATCTCTGGCGCAATAATATTTTAGTGAATGAGCAGTTGGTCAGGGAAGGTCAGGGACTGGCAACGACTCAATATGTGTTGCCTAAATACGAACGGCAGTTTGTCCGTGCTCAGGCTTATGCTCGCTTGATGGCAGTGGGGATTTGGAGTCATGATGCTCCCCTAAGAAGTAATCCCGGTGGAAAATAGTTAATGCGATAAAAATGACCAAATCAACCAACCACTAAAACATCATATTTTTGTAGTGGTTTAATTAATTTTGTAGTGACGTTAGAACCTCAATTGCATCATTAAAAAAGACCGCAGTATTATCTCAGTGCGGCCACAGCGCATCATACTTGCCTCAATCCGTAAAGGCATAAAATTAGATCGGTTGATTTGTGGCGATCTGTGGCAAAATGAACGGGTCTTATTTCAAGTTCCAGAGTCATGACTAAGTTCGTCTTCGTTACCGGTGGGGTAGTTTCGAGTATCGGTAAAGGGATCGTCGCCGCTAGTTTAGGACGGCTTTTAAAATCCCGGAACTATTCTGTATCCATTCTGAAGCTTGACCCTTACATCAACGTCGATCCCGGCACCATGAGTCCCTTTCAGCACGGGGAAGTATTCGTGACTAAAGACGGCGCTGAGACCGATTTAGACCTAGGGCATTACGAACGCTTCACCGACACCTCTATGTCCAGACTCAACAGCGTCACCACTGGAGCCATTTATCAATCAGTAATCAACCGCGAACGACGGGGGGAATATAATGGCGGCACTGTACAAGTCATTCCTCACATCACCAACGAAATTAAGCAGCGCATCGAACGAGTTGCCCAAAACACCAACCCAGATGTGGTAATTACCGAGATTGGTGGCACCGTGGGCGATATTGAATCTTTGCCTTTCTTAGAAGCCATCCGCCAATTTCGCAAAACCGTGGGGCGCAGCAACGTTGTATACATGCACGTCACCCTGATTCCCTGGATCCCCTCCGCAGGTGAGCTAAAAACTAAACCCACTCAGCACTCCGTCAAAGAACTAAGATCGATCGGCATTCAACCCGATATCTTGATCTGTCGCTCTCACGAAAACGTACCCCAAGATATCCGTGAAAAACTCTCAGAGTTCTGTGATGTGCCCGTGGAGTCGGTCATGGGTGCCCCCGATGTTCAGAGCATTTACGAAGTGCCCCTTATTATGGAAAAAGAAGGCTTGGCCATCCAAGCCCTCAACCTGCTCAAAATGGAACAGCGCACCCCCGACCTGGCTAAATGGAGCGCCATGGTCGATCGGCTATATTCTTCAGTAGAAGTGGTCAAAATCGGCATTGTGGGCAAATACACCAAGCTTTCTGATGCTTATTTATCGGTAGTAGAAGCCCTGCGCCACAGCTCGATCGCCACCGGCAGCAAACTAGAAATTGAATGGATTGATTCTGAAGAAATAACTGCGGAAAACATCGATCGACAGTTGAAAGGCATTCATGGCATCTTAGTGCCTGGTGGATTTGGGATTCGCGGCGTAGACGGAAAAATTGCGGCAATTTCTTATGCTCGTCAACACCAAATTCCTTTCTTTGGCCTTTGTCTAGGAATGCAGTCGGCAGTGATTGAATGGGCCAGAAATATTGCTTATTTACCTGGTGCCCATAGCTCCGAGTTCAATCCAGAAACCGAAAACCCCGTCATTAACCTGCTCCCAGAGCAGCATGATGTGGTGGATCTGGGTGGCACCATGCGTTTGGGGCTATATCCCTGTCGTTTGGGCGAAGGTACTTTAGCCGCACAGCTTTACGAACAGCAGGTGGTTTACGAACGCCACCGCCATCGCTATGAATTTAACAACGCCTATCGAGATTTATTTCTAGAACAGGGCTACCTCGTCAGCGGGACATCTCCCGATGGTCGGTTGGTCGAAATTATTGAACTCCCCAACCATCCCTTTTTCTTGGCCACTCAGTTTCACCCTGAGTTCCACTCTAGCCCCAGCAATCCCCATCCACTGTTTAAAGGCTTTATGACTGCTGCTGTCAAAGAAAGTAGGCGGGCAATGTCCCTAAACAACCCCAACGTTTTGGATGATCTGGCTAAATCAGAAATGTAATTTTTGCTGGACAATGAACTACATTTGACATCGTTTAATCAAGTCAAAGGATGGCAGCCGGAATATATATTGTGGGTTATCCGTTAGAATGTATTAGATACTCTATTACCAAGTCCATCAATCTGGCAAGCCTTCTCAAACCGTTTTAGTCATCTTTGTGGCCGCTGTTAATGTCTAGTCATGATCATCCCTCTCTTAGCTTGGCTCTGGAAAAGCTCGTTAGCAGCGAGCCGCAAAACTATGCGATCTGGGTACTCAAGGCTCCCTACCCAGGGGGGTATGTTCACCATGACTGTAATTGGGACGATCGACTGACCGAAGCTTGGCACTCTTGGCAAGAAATGTTTAGCTCTAGTTTTGATTGCAATCTCTATCCTCAATTAACGGCTTCTGCAGTAGTCGGTAGTTCGTCGATCGATGACCTGCCACCAGCTAACCAGAGTACCAGGCTGATGCAGCATTTGGGGCTGGTGATGTGGCAATGGCTATTTTCTGGGGCGATCGACACCGCTTTTGCCCACAGTCAGGGGATTGCGGGCGGCAAGACTCGCCCTCTACGTCTGCGCTTAGATATTCGTGATCCAAACTTGATTTCGTTTCCCTGGGAAATTTTGCAGCCCCAGCCCGGTAAACCAGCGGTATCTTTAAATCAGCAGTTACTTTTTAGCCGCACCAGCAGTGATGTCGATCGATTACCACCCCAACGAAACGATCGATCAATAAAGATTTTGCTGGTATTGGGTGGCGAAGATCTAGAAGGCCATAATCTTTCGTTAGACCGCGAAGCAGCAGCGATCGCCGAAGTTTTACGAAACACCTATGCCAGTGGTTTTGCTCCTACTGATCGACTCCCCCCGGCAAGCTGTCAAGTAGATGTGTTGACCCAGCCATCTCGCAGTAAGCTGATTGATACTTTAGATGCTGGTAATTACAATTTATTTTTCTATGCCGGACATGGGATGCCCGGAGCAGACGGGGGCATATTATTTCTGCGCCCCGATGCCAATATTAATGGCACAGAGTTAGCCCAGGTCTTGGTGCGCAAACAAGTAAAACTGGCCGTGTTTAATTCCTGCTGGGGCGCACAGCCATATCAAGAAGCCAAGCAGTCAGTGCCTCGTAGCAGTATGGCAGAAGTTTTGTTACACCACGGCGTACCGGCAATTTTGGCAATGCGAGATACGATCGCTGATCATGAAGCTATTAGTTTTATTCAGGCTTTCACCCAATCCTTGGCCATGCGTCTATCGGTAGATGAAGCAATGGCGGCAGCGCGCCAGCATTTGTTAACGCTGTATAAGTTTAATCAGCCCGCTTGGACTTTGCCGGTGCTGTATATGCACCCAGAATATGATGGTGAGTTGCTAAAACCAGTGACCGAGGCTGTCACGGAGATGCCTTACCTGTCCAACAGCATTCCTAATGCTTGTTTGCGCTCATTGGTGACAGCCACCCAAAACTTTCCGATCCAGGGTGGTTTAATGCGGGTCGGTCGATCGGGTGACAATGATTTGATTATTTCTGAACCTTGGGTATCGCAAAGGCACGCCGAAGTAATCTATCGTAACAGCAGTACCGATGAGACTCCTGGCTATTTTCTGCGAGATTTCTCTCGTTTTGGTACTTTGGTGCAAACTACCCAGGGCTGGCAAAAAATTCACCACCAAGAGCTGCCCCTCAAATCGGGGATGCAGTTAAAGTTTGGGAGTGATCAGGGTCAGAGTTTAGAATTCTTGATCGAGCTAACTACAATGCCTTGACAAAGCTTTTGGCTAATCAGCAATTGTAACCAAAGTTGCTATCACTGCTAGCTCATATCTTGTCCCCAGGTTACTCGACCCACCCACAGAGCAATCAAAAATATTAATGCTATTACGTCAGCAGTACGAATCCGAAGCTGTTGCCATTCTACTTGATGCTCGTTTGGTGTAGTGAACCCCCGCAACTGCATAGCTGTAGCAATTTGATCAGCGCGCATTAGCAGGTTTTCTAGAAACTTTTCGCTGACTGTCATCCACACCTTGGCACTGTTTTTCATCCCCAGCTTTTTCCAATTAATACCTCGGGTGGTGATCGATCGAACTAAGTTTTGAATTTCTTCTAATACTAGTGGAATAAATCGCAAAGCCAGAGTCAAAGTAAGGGCAATTTCTGTCACCGGCACCTTCAGATATTTTAAAGGCTGCATCAGCTTTTCGAGACCAGCCGTAATTTCTTCAGGAGCTGTAGTTAGCAAAAATACAGTAGCACTATAAATTAGGGTGAAGAGTAAAGTACTGCTGTAAATCCCCAAATTCAAAGACTTGCGAGTTACCAAAAAATTCCAGCCCAGCAGCTTAAACTGCAACAGCACAAACTGATATTTTGTCACTACTACTGATTCCATCGGCAGGCGGGGCTGCTGCATAGTAGTAGTGCTATCTGGCAAAAATATTGAGGCCACAAACAGCAGGCCACCAAACATTAATACAAAGCCAATCTGTTGTTTCAGTGCCCGCCAGGGAATGCGGGCAGACAAGGCAATTACTATTAGTACCGCCACCAAGGCAATCCGACAGGATACATTGGCCAAAATAGTGGCAAACAAAAAGCTCAGCAGCCAAGCTATTTTCACCCTAGGGTCGAGTCGATGCAGCCAAGTTACGGGCTGTTCTAAATACAGCCCTAGGGGTAAAGAGCGTAGTAAATCCATATGTTGGCGATGTTAAATCGATCGATAGGTGCGGTAGTTAATATTCGGAAAAATATTATCCATTTCTTCAATTTTAGACAACCAGCCGCTATCTATTTGTTCGGCTTTAATGTCTTCATAAAGCTTCAAAAAACGCAGCAGGTGAGATTTAGTCCGTCTAATGGCATAAGGCACCATGGTACCAGTGCGCATAATAAAAGCCCAGTCAGAAGATTGCAGCAATAGCAACTCCCGCGCAGCCTGGTTCAATGCCCGCCATTCTAGCTCATCGGCTGGCTCACGGTTAGCTAACTCAATCATTCGCTCAGCGGCTTTATGCAGGTGAGGATAGACCCATTGGTTGGTTTCATTCAACCAATACTCATGGAAGCCTTTGTAGCCCCAGCTCGACTGGGAAGGTTTGGCCACTTGCTGGGTGGGGTTGTTTTGCAAGTACTCCGCTAAGTTTGTCATGGCAAAAGTGCTTTGGTCGAACCAAGACTTACGAAACAAGTAATCAATAAACCAAGGGCCTTCATACCACCAGTGACCAAATAACTCCGCATCATAAGGCGAAACCACCAAAGGCGGACGATGCATTATGTCTGCTAGCTTGCTGACCTGTAATTCGCGGTTGAACATAAAGTCACCGGCATGATCGGCAGCTTTGCGTTTTGCCCAGTAAGGATCATACAGGTCTTTGTGGTGGCCAGTCTTAGAAGTAATTTTGTGGTATTTAATCCCGATATTTTTGCGCTGGCCATTGGGCATAATATAGGGCTTAATGTACTCATAGTCTGCTTCCCAGCCTAAATCTTTGTAGAATTCGCGGTACTCTGCCGCACCGGGATAGCCGACTTTAGAAGACCATACCTGTTGGGATGATTCATGATCACGACCAAATACTGCCACACCAGATTCAGTGAAAATGGGGGCATAGGTGCCAAACCGAGGGCGGGGGCGAGCATACAATATTCCATGGCCATCAGTCAGGAAGTAGCGCAGACCAGCATCAGCCAGCATCCGCTCTAGTCCTTCATAGTAGGCACATTCTGGCAGCCAAATACCTTTCGGCGATCGGCCAAAGTTTTCTTCGTAATGCTCGCAGGCCACTTTAATTTGAGACCAAACGGCTTGGGGATACATTTTCATCAGCGGCAAGTAGCCGTGAGTTGCACCGCAGGTAATAATTTCTAGGTTGCCGCTGTCTAAAAATTCCTTAAAGCCTAAGATTAGGTCGCCCTTGTAATGCTCCCAAATTTTGCGAATTTCGGCGAAGTCTTGAGCGTAATATTCGGCCAGATACTTAATGTGTCCATCGTGTTCATGATGGGAGTTATTGGCAATCTCTTTGACTAATAGCTCTTCTAGCTTGCCCAGGTGTTCGTCATAGCGTTCTTGTAATAAGGGGTCACGGAGCATAGAAACCAATGGTGGAGTCATGCTCATAGTGATTTTGAAATCTACCCCGTCTCGTTTTAGTCCTTGGAAAACTCGTAATAGGGGAATATAAGTTTCGGTAATGGCTTCGTATAACCATTCTTCTTCGAGTACGAAGTCGCTTTCCGGGTGGCGAACGAAGGGCAGATGGGCGTGTAAGACGAGAGCAACATAACCGATCGCCTCTGGCGCAAGCGAAGCTATCGACATGGGGGTAAGTTCCTACCGAGATTTGTGTGAGTAAAAGTTAGCTTTATATTATCTTAAGGTTTGTGTTGCCCTTTCTCATCGTCGATATGAAATCAGTGTCTAGATTGAATGGATTTCTTAACCTCTATAAGCCCTTGGACTGGACTTCTCATGACTGTGTGGCCAAAGTTAGGGGGCTGCTAAAGACCAAGAAAGTGGGTCATGGCGGGACTTTAGACCCCAAGGCCACAGGGGTTTTGCCTTTGGCGATCGGCAGCTCTACGCGATTGTTACAATATTTGCCGACAGAGAAAGCCTACCGGGCAGTGATTCGGTTGGGGGTTTGTACTACGACGGACGATTTAGAAGGAGAAGTGATTAGACAGCCAGGAGCGATCAATCTCACTCTAGATGATATTCAGGCGGCGCTGCCCCAATTTATTGGCTCTATTACTCAGGTGCCGCCGGTCTACAGTGCAATTCAGGTAGATGGTAAGAGGCTGTACGATTTGGCGCGATCAGGGGTGCCGATCGATCAGATTGCAGTGCCGCCTCGCCAGGTGGAGGTGAAGGAGATTTTAGTGTTGGATTGGCAGGCCGGTGACTTTCCAGAGTTGACGGTGGAGATCACCTGTGGAGGTGGTACTTATATTCGCTCGATCGCCCGAGATTTGGGGTTAGCGGTGGGTTCGGTGGCTACTTTGGTGAATTTGGTGAGAACTCAGAGCTGTAATTTATTTTTGGCTGATGCGGTAGACTTTGCGGCGATTGCAGCAGGAAACTTCAACTTACAATCACCATTGGTAGCTTTAGCCCATTTGCCTCGGTTGGAATTGTCCGCAGTACAGGTAGCTGACTGGTATCAGGGGAAGCCGATCTTATGGCCAGATTTGGAAGTTAGCGATCGGCCTTTAGTGGTTAGTGGATTGCTAAATGAGGGAGAATCGACCAGCGATGTATTTAGTTTACTGGGAATTGGTTTTAGCAAAACTAGCAGCAATGGCTCATTATTATGTCCTAAGGTAGTTTTGGGAAATCTTTAAAATAAAAGGGAATACTGGGAGAAGATAGACAATAGCACAACGACAATTGACTAGCGAAGCTATGAGAATTCGCAAAATCGTTGACTACTGCTAATTAGAAAATCTAACAAGTCTATTTCTTTATTGATTAATTGATGAGGTGCAAATCCAATGTGGAGTCTGTTAGATTATTTTCCAGAAGATTTTCAGATCAATATTCTAGACATTGGAGCATCGTTCAGCGAAGAACCACCATATCAATCACTCGTGGATGCTGGACGGGCGAGAATCATTGGCTTTGAGCCAAACGCTGAAGAATGTGAACGACTGAATCTTGAGTACGGAGAACCACATCGTTTCTTTCCGCATTTTGTTGGTGATGGCAAACCAGGGACTTTTCATGAAACCAATTGGATGCTAACTGGTTCCCTGTATGAGCCAAATTCTTCGCTGCTAGAGAAATTTCAAAATTTGGCAGAATTGGTTACACCGGTAGCAACACATGCAGTGACAACCACAAAAGTTGATGATATTGCTGATATTGGCGATGTGGATTTTTTCAAGATTGATATTCAAGGTGGTGAACTTGCGGTTTTCCAAAATGCCGTGCAGGCTTTAGCTGGGACGCTGGTAATTCAAACAGAAGTCGAATTTTTGGAACTTTATAAAGGGCAACCAATGTTTGCTGATGTAGACATGTTCTTGAGAGAGATTGGGTTTCAGTTTCATACATTCAATGGGTTTGGTGGCCGTGCATTTAAGCCACTGGTTCTGAATAATGATGTTAATCAGGGTCTACGCCAAATGCTTTGGTCAGATGCAATTTATGTTAAAGACTGGATGGATCTTAGTGATTTAGATGTAACCAAACTGCAAAAGTATGCGGTGATTGCACATGATTTGCTACATTCATATGATCTTGCTCATTTTGTACTTCAGGTATTGGATCAGAAAACTGATAGTGTTTTCGCCCCTAAATATTTGAATCAACTATCAGAAGAGGGAAGTAAATAAAGGATATTGAATGCGAAAATAACTGGCATATTTTTTCATTGTAATCAGTGAACGTGGGCAGTGCTAGCATCACTAGAACTTAAGCAACAGCCCACTTCACAATTGGATTCTTAGGAAGCCAGCAAACCACTATGTCTTAATAGAGCTGTTGGTTCTGGTTCGCGGCCTCGGAAAGACTCAAAAACCACCGCTGGAGGTTCACTGCCGCCCAGGGCTAGCACCGTATCGCGGAAACGACGGCCTGTAGCTTGCACCGCTTGCGGATCATCCAGACCAGCATCCTCAAAAGCCGCGAAAGCATCGGCGCTGAGGACTTCTGCCCACTTATAGCTATAATAGCCCGCTGAATAGCCTCCGGCAAAAATGTGACCAAAAGAACACAAGAAGCGATCTTCGGGAATTGGCAGTACTACTGTAGTCTTCTTGGCAATATCTAAGCGCAGATCGTTAGCTGTGCGGCCAGCGCCCGCTACATACTCATGGTGTAGCGCGATATCTACCCAGCTAAAATGAATTTGGCGTAGCATAGCGCTGCCGCTCATAAAATTCTTAGCTGCTACTAATTTGTCATAGTAGTGATCGGGTAACGGCTCGCCGGTTTCGTAGTGCTTGCCCATGCTGAGGAGAGTCGATCGATGATAGCACCAGTTTTCCATAAACTGACTAGGCAACTCCACCGCATCCCATTCCACATTACGAATCCCCGAGCAGCCCGCATAGTCTACTGTAGTTAACATGTGCTGCAAACCATGGCCAAATTCATGGAACAACGTTTCTACTTCACCAAAGCTCATCAAGCTGGGTTTGTCATCTACCGGTGGAGTTTGATTACAGACTAAATAAGCTACTGGTAAACGCACGCCCTCTATGTTGGTGAACTTTGCTCGCCCAACACAATCATCCATCCAGGCTCCACCGCGTTTTTCACCGGGGCGACTGTAGGGATCTAAGTAGAAAAAAGCGATCGGCTCTCCATCTTTTTTCACTTGGAAATAGCGCACGTCTGGGTGCCAAATTGGGGCTTGACCATCGGCAGCAGTAACTTCGATGCCAAACAATTTATCAGCTAAACCAAATAGCCCCGATAAAACTTGTTCTAAGGGGAAATAAGGGCGCAGTTCTTCGTCGTTAAAGTCATATTTCTGTTCCCGTAACCGCTCTGCCCAAAAAGCCGCATCCCAAGGCATTAGCTCGGTGAAATTGGCATCTTGGCTCTGAGCAAAAGCCTGAAGTTCTTGGCGCTCTTTGGTGGCTGCTGGTAAGCTGACCTTGCGTAGCGATTCCAACAAATCCTCTACGGCTGCCACGTTGGGAGCCATTTTGCTGGCCAAGCTCATTTCTGCAAAGCTATCAAACCCGAGGATTTGAGCCATTTCTCGTTTGAGAATCAAAATCTGCTCAATGTTGCCGCAGTTATCTTTTTCGCCACTGGCGGCTCTACCCACAAAAGCCTTGTAGACTTTTTCACGGAGATGGCGCTGTTTGCTGTGTTCCATAAATGGCACATAGCTAGGATAATCGAGGGTAATGCGCCAGGGGCCACTTTCGGGAGTAGCCTCACTGCCACCAGCACGGCTAGCTTGGGCGGCTTGCGCCAGTAAGCTAGGGGGTAGACCAGCTACATCAATAGGGTCGGTCAGGTCTAAATTGAAATCTTTAGTGGCATCCAGCACGTTGTTAGAAAATAGATTGCCTAGTTCTGCTAGCTCTAGCTGAATAGCGTTGAATCTTTCGCTTTTTTCACCAGTTAAGCCTACTCCAGACAACTTCGCATCGCGGATGCCTGCTTCAATAATTCGCTGTTGGGCTTTATTCATGCTGGCCCAGTCGGTACCGGCACTGATATCTTTTAGTCCTTGATACAAGGCTTGACTCTGACCCATGCGCATAAAAAACTGCACTACTGCGGGCTGGCTATTTTCATAGGCAGTGCGGAGTTCTGGGCTATTTTTCACACCCATTAAATGACCAATAATTCCCCACGCCCAAGTCAGTTTTTCGCCTAATAAGTCGGCTGGTTCAATCAGGCCAGTCCAGGTAGGCTTAAAATTTTGTTCTAGTTCAGTCAGCTCGGCGTTGACTGTTTGTAATAGCTGCTCGATCGCTGGCTCCACATGCTCTGGCAAAATTTCAGCAAAAGGGGGTAAGCCATGTCCGGTTAGAAGGGGGTTCGTCATAAAAAGAATCTCTGTCCGTTTAGTTCTTCTTAATCTAGCGCACCAGCTCCACAGTATCGCGACCGTCGGTGTCGTGAAAATACACCCGCACCTGTTCCTCATGAGATGTGGGCAGGCGTTTACCGACAAAATCTGGCTGGATGGGGAGCTGGCGGTGACCTCGATCAACCAACACCGCCAAAAGAATCCGATCGGGGCGGCCATATTCGGCTAGGGCGTTTAAGCTGGCGCGGGCGGTGCGACCTTTGTAAATTACGTCATCTACTAAGACAACTATTTTGCCGTTGATATCTGCGTCGATTTGGCTGCGCACCGGAGTACGGACTTTGTTAGATTGCAGGTCATCGCGGTAAAAAGTGATGTCGATCGTCGAGACTGATAACTCGACCCCCTCCAACTCGGCAATTTGTTGGCCGAGGGCTTTAGCTAGGGGTACACCACGAGTGTAAATACCCACCAGCACTACTTCTGCTAAATTACGACAGCTCTCCACGATTTCTGCGGCCATTCGTTTAATGGTGCGACGCATTTCTTCGGGTGAGAGGATTTCCACGACTTGAAAGTTTGTCGGAGTATTCATAAAGCCCTGCATCAGAAATAGATATTGTAGATCCATATCAGCTAAACTCAGGTAACCATCTTGCAAGTTTGCCGAATTGCCCGTGGGTCTTTGGATATCTTTATCATTAATGATTGCTTGGGCGCTCAGTTTATGGGCAGCCTGTTTGATCGATCTGTCCATTCAACCTCTTTGGTGGATCTGTTTACTGTTAGTCAGGACTTTTTTACAGACTGGTCTGTTTATTACGGCACACGATGCCATGCACGGCAGTATTTGTATCGATCGACCCCATTGGAATCGGTGGATCGGCATTATCTCTACCGCACTCTACGCTCTGTTGCCTTACGAAACTCTGCTGAATAAACATTCTTTGCACCATCAGCATCCTGCTACGGAGTTTGATCCAGATTTCTTCGATCAAGGGTTTTGGGGGTGGTACAGCAAGTTTATGGGTGGGTATATCGATCGCGCTCAAGCTCTGAAGCTTTTCATCGGGATGGGTGCGATGTTTTTGATCGCTCATTACATTCTGCAAGTTTCTATTCTCAATCTCTTGCTGCTTTGGGTACTCCCTATTCTGCTAAGTTCTCTACAGCTCTTTTATTTTGGCACTTACTTGCCCCACAAACCCACCGTCAGTGCAGAGGTGTCGATTCATAGTACTAATCTTCATCCGGTTTGGTCACTGCTGACCTGCTACCACTTCGGATACCACTGGGAACACCACAAATATCCTCAAATGCCCTGGTATAGATTGCCATCTTTAAAAAAAATGTAAAGATTTATTTACTTTCGCAACAAAAATGTAATAAGGTATTTTGAAGATACGAAAAAAAGCCGCTGCATCAGCGCATAATAAGAATAATTTAGTCGTCAGATACACAAGGAGTACCTCACTAGCCATGGCATTCACCATCGATTCCGCACGCGGTATTTTTCCCGGAACTCTCGCCGCTGACGCGGTGCCAGCTACTATTGCCCGTTTTAATCAACTCAACGCAGAAGATCAGCTTGCTTTAATTTGGTTTGCTTACGAAGAAATGGGCACCACCATTACTGTTGCGGCCCCTGGCGCAGCTAGCATGATTTTGGCTCAAGGTTTATTGAACAAAATCAAAGCAATGTCTTTCACTGAGCAATCTCAGGCTATGTGCGACTTGGCAAACCGCACCGACAACGAAATTTGCCGTGCTTACGGCGTATTTACTCCCAACATCAAACTTGGTTTCTGGTATCAGTTGGGCGAATGGATGGCTGAAGGTGCCGTAGCTCCTATTCCTGAAGGATATAAGCTCTCGGCTAACGCGGCTGCTATTCTGCAAGCCATCCGTGACTTAGAGCAAGGTCAGCAGATCACCGTACTGCGGAACACCGTGGTAGATATGGGCTACATTGGCGAAGGCACTGTGAAGGTTTCGGAGCCGATGGTGTTGCCTCAAGAAATCAGTGAGCGTAGCAAGGTGGCGATCAAAGGCGTTGATAATGCTACTGTCTTGAGCTACATCAATAACATGAATGCCAACGACTTTGATGCAGTGATTGAGCTGTTTGCTGCTGATGGCGCATTACAGCCTCCTTTCCAAAGACCGATCGTGGGCAAAGAAGCAGTTTTTCGCTACTTGCAAGAAGAGTGCCAAAATTTGAAGCTAATTCCTGAGCGCGGTACTAATGAGCCGGCAGAAGGTAACTTCAATCAAGTTAAGGTAACAGGCAAAGTACAAACTCCTTGGTTTGGTGCAAACGTTGGTATGAACATGGCTTGGCGCTTTTTGTTGGATCCTCAGGGCAAGATTTTCTTTGTAGCGATCGATCTTTTGGCTTCTCCTAAAGAGCTGTTGAATTTGATTCGTTAGGATTCGTCGATTTACTGGAATCAATGGTTTTTATCAAACCCGCCGAAGGGCGGGTTTGATATTTTAATTTTTGGATTCTGTAATATTTGGTACGATGTGAGCCTGGACTTTTGTAAAATGCGATGGAAGCCTACTCTTTACCCACTGAGGTGATTCTTAGTCAATCTCAGGCGAAGATCAATAAACTAACTCTAGATTGGACTCCGCAGCCTGGTGATTATTTAAATTTAGACAATATTACTTACGTGGTGTTAGAGCGTCGTCACTGTTATCAATACAGAGCGGGGCGCTATCGGTTGTCGAAGATTTCTTTGTATGTGCAGGTGGCCGATCGACCGAAGGAGCGCAGTTTAATTGATGGTCATTGGATTATTGGGGATGCTAGCTGTAGTTTCAATGCTCGATCAGAGTTAATTCGCTGTGCTGTAGTGCCCATTGGCCCTTGTGCGGGCTGTAGTTTCTATCAGGGAATTTGATGTTTTTTGACTTGAAGTAGTTATAACTATTTTGAATTTATGAGTTGACTGAAAGCGTCCAAGGCTTCTTCTAAGTGGTAGAAGAAATTGTGATCTCCAATTAAACCTGATAATCCATCCTGATCGAATTGTAATTTTACCTGTGGCGGCAAACCTGAAATCGCCAAAGTTACGCCCTGAGCAGATAGCTCTTGAATAAGATCTCGCAGTGTTTGAGAGGCCGAGTAATCAATCCCAGTAATTGCTCTGGCTTCTAAAATGAACCACTCTATTGGCGATTCAGCACTTTTTACCAGATTTTGCACTTCTTCAGAAAAGAAAGTAGTGTTTGCATAAAATAAATCTCGACTGAATCGGTAAATAATCAGACCAGGAGCTGATATTGCCCCCAGACAAACCGGAATTGGTTGCCAGATTCTGTTTGCATCAGGAATGATAATGGCGGAGTGCGGGTGGTAGCTATGACGAACATGTAAGAGCAGCGACAAAATAATTGCCAAGATGATGCCTTCTTTAACCCCAACAAAAACCACTGTGGCCGCAGTGATAACCGCCAAGTAGAATTCTTCACGATGGTTTTTAAAGATTGCCTGCATTCCTTTGATATCAATCAGCCTCAAACCGATCGAGAAAACAATGGCAGCTAAAACGGTATTAGGAAGATAACTGATGGGCTGTGTGAGCAAGAGGATTACGACCAATACAACGGCTACTGTCACAAGCTGAGCAAGTTGGCTTCTTCCGCCCGCTGTGTCCACAATCTCAGTTTTAGTCGGGCTGCCATTCACTACGAAGGTGCCTGTTAACCCTGCGGCTAAATTAGCTGCGACCAAACCTTCTAGATCCATATCTTCTTTGAAATTTTCGCCGTAACGAAAGGCGTATGCACGAGAAGTAGCGGCACTTTGAGCAATAATCACAATACAGCAAGATAAGGCAATTTCTAGTACTTGGGGGATTTCATTCAGAGCAACAGCAGGTAAACCGAAAGAGGGCAAACCACTCGGCACTGCGCCGACCACGATAATTCCCTGACCAGCAAAGTTAAACAGCCAGCTGGTGACAATTGCGACAACGACTACAAGTAAAGCACCGGGAAACTTAGGCAGGAATTTTTCGCAAAGCTTAATCACGATCAAAACAGTGATAGAAACACTTATCGCCAAGGGGCGGGCATGGGGCAAACCGGCAATGAACTCGCTGATTTGCCGAATTGGATGATGTCCGGTACTCTTGAGATCTAATAATCCGGCTAATTGACCGATCGCTACTTGAATTCCCACCCCCGTCAGAAAGCCAATCAAAACAGTGCGGGACAGAAAATCTGCCACGAAACCTAACCGGAACAAGCGGGCAAGCAATAATATACCTGCTACCAAAATGGCAACCAACTGGGCTAAAGCCAAATAATGAGCGCTACTTAAGGGAGCCAAGCTTGAAAGACCAGCCGCTAAAATTGCCGCAGTTGCAGAGTCGGCAGCGACAACTAGATGACGAGAAGAACCCAAAATCGCAAACATCACGACTGGGAAAATGAGGGTGTACAAACCAGTGGCGATCGGGGTGCCCGCAATTTTGGTGTAGCCCATCACTTCTGGAATACCGATCGCCGCCAGTACAATCCCCCCGATGATATCTTTGCTGATCACTGATCGCCTCAAAGGTAAAATTCCTTGAAACAAGCGATGGTGAGTTTTAGAGGGAGAAAGATTTGGAGCTGGTTTTTTCATTTGGAAATCAAATTTCTTTGGATAGCAATGATGGCGACTTGTTTTCGACCAGCCGCATTTAGTTTCTGCAAAGTAGCATATACTTGTGCCGTATCAGCCATAACAGATGAATTATGATTAAATATCAGTAGCATCTGGGTCTATTCCTAGTCTCCGCATTTTCTCTAGCAAATCATCGATCGGCCTTTGGGAGCAGTGATGCTGTCGATCGCTCGTCATTATCGCCTCCAAAACCGCTGAAGTCCTTTGAGGTTTGTGTGATGTAAAAGGCAGCGCAGGGATATCGAGGTTATGATTTATGGGTAGGGTTGCGATCACCTTTCTAGGCGATCGAGGATTGGAGCTTATGAAAAAAACAATGGCCGAAGTTAGCCCAAGTAGCGATAGCCGCCCAGAACCTCACTGGATTGGAACCTTGTTAATGATGCTATATTTCTTGGTCTTGATAGTGAATGCCTTCAGGCATGATGCTGCATTGAAGAAACTTAGCGAGAATGATCAACAAGACATTTTGCCCCCGTAATAGACATCAAAACCTGTAGGAGTCTGTAGTTTGAGGAAATTAGAAGATCTACCAGGCTGTTACCTAAACCCTGATAAATCTGAATTTCCCTAAATATCATAGACTCATATGCTTAGTTTTTGGCCTACTGGGCAATTAGTCTAAGCACCAGTCAAGAAATCCACTATTTAACTTTTACGAGGATATCGCCATGTTAAAAAATCGAAATATTTATCTTACTGCTACGTTCCTAATGGGGTTTGTTGGCTTGCTGATACCAAGCAAAGTTCTTGCACAGTATAATTATTATTCCTCGCCTTCCTTTTCTTTTAACCAAAATAATTACCCACCAATAGGTGCAACTTATTCACGAGGCAGCAGCACAAAAAAGCCAGTGCAGCGTCCAACTTTTAATCAAACGGATCGTACAACAAATAATCAATCCGGTCGTATTTCAGCCACTAACAATCCACTTCCATATATACGAAATAAAAAACTATCTACAAAAATCCGCGAAGAATTTTTGCAAGATCTTGCCAAACAACTGCCACCGGACGAGGCAAAAGGTGTCCGTGAACTCATGGAAAAAAATGATATGGTTCAAGTTCTCGCTGGATCTGCTCGTTTACAAGGACTCAACAGTAGCAAAAAAGAGGACTTACTAGCATTTTGGTATGGGCAACAATGGGCAGTCGCTAACCAGCAGGCATTTCCTAGCTCACAACAATATAAAGGCATTTCGAGCCAACTTCAAAGAAGCATTGCACAATCGTCGATCGCCAAAATGGACAACACTGAGCTACAAACATTCTTTGAACAACTTGCCTATCCGCAAGTTATTCAAAAGGCAAACTATCAAGCTTACCGGAAATATGGTAAGCAAGATTCAATCAACAGAATGTCGAAAGCGACTAGAGAAGGATTGAAAAAAATTGGTGTCGATTTCCAGAATGTGCGATTGACTGACGATGGCTTTACTAGTTCTTGATATACAGGTAGTGATCGCCCTTCGGGGCGATCAAGGATTGGAAAAATTCATCGCAATCATTAGCAACTTGAAACAGTAAGGAATGCTAACAGGAGTTAACGGTATCAATTTAGGAGTGATTACAGTTTGGCTCTATGAATCAGTAGACTTGAATTTTCGTTTTATCACATTAATTCCAGACTAGGAAATTAAAAAGTAAAAACTCGCCTCTAGGTTTTTTTTTCAGGTTTGCCAGAATCACGGAATGCCTTGATCGCGGCTTTAGTGCCCACAATAAAGCCGCGAGTGGTAACTTGTGCTCGATCAACCTGTTGCTTGGTAGCCGTAAAACCCCGATCGACCTGTTCCACTACATTCACTGCACTCTTCACCCCACGATTCACATCTTTCTGCAAATCGCCTAAATCTGAGCCAGTCAGCCGAATTGATTCCAATGTTGCTGGTAATTCTCGATTTAGTGTATCTAATAACTTCTCGGCGCTACGTGCCGCCCGCGCTAACTCCATCACCACTGGCATCGCCACCACAAAAACCGCCGTCAAACTCATAGCCACCAACAGCAGCGAACAACCCAGCCAAAAAACTGGGTCAGCGACACTAAGGGTAGTAGGGAGAGTAGTTGAACTAGTTGGATTCATTAGGTCTGCGTTGGTCTTGAATTGACTGACTGGCCGCAACGCCAACAGCTAAAGCCTGCTGCAATCGATCGATCGTACCCACCCAATTATCACCGGCAGCCAGAGATAGCCGATCGGTCTGTAACTTAAGGCTATCTGATAAATCTTCGGCCAATTCTGGTACAGCAGATACCACTTTTTTGAGCACATGGCGAGTCTCGCGTCCTCTGCGCGGGGCAACCAAAAGGCCAGCTACGGTGCCAATGGCAGTACCCACAATCATTCCCACTAGTAAAGCGCCCCGGTTGTTATTTGACATAATTACACACCGACTATTTCTTTCTATTTTAGTCACGATCGCGTCATCTGTACACGAAATTTCCCATCATAAAGACATACAATTTCTGGAATTCAGCCAATTTTAGCAATCAATACTGTTTAATCTGTATTAGTTTGGCCATATTAGTTTGACAGTGACAGGCCAGCAGCACCATGAAAATCTTTTTGTACTTTAATGGTCAAACGTTTAGAAACCTGCTTCACAATTTGCTGAAGCAATTTGTCACCAGTTTTTTGAATCACTGATTGAGGTAGCTTCTGAATAAACTTTGGAAACTGCAGGTACACGGCCAAGTCTAGTGTCCAGTCTACTTGAGTGAACAATTGATTATCTTGGATGACCTCGACCAAACGCATTTCGGCACTAAAATCTACTTCGTAACCAGGTGCCTGGTAATCGGGAATATTAATGGTCTTAATCGGATAGGCATAAGACTTATGAGGCAGCAGTTCTAGACCCACCTTAGGTTCTACAACATAGCCAAAAGAATTAAAGCGACCGATCGTAATTGCATAACCACTCTGCCCTAAAGACTCCACCTGCATAGGCTGGGCGCAACGAATGAACCAATCTTGGTGCTGATCAAAATACTGCGCCACTGTTTTGGCATCAGCATTCATCGCCATAGTGTCAGCGAAGCTGTTGGCAAAGCGAGTTTTAGTCAATTCTTCCCCGGCTAATTCTAGTTGCTGGACAGAGTTTGGTTCAGGTTTAGTCAATGAACACACTGTTTCCAACCTCTCTCTCTCCAACATTGGTTGCTCCAATAATCTCGCTTGCATTGCACTGGATTCCTTGATTTTTAGTATCACTGCTCTTAGCTATTACAGAAGAGAGACGGCAACTACCGGATATTTTCTCCTGAGATTAAAAAGGAAACTGTGATAGATGTCACCAAATCTAGTTAGAGAGCGGGTTAAAAGCATTTTGACAAGATTTCTTTAGGTTGAACCAGGAAGACACTGTTAAGATGTTTTACATACATATATTAATATACCCTTGATGAAAGTATTTGTAGCAGGCGCTACTGGTGCCACCGGGCAACGAATCGTAGCCGAACTCTGTCAGCGTCAAACCCCAGTGCGTCTATTAGTTAGAGATATTAACAAAGCCAGAGAAATTTGGCCAGTTGGCAATGAACTGGTAGAGCTGGTAAGTGGTGATGTGGGTAATGTAGATGCGTTGATGCAGGCGATCGGGGACTGTACCAAAATTATCTGCGCCACTGGTGCACGCCCTAGTCTAGACCCTACTGGTCCTTATCAAGTAGATTATGTTGGCACCAAAAACTTAGTAGACGCTGCTCAGGCCAAAAATATTCAGCATTTTTCGATCGTCACTTCGCTGTGCGTCTCGAAGTTCTTTCACCCGCTCAATCTATTTTGGTTAATTCTTTACTGGAAGCAGCAGGGCGAAAATTATTTACGAGCTAGCGGACTCAATTACACGATCGTCCGTCCTGGGGGTCTAAAAAACGACGAAGTATCTGGCATATTGGTAATGTCTAAAGCTGACACTCTGTTTGAAGGCAGTATTCCTCGCCAAAAAGTAGCCGAGGTCTGTATAGAATCTCTTTCTCAGCCTGGTGCCGTAAACAAAGTTATAGAAATCGTCTGCCAATCTACAGCCATTGGCAAGGATTGGCCAACCATGTTTGCCAATGTTTAAACAGTTTATGGGTAAATTCAAAGAGCACCGCCAATCTCTGAAATTTGTTGGTGCTGCCATCGCGCTAGTTGGGGGCATTTTTGTTTACAGCGTTTATCAAAACTCGATCGAAACCACGATCGAAGATCCCAAGTCTACCGATAAAATTCCCCCATTGGTCATGAAAGGTGGCGATCCCCATATCAGATCTTTGATGCGGATGATTTCTACCAGTGAAGCCAACGATGCTCAGCCCTATTCGTTAATTTATGGAGGTAGCAGGGCAACAAAACTCGATAAACACCCAAATAAATGTGTAACCATCAACGCTGGCCCAAATAAGGGAAATTGCAGCACTGCTGCTGGCCGGTACCAAACTATTAATACTACTTGGTACGACATTGCTGAACGGTATCAGGGTAAGAAAATTTGTTTGATGTGGAAATGCAATTACAGCTTTGCACCGTTGGAGCAAGACAAAGTAGTTTATGCCTGGTTAAGCGATAAAAAATTCTGGAAAATGGATATTGCCAAGGAGCTGCAAAACGGTAACGTTGTGGCAGTACGCAAAAAACTTTCGCCCACCTGGACGAGTTTGGGCTTTGGCATTGAAACTAATATCCAGACTGAAAAATTAGATCAAAATTTTGATCGGATTTTGCAGGAAGAACTAAAAAATCAGTAAGTCAGATGATGATTGAGCAATATGATCTTTGTCAAAATTAGCTAGTATTTTGATGGGCTAGACTTTAACTTATCTGAAGAGTTTGTAGAATTCATTGAACAGAAGTCAGACTTCTGAATAGATTCAAGGGATAACGGAAACGATGATTTTACCGATCGCCTGACCACTTTCCTGGAATTCATGAGCAGCCGCAACTTCTGATAGTGGGAAACACCGATCAATGTTGTGTCGAAAAATTCCTGATGCCAAGACAGTTGCTAAATCTTTGATGGCTGCGGCTTTTGCTGCGGGAGCCATGGTGTAAACCAAGATTGCTTGAAGGGTGATGTTGCGATCAATCCAAGACCGAATGGGGATACCAGGGAGATCTTGAGGCTCTGCGGCATAGAAAGCGATCGAACCATTGTTGCGTAATAGCTCATTATTTACAGCGACATTCGCCGCGAAATTTACATCAACTATCCGATCTACTCCTCGATCTCGTTCGGTGATTTCTCGCACTCTAGCCACTACGTTTTCTTGTTTATAGTTGACGATATGATCTGCTCCAGCTAGCTTAGCAATCTCGGCTTGTTCTGGACGACTTACTGTAGTAATCACCGTCGCCCCAGACCATTTCGCCCATTGAATTGCATAGTTGCCTACGGCACCCGCTCCGCCTGTTACCAATACCACTTTGTCTTTACCGACATTCTGGCCTCCAAAGACTGATTGGTGAGCAGTGAGTGCAGGCACCCCCAAGCAAGCTCCGGCCTCAAAACTAACTGATGATGGTAAGGGAATTGCTTGGGCTTGATCGATCGCAATATACTCCGCTGCGGTGCCCCAAGCTCTGCGCAGTTGACCTTCATAGAGCCAGACCCGCTCACCCAGACGATCAGCAGAAACATTGGCACCAACAGTAGTGATGATTCCCGAACCATCTTGATGGGGGATTACCCGATCAAAACCCATCTCCATACCGCCCCAACCGCTACGTTTCTTGGTGTCCGAAGGATTCACTGCCGAGGAATGGATTTGCACCAATACTTCATCAGCAGCAGGTTCTGGAGTCGGCAAATCGCCATATTGAATTACTTCTGGGGCTTTTCCCTGTCGATCATACCAAGTTGCTTTCATAGGAAATATAATGGAATTAGATTGCGCCAGAATAATTATAGCAATCACTCTGGAACTACTAATATTAAGGATGGAGAGCTTTTATCGTCTGCATTTATTCCTTGTCTCATACCCAATATATAGAGCAGACCGGGAATGGCTGATTTTCACAGACTATACAACTCTCAGGTTAAAAAAACATGAAAAAATCGTTGATCCGTCGCTTGCTGTTACCATTTGCAGCTACGGCTTTGACAGTCTTGGCGATCGAAGCTAGCAGTGCCACCGCCCAAAAAAATCCAGTCCAAACAAATCTAGCCCAAATAAACTCGAGCATAGCCGCTCAGACGCTGCCCGGTCGCATCGAAATTCCGATGTGGGCTTACGCGATCGGGGGCAGCCTTTTAATTCTAATTTTCTTACCCAAAGTAGGTTGGGTGCTTGGTTTAATTGTGATCGGTGAACGAGAAGTCGGCATCGTCACTAAGAAGTTCTCTAGCAAAAGCTTACCGCCGGGACAAACCATTGCTCTCAACGGTGAGGCTGGACTACAGGCTGATACCTTGCCGCCCGGCTGGCACTTTCGCTACTTTCCTTGGCAATACAACATTCTGAAAGAATCGGTGATTGTAGTTCCCCAAGATGAAATTGGTCTTATTGTCGCCAACGATGGTCGAGCTATTTCTCCCGAAAGAATTTTGGGTAAAGTAGTCGATTCCGATAACTTTCAAGATGCTCGCAAGTTTTTGACCAACAGCGGCGAAAAAGGTCGGCAAATGGCGGTGTTAACCACTGGGACTTACCGCATTAATACGGCTCTGTTCAAGGTGATTTTGTCTAGCAACGCTAATGATCATGGCATGTCTCCGGCTCAGTTGCGAGTATTTAGCATTGCCCCCGATCGAGTGGGAATTGTAACTACTCTAGATGGTGCGCCGATCGAAGATGGCGCAATTGCTGGTCCAGTGATTGCCAATCATGACAATTTTCAGAATGCCCAAGTGTTTATCAACAGTGGCGGAAGTCGCGGTTTACAAGAGCAGGTGATGCTATCTGGTTCTTGGAACCTGAACCCTTGGTTTGTACGAGTTGAAGAAACCCCGATGACCGAAGTACCGATCGGCTATGTGGGTGTAGTGATTTCTTATGTTGGTCGTTCGGCGATCGATGTGACCGGCGATGCTTTTTCTCATGGTAGCTTGGTCAAAAAAGGCGATCGAGGAGTTTGGGTGGAGCCATTGAACCCTGGTAAGCATCCACTGAATACCAAAATTATGAAGGTGGAGTTAGTACCTACTACCAACATTGTCTTGAACTTTACCTCTCGCTATAGCGGTGAACATGGCTATGACTCTAAGTTAACGGCACTGCAACTGTTGTCTTCTGATGGTTTTACTTACGAAACAGAGGTCTTCCAAATCATTCACGTTGGTTCTGCCGATGCGCCCAAGGTGATTTCTCGACTGGGTTCAATGCAAAATCTGGTAGATCACGTGCTGCGTCCGATCGTGGGTAACTACTTCCGCAACTCGGCGCAGGAATACACAATTCTAGATTTCTTAGTAGCTCGGGGCGATCGACAGGCCGAAGCGGCAGAGTATGTACGCCAAGCCTTGCGCGCCTACGATGTCCAGGCGGTAGATACCCTGATTGGTTTGATTACGCCGCCTAAAGAACTGATGCAGACTCTTACTGAGCGCAAAATTGCCGAAGAACAGCAAAAAACCTATGAGGTACAGCGTTTAGCTGAAGCGCAACGTCAGGAGTTAGTCCGAGGAACTGCCTTAGCCAACATCCAAAAAGAAGTGGTAACAGCGGAGCAAGGTGTCAACATTGCCGAGCTGAAAGCTTCTGCCAGAGTGAAGCAAGCTGGTGGTGAAGCCGAAGCGATTCGGTTAACTGGGGAGGCTAAAGCCGATGCTTATCAAGCCGGTGTGAAATCACTTGGCTCCCAAGCCTATACGGCTCTTCAACTCATGCAGGTGATCGGCGATCGGCAGGTGCGAGTAGTTCCAGATGTGTCGGTCAGTGGCAATGGCCAGGGTTCTGGTTTAGTTGATGGTTTAATGGGAATGCTGGTGCTGAAACAGTCCCAAGAACTGCAAAACGGCCATAGCGAAGCTGTGAAGCCAGCGCCTACCGGCCACGATTTACCACCAGAAATAGAGCCGCTGTCAGCAAGCGATGTTGCTGAGGCACCCCAGCACCAGATCCAGCAAAATCTGTAGCTGCTCCAGCCAAATCCTTGATCATCAAAGATGGGGTAGATACCATAAATCTCGATCAGCTTTTTGATCAGTCTAAACTGTAATTAGGATAACTATTTGATGAGCTGTAATTGATGGACTATGATTATTTTTAGAAAGAAATCATAGTCCATTATTAAATCCGGTAAATCATAGTTCAGACTTTCGTTAACTTATGCAAAAACAGACTTCCTTCGTCTTGGGTGCCAGCAACCCGATCAAACAAATCACCCAAGTATTGGCAGATGTTTTGCCAGCATTACAGCGAATTCATCATCAAGGAAAACTGCATGGCGATATTTCTCCAGAACATATTGTTTGGCAACCAGTTCAATCTAAATATCAATTAATTGCCAGCACCTCATCAATTACCAATCCGGTATATGGTGCCCCTGAACAGATCCAAGGAAATCCGGTGGCGGCCAGCGATCTATATAGTTTGGGTGTAACCTGCATTCATTTATTAACTGGCGTTCATCCCTTTGAGCTGCTAGATTTACCCAGCGGGAAATGGGCATGGCGAGATTATTGGTTAGCGGGTAGTGATGCCGAGCAAATTGGAGCAGTGATCGATCGATTAATTCAACCAAACCTCGATCGGCGCTGGCCATCAGCAACAGCCGTGCTAGATCATCTCACAAAAATCATCAGGGTAGAAAGCTCTAAACAACCAGCCCTCTGGAACTGTGTGGATACCTGGAACGGCCACAGTGGCCTATTTGCCGCTGTCACCAGTTTATCTTTAAATAGTCAACGGTTAGCCAGTGCCAGCGAAGATAAAACCGTGCGTCTTTGGGATTTAGCTACTGGCCAAAACAGTCATATACTAACATCACATCAAGGTTTTGTAGAAGCCGTTGTCTTTCAGCCTCATAACACCGATATTTTGGCCAGCGGCAGCCGCGATAAAACCATTAAAATTTGGGAGCTAGATCGAGTCTTATACAAGCTGATCAGCCATAGTCAAGCAGTAAACGCCCTGGCTTTTAGTCCCGATGGCCAACAGCTAGCTAGCGGCAGCAGCGATCGATCAATCAAACTCTGGCAAGTCGCTACTGGTGAATTAATCACAACCTTAACTGGTCATAAATTAAAAATAACTACAGTAGCTTTTAATTCTGAAGGAATCTTAGCCAGCGCTAGCGCCGATGGCACGATCGGTATTTGGCAAAACAATAAGATCCAGCGCCAGCTCACTGGTCATGTGGGTTCCGTCACAGCGATCGCCTTTAGTCCCGATGGTCACATGCTAGCCAGTGGCGGTGAAGATCGATCGATTCGGCTATGGGATACCAAAACTTGGAACTGTCTGCAAGTATTGCCGGGACACGCTTGGCAGGTATCATCTCTGGCCTTTATCGCTAATGGAGCAGTGCTATTAAGTGGTAGCTGGGATAAAACCGTGAAATTTTGGCAGATTGCTACTGGGATGGAGTTTGATATGCTCAATGGTCATATCGACTCGGTAACTTGTTTGGTGATTGATCCTAGTGAGCAGCAGATTTTTACGGGCAGTCGAGATCGATCGATTAAAGTTTGGCAGCCAATTTCTTGACCATTATTCTAAGTCACTGAATTGCCTCACAGAGAAAGCAGGCCAAAAGGTACGCAAAATACTTTGCGCCAGTACCCCAAGGCTATAAACTACTGTACAGAGCTGACTAGAGAACAAAATTTTATGAATATTCTTACCATCGCCACCACTCCTTTTAGTGACCAAAAGCCTGGTACCTCTGGCTTGCGAAAATCTGTCCCGGATTTTCAGAAGCCTCATTACCTAGAAAACTTCGTTCAGTCAATTTTTGACACGATCACCTCTGGTGCAGGCGGAGCTATCGGTAACTGCACCGGCCAAACTTTAGTTGTGGGTGGCGATGGCCGCTATTACAACCGTCCAGCCTCTCAAATAATTTTAAAAATGGCTGCTGCTGCCGGTTTTGCTCAGGTAAAAATTGGTAAAGGCGGTATTCTTTCCACCCCAGCAGCCTCCTGTGTAATTCGCAAATATCAGGCTATAGGCGGTATCATCCTTTCAGCTAGCCATAACCCCGGTGGACCAGATGGGGACTTCGGGATTAAATACAATACCGGCAACGGTGGTCCTGCTCCAGAGAAAGTCACCGAGGCAATCTACGCCCGCACCAAAAATATTGATAAATATCAGATGCTAGAAGCTGCTGATATTGACCTCGATCGGCTGGGTAAAACCATGTTAGGACCGATGCTGGTAGAAGTAATCGACTCAGTAACTGACTACCAAGAGCTGATGGAATCGCTGTTTGACTTCGATCGCATTCAAACCATGCTCAAAGGTAACTTCCGCTTGGCGATGGATTCGATGCACGCGGTTACTGGCCCTTACGCTACCGCTATCTTTGAACAGCGCCTAGGTGCCGCTAAAGGCAGCGTCATGAATGGTGTGCCATTAGAAGACTTCGGTAAAGGCCACCCCGACCCCAACTTGGTTTATGCCCATGATTTGGTGAAAGTATTATTCGGCAGCAATGCCCCAGATTTTGGCGCAGCCTCTGATGGAGATGGCGATCGCAATATGATTTTGGGTCGCAATTTCTTTGTGACCCCTAGTGATAGTTTAGCCATTTTGGCTGCCAATGCTAAGTTAGTGCCCGCCTATAAAGACGGCTTAGCTGGCATTGCTCGCTCGATGCCTACTAGTCAAGCCGCTGATCGAGTAGCAGCCAAGCTGGGCATCGATTGCTACGAAACCCCCACCGGCTGGAAATTTTTTGGCAACTTGATGGATGCGGGCAAAGTTACGCTGTGTGGCGAAGAGAGCTTCGGTACTGGCTCTAACCACATCCGGGAAAAAGATGGTCTTTGGGCTGTGTTGTTCTGGCTAAATATTTTGGCAGTGCGGGGCGAATCGGTAGAGCAGATTGTTAAAGAACATTGGCGCACCTATGGTCGTAACTATTATTCTCGCCATGACTATGAAGGGGTGGCAGTCGATCGGGCAAATGATTTGGTAGCTAAAGTGCAAGGTGCCATGCCTACATTACCCGGTAAAAAGTTTGGTAGCTATGAAGTAGCCTATGCCGATGATTTTAGCTACACCGACTCGATCGATGGCAGTGTTAGCACCAAACAGGGAATGCGGATTGGGTTCGTGGATGGTTCTCGAATTGTCATGCGGTTATCGGGTACAGGCACCCAGGGCGCAACGCTGCGGGCGTATTTTGAGAGCTTCACAGATGATGTAAATCAGCAAAATATCGAGGTGCAGCAGGCATTAGCAGGGCCAATGTCGATCGCTGAGGAGTTGGCACAAATTAAATCCCATACTGGTATGGATAAACCAACGGTAATCACTTAGTAGTCTCAGGGCTAGGGATTCAGGATTTGTGACGATTCTCACCGCTAACCTGACAGTGCAAGATGCACGAAAATCCCTATCCTTTGAGAGATAGGGATTGTCAAATAAAGATATCGCTTGACCTACCTAGGCGCAAACCGCCGCTTGACCTTGAGCCAAAAGATTTTTGAGTTCATCACCTTCTAAAACTTCTTGTGCCAAAAGCTTTTGAGCGATCGATTCCAGTAAGTCACAATTAACAGTCAAAATTTCTTTAGCTACTTGGTATGCCTGATCGATCGAAGCTTTTACCTGCTGATCGATTTGTTGTGCCACCTCATCGCTAATTTGGCGGCGATTGCTGCCGCCCAAAAACTGACTGGTAGTCCGATCAAAAGCCACTGGTCCCAGCACCTGATTCATCCCATATTGGGTAATTGCCTTCTCAGCCAAGTCAGTAGCTTTTTGAATATCGTCAGCAGCTCCAGTAGAAACCCGGCCAAACACCAGCTCCTCCGCGACCCTGCCGCCCAGCAAAGTAGCAATCTGACCATCTATTTCTGTCGCATCCAACAAAAAGCGATCTTCTTCTGGCACTTGCAAGGTGTAACCCAAAGCACCCATCCCCCGAGGGACGATCGAAATCTTACTGACCCTGCCACCGCCGGGAGTCAAAGCGCCGACCAAGGCATGACCAACTTCGTGATAGGCCACAGTTTTCTTTTCGATCGGATTCAACACCCGTGCCCGGTTTTCCAAACCAGCAACCACCCGCTCAAAAGCGGCATCAAAATCAGCCATCGTTACCGCCTGCCGGTCATTTCGAGCTGCCAACAAAGCTGCTTCATTCACCAAGTTGGCCAAGTCCGCACCACTAAAGCCAGCGGTTTGTGTAGCTACTTTTTCGAGCTGCACGTCAGCACCAATTTTTACGCCCTGCACATGAACGTTCAAAATAGCTACCCGACCCAACTTATCAGGCCGATCAACTGTCACCTGCCGATCGAACCGACCAGGCCGCCGCAGTGCCACATCCAAAACTTCTGGGCGATTGGTGGCACCAATTAAAATTACGCCGCTGTTGGTACCAAAACCATCCATTTCGACCAGCAACTGGTTGAGAGTTTGCTCCCGCTCATCGTTACTGCCGCCGATTTGGGGGTTGCTGCTGCGAGCTTTACCGATCGCATCTAATTCATCGATAAAAATAATGCAAGGAGCTTGACGCTTGGCCTTAGCAAATAAATCTCGAACTCTGGCTGCGCCAACGCCAACGAATACTTCCACAAACTCCGAACCAGAAATACTAAAGAATGGCACACCAGCTTCGCCAGCAACAGCTTTAGCCAAGAGGGTCTTACCAGTTCCCGGAGGGCCGACGAGTAGAACACCTTGGGGAATTTTGGCACCCAAGCTGCGATATTTTTGACCATTTTTCAGGAAGTCTACAACTTCTTGTAGTTCTTGTTTGGCTTCAGTCACACCAGCAACATCTTGAAAAGTGATGCCAGTTTGGCCTTGGTTATAAACTTTAGCTTTGCTTTTGCCCACTCCATAGGCACCAAAACTCTCTCCGTCTCCTTGCTTTTGCAATAACCAAGCACTGGCTAAAGCCAAAGCGGGGAAAGCTAAACCTAATACTACTGTTGCCCAAGGGTTGGGAGCGTTGTTTTGATTATCAACTTTAAAACTCACACCGTGCTTTTGTAGTAGCTGGATTAAAGCATCAAGATCACCTTCGGTGGTAGTTTGGCGAGTTTCTAAACCATTGGCAGTAGAGACAGTATATTCAATTGAATTCTGAGCAATAGTGACCTGACGTACTTGATTGGCTAAGATTTGGCTGAGAAAGTCGAGGTAGCTAGTGGAGTTAAGCACAATGATATTTCCCGGAGGTGAATGAGCGAACTTCTTTTATCGTAGGTGGAACAGCAGCAGACTAGAAGTGCTGTTTTTACCACTACTCGATCGGCTATCCACATCCAACAAAAATCCAGCCCGATCGAGACTGGATTGTGCAAAGTTAAGTAGCCAGATATTAGCGGGAAAAGAAATACTGCACGCGCTGTTTGTAATTATTTTGGTCTAGACCATCAGTTTTTGCCCGGTACTGAGGTGGAATCATACTGTTGAGTCTTTGAACTCGATCGGGTGGAGAAGGGTGAGTGCTAAGAAACGCCGGGGCTGTACTGGCACTTCCCAATTTTTTCATGAATTCGGGCATCGCGCTGGGAGCATAACCAACCCGAATGATATTATCCAAACCGCGTCGATCAGCATCGTATTCCATTTCCCGACTTTTAGGCAATCGCAGTCCGATGTTCATTACAGCATTAGAAAGCTGATTTTGATCTAGACCAGCCAGAGAAGAAATGCCTTGAGCAATTAAGGTTTGTTTAAGCTGTTCGATCGAGTGACGACCTGTAATATGACCTATTTCGTGGCCGATGACGCTGGCAAGTTGAGCTTCATTGTCAGAGGCTTTCATCAAGCCGGTATTGATGTAGACAAAGCCTCCCATGGTGGCAAAAGCGTTAATGGCGTTGTCTTCAACAACTTGAAAAGTGTATTTGAGGTTGGGACGAGCACTGCTGGCTGCCAGCCTTTGGCCGATATTGTTAATATATGCGTTGATTTCAGGATTTTGAGACATTTTCATTTGTCTCAGAATCTGCTGATTGGTCTGTGCCCCTAAAGCGATTTCTTGCTGATCGTTAATGCTTAAAGCTTGAATAATTGGGATACCCTTGCGAATGAGATCTAAAAGGGTGAAGGCTTGCCCGGACTGGGGTGCGAGTAAAATACTGGTGCTCATGACGATCGCTAGCAGTGCAGCATAAGCGCGACGACGGCCTACGAGAAATAGAGATTTTTTGAGGAATTTGAGCATGATGATTTATTAACTGAATCTGAAGTGGTGTTGAAATAAGAAATTAGGCAATAAGAGCAAAATTATGATTTGACATTACGATTTAACTGTGGGGACGATCAAGAGTGGTATAAAGTTGCCAGGTAATTCTTTAATAGATATTTGACAAATACAGAGCTGAGAACCGATACGCTTAGTGGTAGATTTTAGATTGGTAGATTTATAGACAGGCAGGATCATTTTATGTCCATCTTAGACCGACAGGGTAAATTGTTTGGGAAAATTAGCATTCTCGATATCGCGGCTGTCTTAGTGATTTTGGCCGCTGGTTTTGGCATCTTCGTACCAATGGGTAATAGTTCGGGGCAATCGATCGGCGGCAAAACCCAGGTAGCCGAAGTTGACGTGGTAGTAAGGGGTCTGAATGTTCTAAAACCTGAAAAACTACAGCAAGATTTTAAACCTGGTAACAAACTGAGTTTTGTAATTCGGAACCAGCCAACGGCTCCAGTAGAAATTAAATCTATCAAAGTCCTCGATCGGCTGTTGGCCACAACTCAACCTGACGGTTCGATCAAGGCGCTGAAAGATCCCCGTCCAGATATGTTTAATATGGATATATTGATTACGGTAGAAGGCAAGGGTCAAGCTACTGAAGGCGGCTTTACTTTGGGTGGTACTAAAGTAAAAATTGGCAGCTCGGTAGAAATCGATCAGAAAAACTACAACTTTAATGCCAGTGTGATTGACGTGCGGATATCAGAGGAGGCTGTGAAGTAGTTCAGGGATATCCGGATGTTTAAAAAATAAGCCCTAGCCCCTCTCCTAATTTGGAGGAGGGGAGCTAGAGCGCAAACATCAAGCAAATTCGGCTAGTTTAGCTTTCACTTTTTGAATGTCTTGCCACATCAGCCATTTGGGTGCGCCTTCTTCTTTGGAAGAGTTACGCAGTAAATAAGCTGGATGGAAAATGGGCATACAGAGACGGCCTTCCCATTCAATCCATTCACCACGTACTTTGCTGATGGCTCCTTTATAGCCAGTGAGAGCCTTGAGAGCCGTGGCACCAGTGAGTAGAATGACTTTGGGATCTACTAGGCGAATTTGTTCTAGTAAGTAAGGCTTGCAGGCAGCAATTTCTTCGGGGGTGGGTACCCGGTTATCCGGTGGCCGACAGCGGACTACGTTGCAGATGTAGACTTCTTTGGCTACTGATAGTTCTACTGAAGCCAAGATTTTTTCTAAAAGCTGCCCCGATCGGCCAACAAAAGGCAATCCTTGTTCATCTTCATTCTGGCCAGGGCCTTCGCCCACAACCATCACTGGGGCTTTAATAGCACCACGACCCACCACTGGATTCAAACGAGTAGATCCCAGCACACAGCGTTGACAGACTCCGCAGTGAGCAGCCAGTTCATCGATGCTGTTATAGGTGCCGGGGGCGATCGGGATGGCTGCGCTGGTAGGAATTAAATCTTTCCCAGTGCTTTCTGACACTTCAGGAGTAGCATCCAGACCGCCAAAGAGATTTAGTTGTGCGTCAGACATAGGAGTGGTGAACGATGTTGAGTATCTATGTTATCAGCATCGGCATAAAGTTTCAGGGTAGAGTGATCATTACCAGTAAATGATTAGTGATAGCTAACCATTACTTTATCTACCCGATTGCCATCCATATCCATAATTTCAAAGCGCAAGTGCTCCCAATCAAAATGGTCGGCGGCCTGGGGGATTTTGCCCAGTTGGACGATCGTGAAACCGCCTAAAGTGTTGTAACTGCCCCGCTGCTCGATCGAGTCTCCAGCTAATTCAAATAGCTCTAAGAACTCTTCGATCGGCAACATCCCATCCAGCAACCAAGATCCATCTTCCCGCTGAACTGCTTGAGGTGGCGCGGGCTGTTCGATGTCTTGAATGTTGCCCACGATTTCTTCCAGTAGGTCATTCATCGTGACCATCCCCTGGATCACACCATATTCATCAATGACCATCCCGATATGAGTGCCGCTTTCTTTGAATTGCTCTAGTACTTTGAGTCCGCGCATACTTTCAGGTACTAACAGCGGATTGATCATCGAGGAAGTTAGGTTGGGCTTTTGTCCTTGCAGGGTTTGACTAAGCAGATCTGCCACATGTACCACGCCCAAAATGTCATCTACAACTTCTCGGCACACTGGGAACCGAGAATATTGGCTCTCTACAATTTTTTTACAGTTATCTGCCCAATCATCTTCGATGTCTAACCACACAATATCGGGGCGGGGGGTCATAATTGAGCCGACTTTTCGATCGCCCAGACCCATAATCCGCTCCATCATGTCTTGTTCAACTTCTTCTAGCATTCCGGCTTCGGTGCCTTGACCAATCATCACCCGAATTTCTTCTTCTGTGACTTCCGGCTCGCTAGAAGGGCGAATGCCTAATAGTTTGACTACTAGATCGGTAGAACGACTGAGAATGTTGCTGACGGGGCTGCCGATTTTGCCCAGCCATAAGAGGGGTTTGGCGACGAGTAAGGACAATCTTTCGGGGTTATTGAGCGCTAGCTGTTTTGGTACTAACTCGCCGATGACAATGGTGAAGTAGGTGACAATGGCGATCGCCACCACGCTGGAAATGGTTTCGGCGTATTTTTGGGCAATTGCTGAGGCAGCGTATTTTTCGGCGATCGGCAGCAGCAAAGGCACTAATATTCTGCTAATAGCACTTTCACCTCGGGCACCAGATAAAATCACCATTAAGGTGATGCCTACTTGCACTGTGGGTAAGAAGCGGTTGGGATTGTTCGCTAAATCTAGGGCAAGGCGGGCTTTTTTGCTGCCTTGATTGACGAATTGCTGGAGTCTGATTTTGCGAGCTGAAACGATAGCCATTTCTGACATTACGAACAGGCCATTGATAAAAATCAGTACCAGAACTATCGATAATTCACCAACGGGAGACATAAGAACAAAATTACGAGAATTTTTAATACTCTACCCTACCATGAGGCGGGCTACCCCTAAGCTACTCACATGGATTTATGGGTTCTGGGGATTTATAGATTTTAGGGGAAATTAGTACGCAGAAATTTGATCGAACCCTCGCGATCTCTGACCAATCCATCACAGGTAGCCGCCGTTAAGGCTTGCAGCATGGGTTTATAAGCTTTGCCCGGTGGATATCCCAGGTCTTTTAAATCGTTGCCATCCAAAAAAGCTTGAGTATGTGACCATTCTGTGAGGTAGCGCAACAGCAGCAAATTATCGGGTTCTGGGTCTAGCAGCAGCACTAAGTACAATAGCTCGATCGAATAAACTTCCAACTTGGCCGCGATTTGGCTAGGGCGGAGGCCAAAGCCTAAATTATTGATGGTGGCCTGCACCATTTCTATTTGTTGCAGACGCTCGATCGACTCCATTGACATCTGTAGTTGCTGTGCCGTGGACTCTCGAGCGACCAAATCCAAGCTAGCCAAGATCACTTCTAATCTTAGCGGCCACCCAGTAAGCTTGATCGAGGGATGAGGCGGATGCACCAGTAATCTTTCTAGCAGATGCAAACTCAGCCAAGTAGTCTCGGTAACTTGAAGCTGGGGATGGATACATTGCCAAGCTTGTAACTCACCCAATGCTTTAATGCCGTCTAGCCACTGGGGACTGTTGCTGAGGTACTTTAGCTCGGCTCTGAGTCGATCTTCCAAAGAAGGCACTCTAACCTGGGAATTGAGGGTGGTCGCAAAAATGCCGCTGTTTAAGGTTGTCTGCCACTGCATCTCTGTTTCTGTCGCCCAAGTGAAGCCCAGTCTGGTCAAAAACCGTACTCCCCTAAATATCCTTGTCGGATCGTCCTGAAAACTGCGATCGTGCAGCACCCGCAGACATTTCTGAGCTAAATCTTGCTGACCACCAAAAAAATCGGTAATTTCGCCAGCTTTTGCCCCGGTCAACCGCAAAGCCATGGCATTCACCGTAAAGTCGCGCCTTTGCAGGTCTTGATAAATTGAACCCGCAGTCACCGTAGGATGGGCACCAGGATACTCGTAAGTCTCTATCCGGGCAGTTGCAATGTCTACTGAGATGCCCGACCACTCTTTATCGATCATTTGCGGCCAAGTCAAGGCCGCAGTCTGAAAATTGGGATGACTGGTGAGCTTCGCTTGAGGATAAATCACCTGTAAGTCGATCGCCAGTTGAATCCCGGCATTAGCAGGAGTTGCTGTTTCGCCGCCCACTACCAGATCTAAATCTGGCAGGGTTAAAGCCAGATTAGTATAGTCATACCGCAACAAATCCCGGACAGCACCGCCGACTAAGTACAAATCCCAGCCTCGATCGATCGCACATTGAGCCGCACTGCGCCATACCGATCGCAGAGCCGGGGGTAGAGCAGCATCTAATTGATTAAGTGATATTTTTGTGGTGTTTTCTAACAATCTGATGCCTCGGAGATGTTATGAGCGTGCAGAAATGGTAAATTTTTGTAAGTCTGCTTAAATTTATTAGCTAATCTATTTTATTAAAATTCTAGGAGAATAATAATGGTCTTTGTATTCGATTTAGCCTTGTTTGCTTTGGTATTACTGTCTTTCGTCATGATTGTAGGTGTACCTGTAGCCTATGCTGCACCTCAAAACTGGGATCGTTCTAAAAATCTGTTGTTTATAGGCTCTGGAGCATGGGCTTTGTTGGTAGTTTTGGTTGGCGTTCTGAACTTCTTAGTAGTTTAAACGTTCAGTGATGTTGTCACGGGGGTGGCTCCGAGAAGTTGACTTAAAGAAGTTTACTCAGCCACCCCAAATTTTTTGTTAAATCTATTTGGCTATTTGGGAGCTTGCATGGCTACTTTCGAGGGAAACTTTACCCCAGACATTTCGCTGCGATTTGCGATCGTGGTGGGCAGATTTAATGACATGGTCACACTCAAGCTCTTGGCGGCCTGCCAAGACTGTCTCAAGCGCCATGGGGTAGACGTAGAGCCAAATAGTCAGCAGGTAGACTATGTATGGGTTCCAGGCTGTTACGAAATTCCTTTAGCCGCAAAACACCTAGCTTTTTCTCAGCGCTATGATGCGATTATTTGTCTGGGAGCAGTGATCAAGGGTGATACTCCGCATTTCGATTATGTCTCGGCAGAAGTATCGAAAGGTGTAGCTGCAGCTTCTTTCCAAAGCGGTGTGCCGGTGATTTTTGGCGTGCTGACTGTAGATACTATGGCACAGGCTTTAGAACGGGCAGGAATTAAGAGCAACTTGGGTTGGGGCTATGCGATGAATGCTCTAGAGATGGCTACGTTGATGCGTCAAATGCCAAAGATTTCGCCAGCTCAGCAGATGATTAATCCAGCCCAAACTCTGATTAGTTAGACTGAGACGTTATTTAAGCGATCAAATTTTGTAAACTAGTGAAAAAGTCTGGATAAGAAACCGACGCGGCATCGGCGCGATGCAGACGACTGACACCTTTGGCAGTCAGAGCCGCGATCGCCAGACTCATAGCAATCCGGTGGTCGGTAAAACTATCTAGCTCTGCACCCGATAAGCTTTGGCCGCCAGAAATTTCTAAACCATCAGGGAGTTCAGTGATTTTGGCTCCCATTTTGCCGAGCTGGGTAGCCATAACTGAGAGTCGATCGCTTTCCTTAACTCTTAACTCTTCCGCATCAGAAATTACCGTAGTCCCTTGGGCAAACAGCGCCGCCACTGCCAAAATCGGGATTTCGTCAACTAAACGAGGAATCAAATCACCACCGATTTTACAGGCACGCAGTTGACTTGCTCTCACTCTGATATCGGCCACTGGTTCGCCAGTGACATCTCTTTGATTGAGCAGTTCAATATCGGCTTCCATCAATGCCAGAGCATCTAAGATGCCGGTACGGGTGGGATTTACACCTACATTGGTTAGCAGCAGCTCAGAGCCGGGGATAATGGCTGCGGCAACCAGCCAGAAAGCAGCAGAACTTATGTCTCCTGGGACGATCACTTTTTGGCCGGTGAGCTTTGGCCAACCGGTCACTGTGGCGCTCTTGGTCTCTGGATCTATTTGGACTGTGGCTCCAAAGGCGCGCAGCATCCTTTCGCTGTGGTCACGAGATAAAGCTGGCTCGGTAACGGTGGTTTCGCCTGCGGCTAGCAGTCCGGCTAGTAAGACCGCCGATTTTACTTGGGCTGAGGCGATCGGAGACTGGTAATGAATAGACTGTAACTTGTGGCCTCGGATTGCTAAGGGAGCGCGGGAGTTGTCGGCTCTCCCCCAAATCTGTGCTCCCATCATCTCCAATGGCTTAACCACCCGGGACATGGGACGCGATCGCAAAGAGTCATCGCCAGTCACGGTGAAAAACTTGCCCTCTTGACCAGCCAACAGTCCCATCATTAACCGCATGGTGGTGCCAGAATTACCGGCATCTAAAATATTGGTGGGTTCTTGTAAATTCCCCAGACCCACGCCCTGCACTGTTATCAACGTGGAGTTCAACTCGCTGATTTTTGCTCCCATGGCAGTAAAACAGGCGGCGGTACTGCAAGGGTCTTCGCCCAGCAATAACCCCTCGATCGATGTTTCTCCCTCGGCCAAAGCGCCTAACATTAACGATCTATGAGAGATTGATTTATCACCAGGAACTTTGAGGGTGCCCCGTAAGCAAAAATCACTAGAGGGCGTAACCTGTAGGCATTGATGATTGCCTTGGGGTTGCAGTTCTAAACTGAGAGACGACGCTGGTTCTGACATGGCCATGCGGGAATAGAGGTAACGAGGGGAGTTTGTAATTTTACCCCAAGCCGCTGCGATGAATGATATCAACTGCCAGATTTTTCCCCTACTTTTGACTGAAAAGTACGCCTGATACTATAACTTATGGTTTTTGATCGATTAAAATAGGTTACGTAAGTCAGTGGATGTTGGACTGTAAGACTATGATGACTAACAATCTTGTTCCAAATTTGCCCGCCAAGTTAGAGAATTTTCGGGCACTAAATGGTACTCAGTTTAAGCTGTATTTGTTGGGCGGCACTGTTGAAAAGTATAAACGTGATGCAATCACAAACAGTTCTGGCAAGCGCACTCAGCTTCTAAAAAAGCCAGTAGAACACTCAATTTGGATGAATTTGACCGATGGCAGGAATGAATGTTTGCGGGTAAACAAGTTCAAAGAGTTACAGGGGCGAGTGCGCGAAGGACAGTTTTTGACTTTGGTAATTGGGACTGATGGAGACCAAGATGACTGCTTAGCAATTTATAATCACTCCCTTGATCGAATTTTTTATCGCACAGAAGTCTGGAATAAGTTTTTAGACAGCAGCTCCCTGCTGCCGATCGTGCTAGGACTGTTTGTGTTTCCGCTGTTATGGCTATTTATTGCCATGGTCTTTTTCCGGATGGGTCTGTCGGCCAAGGCTGTGGTGCAATCGCCAGTGATTGCCGCAGCCAGTTGTGCTGTGCTCTATTTGGCGGCGACTTTACCGGTGAAAGCTTTGTTCAGAAGGCATCTGAAAGCAATTTTGAAATATGGTTGAGTCTGGCTCGTTTATTTAAGTTGCATAAGCTCGACAAAGAAACGCTGCATACCCTAATGTAAGAGTTTGTTTGCTGAGAAACCTTTAAATAGATAACCATGGATAGTAGTCTCATTCTATCTAATATTCTGAATCCGCCAGTGATGTTTTTCTTCTTAGGAATGCTAGCTGTGGCGGTGCAATCGGATTTAGAGATTCCCAATCCTCTGCCCAAGTTGTTTTCGTTATACCTATTAATTGCCATCGGCTTTAAGGGTGGCCACGAGCTGTACGAGAGTGGTTTAAATACCGAAGTTGTTACCACCTTGACCGTAGCGATCTTCATGGCCTCGATCGTCCCGGTCTATTCGTTTTTTATCTTACGATTGAAGTTAGATAAGTTCAATGCCGCAGCGATCGCCGCTACTTACGGCTCAATTAGTGCGGTGACTTTTATTACGGCTAGTGCGCTGCTAGATAAGCTCCATATTGCCTATGGTGGCCACATGGTGGCGGCTTTAGCCCTAATGGAATCACCCGCGATCGTGGTGGGTTTGATTTTGGTGCGGGTTTCTGGCCAGAAAAAAGAAATTAGCGAGGACGAAACTGCCTCGTCAGAATCGGGCTGGGGAGCGGTGCTGCATGAGGCTTTCCTGAATGGCTCGGTCTTGCTGCTAATTGGTAGTGTGATAGTCGGAGTGGCCAGTGGTAAAGAGGGCTGGGGTAAGCTGCATCTATTTGTAGAAAAAGATATTTTCTACGGCGCTTTGATGTTTTTCTTGCTAGATATGGGTTTGGTGGCAGCGCGCCGCATTCGAGATCTGAAGCAAACCGGATTTTTCTTGATTGGTTTCGCTATTTTGATGCCGATCGGGAATGCTGTAATAGGAATCTTGCTGGCCAAGCTGATAGGAATGACTCCTGGCAATGCCTTGCTGTTTGCAGTGCTCTGTGCCAGCGCTTCGTATATTGCGGTACCTGCTGCGATGCGAATGACGGTGCCCCAGGCTAACCCGAGCTTGTATGTGTCCATGGCACTAGCAGTCACTTTTCCGTTCAATATCATTATCGGGATTCCGATGTATCTACAAGCTATCAGACTTCTGGGAGTTTAATAAAGTGTTACAGGCTGTCAAAAAAGTCGAAATTATTGTCACTTCCCTGGAAGTGCCTGCGGTTTTAAAGATTTTCAAGAAAAACCAGGTGATTAATTACACCGAAATCGAAAATGTCTCGGGTAGCGGGGAGCATGGTTTTTCGGGGGATGACTTAATTACCAATACTTACCTGATGGTAATTTGCCCGGAACCAGAGATGGTCGATCGATTGGCGATCGCCCTCAAGCCCCTAATGAAAAAAATGGGTGGAATATTTATTGTCAGCGATGCCCAGTGGATTGCCCACTAATAAAAGCCGAAAGTTGGATATTTATAACATCATGGGTTAGCCTATGTAAGTTCTGATGACCCAAAATATTATTCTCCCGTATGAGCGAACTGATTACTGCTGCTAAGCTAGCTCTGTTTGTCACAGATTTAGATAACACCCTGGTTGGAGATGCTCCTGCTTTGCAGGTTTTGAACGATTGGCTTGATCGATCGCGCCAAGACCATGATGTCAAGATTGTTTATGCCACTGGCCGATCGTTAAATTCTTATCGGATGTTGGCGGCCAGTGCCCAGTTATTACCTCCCGATGCTTTGGTGTCGGCGGTAGGAACGGAGATTTATTTGGATTGTGAAAATATTTGGCCTGCTTGGCAGCAGCATATTAGTCCGGGCTGGCAGCGGAGCAAGATTGTAGAGGTGGCAACGCATTTTGCAGATTTGAAGCTCCAGCCAGTGGGTGATCAGGGTGAGTTTAAGGCTAGCTACTATTTGAGTGAAGCAGCGGCGATCGAGATTATTCCTCGGTTGCGTCAGGAGCTAAAGCAAAACAACATTGTGGCAGAAATTGTCTACAGTGGCCAAAAGGATTTAGATATTATTCCGAAGAATGGTAACAAGGGGTCGGCGGTGCAGTTTTTGCGAAATTATTGGTTGATCGATGCTCCTTCAACGATGGTCTGTGGTGATTCGGGCAATGATATTTCACTATTTAGCTACGACTTGGAGTATGGAGTGCTGGTAGGCAACGCTCATCAAGAGCTGAAGCTCTGGTACGAAATGAACGCTACTGAACGCCATTATTTGGCTAGCGCTAATTGCTCTGGCGGCATCATTGAAGGTCTGCGATACTTTGGTTTTCTAAATTAAGCCAGTAATGAAATTGTCTTGTAAGGTGGGCAGTGCCCACCTTACAGCACCATTGTCGAAACCTCCGAAAAAATACGTCTGATTACTTTAGTATTTTTTACCCATAGCAATAACAAAAAGCTATTATTGCCACTCCTGCAATTGATCGAGCCAATGCTGCAACGCTTTAGTGATTTGTTCTCGACGTTTTTCAAAATTGGCCGCCAAGAAAATAATTAGCATTCCAGCAAACAGACCGATCGCCCATTTAGTTACTGGTCGCTCTGTAATTACAACTACAAGCTGATAGAAATTACTCACCAAAAACGTAATCGTCCCCACATAAAACCAAGCCCTAACCCGCCAAACCAAACCTGCTGCCCCGATCGCCAGCCCCAAACCAATAGGCACCCAAGGCTGCGGTGCAACATGCCAAATCAAAGCCGTCACTGCAATTACCCCAGCACCAGCCAACCGCCCATAGTGACGATTTTGGCGAGACTTTTGCCAAGCCGGATCCCATTGAACCACCGTCAAAATCGAGACTCCAACCATCAACCCATACCAAATCGGACTAGTGAGGCTATATTGCCACAGCAAACGCATTCCCGCCCAGTTGACAAACACCAAACTCAGATAAGCCCAGCCAAACTGTCTTTGTCTTCTGGCTACTCCCCCATAAAAAGTGGCCAAAATTGCCAGATTCAACAGCGAAATATAATCCCACTCAAAGATCACCCGCGATAACGGCAGAACTAGCGCCACAATCCGCCAAGGTCGATCGCGCCAGCCCCATGCACCCCAAGGAGCCAGCATCAGCATTAAACCAATCAGACAAGTCACCAAAATCAAATTAGCATCTACAATGCCTAAACCTTGGAAGATCGATCGGGCATAAACCCCCACTCCCATTAATTCTGCCAAGCCCAAATAAACCCACCAATCACCATTGTCTTTTCGATCTCGTCCTTGGATTAAGGCATAGATGCCCAGCAAGCCACTGGTGACTAAGTGCAGAATGGTGAAGTGGGGCAACGGAATTGGTGGCACAACAGCAGCCGCAATTTTCCAGGTGCTGGCGATCGTCCAATGGGCATGAGCGACATTTTTTAAACTGTCCAGAGACAGATCCCAAAAGTCTTCCGCAGCCTTGCGGGATTTCAGCCAGACGGTCGATCGATAGATCAGTGCTAGGATTGCTGTCACCAAACCATAGATGGTTAGGGCATCGGCAATGTTACCACCAGGGGGTGCTTGAAGTATTTGATAAGTAACTAATTCATAGCAGCCGATAGTTACTAACGACAAACCGACATAGGCTGATAGTTTGAAGCTATAGCTGCGGCTGATTAAGAATAAGATTGCACCAATGCAGATCGATAGTAACCCGCTATAGTTATTGAAGAATGGCAGTCTTAACACCAGGCCCCAGACCGCCAGCAGACCAGGTAAAGCAGTGCTGTTTAGCACTGGCATTAAGCTAGCTGCTGATTGCCTGATGAATCTTGGTTGACCAAAGGTTTGCCAGCAATAAACACCGAAGGCTAATAGTACATTGGCGATCGCCAGTATCCATGTGCTACCACCCAGTAAACGGATGCTAAATCCCAAAATAATTTGGCTAGTAACTAAGGCAGTGATATACCATATTGCTGGAATCCAGGCAGAACGTTGTTTTTGACGATTAGCCATTGCCCATAGCAATATGGCAGCGGCTAGCAACAGGCTAAAATCCAGACTTCCAAACCAGCGGGGTGAAGCAATTTTCTGGAGAGCCTGGGAGCCGATCGCTCCAGACTGAAATTGGAGATTGTTATAGAAATAGTGAACCATCCCAGTAAAAATTATCATTGCAGCAATAATGCTTGCCCAAGCATCGCCTGCTATAGCGTAAATCGCTGGCAGCGAAATATTTTGACGCTGTAATCTTTTGCTAACTAACCATAACCCGGCACTAACTACCGCAGCGATGACTAGCCATTGAGGATCAGCAATGCGACCTTGTAAAAGATTGGCTGCTAAGCCCAAGCCCAATCCAATATGTATCATGCCTACAGCTACGGATTGCTGGGTGAGCCTGCGCTCTTGGAATCCTTGATCTTCAGCTAACTGCTCAGAAGCTGCCAGATCTAATGGCTCTTGTGCCATTTTCCACATAATCGGACAAATCATGGCGATCGATGCAGCCAAAAGAACTGATCGCCAGTTGATATCGTTGCCAGTCAATAAAATCGAGCCAGCCATGCTGCCGATCGCCCACCAATTCGCCTTCCTTTGAGCATTTTGTTGCCAAGTTGAGCTTGTAGATTTTTGGTGAGAGTTATCTATTTGCTGGTGAACTGCTACATAGGTAAAAGCAACAGGAATGATCATTAACCACAGCGGCCAAATAAAGTGCACCGAAGCCATAGTGAGCAAACAACCGGCGTAAGACAAGCCCGCTAAGATTTGGCCATAACCCCAGGCGCTGTGTTGCCAGATATCTTTTTCTGGGGTTGCTTTGCGAGTACAAAATAATAGTTCGATCGCGGCCAACACCATTGAGACTAAACTGACCACTACTAGCATGACCAAAGTCTCACTGCTAGCAAAGGCATCTGTGACAGTAATCAACTGTTTTCCCATCGATCGACACCAATTCCAGTGATAGCTCACAGTCGCAAAGACTGTCAACAACCCTCCTAAGTGAGTAAGATAGACATAGCTACTACGAATTGGTAAACGACGATGAGTTAAATGCGCCAAAATTGCGGTGGAAGCCACTAAATCAATCAATAGACCAAGGGGATTAGTAACCGCGCCAATAGTCATTAGCAATCCAGTCCCCATTATTAGTCCTTCACCTGTGCGGGCTGTAGATTCCTCTTCCTTGCGCCAAAACCAAGCTGTTAGCCACACCCATAAAAGTAAGTAGGGAAAAACCAGCAGTCCACCAGCAAATAGATAGTTCTCACCAAAGAATTGTTTGACCCAGGGCAAGACCGTGGCCAGTAAGGCACCAGTAGAAATAAAGCGCCAGAGAAAACTGCTGAGAAAATAAGCTTGCAGTCCCACTACAAACAACCAAACCAAATCTGCATCCCGATGATCTCGCTGGAGTCTTTGCCAGATCCAAATCAGAGCCAAACCGCTGACAGATAATGATTGCCAGGAGCTAGTTTGCAGTTCGCCCAGTCCTAATAGCCAACCTAACGCCAGTAAACCCGCGCCCAGACGATGATATAGAGTAATTAATCCACTGAGGGTCTTTTGGTGCTTGTTAATTTGGGAGCCGGGGTGTTTGAGGGCAATTGACTCCACTCGCTGGAGTTTTTTCTGATATTGAATGCCCCATTGGGCAAATAGCCAGCCGACGATGCCGATCGCCAGACTAAAGCTGGTAACTGGTAAATGGACAACAAAAAAGCCCCGCAAGATCAGCATTCCTAAGCCAAAAATGGCCATAGCACCTTTCTCGACCTGACGGGTTTTTTGGAGAATAATAGCGACTCCGATCGAGCCAATATAAATACTAATTGCTGCCCAATGGGCAATCTGCCAGCCCAATTGTAAGCAGCTCAATCCCATGAAAGCTGCTATCAACCATTGATCAGAGCGAGAGCGCCTGGGTAAAGTCTGTAAATAAGCGATGCCTGCCAAACTGCTAGAAGCTACTACAGCAGTGGCAATCTCCCAGGGTTGATGCCAAAGCCCAAAAGAGTCGATCGCCCAAAAGTTTACTGGGATCAATAACAGTGCAGCGATCTGTAAAGTATTTGCGGTAAGTTTTAAGCCCTCTTGTCTTTTTGCCCAGTTCCCAGTTAGCCAAAAGCCGATCGTGTACAGCCACAGCAAACCATATTGTCCCCAAGCCGGGAAGCGTGACCATTGAGTCGCTGCTAACACCCCGGAGGACAAGACTACTAAGAATACGCCCAAAAATAGTAACCAGCGCACGCTCAGCTCGTCTTTGAGGGTTTGCCAGATGGTTGGTGCGGCTGGCTCGGGTTCTATTACCGGAATTAACTCAGGTTCGGTGTAGGCGATTCTCTCTGGAACAGAGGAGGTGACCGGTAGTCTTTCACTCAAACAGGTACTGGCAATTTGTTTGATCTGTTCAGCGTCAAGCATTCCCGATCGCAGCATCTGCTCTAATATCTCTAAGATCTGTGGATCATCGGGGTTGATGTTTAGCTGGAGCCAAATTGATTTAAGTTGGGAGTCGAACATAAGCCGGAAAGATTGGGTTGTTTCTTATCCTCCAGCAGATAGTGTGGTCTGTCCCGAGGGCGTATGATACTTTGTCGATCGGCACAAGCCGTTAAAATTGGTATGGAAAAGTTGAGTCAGCATTGACTCCTAAGCTTTTCGCCCCGTCGTTAAAGAACGACAGGGCGAAAAGCTTAGATAGAGAAAATTTATGATTCCTCTTCGCCACCCTCTTCTACAGCATCACCTTCAGTAGCCTCAGTTTCTCCTGGGGGCACCAAAGCCACCGCCAAGATCGCATCGTCAGCATCTAGCTTCTGAACCCGTACTCCAGTAGCCATACGGGACTGAGGCGAAATTGCATCCACCGCCTGACGAATAATAATTCCTCGGCTAGTGACAATCATCATCTCGTCACCAGGATTAACTACTCGCAGCGCCGCAATTTGATCGCCCTTCTTGCGGAACTTAATAGCCATTACACCCATCCCAGCGCGCTTCTGTAAGCGGAACTGGCCGACTGGCACGCGCTTACCCAAACCACCAGTAGTAACTACCAGCACCCAAGGCCCGGGGCTAGCCGCTTCTTCCAAAACTTCTTCGCCTTCCACTACTCCCATTTCTAGCGCTTCTGTTCCAGTGTCGGCTTCCGCAGCTTCTGCAATCGCGTTTACCACCTGAGATGGCAACACGTCCATGCCGATTAGCTCATCGCCTTTCTTTAAAGACATCGATCGCACGCCGCGAGTTGCCCGACCCAAAGGACGTAGCTGTTCATGGTTAGTCCGGAAGTGAATTGACATTCCCATGCGGGTGCCAACGATCAGACTATCTTCAGCCTTCGCTCGGCGTACCCAGCGCAACTGATCGCCTTCTTCCAAAGAGATAGCAATCAAACCATTGGAGCGAATATTGGCAAAAGCCGCCAGCGCAGTCTTCTTCACAAAGCCCTTAGTCGTGAGCATTACCAGATACTCATCATCGGCAAAAGCATCTACGGGCACTACCGAGGTGATTTTTTCTTCGCGGGGAATTGGCAGCATTTGCACCAAAGGCATTCCCTTCGCCGTGCGGGAAGAAGCCGGAATTTGATAGGCGCGGATGTGATAGACCACTCCTCGATCGCTAAATAGCAGCACGCTATCGTGGTCACAGCAGGTAATAAAATGCTCTACTGCATCTTCTTCCTTCATCCCCGTGCCTTTTTTGCCTCGGGTGGCGCGGCTTTGAATATTGAAGGTATCCACCGGCATCCGCTTGATGTAGCCCTGCTCGGTAACTAGAATCAGTGCTTTTTCGTTAGCGATTAAATCGATGTCTACTAAGTCGCCATCGCTATGCTCGATCACCGTGCGGCGAGGAGTAGAGAAGGCTGCCTTGATTTCAGTAACTTCAGTTTCGATAATTTCTAACACCCGTTCGCGGCGTGCCAAAATATCTTCTAGATCAGTAATTTTGACCTGTAGCTCATCGTGTTCTAGCTGAATCTTGTCTGCTTCCAACGCAGTCAGACGGCGGAGCTGCATTTGTAAAATCGCATCAGACTGTACTTCCGACAACTGAAACCGATCGATCATTTCTTGTTTGGCAGTAGCACTATCAGCCGAACCGCGAATAAGCTGAATCATCGCCTCCATATTGGCCAAGGCAATCAGCAAACCTTGCAACAGATGATCGCGCTCTTGGGCTTTGCGCAGTTCGTAACGAGTCCGTCGCTCGATCGAAGTAATCCGGAAATCTAAAAAGACCGTCAAGAATTTCTTAATAGTCAGCAACTGGGGTTCACCATCCACAATCGCCAGCATATTGCAGCCAAAGTTACTCTGGACAGGCGTTTGCTTGTAGAGGTTGTTTAAAACTACCCGAGGATAGGCATCTCGCTTGAGTTCAATGACAATCCGCATTCCATCTCGATCGCTTTCATCACGGATATCGGAGATGCCCTCTAGGCGCTTCTCGTTGACCATTTCGGCAATCCGTTCGATCATCCCGGCCTTGTTGGTTTGGTAGGGCAGCTCGGTGATGATAATGGCTTCGCGATCTTGGCGACCAGCGTATTCTAAGGTTTCGATCGAAGCCACGCCGCGCATAACTACCGACCCGCGACCAGTGGTATAGGCTTCTTTGATGCCAGATACACCTAAAATCTGTGCGCCGGTAGGAAAATCGGGACCTGGAATATACTGCATTAATTCCAGGTCAGTAATGTCTGGGTTGCGAATCACCGCCATCAAACCATCCACTACTTCACCTAAGTTATGAGGTGGAATGTTGGTTGCCATTCCTACGGCAATGCCGGAGGAACCGTTTACCAAAAGCTGAGGAATGCGTGCCGGTAATACGGTGGGTTCTTGTTGAGAGCCGTCAAAGTTATCGGCAAAGTCTACGGTTTCGCATTCAATATCTTGGAGCAATGCTACGCCGGTCAAAGCTTGTAAGCGCGACTCGGTATACCGCATCGCTGCGGGAGGGTCGTTGTCGATCGAGCCAAAGTTACCGTGGCCATTGATTAACGGGCTGCGCATGGAGAAATCTTGCGCCATCCGCACCAAGGCATCATAAACAGCCGTGTCGCCGTGGGGATGATATTTACCCAATACTTCCCCGACTACCCGGGCACATTTGCGAAACGGTCGATCGGCAGTCAGCCCTAACTCGTGCATGGCATACAAAATACGGCGATGCACCGGCTTCAGGCCATCTCGGGCATCGGGCAGAGCGCGACCAACGATCACGCTCATGGCGTACTCTAGATAGGAGCGAGACATCTCTTGTCGTAAGTCTATGGGGATGATCCGCTCTTCTGATAAAGTCATGGAAATAGCTCCTGCGCCTGCTTCTGGTTCATACTGATCGGTAGTTCAATCTTATCATAGAACAGCCTTGCTGACTCGGTTCTGCCCACTAGCTTTACTCTGCTCCCGGCATGGGCTGAAAGCCTTGTTCTGCCGTCCATTGCACCGCTCCATCTCGACCGGTAACAAAAACCTTAGTACCCAGCTTTTCTAAATGCTGAATGGTTTCTGGATTGGGAGTTAACGTAGCAGCGATCGCCACCTGAGGACGAATGGCCTTAATAAAAGTATCGGTCAGTACCCCACCCGACCAATAGATTGCCTGTACCGGCTGAAGCTTATTGGGCATCGCTAGTTCCCGCTGCTGATCGATTTGAATATCACCGCCAATCAGCCAATGTTGCCCACCAATTTCTAGATCAAGTAGGGGTGGATCGGCAAACAGTAAATTGCTCTTGCCCCCCAAAAGATCTTGAGCTTTGCCCAAAGGAGACATATTTAGTCCCGGAATTTTCGGCGGCTGTTGGGGTGGATGATAGAGCCTGTTAATTGCCAAATTATTATGGAGAGTTTGCCACCCCTTAGATGTGGCATCGATCGTTCCGCTTGCGCCTTTGGCGATCGCTGCACCTCCGGTGATTGATCCACTGGTGTCTTCAGTGACCGCTCCATTGGCACTGTCGATGCCTGCGCGCTTGCTAGTTTGCAATGTAATTGCTTGCTCCAACCCATTTACTGCCTCATTTGTCAAAAATGGCATCACCGTAAATCGGGCAGTATTACTATCCCCAGTATCAATCAAAGCCGTTTGATAATTCTTTTGAATCACCAAGATTCTTTCTTCCCGTGCGGCCAAAGCCGTAATCTTAAACTCCTGACCTTTGACTACTGCTAGAGGCACGACAATTAGCAGCACTGACAGGGCAACAACCAGCCGCCAGCGCTTTTGCCACCAGGGAAGTTGCCAAACCAAAAAAATAGCAGCGTATAGAAATAATAGTTGCCAGAGGCGAATGCTACCTACTGCAATATTAGAACCAGGAAAACTGGCAAACAGCTCCACGATCGCCAGCAACAGCTTAGTGGGATACAACAACAGCCAAGCCACCGCACTACCAGCCACAGGAAAAATCCCGGCCACCAAAGCACTGACCATCCCACCAATGCTGATCAAGGTAATAAAAGGAGCCGCAATCACATTAGCGGGCAAAGAATATAAGGGCACTACCTTAAAAGTCCAAAGCTGAATCGGTAAAGTCCAAATCGTTGCCGCCAATGGTACGGCGATCGCCTCAGCTAATACTGGCGGCACAAAATCCAATTTCTTCTGAATCGGCGTAGCACTCACCACTAAGCCCAAAGTCGCCAAAAAACTAAGCTGGAAACCCACATCCCAAATCCACAGCGGCTCAATTACCAACAGCATTACGGCGGCTAACAATAGCGAATTCAATGGCCGCAACTGCCGTGCCAGCAGCATCCCCACTAAAACTGCAATCCCCATCACCGCCGCCCGCAACACCGAAGGCTGCGGCCCAGCCATCGCCACAAAAGCCAGAATCCCCACCAGCCCTAAGCCAAACTGCCACTTCTTCGCCAGGAACCGCTTGGTCAAACTAATGATTGCAGCCACAATCAGCGATACTTGAAAACCTGAAGCCGCCAGAGCATGTGCCAAACCAACTCGCACAAAAGCATCTTTCACATCAAAAGGTAAATCTACCGCCTCGTTGCCCAAAGCCATAGCGCTAACCAACGGCCCGATCGGCACATCCAACCAACGCACCTGCGCCGCCACAATCCGCTGCCGAATCTTGGCCAAGTCCCAGGTACGAATTTGCTCTTCGTCGGTCAAAAAAAGCTGAGTTGCCCGCATCCCGGCAAAGCTACCCGATCGAGCCAAATAGTTTTCAAAGTTCAATCCCCCCGGATTCAGCGCAGGCATGGGCTTATACAAAGTCCCAGTCACCACCACCTGCACTCCCGGCTTTAAACCCGTGGCACTGATCAAAGGCGCAGTTACATATAACCGTCCATTCACATTCCGAATACTGGCCGGACTTGGATCATCTCCTTGAATTTGATTGAGCTGATTAACTTGCAACCAAAACTGTGACCGATCGCTGCGGGTTGCCTGAGGATAGCTATCGACAAACCCCCGCACCGTAGAAAACTGCTTGGAGCCTCGGCTTTCGATCGAGTTGACAAACATACTGATATCTTGGCTAGCCACATGGGGCAACCGCATTTGGCCATAGAAGCTGGCTAGTATTAAAATTGCTGCCCAGCCCATTCGCCAAGGCCAAGAAAAGGAAAACTTTAATCTTTTTTTGCGACTGCGATACCAGGCTTCGACAAAATACAGTCCACACGCCAACCCAGCGATCGCCCAACTCCACCCAGCATAAGAACTCACCGCCAAGCCCAACATGTAGGCCAGACACAAAAGTCCGATCCGAGCAGCGTTATCCATGCAGAATTCAAAAACAGATGAGACAGGTTAGAGCACAATCTAGCACTTTTGCTTACCAACATCTAATTTCAGCCAATAATAAAGCCTAGATGTTATTCTGAAGCCAGTTATTTGTTCGTGGAGCAACTCGATCGAAGAGTTAGGTTTCTGTATGCAACGTCGTCAATTTTTGTATGGATTGGGATTTTTAGGCTCAGCTAGCTTAGGAGTAACCAGCTTTAGCTCTAATGTGAATGCCGCCGATGTCAGGCCAGCTGCAACGTTTACACTGCCCCCTTTGCCCTATGCTTTCAATGCCTTAGAGCCATTTATCGATAGACGCACGATGGAAATTCACCACGATCGGCACCACGCGGCCTATGTGAAAAACTTAAATGATGCTATCGCTAAATATCCGCAGCTACAGGGCAGACCGATCGAATATCTGTTGCAAAATTTAGAAAGCATTCCCACCGAAATTCGCACCACTGTCCGCAACAATGGTGGTGGTCATGCCAATCATTCTATGTTCTGGCAAATGATGGCTCCCAAAGCGGGCGGTGAACCCAAAGGAGAACTGGCCAAAGATATTATTAAAACCTTTGGTAGTTTCGCAGCTTTTCAAGCTGCCTTCAACGAAGCTGGAGTAAAAAGATTTGGCAGTGGCTGGGTCTGGCTGTCGCGGGAAAAATCTGGCAAGCTGAAAATAGCCAGCTTTCCCAATCAAGATAGTCCAATTATGGTGGGTGAATATCCGCTGTTAGGGAATGATGTATGGGAGCACGCCTATTATCTGACCTACCAAAACAAACGCCCTGAGTATCTGAAAGCTTGGTGGAATGTGGTGAACTGGACGGAAGTAGAAAAACGCTATCAGGCAAAAGGATAACCAAAAAAATGAAAGTTGTTCAAAAAACACCTCGCTTACTCAAACTTAAGCAAACCAACTGGATGCCCTGGTATGGACATTTCATATTATGGCCAACGGTGGGTGTATTTATGCTGATGTCACTCGCCGGTCAATCATCAACCCTTACCTGTAGCCGATCTAGTGGTCAGTGCCAACTTAATAATGAATTGATCTCTGACAATTCTAAAAAGACCATTCCGATCGATACTGTGACAAAAGTAGATGTAGTAGCCGCAGAGAATACCGGCGAAAGTCCCAGTGCCCAAATGGTGTTAATTACTGAAAACAGAGAGATGCAGCTTGGTTTGCAGGGCGAGTTTGAATCCAGAGATGAAGCTGCTGGCAAGCTGGCATGGTTTTTTGAAGATCCTAATTCTAAGTTTATTGAAGTAGCTGAGAGTAATAGACTTTGGACAAACGGCCTGGGTCTAGCTGGATTAACATCGATTTTAAGTGCTTTTTTGTTACGGAAAACTTCAGTGGTGTCGTTCGATCGAGATACCGAGCGTTGTGATGTGCAGCTATCCAGATTTTTTGGCTTGATCAAAGGCCGTAGAGAGATCTGCGAATTGGCCGGCATTCAAAATATCGATCTTAGCGGCAGTCTGAAAGTAGCAGATGATCGAATTTTAGTTCATCAATCTGGTAAACCCAGCTTCTTTTTGACCGACTGTGCTACTCGTGATCCGCGCAATGAGCTAACGGCCATCAATAATATTAAGGAGTTTCTGGGTCTATCACTGCATCAGTCTAATACAGAGCCTCAAGATAGCTTTAGTGCTGAAAATGGCTGGACAGAGCCAGCCTACTATGGTTCTTCTGAAGAATACGCCACCGAAAGCCATACTACCGAGTCTCATAGCTCTGACAATTCATCTAGCTCATCTTCAGATAGTTCTGATGGCGGATCTTCGAGCAGTGATTGATTGGTGTGAAAATCCTGTAGCTCTTTATACCCAGTTTGGTCGATGGATTGTTGGGCAATCTGATGGAGCGCAAGGTTTAAACATGTCAAGACGATTGCCAAATGTTAAAGTATAGACACACCCATTATTTCAATGGGTTTTTAAAAGTGTGAGGTTTCAATCATGTTCAAGCAATTTATGGCATTAGGTCTATTAACATTGTCTCTGGGTGGTTTGGCTAGCTGCAAAGGTGGCAAGCCAGAAGATAAGCCCAAAACCAACGCGGCTATTACTGCTGGTGCTAATAATGGCAAATTAGCTGCTGGGGTAGTGCCGATCGGCACCAAAATCAGCACTGATTTACAGCAAGAAGTGTCTAGCGGCAAAAACAAAAAGAACGATAAATTTACCATCAAAATCCAGAATGGCTCAGTTAGCAAGTATCCTGCGCTGAAAGATGCGGTTATCGAAGGACATTTAGAGTCTGTGAATAAAGCGGCCAAAGGTAAGAAGGCTGAGTTGAACTTAGTATTTGATGATGTCAAGCTAAAGAGCGGTGAATTGGTGCCAATCGAGGCAGAATTAGTCAACACTCAAATAGAAAGTAAGACCAAAGGACAGTTCCTGAAAAATGCTGGGATCATCCTTGGTGGCACGGTAGCTGGCCATTTTGTTGGAGATAAGGCCAATTTCAAGCATGGCAAGATGGCTGGTGCTGCGGCTGCTACGGCCTTTGTTTTGTCTAGCCCCGGCGGTGAAGTGGTGCTGAAGAAAGGCACTGATATCCAGCTCAAGCTCAAGGCTAATCTTGATCCAAACTAACTGAATTAACAGTAGATTGAGTCATTCTTCACAAGCGAAACGATACCATCGGTATTGATCTATCGACTAGGTAGACTGTAAAATGTTTACCTGGTTACATCGTCCTACTTACGTGCGAGTATCCGGAGCACCTAACTTACCCGATATCTGCGAGGTTCAAATTGATAGCTAAGACTTTCCTCTCTACTAGTCAAGCAGTAAAATGCTGAGAAATTCCACCTTTTGGCAAACAGCTTTTATTCGGGATAATTTGCTGGTAATTGGCTATCTTGCTTGGCGAGGATTTGAACAAACTGGTTGGGGATTGCTTTGCTGTTATGTTGAGCCTCTACCTGTGAATACTGATCTTAGACTTCATTCTTGGAACTTCACTACCCGGTTTGTGTCAGGTCAATATATTGGTGATTTCTTACGGAAATTAGAAATAACCACTCTAGACGTTGCTGCCTTGGTCTCAGAAATCGAACAGTATAACCCTCGCCAAGAGATTATGTTGTTACTGAACTCTGGTCGATCGGTCAATGCTCATTCAGTCAATGTATGTTGGCTAAAAAATTTGGTTAGCACCCCTGTAGATTGTTATGGGCAAGTGCTCGATCGCTGGGAAGAGTTTATGCTCGATGCCCACGATCATGCTTCATTATAGTTATCAGCAAGAGTACTTAATTCAATGTCAGATGTGATTAAAAAGTCAGATTTCGTTATTACTCCTTACATGAAGAGCAATAACTGGCGGGCGACCTATCAAATTCTTAATACGCTTATCCCCTATTTTTTGCTGTGGTTTTTGGCAGTAAAAGCTGCACCAATTTCTCTCTGGCTGCTGCCGCCAATCATGGTTTTAATCACTCTTTTCTCGGTTCGTTGTTTTTCCTTAATGCACGACTGTGGTCATTACTCGCTCTTTACTTCCAAAAAAGTCAATCGGTTAGCAGGATTCTTTTTGGGGGCGATTAATGCTATTCCTCAATATCCTTGGTCACGAGGACATGCTTATCACCATAAAACAAATGGTGATTGGGAGCGTTATCGGGGACCATCTGGGTTAGTTTCGACCGAAGAATTTGCCAAGCTCAGTCCCTCTGCCCAAAAGCGCTATGAATTGCTGCGACAGCCTTGGATGATTATTCCTGGTGGTTTTTTCTATCTGGCAATTAAGCCTAGGATACAGTTGATATTTGGCATTTATGGTTTAATCCGCCATGCCTTTGATTGCTGGAAGAAAAAGTCAGGATTGAGCCTATCGGAAATTTTTACTTCTTATGAATCCAGAAATTGGTATACATCTGCCGAATTTTGGGATTTGCTCTTAAATAACATTTGTGTGATTGGTGCTTGGATAACTCTCAGCAATTGGTTAGGTGCTGGGTTCTTTCTAGGGATTTATTCAGTTACCCTAACTTTCTCAGCAGCGATCTTTATTTGTGTGTTTTTTGTTCAGCACAATTTTGAGGGTTCTTATGCCCACAAAACTGATGGCTGGGATTATTTGCTGGGGGCGATCGAAGGCAGTAGCTATTTAAAAATGCCAGCGATCTTAAATTGGTTCTCGGCAGATATTGGCTATCACAATATTCATCACCTTTCTGAGCGGATTCCTAATTACAATTTAGAAGCATGTCATCAAGAAAACGCTCATCTCTTGGCTAAATCTAAGGTTCTGCAATTAGCTGATCTCCCTGGCTGCTTCGGTTTCTTACTATGGGATGCCGCTTCGGATAGTTTGGTGTCGATCGAGTCATTTCGTCAGGATGTTTTGCTCAAAAATAAGGCTCAGATGCCTAATTTAGTTGGGGTTGCCGATTAATTTCAAGGCTAAAGTCAGTAGCTCTAAGTCGGCGACGAAAGCGGCAAGATAGACTAAAATGCTCTCAAACTCCATAATTTTAGGACACTATTATGACAGCCTACTCTAATCAAGAACTTACTAGTATTGCTAATGCTGCCATGACCACCGGTATGGCAGTGGCCATGGCCGATATGGGACTTATCTCCAGCGCGATCGAAGCTGTAGCAATGACCAAAGAAATCATGGGTGCAGCGGCCAAATACCCCAACAACACCCTGATTCAAGCTGCATTTTCGGAGACCGCGATCAAAGCTGGCACCATTAAAATGGATAAGCCAGATGTCAAAGCCGAAGACATTAAATCTGGAGTATTTGTAGACAAGGCGATCGCCACTGTCCAAGCTGTTCTTACCACCCTCGAAGGCAAAGCCACCGCTGACGAAATCAAAGAATATAAAACGTTGATCTACGCTGTTGGTGAAGCCGTAGCCAACGCCGCAGGTAGTGGTCTATTTGGCTCTGGCGCAACTAAAGTTAGCCCCGAAGAAGCTGCTGCTCTGGCCAAAATCAAAGCAGCACTAGGGATTTAGGTATGAGTGAGTGGCAAATATATTTTGACTTGCCACTCTTTTCGATTTGTACAATCAGCGATCATGCTGGCCAGATTGCTGCTTTTCCCGGTTAGGATAGAATCTGCGATCCTCCCATATTTTTCTGCCATGAAGTTTCTTTGTCAGCAAGCCGATCTTAGCTCCAGCCTTTCGTTGGTGAGCCGAGCAGTCTCGGGTAAGCCCAGCCTGCCAATTTTGACCAATATCAAGCTGGTAGCCACTGCTGGACGAGTGCAGTTGACCGGGTTTGACTTAAGTTTGGGCATCCAGACTAGCTTTGGGGCGGAGGTGAGTGAAGCTGGTGAAATTGCCCTGCCTGCGAAATTGCTGAATGACATTGTTTCCCGGTTGCCCAGCGGTGACATTACGATCGAGCAAAACGATTCTCAGAACGGCGATGGCATTGTCGTAACCGTAAAATCTAAGACCGGCACTTATCAGGTACGGGGCATGGATGCCACCGAGTTTCCAGAGCTGCCCGAACCAGAAGATGGCGAGATTCAACATTTGCCGATCGCTGCCTTGATTGATGGTTTACGGGGGGCGTTGATTGCCTGTAGCCAAGATGAAACCAAGCCGATTTTGACTGGGGTGAATTTTAAATTAGAGGCCGAGAAGCTAGAGTTTGCGGCTACTGACGGCCACCGGTTAGGGGTGGTGGAGACTTTCTTAGAGGCGGAGCAGGGGGCAAGCACTTTGGAGTTGACGGTGCCTGCGCGGGCTTTGCGGGAGCTGGAAAAAATGTTAGGGGGCAAGCAGGCGATCGAGAAGATTAGCTTTAGTTTAGGTGAGGGACAGGCGGTGTTTGCTTGGGAAACTGCTCATGGTCAGCAGCAGTTAATTACCCGGACGATCGAGGGCAATTATCCAGATTATCGGGCGTTGATTCCGAGTAGTTTTGGAAAGCAGGTAACAATCGATCGCAAGCAGTTGGTATCGGCGCTGGAGCGGATTGCAGTGTTGGCCGATCAGCACAATAACTTAGTAAAATTTACGATCAGCAATGAGCACCAGTCATTAGATCTTTCTGTGGAGGCGCAAGATATTGGTAGTGGTCGAGAGTCTTTGACTGCTCAAGTTTCGGGTGATGATATTGAGATTGCTTTTAATGTGCGCTATTTGTTGGATGGCTTGAAAAATATTAATGCTCAGAATGTAGCGATTAATCTCAATGGGGTGCTGGAACAAGTAGTATTTTCACCGGTTGGTGGTGTTAAGACTATTTACTTGGTGATGCCAGTACAGATTCGGAATTAGTGCTGCGAGAATCAGGGAGAAATAAAGTGGCCTTGTGATCTATTGATTGTATACGTCAATCCAAATTTGAAGTTAGAATTAATATTTTCTTGGGATTTATGTCAAAACAAAACTCCCTGATTAATACAGAGAGTTTTAGCTTAGAAATGATATCTACTTCTTCGGTGACATCATCATCATCATATTACGCCCTTCTCGTTTAGGAAACTGGTTAATTTCGGCCACTTCCTTAAGGTCTTCGGCCATGCGTTTCAGCAGAGCCTCAGCCAAATCGGCGTGTTGGATTTCGCGGCCACGGAAAGTAATGGTAGCCTTTACCTTATCGCCAGACTTGAGGAATCGATCGGCTTGGCTAACCCGCACCTGATAATCGTGTTCCTCGATCGTGTAGCGCATTTTGACTTCTTTAACTTCGGCAGAATGCTGCTTTTTGCGAGCTTCCCGCGCTTTTTTCTCAAGTTCAAACTTGTATTTGCCATAGTCCATAATTCTACAGACCGGCGGATCGGCCTTGTCGCTGACCAAGACCAAATCTAGTTCGCGTTCTTCGGCAATTTCTAATGCCTCAGCCGGAGTTAAGATGCCAAGCTGTTCGCCAGCAGCATCAATTACTCGAATTTTAGGGAAACGAATGCGTTCGTTAATTTGTGGAAGATCGCGGGTGCGTCTTTTTTCGATCACGGGTGACTTGATAGGAATGGTATTTTGGGGGTGAGGGGTTATTTGGGATTGGCCAGAAAACTATCTTGACCGGTGGAGAGCTTGAATCTAAAGTGATCAAGTATCCATATTTAGGTTAATTATTATGATACCCAATTTTTTTGGGATCAGCTAAGAACAATTTACGTTTGTTTAAACTTACACATGAATACTAGCTCTACTTTGCCCAAAATTGGCCTCCAGCGCGACTGGGTTTGGCGAGGCTGGCAAACTCGTTACGCATTTAGCCGCCCAGACAATGTGAATAATCAGCAGCCCCCTGTACTGTTTTTACATGGTTTTGGTGGCAGCATCGATCACTGGCGCAAGAATTTTGCCGTATTTGGTGAAGAACATACCGTCTATGCTTTAGATTTAGTCGGCTTTGGAGCCTCTCGGAAGCCTCAGACCGAATATAAAATTTCTTTGTGGGTCGAGCAAATCCACGATTTTTGGCAGACCTTTGTAGGTGAACCAATGATTATTGTGGGCAATTCGATCGGCTCCCTCGTCGCTCTGGTTGCCGCTGCTACTTATCCAGAAATGGCAAAGTCTTTGGTGATGGTAAGTTTGTTTGATCCATCGGCAGAACAAGAAGCTATTCCAAAGTTTCTCCAGCCGATACTGAACTTTACCAGGCTAGCTATTATTCGGCCTTCGTTATTAAAGAGCTTGTTCTATCTAGTGCGCCGACCCGGAGTCGCCAAAAAATGGGCGAAGTTTGCCTATGCCAAAGATGAGGCGATCAATCCGCAGCTCATGAGTATTTTCTTAACTCCTGCTCAAGATCCAGAAGCCGCTAATGCCTTCCCGGCTATTTTACGAGGAATGCTGAGCATTTACTTCGCTCCCAATATCCGCCGCTTTTTACCCCGCATGAAACTACCAATGCTTTTGGTCTGGGGACATCTGGACAAAATTATTCCCCGTAGCAACGTCCAAACTTTGGTGCGGCTCAACCCCAATATCAAGTTCATCGAAATTCCTGATGCTGGCCACTGTGCCCATGATGAGACTCCAGAAGAGGTGAATAAAATTATCCAAGAGTGGCTAACAGAAAACCAAAAAAGCGTGATGCCTAGTTACTCCAGTATGCCAGTAAAGCTATTCTAGCATTAGTCGTGATCGATTTGGCTACATTATTGTAAATAATTCTTAAAACTGTAATTCTTGAAATACTATCGGGAAAATTAGCAGAGTACAACCTCCATTCCCATTAAAACTATGACAGTCAGCAATCACCCGCATTCCTCTGGCCTAGCTGCATTGATCTTATTAGCTGGTGCAGTAATCTGGTCAATAATGCGCGTTTTTTCCTCGATTGTATTTTCAATTGTCAGTTACATATTGACTATTTATGATGCTTGTCAAACGATTGCAGTCAGAAAAACAGCTCAGGAGATAGAGATCATGTATAACTTGATGAACTATCCTGACGAAATTTCTACTGTCTCGAAGTAATCAGCAGTCAATATCTAGTCAACAAACCGGCAAAAACAGCCGCTCAAATAATTGAGCGGCTGTTTTTTCGATCTGAGCAATGTCTAGCCGATTTCTACAGCATCAACGTTTACATCAGTAGCACCAGAAACACCGGCGGCAGTAGCTACCATCTGGTCTAAAATTTCTTGGCTAGGAACAGAACCCTTTAAAACAACCGAAGAACCAGTTTGGGCAACCCACAAACTTTCAATATCGGCAAGTGTAGAGTCTTCGTCAAAAGCCAATGCAACTCTTTTTGCTAGACCGCTTTGGTCGTACTCACCTTCTGGACCCACTCGCTCAGGAGCGACTTCGCCGCCAGTGCTAGGATCTACCGCATCAGCCGCAGGCTGTGCTTGTACATCGGCATTTTCTGGCTTTTCCATGCCAAACATTTTCTTAAAGAAACCCATGATTAATACTCCATCGAAAAAAATTACGCACGCATCCTATTTATTCACAAAGTTGACTACTTGGCAAGCAAAACATTACAAAATTTTCATGAAGCTGCCTATCAAAGTAATGAATCTGTCAACAAATTGATATGATGGCTAGACCTTCCAGATACTATTCAAAAACCATGAAGCACACCTTATCAGTCTTAGTCCAAGACGAGGCTGGTGTTTTGACCCGCATTGCCGGTCTGTTTGCTCGGCGCGGGTTCAACATTGAGAGCTTGGCCGTCGGACCCAGTGAGCAAGAGAAACTATCCCGTATTACAATGGTGGTCAACGGTGACGACTATGTGGTGGAACAACTTATTAAGCAGCTCTATCGCCTCATCAATGTGCTCAAAGTGCAAGATATTACCAGCACTCCTTGTGTGGAGCGAGAACTGATGCTGTTGAAGGTGAATGCCAACAGTGGTAACAGGGGTGAAATATTAGGCTTGGCCGAAATCTTCCGCGCTCGGACGGTGGATGTGGGCGAAGACTCGGTGACATTAGAAGTAGTTGGGGACCCGGGCAAAATTGTGGCGATCGTCCAGGTGCTGCAAAGATTTGGTCTACGGGAAATCGCTCGTACCGGCAAAATTTCTATGACTAGAGAATCACGGGTCAACACTGAGTATCTCAAAAGCCAAGAACTCAGGGTTTAATAACTAAGGTCTAAAAATTAAGTTCTGAAAAATCAAGGTCTGAAAAATTAAGGTCTGAAACTATGTCTACCGATCGAATTATTGTGCCTTTAGATGTTCCCGATCTAAAACAGGCGATCGAACTAGTCGATCGGCTCCCCGGAGTTACCTTCTGGAAAGTAGGTCTAGAGCTATATGTTAACTCAGGAGCCGAGGTAATTAAGGTTTTGCAAGAGCGCAACAAGCGAATTTTTCTAGATCTAAAGTTTCATGATATTCCCAACACTGTGGCTGGAGCCTGTCGATCGGCTGCCCGTCATCAGGTAGATTTATTGACCATTCATGCGGCCAACGGTCGGGTAGGCATGAAGGCGGCCGTAGAAGCGGTTGCTAATGCCTTTAAGCCACCTAAAATAGTCGCAGTCACGCTTCTGACTAGCTTTAACTCTCGGGAAGTTGCCTTTGATCTGCATATTCCGTTAGAAATGCAAGATTATGCGATGCAAATGGCGCTGATGGCGCAAGAATCTGGCTGTCAGGGGGCAGTTTGTTCTCCGCAAGAAGTCGCAGCCCTGCGCCGAGCCTGTAGCCAAAATTTTACGCTTATTTGCCCAGGGGTACGTCCCCAATGGGCAGCCGCCGGAGACCAAAAACGCACAACGACTCCTTATCAGGCATTACAGGCCGGAGCCGACTATTTGGTGATTGGTAGACCCATTACTGAGGCGGTCGATGCGGTCGCTGCTTGGGAAAAAATCGCAGAAGAAATGGCAGGCAAGTAGGATGCTGTGGGATTAATTGAGACATTGTGCTAATTCCAACCAAATATTCGATCGACTATATTCGACCTATAAGTAAGTATCAGCACTTTGGGTTGTGGAAAATATGTTTGATCGGCAGGCCGAAAGTAAGGTTTATAGCAAGGTGTGCAACATTGTTGCCGACAATCTGCACATCAATCGGGATTCGGTTTATGGGAGTTTTCAGTTCAACCGATTTATCGAAAATTTAGCCAGTTACCGAATTCAAAAATCTGGTAATCCGCACTTACTTTATTATCTTGAAGCTGTAAACATTTACTTTGATTTATCTGAAGAATTTAAAATAGAGTTCCCAATCGACCTAATGGAAAAAAATTCAATGACGATCGAAGGTTTGGTGAAGTATATCGAAGAACACTGTGTAGCCAAGGCTCAATAGTCTGAAAACCCAGTTTCGGAGGAGGATGTTAACGGCATCGTGATCTTGATGAGAGCAAGGAGTACAGTGCCATTTTTGTGCATCAAAGATGCAGCCAATGTTAAGAAATTTATAAAAATCTACACATATGTAGTTTTAACTAGTGTAAAGTTTGACACAATATTTTCTGTTCTCTCGCAGAATATAAAATATACGCAACTCAGCTATATACAGGGCTGAAAAAACATGTTTGCAAAAATCAAGCCCGAGCAAGATACGCGCTCCAAAATTTTATTGACGGCCAGGAGTTTATTTGCTCATCGGGGCTATGACGGCACTACGACTAAGGAACTAGCTGAAAAAGCTGGCATTGCCGAAGGAACTCTCTTCAGACATTTTACGAACAAGAAAGCGATTTTGGTGGAAGTGGCTACTCAAGGCTGGGTAGAATTATTGACCGATTTGCTGATGGAATTAAGTGAAATGGCCAGCTATGAGGCTATTTCTCAGGTTATTTATAAAAGGATGCTGCACTTAGGCAAAAATTACGAAGTAATGCGAGTTTGCTTCATGGAAGTACAATTTCACGCCGATCTGCGTGAAAAGATCCAGCAAGAAGTAGTCACCAAAATGACCGATGTGGCTGAAGCTTTCTTTCAAACCGCAATCGATCGGGGAGTATATCGCCCTCTCAATGCCAAGGTAGTTGCTCGAGTGTTCTTGGGGATGTTTGTAATCGCGGGCTTTAGCCATGACACCATCATCAGTTCAGAATCTAATCACCAAGAGATGCGGGAGATGGCTGAGGGTCTAGCGGACATCTTCTTAAATGGGGTAATGACCAGACCAGAGATATGAAACACGAATGTTAGGGAGTCCGCTCATCCTCATAGACCCCCAAAAAACACCCCGCTATCATCTATACAGATGACAGCGGGGATGTTTAAACCTGGGGCTTAAGGCTACTTAATTGCAACCTTACCGCCAGCTTCTTCGATTTGCTTCTTAGCATCTTCAGCAGCATCCTTGGGCACACCTTCGCGGACGGCCTTAGGAGCAGCCTCTACTAAGTCCTTCGCTTCCTTCAGACCTAAGCCAGTCAAGCTTCGAACGACCTTCAGCACCGAGATTTTCTTGTCGTCAGGAACAGATTCGAGGATAACATCGAACTCGGTTTTTTCTTCAACAGCTTCAGCAGGAGCAGCAGAGCCGCCTGGACCAGCTACAGCTACAGGAGCAGCAGCAGAAACGCCAAAAGCTTCTTCAATTTGCTTAACTAATTCAGCAGCTTCCAATAAGGAAAGCGCTTTTAACTGTTCTAAAATTGTGTCGGTTGCAGCAGACATGTGTGTTCGTCCTTGATATAGTGAATGAAAAAAATAGCGGCAATCTCAATAACAGAACTTCAAACGCTCTTTCTTCAGAGCAGTTCAGACTGTTAACCTTTGTCCACGTTTGCCTGAATACCTCGGGCAATAGAAGTTGTAACTTCTTGCACGCCGATCGCAATTTTGGCCGTAACCATATTGAGCGAGCCAGCGATTTGACCCATGAGTTGTTCCTTAGATGGCAAGTCGCCGATCGCTTTCACGTCAGCTTCTGTTAGCACCTTGCCTTCCATGACACCGCCCCGCAGGATGGTTTTTTTGGAAGTTTTTTGGAACTCGCTATAGGCTTTGATCGCGCCGCCTACATCGCTCTGAATAATCAAAAAGGCCGAAGCGCCCGAGAGAAACTCGGAAACTGGCTGCCAATTTGCATCATCAGCGATCGCCTTACTCATGAAGGTATTTTTGGTGACTTGGCAAATTGCGCCTTTAGGGCGCAAACGCCGCCGCAGGTCGGTGATTTCGGCCACAGTTAGACCTTGGTAATCGATAACCGCCACCATTTGGCTGGTGCTCAAGTGCTCCTTGAGTTCAGCTACGATCGCCTGTTTATTTGCTAGGGTTCTCCCCATTGGTAAACCTCGTTGGTGGTCTGGTTGCTTGTATTCGGGTGCCCACAAACATTAACCCCGGCAGCAAGCCGGGGTTACAAATAAAGACAGCACAAAAGCTGGCATTAACCTCGGCAGGGTATTAAGTCTTAGGACTCCTGCTATCTGTGGCTAGGAAATATTCAATTGGCTAATGCCAGCTCGAAATAGGACTGCTCCCGAATACAATTTCTGACACCTATATGTACAGATTGACTATCTTCGCAGACAGAAAACCTCGGAATAGAGTCAGCTTTGCATCATAGCTTACTGCGGGGTAATTCGCAATACTCCACATAATACTGAGACGAGCCGTTTGCCCTAGGGCTTTCTGGCGGTAGGTAGTACACAGCAGTTAAACTCATCGATGCAGACTTTGCCCCATTGCAGTGCCCATCGAACTAAGGCCACTCGGTTATCGGTGCTAGTTTTTTTAAGAATATTGCTCACGTGGTTATCTACTGTGCGCTTGCTGATATCTAGACGAGTTGCAATATCTTCGTTGGTGAGGCCGTCAGCGATCGCGGCAATGATTTCTAGCTCTCGATCGGAGAGGTTCGCCGACAACTGCTTTTTTGGATCACTCATAAAAAATTTTGGTAGTGTTGGGAAGCCCATCTATTTTTAAACAGGTGTGCTGCTATCAGCAACTGGTATATATACTTACGCCTATACTCTAGACGGTAATGGTGAAAAATTCCACTCGCCTGCGATCTCTAGCGTGTCTCTAAATATTTCATAAGGATAAGCTGATATGTCTACGATAATTTGCTTAGGTGAGGTGCTTTTTGATTTGCTGGCTGACCAAATTGGAGTCAGTGCCGATCAAGTTACCTCTTGGACTCCCCTTGCAGGTGGGGCACCAGCAAATGTGGCCTGTGGTTTGGTGAAAATGGGTGATCGAACCCGGTTCATTGGCTGTGCGGGAGATGATCAGCCAGGGCGAGATTTAACTGCCAAGCTGCAATCGATCGGGGTAGATGTCAGTGGCATTCAGATTCATCCTAATGCTCCGACTCGTCAGGTGCAGGTAGTCAGAGATTTGGCTGGCGATCGATCATTTGGTGGTTTTGGGGGCTTGCCAGCCGACCATTTTGCTGATGCGATGCTGTCGGAGGTATCAGCAGAATTATTTGTAGGAGCTGATTTTTTACAGTTGGGCACCTTGGCTTTGGCTTATCCGGCGAGTGCGGCGAGCACTTGGCGGGCGGTGGAGTTAGCTAAAGCTCAAGGAATAAAAATTTTGGTGGATGTTAACTGGCGACCAAGTTTTTGGCCAGATCCGGCAGTGGCCTTGGCAACTATTCGTAATTTGCTGGCGCAAGCCGATTTTGTTAAGTTTGCTAAAGAAGAAGCTGAGTTGCTCTATGGAGATACTGTGCCGCAGAATCTTTGCCAGCATCTTCCCCAGGCTCAAGGAATTGTGATTACGGATGGCGGAAATGTTGGTAAATATTGGCTGCATGGCGTTCAGGGCGAGCAGGCAGCCTTTGCGGTAGCAGCGATAGATACTACAGGGGCTGGGGATGCTTTTGTGGCAGGGATGCTGCATCAGCTAGGAGCCGGTAAGTCGGCAGTAGAGACGGTGAAATATGCAGCGGCAGCGGGGGCTTTGACTACTTTGAAACCGGGGGCGATCGATGCTCAGCCCACTCATGCTGAAATACTAAATTTTATGAGAAACTCAGGCGAGCAATTAATTATTTTGAATAATTAAAACTCTAGTACCCATTTTGATTGGTTTTGTTGGCCTCATCCATGTTTTCTTTTTGAGCTTTATTGCAATCGCTTGTATACAACTATACAAGCGCTAACAAGGTTAAGATTTCGTAAAATAAAACGTTTTCTTAACCCATTCTCTCTTGACACAAAACACATTATAAAAATCGGGCAAAATATTAACTTAATGAGCAAAAAGCTTGACGATCAAACACGTGCCAAAGTACTTTGTTTCCTAAATAGGTGTATTGACCAAATAAATTGAGAACATATTTGTTTTTGATCTTAACTGATTGAATAACGTCTATCTATTTACCAGAGCTGCATTGCAGCTCTGAATCGGCTCGTCTTTAATTTCAATTTCAAAAAGTTATTAATTGTGAGGATTCATTGTGGATATTGTAAAGACAATTTTCGTGGCTTGGCTGTTGCTGTTGATTGGAGACTTCTTTTCTACATTTGTATACCATGTACCAGAGCATGTTTTTGGCAAGTTTCATACGATCGTTCATCATGGTAAAAACCGCAGTTTTTTTCACTATGCTGTATTGACAAAAAATCCTTTGGTAATGCTTGATGGCATGTTGGGGGCTTTACCTTATTTTGTATTTACACCTTGGCTGTGGCAAATTTCTCCGGTAGGTACTCTTATCGGGCTGGCTTTTGGGGAGTTTCATGTAATTTGGCGACATGTTTCGATCATGGAGTGGAAGACCCCTCCTGCTATAGTATTTGTCTGTAAAATACTTTTTATTACTACCCCAGAAAAACATTGGGAGCATCATTGCAATGCTTTTGCTGCTTATGGTGACATTTTTACTTTTTTTGACCCACCAGCACAAAAATGGTTGACCTTTCTGCGCTTTGTGCGACGTAAATTCAAACAAAAGAGACAGGTGTTGGCAGTCGAATAGCCGCACAAATACGGTAGTATCCACAAATAATTTGGATGCTACCGTTATTTTATTGTTCATGGAATATCAGCAGAGCTACTCCAAAAGTTCAAAGATTTTATCCACATCCCATTCGATATTGTTGAAGACTGGTATATTCGTGAAGTCCGCTAGTTCTCGCAATACTAATGGTGAACTAGAGCAGATGCCAGAAATTGCATCCGGGACTAAATCGAATTCTTTTTTCAGAATATTTAATCCGCCGATCGCCCCAAAAGTGTCTTGAGCCGCAAAGATTAATTTATGAATGCGCGACCGCACGTCCGGTGATTTTAATAAAATAGCTGTTTCTTTTTGTAAGATGCCATCGGCAAGTTCTACAGCCCAGTAGTTTTTAGGATTGTTGGCATGTTTTAAATCTAAGTCGTTAAAGATTTTCAGTAAGTCCTTTTCTGCTAACAAATAAGTAGAAGGAAATCCAAAATGAGTGAAATCATTAATGATGGTGGCTCCCGCATCCTGCATATGTAAAATATCTTTGAGACTGGCAGTCCCGGTTACTTTTGAGGCGCGCACATTGTAGCCTCTGGCGGTCATTGCCCAACAGCAAGCCATGGCACTAGTACTTTTACCAGAGTTCATACTGGTGCCAACAAACAAGAGCATTTTAGATCTATCTGATTTTTTCTCGGTTTTTTTGGGTTGGATCAGAGAATAATCCCGGGTATTGAGCCGTTTTCCTTTACTGTCATAGACATACCCCAATATTTTAATTTGAGTAGGATCTTTGATCGAGGAGTTTTTAACTTGCACATCACCGACTAAACCCGATCGAGCTAGTAGATCTACTTTATTCTTCATTTCAGACGGAATAAATCCTTCATAATAATCTGGCGCATACCGATTCCCAAACACAAAGATTCCGGTAGAACCTTCGTTAATACGATGGATTCTACCTGATTTATTTTCTAGCTCTGTATGTTGACCAAGTCGAGTAATTTTTCCGTATATTACGTCTCCCATTTCAGGCTGCTGATCGTTGAAATCATAATATTTTAGTTGGTTTCTGTTAATCGTGTATGCTGCGCTGGGCAGGATACACCAGTCAGGAATTTTCTTCATCTAATTTAACTAGAGCTTTATTTTATTCCATATTATTTTCGGTTACTTGCGGAGTATTCATAGAAAGTTTTAATCATTGCTTATTGCGATTTTAACTTCAGCTTAATCTTTGTATTTAGAGTTTAATCATGATGCACTAGCGTACTTTTTTAGATGGTTTGGCTTCCACCGCAGCCAACTGGGTACGATAAATATGCACTTGATCAGTTAGCCCCAAAATCCCAGGGATATTGTGATCATAAAGCTGAAACCCTTGCCCGATCGATTTAGTCAACACGTCAGAGGCAAACCCCTGATAATAAACAGGCACCGGGCGATTACTATGATTGCCCCAACCATACTTACCAGTTTCTGGTAAATCTTTACCCGCTGCATCTTTGGCAACTACTGGCTGTGAACCCCAATAATGTCCTGATTCTTTGGCGGTATCTATTTCGGTGAGCTTCTCGGCACCCTGTTGGCGCAAGAGCTGAGGAAAGTCATCATTCAAAGTTAAGTAGTGATCGTGATCTGCGGTCACAATAAGCTGATTGCGATCCCAGCCACCATGTTGGTTAATCCATTGAATTACGGTGCCTACCGATCGATCAAAGTCCAGCACTGTCCCAATTAAATTGTCCATATTATTATCATGGCCAGCCCAATCCACGTCACCGCCTTCAACCATCAACCAAAAACCATCAGGATCTTTGCCCAATACAGTTAAAGCTGCTTTGGTCAAATCATTAAGTGTCGGGTTTTCGTTGCGTTCTCGTTGGATAAACTGGGCGGTGGTTTCGCGGGGGCTTAATGGCCGATCAATATCTGGCTGTAAACCCTTGGTGGTATGGACTTTAAATAGGTCTAGCCCAGTTGTACCATAGTCACCATTTGCTGAACTCACTGGCAGATTACCATTTTGTCCACGCGCGCCATAAATTCCTAATAATCTTTGCCCTCGATTGGGATCCAGTTTAGCAGCAGTCTGTGTCAATACCTGAGCCGCATTGGCACCACGCTCCCGAAAAGTATATTTGTAAATATTGTTATCAGGACGAGTACTAAGTTCTTGATAGGTGGTTTCGCTAATGTAAGTGTGATCTGGTTCCACACCGGTAGGTAGGAGCTTTTTGACGTTAGAAAGGGGATGGCCACCACCCAACAATACTGTTGGCTGATAAATACGTAGTTCTTGCTGCAAAATATTATCTAAAGGTGTGGCATCTTTGGAATTTTGATCATATTTAGTGCGGCGATTGACATTAGCAGCAGCAGCTCCAGGGGTGGCGTGATCGATCGGCACTGAAGTAACTAAGCCGGTGGATTTACCCAAACTAGCCGCAGTCTTTAAAATAGAAGTCAAAGGACGCTCATAAATATCTACCCCGATCGCGTTGTTGTAGCTTTTTACCCCGGTATATAGAGTAGTGGCAGTGTTAGCCGAGTCGGGATAGTTGGCTTTAAGGTATTCTCGATCGCTGCCTGCTATCCAAGGCTTTGCACCACCACGCCCTGGATCGTAACCCACTAAGTTACGGCTGGGATCAAATTTAAAGTTGGGGCGCAGGGCACTGGCACCTGTAAGCTTTTGGGAATCATCTAAAGCACTGTTGTTACCGCTATACTTACCTTTTTCATCGGCGATTATGGTGCCGTAGGTGGTGCTCAGGGCGTAGCCTTGGAGAGTTTGCATGTTTAAACCACTACCTCGCCCCTGCACATAAAAATCTGCGAGGGTTTTACCGGTGTTACCTTGCTTAATAGCATTTTGGATAGCTGCCGTGCGAGCTAAGTTCCAGCCCATGCCATCGCCAATCATCAAAATGGTGTTGCGCTGAGAGCTGGGAGGCAATGACCGCGACCAAACTGGGGCGATCGCTACTGTTAAGATAATTGTGATCAGACCAAGTGTTAACCATTTGGAGCTGATCAACCGAAGAAATTTGACCATAGCGCGGATCATCTCAAAAACAACTGCAATATGAATTGGGCAATGATTTCCATTATGTGCAATTCTATCTGATTCAGTGACTTCTTAAAACTTCAGAAAATCAACGATCGCCTGGGCAATTTGCTCGGTGCCATCTTTTGGTAAACCTTGAGCACTGCGTGGTGGCAACACCGGCTGACGTAAAAAATCCCAAGAGCCAGTGAAAAAATCTGCTGAGTCAATAATTTGATGATGACTGTAATCTTGCAGTGCGGCCTGAATAATTGCCGACTCTGCAAAGCCACTGCGGAGAATTGTCGCCACCGGCAAATCGGCGATCATCGCCTCAGCATAGGTTGTATAACCGGGCTTCGACACCACCAAATCGCAAATTGGAAAAATATCTACTGGGCGATAACGTCGAGGTACATCGTCATTAGAAGGATCTGGAATACAGCGTAGATTGGGTAACTGGGGTGCCGATCGATCGAAGGTCAAAAACTGCCAATTGGGAAACAACCCCACATTTTCATAAGGAATCGCCTGTAAACCCAAGCCCCCAAAAACCATCAATACTGTCCTTTCAGCTTGCTCCAACTCTAAATCTTGCCGCACATCCATCGCTGCATAGCGAGGTTTACCGCCAGTTAACCCGGCAGGTTCGCGCACCGGGAACCGATCTAGCGATTCCGACAAAGGCAAATGAAACATCCGATCGCACTGACTATAGCAGTCCCCAATCCATTGGGTAATATCGGCAAACTCCTTACCCCAATCTTGATAGATAAAATCCCAACCAAAATTACTTGCCGCCCAAATCGGTACTCCAGCTCTTTTGGCGATCGGCATAGCCAGAGGCGGAATATCGGCCAGCACCAAATCTACCCCCATCTTTTGCAAAAACGCCGCTTCGCTGCTGATAATCTCTTCTTGCCGATCGCAGATTTTTTGCCATTCTTGCAGGGTTGCTGGTAAATCCATCTGTAAACTATCGGCTTGAATTACCCCCACATCATGGCCACAGGCATGATAGACAAAATCACCGGTCACGTAGCTGGCGATCAGCCATGATGGTGCTGTAGTCGCAATAATCAACTGCACCTCTGGCAATAGCTCCTGCACCAAACCGGCAACTGCGGCGGTACGAGCAGCATGACCAAACCCATGGTTAGTTATCGAAACATATAGAGTAGGCTGATCGGACATAATTCCCCAGCGGTAAAAATCACTTACCAAAAATTATATTCTTTGATGCGCGGGCGCAGACCTAAAAATACCAGAAACACAATTAAAATCAATACAGTCCAACTTTTTGGCTCAAAATCTTCTAGAGGTGCAGCGCTACTATTGATCGAGTTATCAAATGCTTTTTTGTTTAAATCGATCACTTTTTGATTGGCCTTCAAAAAATTATTAAAATCATCACCCGCCTGACCACTGGCTAAAACCACTGCACCCGACAGATTACTGCTGGATAAATTACGTACTTTACTGCTAGTTTGCAAATAGCGATCGAGCATAGTCAAATTATCTGCTAAAGCTGCCGCTTCACCATCCATAAATGGCTGGCGTAAAGTTTCCCCCAAAAATCCTTCAATATTAGCGGAAGTGTTTCCCTGAGCTGTCATGACCGCTAGATTACGTAAAGAGCCAGTTGGTACTGCAATGATTTTTTGAACGTTGGCATTAAAAGCCTGCTCGAAGCGTACTGCTTCACTTTTTAGCAGTAGCGCCCGACTTTCGTTGGCGTTAGCAGTATAGGCTAAGGATCGCGCCTGTCGCAGGGAGTGTAAAGAGCTAAACACATTTTCCCGCGCGATGCGCAGATTTTCACCGCTGGTTTGAATCAGAACAATTGCCCAAATAATGAACGCTCCGATCAAAATAGTGGCTAACAGCAGTGAGATATTTAAGGTACGACGAGTTCGTAAACTAATAAAAAACTGTAGAGCAATTAATTGCGCAATTACCGCAAAGCCAGCCATTGCTAGCCAGATAGCAGTATTGGTCACATTTGCTTTCTGTTGAATATAGGCTGAATTCAGCTTAGCCAGTGCCGCTTTATCTAACTCATCGGCTGCTGGAATTAAGCTATTTTCTAAAATATCTACTGCCGATCGATAAGCACTCAAAGATTCAGCATCTTTACTTACAGCCTGATAATCCTGGGCTTTTTGAAGCTGTTCTAAATAATCTAAAGTAGCAAGCTGCATCGTTAAAATTGGTCGCCGCTCTCCTTGATCATTCTTTCCACCAGTAATATTTTCAGCCGCTTGCAGCAGTCGCTGGGCTAACTTTTGTCGGCGTTCGGCATAGTTGGCATTAGAAGATTTCCCCTTACCATCATCATTCAATAAGCTTTCTACAGTATTATTTAAAGCCTGCTGGCGATTGGCTGAATTAGCCGGATTTAGGATCGATTTAGTTAATAGTGCTTTGACTGCGTAAGCATCCATACCCGCCGGGGCATCTTTCAAACGCTGAGCCACTAACACGTTACTGGCGGCATCTTTACCAACAATATTTACCGCTTGCCGCTGCTGTTGAATGCTAGTAACTGCGGTGGTAAACAGCAGCAGGCTACTGCCACAAATAATATATTGAGCCAACTGAAGAAATTGCGGCGTATTGGTCTTCTGTAATCTTTGCCGCAATGTAGTCAAAAATCTAGGGGTGTTTGTTATTAAATCAAGCATAATTATTTCTTGATGATAGTTATTTTCGTCCAATGCCCAAGAGTGACAGCATCTCCATCTTGCAGCGGGATATCACGGGTAAGAGGAATTTCGTACCCGTTCAAACTAGTGCCGTTAGCTGAGCCAACATCGCGTAGAATCAGTGACCGATCAGCCCGCATTTCTAATACAGCATGACGATGAGATACCGCATCATCAAAATCCAAGGAAATTTCAGGTAAAATCGCTCGTTTTTGGCTGGTGCGACCAATCAAATAACTGCCTATAGCCAAATCCACTAATTGGGTGGGACGAGCAGGATGTGCTGGACTGTCAGAAGTTTGTGGCGAAGAGTCAATAGAAATCTCTATTTGCCATTGTCTGACACCAGCAGGCTTGGCATCAGCAGGCAGTTCAGCAGGTTGACTCGTAAGGTAATTGTAGCCACAGGCTTCACAAAAATTGCCAGCAGCACGGGGCACAGTGCAGACCGGACAGTTTTCAGAGACTGGTGCCGGAGGAGTAATCTCGGCAGTATTAGTACCATCATCAATCACGACAGCAATCTTGCTGCCGCATTGAGAACAGTAATCTGGATCGATCGACAAATGACCTTGGGGGCAAGAGTAAGTAGTCATAATTTATCAATGTTTACAGCTTTATAGTTTAGGAATGCGGGTAGTCACGGTCGATCGAGTTTCTAACGCCATTTCGTCGAGCTTTTCGATACCATGCTTCAGTCGAACGGTGCCTGCATCATCAATATCTACCACTGACTTTAATAGTTTAGTGGTCGCTTCGTTCCCCGATGCTGCTGCTAGCCGTACTGCTTTCTCTAACTTAATAGTGGCTACTTCCATGTTGCCAGCGCTGCGCGCCGCTAAGCCTTCCTGAATAGATTGGGCTAGCTCGGCCTGACCAGTATAGTGGGCAACGGTGCGATCAATCCGGGTAGACTTGGCTTCGTCTTCTGTCCAGGCAGCTAAGATTTTACCTTCGGCGATCTTGGTTTCTACTCCTGCTGCGGTGGCAATCAAACTAGCGCGACCAGCTAACATTTCGTCACCAACATTGCCGGGGGTCACTTTAATACAAAAGTGGTAATCACGGGATTCTTGCGCAGCCCAAGCACCGGTAGGGTAATCGAGGGTTTGAGGATTCAGCCGCTGTGCCGTCATATCGGCAATGCTGGGGCTGACTTGTTTGCAGTACAAAATATCGGCTCCTTGGGGACTCCACAGTCGCAGCTTCACATCGGCAACGTTTTTGCCCAGGGCTTTGCCTAAAATTGCTTGGAAGTCGCTGGTGATTTGGTCTGGGGCGGCAATAATATCGGTAGTACCCAATAACCGATTGCCGATCGCCTGCAATTGCTTCACTTGCCAATCGGTGCCCACACCCCGGCAGTCGCACTGAAAGACTCCTTCACAGGCTTTTAATCTGGTTTCTAAATCTTCTGCGTCACCAAAATCATTCTGGCCATCAGTAAGCAGCAGGGCTTGACGAATGGCGTTGGGCATGATTTTAAACTGTTGGTAAGCAGCTTCTAGCCAGGTAGAAATGCGGGTGCCGCCGTTGGCAGTAATTGTGGAGCGGATTAGTTTGATGGCGGCTTCTTTGTTAATGGCATCAGCCCGCATTACTGATACGATCGGCTTGGCTCTGCCAGAACCAGCGATCACAAAAAAGTGAACGTCTTCTGGCAGCATTTCGATGAGCTGAATGATGGCCTTTTTGGCAGACTGAATCTTGGCTCCATCCATGGAGCCAGAGGTATCACAGATAATGCCAAATAATCGATCGCCGCTGGCTTTGGGGGTTTCGCCGGAGCGTCCCTCTGAGGGAATCGCTGTCCCTAGAGTGGTGACGGTCATGATGGCGTGAACTTCGGTGCTGCCCGCAGGCAGATAAGCGTTTTGAAAAACTTCGGCTTTAAAGTTGGCTGTCATAAGTTTTGATTGAGGCGATCGAGTCAACTAGTCTATGTTAACGAAGTCTGACGATACTTGAGAAGATGAACGATCCAAAGTCTAATCATGTGAAAGAACTTTTCACGTTAATAGTTCGGCATGGTACCGTAAGTGGTCAGCAATAAATGTAGCAATAAAGTAGTAGCTGTGATCATAGCCCTCCTGTATTCTTAGCTGCAAAGACTGGTTTGAAGCTGCACAAGCTTGTGCAAAGTGCTCTGGCATTAACTGATTTGCTAAAAACTGATCTGCAGATCCTTGATCTATCAAGATTGGGAAAGGCACCTGCTGTTGTTTGACTAATTCTGTCGAATCATAGCCCCGCCATAGAGTTTGGTTATCTCCTAAATAATTCTTAAAAGCCTTCTGTCCCCAAGGACTTATCATCGGATTAACAATTGGCGAGAAAGCCGAAAGAGATCGATACATTCCCGGATTCTTCAATCCACAAATCAATGCCCCGTGACCACCCATCGAGTGACCAAATATTCCCTGTCGATCGCTCACCGGAAAATTAGCTCTAATTATTTCTGGCAATTCTTGAGTAACATAGCTATACATATTGTAGTGTTGTTTCCAAGGCTCCTGTACTGCATCTACATAAAACCCGGCTCCGCTGCCCAAGTCGTCATCCAAATCTTCATTGGCAATACCAGTGTTCCGAGGACTAGTATCGGGCATAACCAGCAACAATCCATGCAGAGCCGCAAACTTTTGTGCCCCAGCCTTGGTAATAAAATTTTCGGGGGTACAAGTCAGCCCCGACAAAAAATATAGCACCGGCAAATTTACTGCCGGACTGGGCGGTTGATAGACTGCAAACTTCATCAACCCATTACAAACCCTTGACTGATGCTGATAGAACCCCACGTTACCGCCAAAACAACAAGACAGAGAAATCGTTTTGATCGTCATAAATCACCCACAGTTAACCAGCCACCAATAATAAATCAATCCGCAGCCTCAATGACATCCGATGCTTGCAGCAAAATCTGTAATTTGGCACCAGGGAATCTCGTGTTTTTCTGCTGATTACCCCGTATGTGGGTGAAAAAATCCTGCATCAAAGCAATCACGCTGCGATATTTAACTATTGCTGAAACATAGGTTTCGTCTAGCTTCATTATCTCATCAGTGCTTATTTGCTCAATGTTGTTCAGCAATACAGATCTTATTTCGTGAGGTTTCGATTCTTGAGATATGCTGTATTTCTCTTTAATTTTTAGTCGATCGGGTTCTGAACACAAACCATACAAAGAGCTGACCACCACACCCAGACTAGACATAATCACGCCATAGTCATAAAAAACATGTTCGGCAAAAAAGTCCTCTTCTTTTTTTGTTAAAGAAAAGCTCCGATCGAGTACCAAGCCAAAATCAGTCAAATAAGCTCGATTTCCATCGGTGAGGACATTATTAAAATGAGCATCACAGTGAATGATTCCCTGCTCCCGTAAAAAATCAACGGTTTTAAGTAGATCTGCTAAATGTTGTTTGCATTGCCCCTGATGATTTTGAAGCCAGTTAGCCAAAACATAAGGCACATATTCTAAGAACAGCACTAATTCATAATTAGCCTTGGTTCTGCCCAGTACATAATTTCCGATATTGGCATTGTTGCCCCAATATTCCACATACTTCTGGTGCTGCGCCATGTCTACATCTACTCGCCAACCCGAGAAGGGCAGAATCCGATAATGATACATCAATGGAAAAGTATCGATCGCACCATTCAGTACCCAGTGAGTAGTTTTGAGATGAGCGGTCAATTCTCGAAATACATTGAAACCTGCTGAGCCTATTCCATAGTTGTAGTAGGTCGGTAAGTCATAAAGGTTTTTGGTAGAAAACAGATTGTGGTACTCAAGATCGTTTATCGGTACCCGTTTGACAAATACCGTAGATTCACCCATCTGAATAGTGTGATTTATTCCCCAGCCCATACTTGGTTCATGATCGTTAAACAGTGCTAGCAGTTGGACATTATCCAACTGGGCAAGTTGTGAACCGAGTTGGAAATATCTTTTTTTTCTGTCTGCGAGAGAATTTTTAGTCATTTGTCAGCAGCCCCTCCGGGCAGAGCCACGAAAATTCGGTAGAATAGAGCTGCTCATTTAGTTCCAGCGACCTTTTTTAAAGAAGCGCTGAGCTATTCGCTAACAGAATCTAGCCTCCACTTTAACAAAATCGTGAATTTTCTCAACCTGCCCACTCCCGCTGTTTTACTAGGTTCGATCGGCTTTGCTGCTGCTCTTATTTACTTCCCATACCTGTTGGTTGTTGTTGGTCGCTTTCAAGCTGGTTACGATTTTGGTGCTCCCCGTTCCACTTTCGATAAATTGCCAGACTATGCTAAACGAGCTAGCTGGGCGCACCAAAACTCCTTTGAAACCTTTGCAACCTTTGCGGCTGCCGCCTTGATGGCCTATGTCACTAAGCAAGATTCGGCCTATGCCGCTAACTTAGCCATTGCTTTTGTGGTCGCTAGATTGCTATTCTCAGTTTTTTACATTATCAACTTCCCGATTGGGCGGTCTTTGATGTTTGGCATTGGTTCATTTGCCACCGCTACCCTGATGATCATCAGTATCACAAGTGCCCTAGGATAGAGTATTCGGAGGATATATATTATGGCTTCTAGTTATTCATTTGATGTAGTCAGCGACTTCGATCGCCAAGAGCTAGTCAACGCGATCGATCAGGCCACCCGCGACATCAGCAGCCGCTATGACCTCAAAGACACCAAAACCACTCTGGAATTGGGTGAAACTACCATCAAGGTTGAGACTGCTAGTGAAATGACTCTCACTGCCGTCCATGACATCATCCAGTCCAAAGCGGTTAAGCGTGGCTTGGCGCTGAAGATTTTTGATTATGGCAATATCGAATCGGCCAGTGGCAACCGCATCCGCCAAGAGATCACTCTGCGCAAAGGTATTTCCCAAGAAATTGGCAAACAAATTAGCAAGCTGATCCGAGAAGAATTCAAAAAAATCCAAGCCTCTATTCAAGGCGACGTGGTGCGAATTACCGCAAAAGACAAAGATGAATTGCAGACTGTAATTCAGCGCCTAAAACAAGAAGAGCTGCCCGTAGCTCTACAATTTACCAATTACCGTTAAACCGTGTCGATTCCCGAAGGAACCACTGGGGCGATCGCCCCTCAGCCACAAATGGCGATCGCCCCTCAGCCACAGATTCCGCATTTTACTTGGGGAAGCCGCACTTACCTGATGGGAGTACTAAATGTAACTCCTGACAGTTTTAGTGATGGTGGTAGGTATGCCACCGCCGCGCGGGCTTGTGCCCAGGCGTTGCGGTTGGTAGAAAATGGCGCAGATATTTTAGATATTGGCGGCGAATCGGCTCGACCAGGGGCGACTCCGGTGGGTTTGCAAGAAGAGCTCGATCGGGTGATGCCAGTAATTATCGGGATTCGGGAGCAGTTGGGAGAAATTCCGATTTCGATCGACACCACCAAATCTGCGGTAGCTCAAGCGGCAATAGAGGCTGGAGCTACTTGGGTAAACGATATTTCTGGAGGAGTCCAAGATCCAGCAATGCTAAAGGTGGTGGCGCAGTTGGGGGTGCCGATTTGCTTGATGCACATGCGCGGCAACCCCAAAACTATGCGGGGGCTTACTGAGTACCAAGATCTGATAACAGAAGTTGGGGATTTTTTGGAGACACAGATTGCAGCGGCGATCGACTGTGGCGTTGCTCAGCACAATATTATTATTGATCCTGGCATTGGTTTCGCCAAGACCGCCAATCAAAGCATCGAACTATTGAAAAAACTCGATAAATTGCGAGCAAGGCTTCCGTATCCTTTACTAATTGGGGTGTCTCGTAAGAGTTTTATTGGACATATTCTCGATCGACCCAATCCGCTCGATCGCGCTTGGGGAACGGCTGCGGCTTGTTGTGTGGCGATCGATCGGGGTGCGGATATTTTGCGCGTTCACGATGTGGCAGAACTGCAAGATGTCATCAAAGTCGCTGATGCTCTAATTCGTTGATTGCAGTAAAAAAGCTACACCGATTCCAAAATAATCTTGTCTCTAAAGAAACTAATTAATTCTCGGTTTACGGTTTGAGGTACTTCTTGCTGAATCCAGTGGCCACACTGGGGGATCAGCTTGAGCTGGAATGGCGCGCTGACTAACTTAGCCATGCCGTTAGTCAACTTTTGGCTCAACATACTGTCTTCTTCGCCCCAAAGAACCAAAGTTGGTGAAGTAATCAACCGTTGGGTAGTACCTAAATTACTCAGCCAGTTTTGGGGAGCCAAAAAGTTCCGATAGTAATTTAAAGCTGCTTCTAAGACACCGGGCTTAGCCAGAGCTTCTTGGTATATCTGGTTATCTTCGGCGCTGAAAGCTCCTTTGCGGATCGCTTGCCCCCGAAAAACATTGAGGACAAATTCTTTGATGTTTTGCTGAATCAGCCACTCGGGAATCCCCGGCATTTGGAAAGCGAACAGATACCAGCTTCGGCGGAACTGATCGAGGTTAGTACTAATTTCTTGTAAAAACTGCTGGGGGTGGGGAGCATTCAAAATCGCTAGCTTATCCAGCACTTGGGGAAACTTCTGGGCAATGTGCCAGGCGATCGCCCCACCCCAGTCGTGGCCAACAATATGTGCCTTGGTATAACCCAAGGACTTAATCAAGCCCATTACGTCACTGCTAAGCGTATCTAAGTCATAGCCGCTGGTAGGCTTATCGGAGTAATTGTAGCCCCGTAGGTCTGGGACTACGACCTTAAAGTGGCGCGCCAATACCGGAATCTGGTGTCGCCAAGAATACCAAAACTCCGGAAAACCGTGGAGTAAAATTACTAGCTCCCCTTCTCCTTGAATAACACAATGCAGGCGAATGTTATTAGTCTCTACAAACTGATGCTGCCATCCCGCTTGGAGCGATGCTGTGTAAGGTTGCATGAAGGGGGCTGAGGTGATTATTTGATATTTCGACATTAGCACTTCTGATCGCCAAATGGCATCTGAGAATACTCTATTGAGCTACTAAAACTGGAGCCGAAAACTTCAGCAGATTTTCTAGGTCTTGCAGTTGGTTGATTGCTTCAGCACCTTCGAGCTTCATTAACTCGCGGCCATTGCGGCGTTCAGTCCAGTTGATGCTGCTATCCGAAACAAAAAATCTAATCTGATGGCCATCGGCGAGGCTGACCATAAATGAGGCGCTTTCTA
>JANYHM010000074.1 GCA_025359065.1 Synechococcales cyanobacterium GL140_1_metabinner_5_sub | reverse complement strand
CAGGGCAAACGCATCAAAATCAAGAACACATGACCTGTAGTAGATAATCATTATCCATCGCGGCACGATACCTCTTTAATCGGATACTTTGTTTCAAAGAAGTATCTTTCTTTAATAGCCCCAATGTCTGTCTTCTCATAGTTCCAAAGTTTTCAGCTCCGTGCCTCTTGCGGACTCTTGATTTATCTTCTCCAAACACCACATCCATTGACCAGTGAAGCTGATTCTCTACTCCCCAATGTGCTCTGATTGCTTGACTGATCTTCTCTACATCTGCTGGTAGGCTGCATATGTGGTACTGCACTTCATGGCTGGTCTTTTTCCAGTCAGTTCTTTCCCTTTCTACCATCACCACACTTTGTATCGTTGACCACCCTTTGGGCATTTCCACTGCTGCTGCTGGCAGTATGTAGTAACTGCGTTTTTCTATCCGGCCATGGGCTGCTTCTAGTGTCTGACAGGTTTCGTGTCTGACCCCTTCCCATTCCTTCGCTTGAGCTTTATCAAAAGCATTCATCACATTTTTATGTAGCTTACCTTGATTTCCTTTCAGGGATATAACGTAGTCTCCACCTTCCTTCACAATTTTCTCAGCTATTTTTTTCTGCGCGCCCATCGCATCAATTGTTACAATATGACCTCTGATATCAATCAGGTCTAGCAATTTTGGGATAGCTGTTATCTCGTTAGATTTTTTTTCCGTCTTAACTTGCCCTAATAACAGTTGATGAGAACTAACCCATGCACTAACCATATGGAGACTTTTTTGACCTTTTTCACGATCATATGAGCCATTGAAACTTTTGCCATCAATCGCAATTAGCTGTGCCCCTATCTTTGCTGCTGCTTCTTTCATCCATCCTAGACAGCATTCTGCAAAAATGGTTGGTTCTAATCGACCGATAACAGAATTAAAAGTGTCATGAGATGGAATACCATTAGGTAGGCTTAAAAACTCTGAGAGCCAATCTTTTTTAGCTTCTCCATATGCTTGGATAGCATTCCAGTCATCAGCTCCACTTAAGACGGCCATAATAGCAATGGTGACAATATCTGTAAGTGAATGCTGAGTCCAACGAGTACGGGGATCTTGCAACTGTTGGATATTTCTGAGCAAGTCAGAGTCTGCAAAGTTAATCTCTGTAGATGGTTTAGAGCTTTTGAGCACAAGCATCAACCTCAGAAGTAATGGTATTCTGCTCAACTTTAGCAGCCTTTTCACTAAACTGATTCAGCAGCTATTTAATATTTTTTTTGATGCGTTTGCCCTGCAAGAGTGTACTCACTAAAGCGATGAGATTCTTCACTGAGTTTTTGTAAATTAGTCATTTTTTTGCTTAATAGAATTTCTATATTGTAAAGTCAGAGCTTTTTACGTCTTGATTCAGTTAAGTACGGTTTTCTACACACAATCAAACCCTTAAACTTCTCTATGTCTCAATTTCGCTCCTCATTTACGGGAAACTAGATATCGAGAATCTTGGTGTTGCAATCAGGACACATCCGCAGCATTATTCAATTCGACAATCTTCCTAGCCTTGTTGTAGCAGTTTGGGCAAATTGCTACATCATCGCCTTCTCTGAAAGTTAGTTTTCCTTTTTTGACAACCGTAATGCTTGGATTTTTAAGCTCTCTGTTTTCTTTTTGAAGCTCAGCGATGATCTCCTCAAATCTCTTAGCTTCTCTCAGTTGTTCAGCTAAGGCGATCTCTGCATTGGCAAGCTCTAAGTCAAGTTTGCCAATGATGCGCATGAACTCGCCCTGCTTCTTAATGTCCCCTACTTCGTCTTTGTATTGGGATAGCTGTTTTAGAATGTCTGCGCCGTTTTTAATGACGGTCATGATTTGGTACAACTCGATTGCCATTTTTTTGTCTCCCTACTGTTGTGCTAAAGCTTCTCCCTTTGCTTGATCTTGGCTGTCTTTGTCACCACCACAAAGCAAAATAACTAGTTCAAGTAAACTTATATTATACGATCAAGTACGTGTTCTCTCATCAAGTGTAATAGATTTGTCGGTTTTCAACTGAAGAAACAGCATAAATGCTTACTCAGCAAAGCTTTGAGCATCTTCCTTCCGGTAATCCCTACAAGTCTTACTGGAAAAGACTTTCAAGGCTTTTCAGCCTTATTTACCGACAGCTCTAATAACTTCAGAGCGGTTCCATTCGGTCGATTCTGTTCGATCTCCCATTTCTGAACCGTAGACAAACTCATATTCAAAACTGCTGAAAATACCGCTTGACTAACATTCGATGTCTCGCGAATTTGCTTTATTTTCCCAGGCTCTAGGGGGTTCGAGCGTTTGCAAGCAACCGTCATAGTCACAATCATGCCAGTAGCCCGTGTCAACAGTTCGTCGCTGTTGATACGGGCAAAAACAAGGTCAAGGGTGTTTCTGGAATGGATGTGAAGCCATAAGTTTGATAAAACCCTTGAGCAGCCTCATCTAGGGCATGAACCACAATGTAGGCCGTGCCGATCGTCTGAGCGACCTGAACAATCCTTAGTACTGCGTCTTGAAGTAACCCAACGCCAATTTTACGGCCTTGGTATCGTCGATCGACTGCCAATCGACCAATCAACACTGCTGGAATTGGATCAGGCATGTTTCGCTGGCGAGACTTGGGCATACTGTGCCTCCCAATGGCTGCACTACTCAAGCAGTAGTAGCCGACCACTTGGTCTTCCTGGCACACAATAAAGGTGCGGGAGACATCCAAAAGCTGATTTTTCCATGCCCGCCGCTGTAACCAATCATTGAGGGACTCAACACCGCAGTCAAAATCCTGAACTACGTGGGCATCCGTTAATGGCACTGGAGCCTGAAGGATTGGCTCTACCATGGGGCTTTAGCAGCCATGAGTTTACGTAGCCCTGGGGAAGGTGCGGGGGGATTATCCAAGAGTTGGCAAAGGGTCTGGAAGGTGTCTTCGTTTACTGCGATGTAGGCTTGATCAAGAAGAACATTTTCGGCTTCTCGGCAGGCGATTTCCAAAACAAAGTCCGATCGATTTTTGCCTAGGGTCTGAGCGGCTCGATCAATGGTGTTGCGCTGTTGGCGGTTCAGGCGAATGTTGATGGTGCTGTCGCGGAGAGGCCGGGTAGGTTGGGATAATGACATATACAAACTGGAAATATCGGTCTAAGGCTAGCATAGTCTTTTGTAATCTCATTGTCTATACAAATTAGGTTTGAGATAGATCTAAGATTGACAGGTACCGCAATAATGCGTCCCTCGACCTGCGGCCTTAATTTTGATAATCAACTCCCCACAAATCCGACAAGGTTGACCCTGGCGACCATACACCCAAGCACTTTGACCATAATTGCCGTTGGTGCCTGCCACGCTGAGATAGTTGCTAAAAGTTGTGCCTCCCGCATCGATCGAGTCTTGCAGTACCTGAATAATCGTGCCGCGCAAAGTGGCAATCTGTTCTTTGGTAAGAGCAGTGGTGACAGCAGTGGGTAGAATTTTACTCAGAAACAAAGATTCATCAGCGTAAATATTGCCCACACCGGCTACGAGGGTTTGGTCTAAAATCGCAGCTTTAATTTGGCGACGAGAGCGCTGTAGCCGATCGAGCAAATAATCTACGCTAAATTCTGGTGAGAACGGCTCTGGCCCCAGTTTACCCAAACCCCCCATCACCTGATTAGGGTCTTCGCTAGCCGTAATCCACCACATTTTGCCAAAAGTCCGCTGGTCTACAAAGCGCAACTCTTGGTCATTGGGCATCAAAAACCGCACCCTTGTGTGTTTTGTCTGTTCTGTGGGAGTGGTTAACCACAAAAGCTGCCCAGTCATACGTAAATGAACTCCTAACCAACCTTTGGTCTGGCCTTTTTGGTCAGCGCAGACTCCCAGCAAATATTTACCGCGCCGCTGCCATTCGGTCAGCACCAAACCCGTTAAACTCTTGGCAAAATCTACGGCAGAGTCAGGATGATCGATCGTGCGGGGCAAAAGCACCTGGACTTCTTCGATCGGAATATTGCAGGTAAACTGCTGAAGGCCACGGCGGACAGTTTCGACTTCGGGGAGTTCGGGCATAGATATATACAAACAACAAGGCCAAAGTCATTTTAGCGACTTTGGCCTGTCAAGCTGATACTTCCAGAAGTTTTTAGCCTTCTGCTTTAGCCGCAGGAGCTTTAGCCGCTGCTGCTTTAGGTGGTGGGCCGACTTCTTCGAGTTCGCTTACAGCGAAGTTATTGGTGTTTACACCGCCAGCACTGCCGCTAAAACCGTTGTAATTAACTTTGTCAAAACGCACGATGACGTTGTATTTGATGCCGCTTTGGTCGATCGAGGCTACTGTGCCAGTGTCTCTGAACCAATAAGACTCTTTACGCAAAACGCGCACCTTAGAACCACGCTGTATCATAACTTTTGTTTTTGATAGGGTTGATACCGTTCACATTACTACTCAAACCGGCTCCATCGCACAGTTTTGTGTTTAAGTTTTATTAATCAAGGTCAGGGAATCATGATTGCAAGGCGAAATGTTATTAATCAAGCTCAGTTTCCATTGGTTCCAACCGCAGATGTTTCTGCGTCGCTGCCTTGCCGCTGGCAATGGCCACAATACTCAGACTAGCAAAAACCGGTAAAGCGAGTTTTTCGCCATAGCTGTAACCCGAAACCAAACAAGCAATCAGTGCAATCGTCGCAAACTGTTTTTTACCTTGGCCACGAGCGATCGAAAAGGGCACTAGCCCCAAAGCACCTCCAAAAACAGTGCCAAAACCTACAAGTTGTTCGATCGAATCCAGCATCATGAAGTTCCTAAGTATCTACTAAAATACGACGGTGCTTTAGCTAACATACCCTGAGTGCTACCAATCTTGTCTGGGGGTTTCCCGTAGATTGCAAAAAACCGACCTAGGCAACTTGCTTGGGTAAGAAAGACTCTATCAAATGATCGACCATCCAGGTAAAGCTACGAGCCGTCGATTCGGTTGCGGCAAAAAAGCCTAAGATCTCGTTCAGCAAAAAGCCATGCACCGAAGAATGCAGAAGCCTTGCAGCATGAAGCGTATCTTCTTGCCCCAAACCAAAGGGAGTCAAAATAGTGACATACACATCCAAAATGTGATGCAAAATCGGTGAAAACTCAATGTCTGACTGGGGAAAAGGATGTTGAATAGTAAATAGGTACAAGGCGGGGTTCTCGATCGCAAACTCCCGACACTTAATGGTAGTCCGTTGAATCAGGTCTACTGGATGATCGTTACTCTGAATATCTGGCAAGCACTGTTCTGCAATTCTTCTCCAACCTTCTAGGCGGATCGATCGACGAATATTTTCATCCCCAGCAAAATGGTTGTACAAAGAGGGCGGCTTGATCGCTAAAGCCTTGGCTAATTGATTGATGCTGAAGTCTTCCACACCTTGAGTTTCTAGCAAAATAATTGCCACATCCAAAATATCTTGTGGTGTGAGAGCTTTTCCTTTGGGTCTGGGCATGGCTAATGCTGTGTTAAATCGTTAACTTGTATAAGAATCCACGAAACTTACGTAAAAAGATACCACAAAATCACCTGTTCCCACGAAATACTTCGTCAATATTACAAGTCTCTGGCAGACAATTATCTTTTAAATTCATGATTAGTGACCATGTTCGGGAATCCGAATATTCATTCGCTTTGTGTTTCAATATATAGAAATCTTGCCGTGATTGTGATAGATTTCAATACTAATGCACATAATCTTTTTTACCCCTTACACTTATGTATCAGATCTCTAGCAAGGTTGGTAGACCCAGTCGTCGGACTCCAAAAATTGACCGATTAGAAGCAGAGTATCAGCAAAATCAAGAGCGGATTCGTCAGCTCCATCGCCGTAACCGCGACCTATCAGAACAGATGCGCGTTTTCCAGCAAGAGAACAACTCTTTGCCTATCAGGTCGATCACCCAAGGCAGCTCGACGAAAAGCCGTCGTCCTAAGTCATTGGCGCGATTGGCTGTTGATAAAATTGAACACCTCAACAGAATTCGTCTGGGTAGATACCCTCTGACATTTTGGCTGAAGGTATCAGTCATGATGGTGGTAGTAGCGGTGGTTTGTGGCACCCTGGGCTTTATGGCAACCCGATTAATCGGCTTGTTAATTGGCGGTTAAGGCGCTTGAATGCGGCCAATCATCTGCGATAGAGTGGTTGTTAGAATCTTACAGCCGTCATCATGCAGACTATTTCTAGACCATCCCAGGCTCACAATCCTTTTTCTACTGATGGCACTATTCAGCGTCGTCAGACTCGCCCAGTAGCGGTGGGTAGTGTCATAATTGGCGGTCATCATCCGGTGGTGGTGCAGTCGATGATTAACGAAGATACCTTAGATATTGCTGGTTCAGTGGCTGGAATCCGTCGCTTACACGAAATTGGCTGCGAAATTGTGCGGGTTACAGTACCCAGCATGGCACATGCCAAAGCTTTGGCTGAGATCAAAGCCCAGTTAGCCGCAACCTATCAAGTAGTACCGTTAGTGGCCGATGTTCATCACAATGGTATGAAAATTGCCCTAGAAGTGGCTAAACATGTAGATAAGGTAAGGATCAATCCGGGTTTGTATGTATTCGAGAAGCCCCAAGATAACCGCACTGAATACACTCCGGCAGAATTCAAAGAAATTGAAGGCAAAATGCGAGAAGCCCTAGAACCGCTGATCGTTAGCCTGCGCGATCAAAATAAGGCGATGCGGATTGGAGTAAACCATGGCTCTTTGGGTGAGAGGATGCTGTTTACTTACGGTGATACACCATTAGGCATGGTGGAATCGGCTTTAGAATGTATTCGGATCTGTCGATCGATGGATTTCCACAACATTGTAATTTCCATGAAGGCATCACGGGTACCCGTAATGCTCAGCGCCTATCGACTGTTGGTGCAGCGGATGGATGCCGAAAACATGGATTATCCCATTCACCTGGGAGTAACCGAAGCCGGTGATGGAGAATATGGCCGGATTAAATCTACAGCCGGAATTGGCACCCTGTTGGGCGAAGGCATTGGTGACACCATCCGGGTATCGTTAACCGAAGCACCAGAAAAAGAAATTCCGGTGTGCTACGGCATTTTGCAGGCTCTCGGTCTTCGCAAAACTATGGTGGAGTATGTAGCCTGCCCTTCTTGTGGCCGCACGCTGTTCAACTTAGAAGACGTACTACACGAAGTCCGGGAAGCCACCAAACATCTGATTGGCCTAGATATTGCAGTGATGGGCTGCATCGTCAATGGTCCGGGCGAGATGGCCGATGCCGACTATGGCTATGTGGGCAAACAACCGGGCTATATCTCCCTCTATCGCGGCAAAACCGAGATCAAGAAAGTGCCAGAGGCCGATGGCGTATCGGAGTTAATTGCACTGATCAAAGAAGACGATCGCTGGGTAGAACCAGAATAACTGTTGACGGTGGGTATTGCCTTTAGACAACATCCTGGCTCTCAGAATTCATGCGTAGGGTGGGCATTGCCCACCACCAAAGCCTCCCAAAATACCTCTATGAACGCTGACAATATCCAGATTTCAATCAAACTCTTTGCCGTTTATCAAGAGGTCATCGGCAAACCCGAAATCACCCAAACCTTACCAGCAGGAACTTCTGCTGGTGATGTCTTGCAAGGATTAATTAACAAATATCCCCAGTTAGATCAATGGCGATCGGTCACACGCTTAGGAGTAAACCTAGATTTCGTAGAGGCCGATCGCTCACTGCAAGATGGCGATGAATTAGTGTTAATTCCACCAGTTAGCGGCGGTTAATTAAACACTAAACCTGACTGTAAGCCGATGGGTCTACAGTATTAAACAAATGCTCAGTGGCATTGTAATTGTCACGCACTACTTGCTGACAACGAAAACAAGCTTCTTTGCCTTCTTGGTACCACCAACGACATTTAGAGCGAATCGCACAAGCTGGCAACTGCTCAGATACGGCAGGTAAGCCATCTATAATTCGTTCAGTCAACCGACAGTTCGTTCCATCAAAATGCATACAGCCATTTTCGATACAGGTGGCAGCAATGCGGAAAATTTCTGAAGGTTTTACTGGTGCCTCAAGAGCTAATAACTCTTGAGGAATAGCCTTAACTCGATCAAGATGAACTACATGGGGTTCTTCGGGAGTACCTGCCACAATGCCAAAAATTACACTGCCAGACATTTCCGCATCAGCACTAGGGCACATCAGCGTTTTTTTTGATTTGGATGACAGAGTATCAGACATAATCATTCCTCTTGATTTCTATATATTTAAGGACTTTATACACCTAGTAATTATCGACCCAGCAATTATCGACGTTGAGGCTGTTGGTTCGGATTGTAAATAATGCCGTTGATCAGAATAGGTGGCTCTTTGTCGATCGGAGGCTTAGGGTTTGCGATTCGACCATTAATAATTGGCCCATTAGGGTTATCAATCTTGCCATTGATGATTGGCCCATGGTTAGGATTATTAATCCGACCATTAATAATTTGTTGGCCAATGCGTAGGTCTTTGGTGTTATCTTTCACGCTTTTGGCTAACAAAGCCCGGTTGATTGCCAACTCCACCAGGCTCTGCGCATCAGCGTCTAAATCAACTAAATTAGAAATAGTGTGGCTGAGACTAGCAACACTGGGGCTAGCCGACGCTGCCGAGGCACTGTTGGCACCCAATAGTAAGCCATTGAGAGCAAACAACATCAAAAAAAGTTTGGTTTTCATAAAATTAAGGAGATTTTAGATTCAGTTATTGGTTAATACAGCGTCGAAAGAGATCATTGCGGAAACATTTTATCAACCTTAATATTTATAAACAAAAAGCCAAATAACTCCAGAGTTTAAAATACTCAAAAAGGCACCTAGCTATTTAAAATATTCTTAAATTCAACAGTCAATCTAACGATTGCGACGACCACCAGCACCGCCAGCCGCTGGATTGCAAGCTTCGACTACAATACTTTGACTAGATCCAACAGTTCCTTGTCGATTAACATTGTTGTTAATCGATGAAGGAGAACAGCTACCGGTAAGAATGATGCTGCTATCATTCCCTACGTTGTTATTGACTGAAGCAGGGTCTTTTACTTCACCATTGGAAGTCCGATTGATATTGACCGGACGATTGCTATCCAAAGAGTTGTTAACGCTAGTATGGTTAATGGTGTTGCCGTTGTTAGGACGAGCAAAAGCTTTTGTCGAAAAGACTCCACCAATAGTGGTGAAAGCTAGTAGAGACAATGTAAAAAGTGATTTTTTCATAATAATCCTAAATTATTAGAGTGCATTTTATGCTGCCAGCAGCATTTTGTTTCAGAAAAACTTTTTTCTGTCATACAACAACAGGCTCAACGCTCAAATAGAGCGTTGAGCCTGTTAAATACATTTCTAGCGGCGGCCACGTTGGCCAACACCTGCTGCTTGGTTGTTAACGTTATCAGTGTTGTTTCTGTTACCCAAAACGTCGTTCAACTGATCGTTCTTTTGGGAAACACCAGCATCACCAGTGCGGCCACGTTGACCAACACCTGCTGCTTGGTTGCTAGTGTTTTTAGTAGTGTTACGATTACCAGTAACAGTGTTGGTTTGAACGTTATCTTGAATAATTGCTGCATCTTGAGCGAAAGCAGGCAGGCCAGCAGCCAAAACCACTACAGAAGCCAAAGCAATTAAAAGGTTACGTAAAGACATTGTGTTCTCCAAAGATGTGAGTTAATTAAGTTAGGTCGAGCTGTTCCGAATCATTTAGCGGCGGTGAAATTAAATTTTTCTTGATAATCTCTCGGTGCGCATAATTTAAACTACAGGCTGTACTTTGACATTCCTGAAATTTCTAAAACAAATTGAAAATTAGCGAACATTCAGCACAAACTTCTGCTTCATCACCCCACTGCCAGAGCTTTGCTGCTCCGATCGCAAAGTGCCATTGGTGCTATAAATGGCCGTACTAATCGCTGAGTCCGGCTGATAAGTCGCAGCTACATCAATTTCGCAGCCAGAATTGGCGACACAGCTAGCCAAAGAAATCGATCGAGTACTACCAAGATTAGCTACCACCTTGCCATTGATTTTGACTGTGCCTTGAATATTGGCAGATGGCGGAGCATCAACTTGTAGGATCAAAGCAGCACCAGAGAGACTACCTCGATTGACCGATATGCTCGATTGACTGACACCATCTTCGCTAAATGCTCGATCGGCACGAGTTAAGAAAGAGCCGCTGGTTAATAACAAAATCAGACCGGTAGTAAGTAAACGCATCACTAAGCTCCAGGTAATTATTACAAAAATAAAGACGAATGCTAAATAACTTTAGAGCTTGAATTACTCAGTAAGCTATTTAGCACCACAAAATATTCGCGTTTAGCAAATCAATCAGCGCCTGTTTTGACGACCACCAGAAGCACCAGCGGCTGGATTACAAACATCTACGTTAACGCTAACCTGTGCGCCAATTGAGCCTTGATGACTAACGCTATTATTATTTACCGATTGGCCACAACCATCATGGACACCAATTTGGATGTCGCTGTGAACATTAGGACCACTAGAGTTTCTGATTTCACTGCGAGAATTACGATTGGTTGTAACCGCAGTACCAGTACCAAGAGTGTTGCTGACGCTAGTATTATTCACTGTGTTACCAGAACTCTGTGCACTGGTAATTGAAGCTGTCGAAAGAACTCCAGCCAAACAGGTCGTAGCCAATAGAAGTGTTGCCAAAAGTTGCTTTTTCATAATAAAACCTAATTAATCGTCTAAATCGTTATTAGAATTTGTGTGAGATTGTCCGTTACCACGAATCACAGTAGATTGGGAGTTGCTAGAACTACCACTACTGCTGCGAGTGGATGTCCGGCTGCTATAGACACTACCATTGCCAGAAGATTCATTTCTCTGAATTACGGTAGTTCTGGCAGTAGGGATTGCAGGTATTTTTAAATTTGGAGACCGAACAATAGGAATTGACGGTATTTTGGTGTTTGGAACCTTAACTGCTGGAGTATTAGGTATTTTACTACCACGGCGATACTTGGATCGACGGCTAACTAAGAAGGCATCATCATTAGATAGTTGGATGTTGCCGGTTTCTATTTGAGAACCACCATTGGCACCAGTAAATATTTTTACTTTGCCAGCTTGTAAGTTAGTGCTACCATCAGCATTATGGATGATTGCAACATCGGCATTGGCTTGACTAGCAACTACCAGAGCAACAGCAATGGATGAGCCAGCTATCAATATTTTTTTCCGAAACATAATCACCTTCCTAAGATGTGTGGGGGTTACAACAGTATGTCAGTTGTAATCCCCCAAATTTCAATCTATTTTGACAAAAGTTTCTAAATAGACTTAGCGGCGACCACGTTGAGCAGTACCAGCAGCTTGGTTGTTTACGTTATCAGTTTTGTTTCTGTCGCCAAGAACATCACTCAACTGATCGTTCTTTTGGGAAACGCCAGCGTCACCAGTACGACCGCGTTGACCAACACCTGCTGCTTGGTTGCTAGTATTCTTGGTAGTGTTGCGGTTGCCAGTAACAGTGTTGGTTTGAACGTTATCTTGAACAACTGCTGCATCTTGAGCGAAAGCAGGAGCAGCAGCCAAAACTACTACGGAAGCCAAAGCGATCGAAATGTTACGTAAAGACATAGTTTTTCTCCTAGAGATAATGATTGAGTTGAAATATTTTGCAAGCGAAATGGCGATTTAAAACTCTTTAAATCGCCAAAACCTTTCTAGCGGCGTAGTGTGCCACGTTGGCCAACGCCAGCAGATTGGTTGTTTACGTTGTCAGTTTTGTTTCTGTCGCCAAGAACATCACTCAACTGATCGTTCTTTTGGGAAACGCCAGCGTCACCAGTACGACCGCGTTGACCAACACCTGCTGCTTGGTTACTAGTATTCTTGGTAGTGTTGCGGTTGCCAGTAACAGTGTTAGTTTGAACGTTGTCTTGAACAACTGCTGCATCTTGAGCGAAAGCAGGAGCAGCAGCCAAAACTACTACGGAAGCCAAAGCGATCGAAATATTGCGTAAAGACATGATGATATTCTCCAGAAGATTAAAGTGAGTTAGATTGTTTGAATTTTAAAGAGGCGCTTTAAAAACTGAAACGTGGTGTTGAAAGCGCCCGATTGATTTTAGCGGCGTAGTGTGCCACGTTGAGCAGTACCAGCAGCTTGATTGTTAACGTTATCAGTTTTGTTTCTGTTGCCAGCAACATCGCTCAACTGATCGTTCTTTTGGGAAACACCAGTGTCACCAGTGCGACCACGTTGAGCAGTACCAGCAGCTTGGTTGCTAGTGTTCTTGGTAGTGTTACGGTTGCCGGTAACAGTATTAGTTTGAACGTTGTCTTGGATAATTGCTGCATCTTGAGCGAAAGCAGGAGCAGAAGCCAAAACTACTACGGAAGCCAAAGCGATCGAAATATTGCGTAAAGACATGATGTTCTCCAAAAGAGTGAGGTTAATTTATTTGGGCTGAGCTATTTGACGGCGTTTTAGCGATTGCGACCGCGCCGAAGGTCAACTGACTGCGTACTGTTATTGGTACAACTGTTGTTGTCGCCAACAATATCGCAGGTTTGTTTGTTGTTGACTGATACACCTGTGTCGCCGGTGTTTCTACTTCCTCTAGAATCCCGAACCGACTGGTTGCTGTTGTTCTGAGCGTTATTGCCGTTGCCGGTAATCACGGTGTTTTGATCGTTGTTGATCGTAATACCAGTGTTTTGAGCAAAGGCGGGAGCGCCAGCCAGAGAAACCAGAGCGAACAAGCCACAGGATAGATTGCGTAATGACATGATGTTGAACTCCCAATCTAGTTGACTTGACTAACACTGAAGAGCAACATCGTGTTTGAGTTCTCTCTGTGCATGATTTAGACTACAAGCTGTGTTTTGGTATTCCCGAAACTTTCGATGAGAAAGTTTTGGATTATCTCTAAACATTCGCCTGAAAAACAAAATGAAAGCTGGTTAACCGTTTTTGCCACAGAGTTCTACAGGATTTTCAATCTGTACAACATTGCTTGTTTTTTCAAGGTTAACATCAATTCTCAGCTTCGAGAGCAGCGATTTGACTTAGCAATTTTTGTTCGTGACACATACCCAATTTTGACAATGCAACATTTTAATTACACAGATCAAATCGAAATGCCGATGACACTTCGCATACTAGGCATTGTTCATTTGCATCAGTTTAACAACCGATGTGACCCGAACAGTTTGCATCACTTCCCACGATGACCGTAGTACATCTGAGAAAGTTCCCCACAAACAAAAAAATCCTTCAGTAGATGGAGGATCAATATAAACAGCCAGTCCAGATCTCAGCCTTTTGTATTAGGAGGCTTTGGCAGCATATTTCGTACAGTATTAGCAGTCCATACTACATGCTCTAAGCCATGATCATAGATTTGTGTATCAACAGATACCTATAATCTATGCGCTGAAGTACTTGGCTTTGGGATGATAGACCATTAATGCTGTGGTGGACTGCTCGGGGTAAAGCTGTTCGCTTTCATCGATCGACATCCCAATCCGTTCTACTTGCAGCAAAGCTAATTGCGGTACCTGATCCATCACGTTGGGGCAAGCTGGGTAGCCAAAGCTATAGCGAGAACCTTGATAACGCTGCGCCAGCATGTCGCGGATATTATCTGGCTCTAGATCGCCATAGCCCAGCTCGCGCCGCACACGGGCATGACCCCATTCGGCCAAGGCTTCGGCCATCTGCACTGCCATCCCATGGAAATAGAGATATTCGGTGTAGTTGTTGGCATCGAACAGCACTTTGGCTTTGGTGGTGGCGATTTCACCCATGGTGACTGCCTGGAGGGGGAAGACATCGAACTGATTCTCGGCAATGGGGCGGAAGAAATCAGCGATGCAGAGTCTGCGCAAAGAACGCTGGCGGGGGAATTCCCAGGTAACTGCTGGTTTGGCAGTTTGGGGAGTTAATCCTTGTTCGATTACTGCTGGGTCATAGACATGGAGGCTATTGCCTTCGGCGACACAGGGGAAGTAACCATAGACAAGTTGGGGATGGAGCCATTCTTCAGCTTGCAGTCTGGCTTTCCAGCTTTCTAAGATGGGATGGACTTTTTCAGCTTTGAAAGCTTCGTAGTCTTCCTTGGTTTGATCTTGGGGTTTGCGGAACTGCCATTGGCCAGCAATTAGGGCTTGGAGATCTAGATGCCAGAATAATTCTGCGATCGGAATATCAGCAGGCTGTAAGATTTTGGTGCCCCAGAAAGGTGGCGTAGGCCGAGGTAGATCTAGCTCCACATCTTCAGATCTCTTGGTGTCAATGACCACTGGTTCGGCTGATACCTTTTCAGGTTTGGGCTGACTGTTTGCTTTTTCTAGCTTGGGGTTGTACTGAGCAAATTCACCAGTGAATCCTTCATTATCACTCCACTGCTGCTTTGCCTTAGCGGGCATCAGTTGGTCCATAAAGTTCAAGTCAGCAAAAGCATCTTTGCCATAGATCACTTTGCCTTTATAGACCTTTTGGCAGTCATCGTAGACAAACTTGGGTGTGAGAGCTGCTCCGCCCAAAATTACTGGCACGGTAATGCCATTTTTGTTGAAAATTTCTAGGTTTTCTTTCATGAAAGCCGTAGATTTCACCAGCAGACCGCTCATAGCGATACAGTCCACCGGCTGCTTTTTGTAAGCTTCTAAGATATTTTCTACCGGCTGTTTAATGCCGATATTCAGCACCTGATAGCCGTTGTTGGAGAGGATAATATCTACCAAGTTTTTGCCGATGTCATGAACATCACCTTTAACTGTGGCGATTAAGAAAGTCCCCTTGCCGTTATTACCGCTTTCGGATTTCTCCATGTGCGGCTCTAGGAAAGCTACCGCAGCCTTCATGGTTTCGGCAGATTGCAGCACAAAAGGAAGCTGCATCTGGCCAGAGCCAAACAGTTCACCTACCACCTTCATTCCATCTAGCAAAAAGCTATTAATAATAGTCAGAGGTGGATGATCGACCATGGCTTTGTTCAGATTGTCTTCTAAGCCCAAGCGCTCACCATCAATAATGTGGTTCTTGAGCTTTTCATTTATCGGCAAGTTATCATCAACCACCTTGTCTTTTTTGGTACTGACCCCCGCGAACATGGTGGTCAAAGCCCCCAGTGGATCGTAGGTGCAGATGGTGTCTTTAAATTCTCGGCGATCGAAGATCAGATCTTGGCAAACTTTTTGATGTTCGGCAGAGATCTTGGCCATTGGCAAGATTTTATTGGCACTGACGATCGCCGCATCCATGCCCGCACTCATGGCTTCGTGCAGAAACACCGAGTTCAGCACCTGGCGCGAAGCTGGGTTTAGACCAAAGGAAACGTTGGAAACCCCCAGAATGACGTGGCATCCCGGCAAATTTTCCCGAATGGTCTTGGTCGCTTTGATGGTTTCTCGTGCATTTACGCGGTCTTCTTCAATTCCGGTAGAAATCGGCAACACCAGGGTATCGAAGAAGATTTCTTGAGGCGAGATGCCATATTCTACTGCCGCCCGATAAGCCCGTTGCGCAATCTCGAACTTCTTCTCGGCTGTGCGCGCCATGCCATCTTCATTGATCGTCCCAATCACCACCCCGCCGCCGTATTTTTTGGCTAAGGACAGCACTTTAAAGAAGCGCTCATCGCCGTCTTCAAAGTTAGTGGAGTTGATCAAGCATTTGCCGCCAGCTACTTTCAGGCCAGCTTCCATTTTTTCCCACTCGGTAGAATCGAGCATCAAAGGTAAGTTGACGCTATTGACTACCCGCGAAACCACCTCACGCATATCACGCACGCCATCACGACCCACGTAGTCTACGTTGATATCCAGAACTTGCGCTCCTTCTTTGACCTGGGCACGCGCCAAGGAAACCAGACCATCCCAGTCTTCGGCATTTAAGAGATCACGACATTTTTTGGAGCCGCTGGCGTTTAATCTTTCGCCGACGATTAAGAAAGAATTTTCTTGGAAATAACTCTGGGAAGTCATCAACGAAGAGGCAGAAGGCTCATAGGCCGGCTCCCGTTTCTTGGGTTGGATTTCTTGGGCAATTGCCGCCAGTTGCTGAATATGGGCAGGACTAGTGCCGCAGCAACCACCAATGACCTGCACACCCCAATCTTCTACAAACCGCATCAAGGCAATTTTGAGTTCGATCGGCGTAAGTTTATAGTGAGCATGGCCATCAATATTTTCTGGCAAACCAGCATTGGGTACACAAGAAACCACAAAGGGCGAAGTGTCGCACAAGTATTTAATGTGGGGCGACATCAGATCGGGACCGGTAGCACAGTTTAGACCAAGGATATCGATCGAGTAAGGCTCTAGAGCTGTCACTAAAGCGCTGATATCGGAACCAGCTAACATGGTGCCCATGTCTTCAAAGGTAGCCGAGACCATGAGGGGAATCCGCCGACCAGCTTCGGCAAACACTTTCTCGATGCCGTTCAAAGCCGCTTTGATTTGCAGCAAATCCATACAAGTTTCGACCAAAAAGAGATCGACTCCGCCGTCCAACAGGCCCCTAGCCTGTTCGGCGTGTGCCGTTTCCAATGTGTCGTAATCGATCGCGCCGATCGAAGGTAGTTTGGTGCCAGGACCGATCGAACCAGCGACGAAGCGTGGTTTTTCGGGGGTGGTGAATTCGGCAGTAACTTTTTTGGCTAGTTCTGCTGCGGTTTTGTTGAGTTCGTAGGCTTTGTCTGCCAGGTCATACTCAGCCAAGGTCAACGAGGTGCCACCAAAGGTATCGGTTTCGATTACATCGGCTCCGGCAGCTAAGAAAGCCCGGTGGACTGTGGCAACAGATTCGGGTTTGGTGTGGACAAGGTATTCGTTGCAGCCTTCGTATTTCTCGCCGCCAAAGTCTGCGGCGGTGAGGTTTTGCAGTTGCAGGTTGCTACCCATTGCGCCATCGAAGACAATAACGGGTCGATCGGGATGATAGAGTCGATCGAAAAATGGACTGTTGGCGATTTTTTGCTTCATTTGAATGTCAGCAACATGTATAAGGAATCGTAATCTTTCACATTGTGACATACTCTTATCAGAAATTTGGGTCTAAAACCCCGTCGTAGAACGACGGCTTTGCGTTAAAATCAAAGATGGTCACTGACCCGCCCGGATTTAAGATACTCCAAAACAAACAGCAAGGTTGAAAGTCCTGTCAGAGTTGCGATCAGAAATAGGGGAAGCAAAAAAGGCAACGGTGAAGACCGACCTTGGAGGCAAACAAGTATTTTGCTT
>JANYHM010000037.1 GCA_025359065.1 Synechococcales cyanobacterium GL140_1_metabinner_5_sub | reverse complement strand
GAGAAGTAATCCACGAGTAGTCAAGAAAGCTCGATCTAAATTTCCTTCAAAGAAGCGCATACACAGAGGATCTGGCAGTAAAATCAAACCATATGTATTCTCAGTTATCAATACTGCTTAAGAGTTATCCGAACCGTATTGCTATTGTTCCTAGTTTGCGATCAATTCTCTGATTGTCAACAACTCTCATTTGTTCAAGATGAATTCCTCTATTTTCATCTAACCCATTCTCTGTAGTCATTTTAACATTGACTACAAACGGATAGGCTTTTGAGCCTTTTAACAAAGGCGCAACCATCGTGGTATCAGATCTAGCATTACCTACATCATTCTGAAGAATCAGGCATGGTCGTCTCTTGGCTGTTTCATTGCCAACCGTCGGATCTAAATTCACCCACCAAATTTCTCCTCTCCGGTACCGTAAATTACCCTGCGGCATCGATTCCATCCCCCACTGTCACATCCCACAGTTTAGTCTCGGCTTGATATTCAGCATCATGGGCTAGTTCTGTATAGGCGTTATCTAACGCTTGCAACAATTGGCTCTTTTTGGCCTGAGACAGTATTTGGTTAATGAACTGGCTCCGATTGGGACTCGATCGATCAACAAACTCTAAAACTTCTTCATCTAGTGTGATACTTACTTTCGCGCTCATGATTTAATCTCACTAATTAGTAGGATTTTGCTATCTTAACATATTGGCAGCTTGATCTTATAGTTCGTCAAAACGTTACAGGGCAATCACTGAAAGTATTAACGGGATTTGGCTTTAACCTGATTACGCCTTTGGCTAAAAGTATCATAAAGCCTTTCGGCGTTGCATAGTGCATATATGTAGAAAGGATAAAAACCATGCAATGCCCTGAATGTAATTCTACCCACATCCGAAAAAACGGTATAAAAGAAGGAAAACAAAATCATCTGTGTGTTGATTGTAGCCGTCGATTTATTGACAAGTATGAGCCGCACAAAGGTTACGGCGATGATGTGAAGCGGATATGCCTCAAAACCTCAGCAGAGAAACCCTTCCGGCCAGTATAAAATCTTTGACAGACAAAGGTCACTTCCCTTTTTACACTCGTTAGCAAGTTTATAAACTACGCTAAAGATAAGATTACAATCCTTTCCCAGATTATGTTACAGTTCCAACACGCTGTAATCTTCATTTTCTATACTTACCCGCTGTCATTTTAATTCAAGACTATGAAACTTCTTCCTATAATATTTAGTATATCTTTCTTATCGTTTCAAGTTTTCTCAATTGGCGCAGTATTGGCACAACCATTATCACTACACGATCCTAATACCCCTTTGAAAGGATTGACAGATTCTGAGTTTGAAAAAATCTTAGAAGAATTTGTCGCTCAACCAACTCCATTTACTGATGTTTGTAAGAGCAAAGATAAATCTGGGATACTTGGGCTTAATGTTGAAAGACAACATACGATCAATGTACTGTTGGAGGTAGCTGGTACTCAAGACTGTGAAAAAGCTGAGATGAAACTTAACAGTCTTACATCACTCTCTCTTTTCCATAAGCGCATCAGAGATGTCGAACCCATTAGAAGTTTGACCAACCTGACTTACCTCGATCTTACTCTTAATAACATTGATAACTTATGGCCTCTGCGTCACTCGATTAAGCTGAGTACTCTTAAACTCGATAATAATGGAATTGTTGATGTAAAGCCATTGGGTAGCTTGAGTAAGTTAACTAGCCTTTCCCTCCGTCATAACAAAATTGTTGATGTGTCATCATTAGCTAGTTTGAGCAAGTTGACTGACCTCAATCTTTCCGTAAATCAGATCGTTGAGGTAAAGCAGTTAGCTAGTTTAAACAAATTAACTGCCCTGGATCTTTACAAAAATCAGATTAGGGATGTGTCATCATTAGCTAGTTTGAATAAGTTGACTACTCTCGAACTTCGCCGTAATTCAATTGCTGTCAAAACTTGCCCGTTAAAACCAGAATCTATCTGTAAATTCTAGTGGCAATTATTGACATTGCTGCTAGATCTAATCTTCTATTTTGTCAAATTTTCTAAAATAAGGGGGGTTAAGTAGCAATGGATACTGTTTGCGAAGTCAAAACGGCAAGCGTGAGATACAAAGGTCACTTCCCTTTTTACACTCGTTAGCAAGTTTATAAACCACTCTAAAGATAAGACTATAATCCTTTCCCAGATTGTGTTACAATTTTAGCGTGCTGTAATTTTCGTTTTCTGTACTTACCCGCTGTCATTTTAATTCAAGACTATGAAACTTCTTCCTATAATATTTAGTATATCTTTCTTATCGTTTCAAGTTTTTTCAATTGGCGCAGTATTGGCACAACCAGTATCATTACAAGATCCTAATAACCCTTTTGAAGGATTGACAAGTTCTGAAAGAGATGATCTTTTGAAACTCATAGAAGAAGCTACCACTCATCCATTTACTTACTTTTGCAAGAGAAAAGATAAACCTGGGACTGATGTTAAAGAACAAAATACGACCAATGTACTGTTGGAGGTAGCTGGTACTCAAGACTGTGAAAAAGCTGAGATTAAACTTAAAAGTCTTACATCACTCTTTATTTACCATAAGCACATTCGCAATCTCCGACCCCTTGGTAGTTTGACCAACCTGACTTATCTCAATCTTACTGTTAATGACATTGATGATTTATGGCCTCTGAGTAATTTGATTAATCTGAGTACTCTTGACCTTGGTTACAATGAAATTTTTGAGGTAAAGCCATTGGGTTATTTGCATAAGTTGACTAGCCTTTCTCTGAGTAATAACAAAATTGTTGATGTGTCATCATTAGCTAGTTTGAGCAAGCTGACTAAGCTCAATCTTTATATAAATAAGATTAGGGATGTGTCATCATTAGCTGGTTTGAGCGAGTTGACTAAGCTCGATCTTTCCGTAAATAAGATCGTTGAGGTAAAGCAGCTAGCTAGTTTGAGCAAATTAACTGCCCTGGATCTTGATAGAAATCAGATTAGGGATGTGTCATCATTAGCTAATTTGAATAAATTGACTACTCTCAACCTTCGTAGTAATCCAATTGCTGTCAAAACCTGTCCATTGAAACCAGAATCTATCTGTAAATTCTAATGGCAATTATTGACATTGCTGCCAGATCTAATCTTCTATTTTGTCAAGTTTTCTAAAATAATTGGTATTAATAATGAAGTTACACCATCTTGTTTTACCCGTCTTGCTCATGCCATTTTTTATCGCTGGGACAACTATTGTTCAATCATCGATCGCCTCAACAGTATCAGTATCTTCGCAGCCGCCAAAAACAAAAAGTACTGCCCAAACCGACAGCTCTGTAGTAGCACTTTCGCAGCAGGTTGACAGAACAAAACTTGATGCTTTTAAACAGGAGTTATTGCGATTGGGCAGAATTTTTAATGCGGAGGTGAATGCTCATGCGTATCGCCGTCGTGATGGCAGCATGGGAATATCCTGCTTTGGTAGTGGGCGGGTATTAGAAGATCGTAGACTTTACATAAACCAACTTATCGACTTAAATATGTATCTTCTACCTCGCGGTAGCGAAGATTATAATTTAGTTATAAATTTTCAAAATTCGTTAATAAATCCGAGTGACATAGCAATACAAGCCTGTCATTAAGTGTAGAGACCTGCAATAATGCTTATGGGACAGAATTTCAAGCTGCTTTTAACTTGGGTGGAGGCTTTTAATCTGTCGGCTCTGCTATCTTGGTGCATCAACAATTAATTTACATCTAGTCCAATCTCCCGAATCTAAAAACATGAAAAAAGTTTCTTTATTATTAAGCCTTTCTGTATTATTCTTCTCAGTGCTCCCAGTATCGGCACAACCGAGCGCACCCATGGAACAAATTGCCCAAGCTGAGAACTCAGCAAAATTTTACTTCGATCGAGGGCAAGAAAAAGCAACTGCGATAAATTTTGATTACAAAGGAGCAATTTCTGATTATGATACAGCTATTAGTATCAATCCAAAGTATGTAGATGCTTACATTTATCGCGGACTCGCTAAATTAGGATCGCAAGATGCTCGAGGTGCAATTGTCGATCTTAATACAGCGATTAGTATCGACCATAAATCTGCTGAGGCTTATGTCATCAGAGCTAATATTAAACACGATTATTTAAAAGATAAACAGGGTGGGATTAACGACATGATTAAAGCATCTGAACTTTATCGCGAACAGGGAGATATGAATAGTTACAAAGAGGCAATAAAAAAAATTGGGCAGTGGAAAGATATCAACTTCGCTTCGAGTGAAGTACATCTAATAGGGCTGAAAGTAGCTTCAGACAAAGATTTTTGTGTACTTCACTCAAGATGAAACCGCTATAAAGTTAGCCTAACATCGATCGAGCCATCAACAGGATTATGGGGTAAAGATGAGATACGCGCAAAAGTTATCAGCAATGTAAAGTTTTGTAAGGCAGGGAAATTGCCTGACCAGCCAACCAACCAGTAGTCCAAGCATTCTGGAAATTAAAGCCGCCTGTGACACCATCTACATCAATAATTTCACCTGCAAAGTAGAGTCCCGGACAGATTTTGCTAGCCATAGTTTTAAAATCAATTTCGCCTAGCTTTACCCCACCACAGGTGACAAACTCTTCCTTAAACGGACTTTTACCATTGATCTGAAAAGTACCGCGCTGGAGTTCTTGCAGTAATTGATCGAGCTTTTTATTGGACAAACCCGCCCAAAAACCATCAATCTCGCAATAATTTAACAGCGACACCCACAATCTTTGGGGCAACAACACCGGACAGTTACTATGAATCGATTTTTGGGGCATCTGAGTCTTCACTGCCAAAATGGTACTGCGTAGTTTATCAGCAGTAACTTCTGGCAACCAGTTCACCAGCAGCTTCCCTCGATAACCCTGGTCATACAAAAACCGCGCAGCCCACGCCGAGAGCTTCAGAGTAGCCGGGCCACTCAAACCCCAATGGGTAATTAACACCGAACCAGTTTGAGTGAGTTTTTTATCCCCCACTAAACTCACCGTAGCCATTTTCACCGCCACCCCAGCTAAATCAGCCAAACGTGGATCGGTGATTTTTAGCGTGAACAAAGAAGGGACGATCGGCTCAATAGTATGTCCTAGCTCCTTCGCCCAGCGATAACCCGTAGCGTTGCTGCCGGTGGCCAAAAGTAATCGATCGAACTCCCAATTAGAGCCATTTTTACTGCTCAGCCGAAAACCATTGGGAGTTTTAACAACATTGGTAATCATAGTGCCCATCCAGATCTTCACCCCAGCATCTTCGGCAGCTCTCACCAAACAGTCAATGATCGTTTGAGATCGATCAGTCGCCGGAAACATCCGGCCATCGGCTTCAGTTTTAAGCTGCACACCCCGCTGGGCAAACCAAGCCACCGTATCTTGGGGCTGAAAACGACTAAAAGCCCCTCGCAAAGCCCGTTGCCCACGGGGATAAAACAGCACTAAAGCCGCCGCATCAAAGCAGGCATGGGTCACATTGCAGCGACCACCACCGGAGATTTTTACTTTGCCCAAAGGTTGAGGCGCCGCTTCAATCAGCGTAACTTTGGCTTGGGGATAACGCTCAGCAGCAGTGATCGCGGCAAAGAAACCAGCGGCTCCGCCACCAACGATCGCAATCTCTGTCATAAAATCTGGGTTTATTTGGTAGAAGAGTTGGTGGGACTGCCATTTTGCACAGGCTGACCACAATAGGCATTTACCTTGTCGATTACTTTGCCTTCTTCTCCACCCAATTCCTGCAAAACCTTCACCTTTTCTTGAAAATCATCATCTAATTGCTTAGATTTCGCCACCAGCTTCATATCTAGTTTAGGGTCTTTCACAATAGCATCAGTGATCGGGCTGGTGTTTTGTTCTGCCGAAATAACTGCCAACCGATCGATCGCCTCTTTGGTCTTTTTGGTAATACTTAAATATTCGGTCTGTAGTGTTTTCAATTGCCCATCCTTTAGATACATTGTCTGAATAGCCGCGATCGCCTTATTGCTGGTTTCTGCCGACTGCAAAAAGAAAGTAAGATATTCTTTGGCTAGCTTTTTTTGCTCTTCTACACCATTAAACTTCTTTTTACCCAAAGCAGCGCCATCGGTAGAATTCTTGGCAAAGTAAGCATCAACTTGTCGATTAGTTTTCACAAAAGTTTCACAGTCAGCCATTTTGCCCGTAGCACATCCTGAGAGCATAGTAATTAGCAAGATGAGTAGGCTCGCCGCGCCTGCCCTAGAGTTAATCACTTTTGGCGACAACGGCTGAGCAAAGTCGTAAGCCTTAAAGACAACCTGTTGGTTCGCGGAGCGTTGCCTTTGACAATATTCAGCTATCGACAGCAAATATCGCTTCACTATTTCTATTCCCCACATTAAAAAACCCACTGTATAGATACTAACAGCAAAATCCCCACTCCCAATGGAGTAGAGACATGGTTGAAAGATGTCTCAGAAACTACAGTTGTTTAACTTCTGAAACCAGCTTATTCACCATTTCTTTGGCATTACCAAAGAGCATCATGGTTTTATCTTGGAAAAACAGTTCGTTTTCTACTCCAGCAAAGCCAGCACTCATCCCGCGCTTGATCACGATCGTATGTTTGGCTCGATCGACCTCCAAAATTGGCATTCCGTAAATCGGGCTATTTTTATCACTGCGGGCTGCCGGGTTCACCACATCATTAGCACCGATTACCAAAGCCACATCGGTTTCAGGGAACTGGGGATTCACATCATCCATGTCATAAAGCTGTGGATAAGGCACATTGGCCTCAGCTAACAGCACATTCATATGTCCCGGCATCCGACCGGCTACCGGGTGAATGGCATATTTAACTTCCACACCTAAACGAGTAAGCTGGTCAGCCAGTTCTCGTACTGCATGTTGCGCCTGGGCTACCGCCATGCCATAACCTGGCACAATCACCACCGATCGAGCATAGCCCAACATCATGGCGCATTCTTCGGGATCAATGCTGCGGATAACTTGTTCGCCATTACTGCTTTTATGTCCACCAGCCCCACTACCGCCACCGCTACTACCAAATGCCCCAAAGATCACGCTGGTTAAGGTGCGGTTCATGCCCTTACACATAATTTGAGTCAGGATAATCCCCGAGGCTCCCACCAAGGCACCAGCCACAATCAACATGTTGTTCATCAATACAAAGCCCGCTGCGCTGGCCGCGATCCCCGAGAAGGAGTTCAGCAACGAAATCACTACTGGCATATCGGCACCACCGATCGGAATCACCAACAGAACTCCCAGTAGTAAGGAGATCCCGGTCAAGCCCAAAAACAAAGGTATATTGCTAGGATCTAACACCAGCAGCACGCTGCCCACCACAAACCCGCCAAACAACAAAAAGTTCAAGGCTTGCTGGAAAGCAAAAGTAATCGGTGAACCCGAAATTAGCTCTTGTAACTTAGCAAAAGCCACCAAACTACCAGTGAGGGTAATGCCCCCAATCAAAATACTCAGAACCGTGGTGATCCGGTTATCCATCGATGGCAATAAACCAGCATCCATCAATCGCCAAAATTCACCCACAGCAATCAGAGTCGAAGCGCCGCCACCCAAACCATTCAACAGACCCACCATTTGGGGCATCGAAGTCATGGCCACTCGGTAAGCACCGATCACTCCGATCGCACTGCCTACAACAATACCCGCCAAAATTAGTGAGTAGTTAAAAACTTGTTGATAGAAAAGTGTGGCAACGATCGCCAACAGCATTCCAGCCGCCGCGATCGCGTTGCCCTTCCGAGCCGTTGCCGGTGAACCCAAATACTTCAAGCCCAGAAAAAATAGGATCGTGGCCACTAGGTAGCTCACTTCGATCCCACTAGTAATCATTTCGTTCATAAATCTCTCTAGTGCTATACAGCTTTTTTCTTAAACATTTGCAGCATTCGGTCAGTTACCAAAAAGCCACCCACCACATTGATCGTGGCTAAAACAATGGCAATAAAACCCAGAATGCTAGCAGTAGACATATCTCGACCACCAGCAACCAAAATCGCCCCAATCAGCGCAATCCCAGAAACCGCATTGGCTCCCGACATCAGAGGAGTATGTAAAGTTGGCGGTACTTTATTGATCACTTCCGCTCCAGCCAGGGTGGCCAAAGTAAAGATAAAAACAGCAGTAATAATGGCTGCGGACATAGTTTCTCCTAAATGGCTACTGGTTGCAGATTTTTGACAAGTTCTTGAATCCGGGCACTACGAATTTGGCCTTCATGGGTCACACAGGCACTATTAATAATGTCATCCTCAAAATTCAAACTGATTTCACCGTCTTTAGAGAGCAGTTGCAGCAAAGCGCTGACATTCTTGGAATAAAGCTGACTGGCATGTACCGGTGCAGTAGAGGGCAAATTCATCGCTCCGATAATGGTGACGTTGTGATGAACCACCGTTTTACCCAGCTCGGTATAAGCGCAGTTGCCACCGGTTTCCCCGGCCAAATCTACAATCACCGATCCAGGCTGCATTTGAGATACCATCTCAGCATTGATCATCATCGGTGCTGGACGACCGGGGATCTGAGCAGTAGTAATAATCAAATCGGCACTGTGAACATGCTTGGCAATGGTTTGCTGAGTTATTTCCTTCGTTCGATCGGAGACTTCTTTGGCATAGCCATTGCCCGCCACCGTTTCTTCTTCTAAGGGCACTTCCACAAATTTGGCACCCAAGCTCTGAATTTCTTCCTTCACCTGGGGGCGAATATCAAAGGCTTCTACCATCGCCCCCAATCTACGAGCCGTGGCGATCGCCTGCAAACCAGCCACTCCAGCACCGATCACAAAAACCTTGGCCGGAGCGATAGTTCCCGCCGCCGTGGTCAACATTGGTAAATATTTAGGCAGAGCGGCGGCTCCCATCAACACTGCCTCATAACCCGAAATTGAAGCCTGAGAAGACAGGGCATCCATGACCTGGGCACGGGTGGTGCGGGGAATCATCTCCATCGCAAAAGCAGTCACGCCTTTCTCGGCCAGCTTTTGAATTAATTCGGGATGATTCAACGGATTTAAAAAGCCGATCAAAATCTGACCACTGCGCAGCCGATCGACTTCCTGAAGCTGCATCGTACCCACTTTCAATAGCACATCTACCGTGTGCCACAGATGAGCTGGGTCATGAACCACATGCGCGCCAGCCTCTGAATAAGCTCTGTCACTGTGAAAAGTTCGATCGCCCGCCCCCGACTCTAACCACACTTCTATATGCTGTTTAACGAGGCGACCGACAGCATCCGGAATTAGAGCAACCCGCCGTTCATCGGCTGCCGACTCTTTTACTACCGCTATTTTCATTTTTCTCCTGGGGCAGATATTGGCTAATCTATAAATTGCCCTAAGGTGAATACTGTAGCCTCAGCTACAGTATTTGACAAAAAAAGTTGGAATTCTTAAAAATTAGCTCATAAAAATCGGGGTGAGACAGTGAGGTATCGATACACCGTCTACACCCTAGCCGATTGCAAGAAAAGCTAACTAATTAATGGAGGTAGAACCTTCACTGCTGATATGCTAAATGCGAAAGTTCAAATAACTCCATACTCTTTATTTTCTCTTTGGGATTAATATAAATTCCGTAACAAAAGTACTCATAATTCACAGGATTTATTCGTGGTGGCTAAAACTCATCGACTGAAAGCAGGTTCTCAGATTTTTACCGAAATCGGCGTTGCTGGACTTTTTTTGCTACCTGCGCTAGGTTTCTTGACAATTTTCTTGCTGTTCCCCCTGCTCTACACCATCTATCTGAGTTTCACCAGCGGCAGCTTCACCATGCGCGGAATTCGGTGGGTAGGGTTTAATAATTACCTGCGACTGTTTTTGGCCGCAGATTTTTGGCAGGTGCTGGGCAATACATTGTATTTCTCGGTATTTACAGTGTTCTTTGGCACCATGATCCCATTGGCAGTGGCAGTAGGCATAGAGAGCTTGCTAATTGGTCGAGGTCTACTGCGCACCCTGTATTTCTTGCCAGCCATTATTTCCTTAGTGGCTGCCGGATTAGGTTTTCGCTGGTTGTTTCAGACAGATGGAGCTATCAATGCTTTTTTCCAGAGTTTAGGCTTGTTGCCGATCGAGTGGCTCAGCAGCACCACTTGGGCAATGCCCGTGATCATTTTACTGAGTAGCTGGCAGCAGATCGGCTTTAATTTGGTATCTTTTTTGGCTGGCTTACAAACTATTCCAGCCAGCCGCTATGAGGCGGCTGCGCTAGATGGCGCAAATTCTTGGCAGCAATTTTGGTACATCACTTTACCTGGTATTCGTCCAACCCTAGTACTGGCCTTGGTTACTACTAGTATTTTTAGTTTACGGAGCTTTGAACAGGTCTTTGCCGTAACCGGTGGCGGCCCCTTAAATTCTACAAACTTGCTAGTTTATTACGTTTACGATCGGGCATTTGCTCGACTAGACTTTGGTTATGGAGCAGCAGCTACTACTCTCTTATTGCTCACAACAGTCATTTTGGCTGGTTTTCAGCTACGGCTATGGAATTCCAACAAATAGTATGTTAAGCGTTTCATCTTAAGCGAAACTGCAAGCATCGAAATCTTTTATGTTGTGAACTGAAGGGCTTAATATTCTGGGGTCTGGCCATATAATGATGAAGGCAAACTCCACTGCATCAAAGAATATATTCAGTCCTCATTAAAAGCACAATTTTTATGAAGCGAAAATTAGTCAGTAGACTATTAAGCGCCTATGAGTCTCTCTCTCGGAACCACAAGCGTTGGCTACTCAGTATTGCTGATGGAATAGTATTTCTACTGGCTATCTTTTTAGCCTTTAGCATCAGATTCCGTTTTACACTTCCAGGACTACAGTTGCTGTTGACATACTGGCCAAACATTTTGGCGTTTGTGGCATTAAAATTAGCAATTTTCAGGTTGCTGGGTATTTACAAACCGATTTTGCGCTACACCGGCTTGGAGTTTTTGGCTGCGATCGCCAAGGCCACAGCGCTTAGTTCCGGAATTTGGATATTGTTCTCTTTTCAACTGGGAGTTTGGCCAGTATCTAAAACAGCCCTGGTCATTGATGGATTATTAACATTGATTTTGGTGGTGGCTGCTCGATTATTGATTCGCTATTCGATTACCTCTATTCATCATCAACGCCCCGATGGTCGCTCTTTAGAATACGTTTTAGTCTATGGCGCTGGTAGTGCCGGGGTGCAGTTAGTCGAAACCCTCAAGCACGAGCTAGGATACCGAGTAGTCGCGTTTATCGATGATAGCCCGGAGCTTCATAACCAGTTGTTGCGTGGGTATCGTATTTATTCGCCCAAACAAATTGGAGCCTTAATTAACGAAGAAGATGTCACCACTTTGATTTTGGCCATTCCTTCGATGTCGAAGGCCACCCGGAAAAAATTGATCGATCGGCTCCAAGACCTGCCAATTACCATCAAAACAATTCCGACCCTCACAGAAATTTTAACCAACAAAGTTTCGTTAAACACCATTAGAAAGGTGGAAGTTGCCGACTTGCTAGGCCGCGAGGAAATCTTGCCCGAACCAGCTCTGTTGAGCGTAAATATCACTGGCAAAAGCGTGTTGGTATCTGGGGCTGGTGGCTCGATCGGCTCTGAACTATGTCGGCAGATTGCCAAGTTAGACCCTACTTGCCTGGTTTTGTACGAGCTGAGTGAATTTGCACTGTATAGCATTGATATGGAGTTGGCTAAAGCTTATCCCAACATTCCTCGCCATGCTTATCTTGGTAATGTCACCGACAAAGCTTATTTGAGTGATGCTCTTGTTCGACACCAAGTAAAAACTATTTATCATGCTGCGGCTTATAAGCATGTGCCATTAGTAGAAGCAAATCCATCTCAGGGAGTGCGCAATAACGTTTTAGGTACTTTGGTTGCTGCTCAATGCGCGATCGAAGCAAATGTACCTAATTTTGTTCTGATCTCTACCGATAAAGCAGTACGCCCTACTAATGTGATGGGAGCCAGCAAGCGCTGTGCGGAGCTTTCTATTCAGGCATTGGCCGACCAGCCAAATTGTCCGACTCGGTTTGGTATTGTGCGTTTTGGTAATGTGTTAGATAGCAGTGGATCAGTAGTGCCTCATTTCCGTAATCTGATTGCTACAGGCCAAGCAATTACAGTTACACACCCCGAAGTAACTCGTTATTTCATGTCAATCCCTGAAGCGGTAAGATTGGTGATTCAAGCTGGTGCAATGGCCACTGGCGGAGACGTATTTTTGCTAGAAATGGGTGAACCGGTCAGAATTTATGATTTGGCGGAGCAAATGATTCGCCTCAGCGGTTTGGTTCCTGGTAAAGATATTAAAATCGAAATTACTGGACTCCGACCAGGCGAAAAGCTCTACGAAGAACTGTTGATTGATGGAGACAATATTTGTCCAACTCGTCATCCAAAAATCTATTCGGCCCGTGAGGAAAAGTTCACTTGGACAGAGCTAGAACCAATGCTGCAAGTATTATTTCAAGCATCTCAAGCCGGTGATACCACGGGAATTATCCGACAGCTCCAGAAACTAGTAACTGGTTACACTCCCGATCCCAGACTGTTGGCCAAGTTAGATTTAGATTCACCAACTACAGATTCACTGATTACTTTGCATCCAAGCAAAGCTCTTTAATTCACAAAAAAAAGCCCCATGATACTCTTGGGGCTTTTTTTTGATTTACTAATGCTGTGATGATGAAGTTTTTTAGGTTATTGGTGGCAAAACTGTTTCGATCGTAAAGATTTTTTAATGCCTTACTGAGTTAGTAGGCGGGGTGTTATGCTGAATTTTATCAGCCGAATACGCCCATTTGAGGTGTTAGACTGATGAAATTCTGCCTAAGATCCCTTATTTAAGATGTTAGATAGAAAAATTTCTGCCTAAGATCCCTTTTGGGTGCGTTAGGCTGAAGCCTGTCGATCTAACAAGTAGTTAGACCGCTGGATTTGGGATTGGAGCGAGGCGAGATATTCCTCGATCGAGTCTCGATAGAAAGGGGTGCGTGTGACTTTCTAAGAAGAAAAATTAAATCGCCTTGTTAAGGTAAGCAGTCCGCTGAGCCAGTACTTTTGGCAAGTGTTCTCTTTTCCATCTAGCTCCAGTTATTTTAACGCGACTCGCTATCTGCTTTATCGTCGCTTCTATGCTGCCTGAGCCAATTGAACAGATTTCT
>JANYHM010000014.1 GCA_025359065.1 Synechococcales cyanobacterium GL140_1_metabinner_5_sub | reverse complement strand
AAGAAGCCGCAGTTGCTCGGCGGTGGTGCGATAAGAAATTACCTCAGAATAAACTTGAGTCTCTCGAATCCGGCGGGCAATCAGCTCGGAGTACTGGGAACCAAAATCTAAGATCAAGATGATCTGTTGTTGGAGTTGGTCTTTGGTGGTTGGTTTGATTAAGGCTGGGGTTTGAGTTGACACTGCGGAATCTCCATCATCGCAAGGTTGATATGTAAGGCTGCGAGCTCGTGGTTAGCTGGGGGTTCTAGCGACGAGGAACCATGAGAATGGGGATTCATTATAGAGCGAATCTGAAATTTTTGATAAATATTTGATCGAATCTAGCACAATTCAGGCTCTGTGCGATCATCAACCATGCAACTCAACAAACCCAAACTAACTTTTTAAAATTCTGGGGGCAGGCTGTCACCTCTAGCTACTAATACTTAGAACTAGCCAAGATAATTTGGGAATCTTAGGTATGATAAAGCTGTGCAAAAGCAACTTACCAATGAGAGCCTGCCATGAGTATCAATCGCCGTCAATTTATTACTATCTCTGGCCTTGCTGGCTTGGGTGCGATCGGCGCAGGCACCCTCATCCTTAGCCAACGCAGTGAGTCTTTCCCCGCCCTACATCCCGGTCAACCCCTCTTGCGCTTTGGCATTTTAGCCGATACCGGCACGGGTAGCGTTGGTCAATATGCTGTTGGCAAAGCCTTATTTCAACAGCATCAAGCCAGAGCCTTAAACATGGTGCTATTAGCTGGCGACAATATTTATAACAACGGCGAATTTGAAAAAATCAAACCTTTTTTTGCCACCCCCTACGAAAACTTATTAAAAAGCGGTGTGAAGTTCTACGCCACCTTGGGCAATCATGATGCCCGTGCCGATGTATGCGGCAATGTTCGAGGTGAGCACTGTGCAGCTACCTCCACCCAGCCGATTAAAAATGAGCAAGTGACTTACCCTTTGTTTAATATGGGTGGCCAGCGGTATTACACGTTTAAACAGGGCAATGTGCAGTTTTTTGCCACCGAAACCAACTCTCTGGGTAATCCGACTAGTCCTGGTCGAGATGCTCAACTAAAGTGGCTCGACCAAGAACTAGGTAAAAGCAAGGCAAAAGTAAAAGTAGTTTTTGGTCATCACCCCCTCTATTCCGTAGGTCACTATGGTAATAACGACATTTTAATTCGCGATGTTGAACCACTATTAGTTAAACACAAAGTTAATTTGTGGATGGATGGTCATGACCATAACTATCAGCGCAGTAAACCCATTAAAGGTGTTACTTATGTAGTGGCTGGTGGTGGTGGTGCAGGTCTGTATCCTATTATGTTCCAGGCCGATTGGTCGGCTTACGCCAAGAGTGCTCATAGCTTTGCTACGGTAGATGTCTATGCCGATCGACTGATTGTCAGCGGTATTGATAGTAATGGAGTGGTGCTCGATCGGGGCACCGTCAATTTATAATCTCGAATTCAGGATCTAGCGACAAATCCCATTGAATTCTGTCATCAGCTCTCTCTGTTCATTGATCTTGTTACCATTGTCAGCATTTTCCACATCAGTGCCTCCGGTCGGTAGCTGCGCTTGCGCCGAAGGCGACCGAGCAATAGCATCTTCTAAAGTTGCCTTGGCCGCTATAGTCTTCATGGTTATTTGATATGGATAATTACCGCCGCTAGCTTTAACGGCTTGACATTTGCTTTGAAGGTTAGCTTTCTGGCTGGCGAGCAGAGCTTTGGCACCGGCATAATCATTAGCCAAGACTTTTTGAGATAATGAATTTACAGTGTTTTGGTATTCAGTGAAAAAAGTCGCAGTATCATCTTTGGCCTCTTTGACATCTGTGGTGCTGGGAGTGCTACTACAGCCCATCGAAGACAAACAAAGTACCAACGCCAAAAATAATCTAGTCTTTTTCATTTTAAGTTCCCCGATTAAGATGTAATTTGCCAGAACACTGCTACAGGCTACGCTAAGTTTTAACCCGTCAGGTTATTTTTTCAGCAAGAACCTCGCTACATCCGGGTGATTTCCAAAGTACACGAACGGATATTCAACAGAAAGTACTTCCAACAAAATTTGGATTTTCAGCTTTTATGAAACTTCAAAAATAAAACCGCCTCTCGCTGTCTTCATTAAGTTCCGCTAAAACCCCAAATCACTATAGTCTACCCCCATCAACTCCTCTAGCTTCTGCACCGTAGTATTCTGCAAACATTCCCGCACTGTCTTAGCCTTGCCCCTGCGCAAAGAAAACAGCATCCCAGAATAAGGCAAATCCTTGATCTCCATGGCAAAATCCTTCTGCCCCTCGATCGAACTATACTTAGCTGCGGCTGCCTCAATCTCCGCTACCAGCTCTAGATACCGCACCTTCATAGTCTGATACAGCTCAGTCCATTCCGGGAAATAAGTCAAAAACTCCTCTCCCTCATTTGCTGTCAGAATCTGCAACATTCGCCGGGAAGAAAAACCTTCCCGCAAATGGGCGATCGCTACATATTGGGGAGATTTGATTTTCACCCGATTAAAAGCTCGATCGCAGACAATATAACCTTCCGACTCCATCGGATTTAGATCTTTAGCTGCCTCAATCACTGTTGTCCAGTCAGTCAAAGGATAAGTCTTTACCAACTCCCAACCATGGCGCTCTGTCCAAATCTGCGGATCAGCCTCTTGGCGACTAGGAACATGCCTCACCCCATGCAAAATGAGCTGGTTCAGCTTGGGCTGCACCACAACACGGTTATATTTAGTGACTAGTTCAAACATAAAGCAGTATTCGGTATTTTCTGGCAATTGATACCCTAGCTCCTGCCAGACCCGCCAAAATAAATCGGCGAAGCTGAAACCAAAGCCACTCACCTCTCCCGCTGCATCAGGAGTACCACTAGATTGGACTCTCCATGCACCGTCATAGAAATACAGCGTCATTAGAGAGCCATCAAGCTTTTCATAAACCTTGGCCGTACTCCAATTGATCGCCGCACTATAAAACACTTCGCCGTTGCCTTCTCCATAGTTAAAAAACTTATCGTAGGGATACGAAACAATTTCCCAGTTGTTCGATCGATCCAGCACAATTCCCCGACATTGCTGCACAATCTTTTCGCCCATGGGTGAATCGATCTGGGAATATTTCAAAGAGACCAAATGGGAATACTGCTTATGTATTACTGCTTTAATGCTGTAGTCGGCAATTAACTTTTCTAAACCATGCTCACGTAAATATTGCTGTAGTTCCATGATGATCTTCTATGCGCTGGCAAAAGCTGCTCAGGATTTTATTGATTGCTGAGGGGATGATTTCCCCAAACTTCTACAATAAGTATAAGGTCTTTATCACATGATACTCATGATTAAATAAGCTGCTAGCTTTCGGTGAAGTGATCGATCACTTGGAGTGCGCCGCTTAAGTTGGCCTGAGGGGAAGGCGTTGGGGATGGTAATAGCCCACCAACATCGAAGCTAATTTTAGACCGCCGTAACTTTTAGATTACCGCGTTGGCCTAGCTTTTCTTTTGGAAAATTGTGGGGAATCGTAGCAGGTTTTAGGACAATTTCCAGATCCTTCCCCAAGATATTTAGATATCGCAATAATTGCTCGATCGTCAATTCAGTTAGTTTTCCTTTCGATAAATTAGATCTAATATTTTCATCTATGTCTAGAACTTCTTTGGTTTGATCACCATCTGAGCCTTGGGTTTGGATAATAGAATTTATCTGCCTAACTAGTTCAGATTTCAGCAGCATTTCCTGCGGTTGCTCAAAGCCGAGGTCAGCAAAAACGTTACCACTACTCATCTCGAATTCGATCTTTTCTTCTTCATTATGTGAATTAGTTGTCATAGTACTCCTTGTAATGTTCTTGTGGGGTAGTAACTTAAAGCGGGACATTGTTGCACTTGCCCTCATCCCCCGACTGGTGTGGAATCTAATAAAATAATTTGGGTCATTTGTATTTAAATCGAGATTGGTTTGATCGATTCAATAATGGCGAGTGTTTGTTGTTGTTCTTCAATATCGTTATCATCATTGAGCTGATCGATCAATCGCTCGATATTGGCTTTGCGGCGATTCGGCAGAGCCGACGCTTCGCGAACAAGAGTAGTAGGGTGTCGATCATTAATTTCAGCTAATGCTTGCTGCCATTGCAATTCTGCTGTTGACTGGGTATGCAGAAGTTGATCGAGGATTTGTGATCGCTCAGTGGCAGAAAGGTTATCTATTTGTTGCGGTATTTGTTCGACTTGGGGACTCATGTTCTCGCCTCCATCTGAATGTATTTTTAGTTTAACCGAACTGATCCACAACTGCCCTACTCTTCGCTAAACCGATCGATCGCTCCCTGAATAGCTACGGTCAGGTCTGTTTGTTCTGGTGGCAATGCGTCCTCGATTCTGCTTTGCAGACACTGCGTGAACGGGGCAGTTGTTAGCCAGATGACCTCCAACCCAAAATTCAGGCTTCCCCTCGCCACTCCACCTCAATTTTGGCCACATCAGCTTTAGCTCCAAGTTGGGTGTACAACTGAGCTTCATCAAAGTAGACTTGAGCCTTCCCTGAGTCAGCCTTAGCCCGATACAGTCTCGCCAAATCCCAACTAACTTCAGCGATAGCACTGCTCATTTGCAAGGCTTTTAGACGGTCGAGAGCGTCCAGAAGCAATGTTTCAGCTTTAGCAAGATTGCCCCGCGATAGCTCATTTTCACCTAGACAACCCCACGAAGTTGCCATCCCCGCTCGATCGCCTAATTCGGTACTAACAGCCAGAGATTGGTTGTAGAGTGCTTCAGCCCGATCGTAGTCACCCCGCTTGCGGGCGATATCTCCCAGTAAACCCCATAAACTTGCCATCCCTGCTCGATTGCCTAATTCGGTACTAACAGCCAGAGATTGGTTGTAGAGTGCTTCAGCCCGATCGTAGTCACCCCGCTTGCTTTCGATAAAACCGAGTGATGCCCACGAATTTGCCATCCCCGCTCGATCGCCTAATTCGGTACGAACAGCCAGAGATTGGTTGTAGAGTGCTTCAGCCTGATCGTAGTCACCCCGATTGCAGGCGATATCTCCCAGTAAACCGAGTGAAGTGGCGATTCCGCCCAATGCACCATATTCTTCGGCATGGGTTAAAGATAATTTGAAATACTTTTCCGCTCCATTCCAATCACCTGTATTTCGACAAATGTCCCCCAATGTTTGAAGGCAGATGCGATAGTTAATTCCTTCGGTGTGAGGCAACACTCGATCGCACCATTCCTTACACAAGCTCCAGTAGCTCCAGCCCCATAGCGTTGGGATGATTTCATCTACCACCATGCGGACGACACTATCTTGCATTCCAATTTGCCAGTAAAAATAAAGCTCCTCTAAAACAAACTTCAGATCGTTAAGGTTACGAAATTCAGATGGTGGCTCAAACGAGCCATAAAATTTTGCAGCGTAACAAGATAACTCTCGCAAATCATCAGCAAATGCCGCTACCAACACTTCCACCACCAACCGATGCAGCGTATATAGATTTTCGCAAGCCGAATTGTCATAAATCGATTCCACCAATCCACAACCCTTCAGCCCCATCAATAACGCTTTAGTCTCCCTAATCTCTGCCTTCGTTACATCGACTTCACCATCAGACTCTATCAACCGCAAACTAGTCAAATGAGTCTCATTCATGCCAATTCGCAGCACACACATCCGCCGCAGCAACTCACGCCCCGCATCTGACTGACGATTGAACTGTGCCCCGATGATTGGCGTAGCTTCATTGCTTACAACTTCCGGCTCTTGCCGTAGCAATCCTGGCTGTCCCTGTGCGTAATCTGCCAACTGCTTCAGAATGAACGTATTGCCATCTACGCGACCAGCAATCCATTCCAAATCCGCTTGGCTATCCGTCAGCCCACACTGGCGCAACAACTCGATACTCGCCTCCTGTGAAATTCCTGGAATTATCACCTGCTTCACCAAAGCCAGGTCGATTCTTGTGTTGCGTCGATCGTTCAATCCTTGTGGAAACTCCCGACTGGTGATGATAACCTGCGATCGATGACCCCGAAATACCAACTCATTGAGCAAATCATCGATCTCGATAGCGATCGACTGTTCCGTCCCTTCTCTGAGCAAAGATTCCAAATTATCCAGCATCACCAAGCAGCGATACTTCGTCAACCCGGCAATAATTCGATCGATCGTTTCCTGTGGTGACTGACTCGCACCATTGCCAAGAGCGACAACATCGAGCAATTCCGCTGCGATCGAGTCAAATCCATCATTCTCCCTCACCCTCAAATACACAATATATTCATACTCACACTCAGCCATCAGAGTTTTAGCCTCCAGATCGACACCGATTGCTTCACTGAGTTTGATCGCCAGACTTGTTTTACCCATCCCGCCCTGTCCGACGATCGCCATTATCTTCTTCCCAGCAACCAGCTCCTGCCTCAACTCCTCCAAAAGTTCATCCCGTCCCACCCACTGCGGTACATCATTCATCTGTGATGCTCCGAATAACCGTTGTATTGGCTCTGGCGTTGGAGCCGGTGGTGAGTTGATCGATCTAAGCCCCAGATATTCCCGTAATTCTCGACCGTCTGATGTCAAATCATCGGTAATTTTCACATCAGAAAATCTCTCGGTATATTTGCTGAACTCCGCCCAAAGCCAATTTTGCAAATTAACTTCATTTTTAGGTGACTCTTTTTCTATTGATAAAAGCTGGCAGATTTCTCTAATTCCCTTCTCGATCGAATCCTTACCATATCCTTTTTCACTGATAGCTTTGGCCGTATCCTCATGAGACAGCATCTTTTCTTGATATGGATATTTAGCTCTCAAAATAATTCCATGCTTGGCTGCAAGCTGCTCATTATCCTGATTAATCGATTCAATAAATGATGACCACATAGATTTTCAACAATCACAAGAAAAGACGGTTTAAGGCAAATTAAGGTGGATTAAGACAATTCAGAGAAATTAAGGTAAATAGAGGCAGTTTGGTCAGTATTTACGTTGATGACTGATTCAGATTCGGTTGGGATGATGAGGACATCGGAGCAATCGAGACAACCCGATCGCCGAGATACGAACCTCTACACGTTAAATAATTCTAACTCATCGGAGAAAACCGAAATGCCTAAATTACTCGCTCCTATCGTATCCATTTTTCTGTTCAGTTTTGGCATCGCAACTACCGCGATCGTCGTCACTAATCCGTTAAACACTCCACCTGCCCAAGCCGCATGGACTGATTATCTTCCCTCAGTTGGCGGGATTTACATCAACGCCGGAGGCAAAGAATTCTTCTATGGCAGCTACACCGAAACTGGCGTACCCGTCTTTGGCGGCTCTGTCTGGGAAGTCAAAGGCGCGGATGGCCGGGTTCTCGCACATGGGCAAGGTCAGACTCCTGGCTGGGTCTGGGGCTTTGTTCAAAGGTTCTTTGGTGGCTAGTCGCCAACTTTAAACGACCTAGGGGCATTGCACTAATGCCGATGCCCCTAACTTCGATCGATATTTTCTAACCATAACTCAAACCTAAAACTATGCACTTCAACATCAAAACTGTCTTCATCCAAATGACCATTCTCGGCATTATGTTTTTCCCCATCTGCTACAAGCCGATCGCGGCTCAAGCCATGACCGCAGAAGAGTTTGTCAAGCTGTTTGGAGTCGTCGATCGCTACCTCCAAGACATCCAGCGCACCTTTCCCAATGACCTAGGCAATCCCACCAATCCCCCACCCAGCAATGATCCCATCATCCCCCAAAACCCTGATCCCGAACCCAGCTTCCAACTCCCCTAATCAACCCTTATCCACTAGGGGCACCAGCCCCCAACCACCTCATCACAACATCATGAACATCAACCCCCACGACTTCCAACTCGATCGCAGCATCCAAAAAGCCACCCTCCACGCCCAATACCAGCACATCCTTGATCGTCTAGATCAACGCCTTCGACGAGCCATCGATCGCGCCGACGATTCCCTCATCGCTGCCCTCCGCGAAGAACAATACCAAATCCAGTCTCGCCTGTCATAGTCGATCGGGGCATCTCTAACCGAGGTGTCCCATTGATTATTGCAACAGCAAGCTACAAAAATATTTTTCCCAGCAGATTCTAATGCCAATCTTCTAGCATCTTGCCCTTAGTTTCGAGCACTCACGGCATTAATAAAACACGAAGATTGTCTCTGTACCACCGCTAGCATATTATAGGAAGGTCGCAGTCCGTTCCCCTCCAATGACCAAATCGCCCATTCTCGAAGTTAAAAATGTCCATGCGGGCTATATCAAAGACGTAGATATTTTGCAGGGCATTAATTTCCGGGTCGATCGCGGTGAGTTGGTGGTGGTTATTGGCCCCAATGGAGCGGGTAAATCTACGCTAGCCAAGATTATCTGTGGCTTGCTGACTCCTCATACTGGCTCGATTACCTTCAACGATCAAAGTATTAATGGTCTATCCCCAGATAAAATTGTGGGGCGAGGTCTTTGCTACGTGCCACAGATTTCTAATGTGTTTAAATCTTTGTCGGTAGAAGAAAATTTAGAGATGGGGGCTTTTACCCGCAAAGTCGATCTCAAGCCTTTAAAACAGCAGATTTTTACTATGTTTCCTCGCTTAGCTGAGCGGCGCAAGCAGTCAGCAGGAACCCTTTCGGGTGGTGAGCGCCAAATGTTGGCCATGGGCAAGGCGCTAATGTTAGAACCGGCGATGATGTTACTAGATGAACCTTCGGCGGCACTGTCGCCTCTGTTGGTCAGCAATGTGTTTGAGCAGATTAAGGCCATTAATAGCAATGGGACTTCGATCGTGCTGGTGGAGCAGAATGCCAAAAAGGCGCTGGCGATCGCCGATCGGGGTTATGTCTTAGATACTGGCAAAGATAAATACGAGGGTACAGGTGAAGCGCTGCTTAATGATCCCAAGATTGGCGAACTATATTTGGGCGTTGGTGGTCATTAAAAAAAAGCGGTCACTAAACAAAAAAAGGGAAGCAACTGCTTCCCTTTTTTCATCAGAACTAGATATTTCAACTTTCAGGCGTTTTTTTATGACCGTGAAAACGAATGCCTAGAAATAAATCATAGATAAAGTTCAGCATGTCTTTGCCCTGTAATAAGCCTAGGGACTGATGACAGCCTTTTTCATCCAACAGCGGCTGCATGTAGCGGTAAGCCGTTTGGTATTTGTACCAAGGAATCGAAGGCCAGAGGTGGTGAACTAAATGATAATTCTGACCAAAAATTAAAATGTTAATGATCGGGCTAGGATACACCCGGGCATTTTTCCAGCGACTGCGCTCTTCAAAAGGCCGATGAGGCAAATAGTCAAAAAACAGACCGAGAGCGATTCCTACTACCAAAGCTGGAGAGAACCAGTAATTCAAAATGTAGCCAATGAAACCGTACTGAATAGCCAATAAAATAATTACAGCCACAAACATCCGGCTAAGGAACCATTCTATCAATTCATTATTTTTCCAGAGCCGACGCTGAAAAAAGTAGATCTCATGGTAGAAAAATCTCGCCGCGATCATCCACAGCGGACCACCCGTCGAAACAAAGTGATCTGGGTCATTTTCTGGATCGTTGACGTTGGCATGATGTTGAATATGTACCCGAGTAAATACTGGGAACGCAAAACCTAACATTAGAGCACTGCCGTGCCCCATCACTGAGTTCATGATCTTGTCTGGGTGAGCAGCATTATGAGAAGCATCGTGAATCACGGTACCAGCCATATGCAGCGCCAAAACGTTCAATAAAAAGCAAATCCAGCCCGGTAGATCGAACTGCCAATAACCAATAGTAGAGAGAAATACTAACGCTAGCGCGCCAAAAAACATGAACACGTTGGTATTTAAGCTATCTGGTGGCCCCACAAATTCTTTGGGTATAGTTAGCCGCTGTGTGGCCTCCGACATCCTGAATCGTCTCCTCAAAATTAAAAATATTATTTTTCCGTAGTATACGTCAAATAAGACAGACTATAAAGCTTTGTTAAGCCATTCGATCGACCAGAGCCTGAATCAGCATATTTTTCAGAAACTTTTTTTAAGAAATCTAGTCATTCAGAATATGATGCAAAGTCAATTTTTCCCTTGCATATAATCACAGCTTATTATATTGATTAATTCCACTTATCTATTCCATCGGGGCTTTCGTTGTATGAATAATTCGCTAACTTTACTCAGCTTGTCTCTAGTGCTAGTTTTGAGTGCCAATGCTGCCTGGGGAGAATCTAGAATAGAAAGAGATAATCGCGCCAACGGCACCCAAACAACCCAAACAAGCCGCCCTGGGGCACCTCAAACCAATTCTCAAAGAACCATGGTGACTGGTGATGGGAACTCCAATACCAGAACTCAAACCAAAACTCAAGGTAGCAACACCCAAACAAATGGTCAAACTACTGTGGTGACTAACGACGCAGTCCGCTTTGCCTGTGAAAATGTTAGTGGCCAGCTAACGGTCATATATCGTCCTCAATCTCGCCAAAACGAGGCTTATCCTTGGGCAGTCCCTGGTGATATGGGTTCTACTTGGAATTCTCAACGTCGTTGCGGTGAAATTGCCAGAAGGCTAGAGTCTTATCGTTCTGATGGGCTGCAAGAACTGCGCACTGGTATCCAAAATCAGCACAACGTGGTCTGTGTCACCACCGAAAAAGATCAATCTTGCCGGATTGTTTTTACTGTGCCTTCTCAACAAGATCCGATCATCATCAGAGACCGGGTATTCCGTAACTTGACCTTGGCTGACAGTGGCCAACAAACTGCTGGAGTCAATACTTTTGCTGGTGCTGGCGGTGATTCCCTTGGTGGTTTGTTCGGCGGTGGCAACACTAATTACAAGCCTGGTCGCAGCGGTTTAGATCTCCGTCCGTTCTTGTCAGTTCAAGATGGTGGCACCGGCAACCAAATTGGTAACCCAGTCCCTGTACCGACGCAATATCGCCTGAATCCCGATAACTTCCGTTAACTTTTAGCTAAGTTGATCCCAGGAATATTTGCCAAAAGCAAAGCCCCTCATACTTCTGAGGGGCTTTTTAAATATGGGTAATCCGAGATTCGAACTCGGAACCAATTGATTAAGAGTCAACTGCTCTACCGTTGAGCTAATCACCCGCCGAATGACAATGGTAGCAAAGTATCGACCTTTCGCCAAGTCATTGCTGGCAAATTTGATTGTGGCATCGATCGATTTCACTAAACTTTACATTTCAAAAATTCCGTAATAGCGCTGTCAATCAAGAGGCTTTAACTGCTGTATCTATTGTTGGCCATAGATTAGAGCCATTCAACAACAGACAGAATGCCCCTCTAGAGATTATAGGAATAAATACTCAATTTTATGTCTAGAAAATCTTTGTATCTGATGATGCAGGACAAATGGAGAAGTAGGGTGCTATAATTTCTGAGTTAAGAGTATGTATCGGTTAAATTGTTTGTTTCTAGTATCGACGAGTTTTTTACGTTCTGCATTGGCAGCCTTCTCTCCGAAATCCCACTCTATACACCATTCTGATTTTGGAGAAAATATATGTCAATCTATGTAGGCAATCTATCCTATGAGGTCAAGGACGATGACCTCAGCGCAGTATTCGCTGAATACGGCACTGTTAAGCGCGTACAACTGCCCACTGACCGGGAAACTGGTCGGATGCGCGGTTTTGGCTTTGTGGAAATGAGCACTGATGCTGAGGAAGACGCTGCTATTACTGCTTTAGATGGAGCAGAATGGATGGGTCGTGACCTTAAGGTCAACAAAGCTAAGCCTCGTGAAGACAGGGGCGGCGGCGGCGGTGATCGCCGTGGCGGTGGTGGTGGTGGTTACAACCGTAACTACTAAGAGCGTTTTTTGCTTTTAAGTTACTTCAGAGCAAAAACCTGTTCAAAAGCATTTTATTGACTTATATATCTAGAAGAAGCATTTTTTTAGTTTGTTTGTCTGATTAAGTTCAAGTATTTATACTTGGGCTTTTTCATTTGGAGCCAACTATTCCGAAATTGCCTTTCGCACCACAATCAGACCACTCAAGTATCTACCCACTGCTGAGCATAATGCTTAAAGTCATCTAGGTTAAATAACGTTATGTCAACTACGCCACAATCTTTGCCAGAAGCTCCAATCCAGCAGGATAGTGAACCGATACTTTGTCTCCATTGTCACCGAACTGCCAATAATGGCATTAAGTGCAAAGGTTTATGTGTTGCTGATAGTGACTATTAAAGAGGTCTACTAAGTAGGTGGAGCTAATTAAACTTCAGATAACTTCAGTCTTAGTAAGGCTTTCAGGTCGTCTCATTTTACATTTAATTGCTTGTGCCTACTTATGAGAATCTGAATAAGTGTGATGTTGATTTTTCTGTAATCCAATTAAACCGTTAATTTTACCACTTGGAAACTGCTTGGCAATCTTTTAGATACCAACGCCAAGGTAGTTCGACCCCTTGTGTCAAACCGATACGAGTAGTTTGGATTAACTTAAGATAATCGACATCTAACATTGCTTGGAAATCAGTCGATCGCTGCTCTATCCATAGAGATTGCCCTTGCTCTAGCTTGGTTCCGTAAAGGCTTAGATCTATTTGCATGGCTCGACAAAGCTTCCCAGGGCCAGCGGCAACCCGGAATGTTTTTTCTTTAGGTGAAATTTCAATCATATTCAAAGTTTCAGTCTTTAGCTCCAGCGCCCGGATCAATACTGCACTGGCTTCACCATCTCGATCGGTCACTACATTTACGCAGTGATACATGCCATAAATCAAATACACATATACATATCCAGATGCGCCAAACATAATCTGATTGCGCTTGGTCTGTTTCCGATAGGCATGACAAGCTGGATCTCCTGTTTGGTATGCCTCGGTTTCAACAATGAGTCCTCGCAACTGTTGACCATCAGGAAGTTGTCGTACTAACGTGCAACCAATTAAATCGGGAGCAACATTGATGGCGGCTCGATTAAACCATTCACTATCGATAACTCTAATCACTGTTGTTTCTTCCAGTCATCTGTCAGCATTCCAGCAAAATCCCAATTTTCTTCAGCAATTTTTTGGATGACGACGTGGGTATGTTCTGGATTTTTGCCAAGAATCCGCACCAGGGAATCGGTTACTTCTTGGATTAATTGAGCTTTTGCTCTCTCGTTACACCTTGAATATTGTCCAGGGGCAACGATAACTGGTAGAATTGCACTGTGAAAGTAGGTCACAGTGCCGTTTTTATGGGTATGATTTGAACAGCATAATCCGTCTAAGTATTTAAATGGTTTTAATTGTTCATCCCGTCTCAAAGATTGATACATACAATTAAACACTTCTGATAATAGCTTGGCAGAAACTCCGTCCAGAATATTACGAATTTGCGGTATGGTTGGGACTTTAATCATGCCAAACAAAGACTGGGCATTACTTTTCCCCTGATGACTCTCCATTTGTCTTTGATGCTCTAAAAAAGATTCGCTTCGCATGAAGAACATCGAAAAAGCTGCCGAAATGGCATCAGCCAAGTTGTACTTAGTGGCATTGCTAGTTCTTCGAGGATTTGGCATCTGTACTATAGCCCGGTTCAGGTAAGCCATCAAAGCTCTAAAACTCAACTTCATCGGCTCCATAATTCTTCCTTTTTGAAGTTTCCCTATTCTCCTGCTTACCCTACCGCCTTGTCAAAATTTGAATTTGGAATTGCTGGATTGTCAAACAAACCATAGCAAAAATATCTATCACCCTGCTGTTGCAGTAAAACTCCATCCCCTCGAAATGATCAGATGCGATATTCAAATGGTATAGCTGGCCTTCAGAGAAAAGACACAAAAATATATGTCAAGGCAGATTCAATGTGTAGCGATGGAATTAACTCAAATTTAATTTTAGATTAATTGACACTTAACTTTATATCTGTATCGTCTGTCATGGTGCGTAAGTATTTCTATTGACTGTTTTGTAGAATTCTCTTCCACACTTACATTTGGCGATCAAGTTTCCGCCTGAACTGAAACAGAGCTTTTATTAAATTTTCGTTAAGGACTACACTTAATTCTAATGGCAAATATCACTTCAGTTGATCTATCTACTTATACTCGGGTTGGTCGGTATGATTTACCTGAACCTACGCGCACCACAGCACCAGCCAATAGCTTGCTAGCGCAGGAAGTTTCAGCGGTAACCTATAATTGGGATACAGATACACTGTTTGTTGTTGGAGATGGTAGCACCTCGATCGTTCAAGTATCCAAAACTGGTCAGCTAATCAACTCTATGACCTTGGCTCAAGGAAGTAGTCCTCAAGGCACAGCTTTTTACGATTTAGAAGGACTCACTTACGTTGGTAATGGCAAATTTGTTTTTGTAGAAGAGCGCGATCGGCAAGCCAATTTATTCACCTACACTCCCAACACCACCCTAGATCGCAGCGGTGCACAGACGGTCAAACTGGGTGACACAGTTGGAAATATAGGACTCGAAGGCATCACTTACGACCCCCAGACCGGTGGATTTATTGCGGTTAAGGAAAAAGACCCTGAAGGGATCTTTCAAACTGGGATTAATTTTACGACTGGCACCGCCACCAATGGTTCAGCTACCACCGTGAACTCCACCAACTTGTTCACCCCCGGCAATCTGAATCTGCTCGACTTCGCTGATGTTTATGCTCTATCGAATTTACCGTCTTTGAATGGACTACCTGATGCTGGCAACTTGTTGGTACTCAGTCAAGAATCAGGCAAGATAGTCGAAATCGATCGCGCTGGCAACGTTTTGAGCACCCTGACCATCACTGCGGATCCTACCGATACCATCTCTGTCGTAGATCAGCAGCACGAAGGCGTGACCATGGATCGAGATGGCAACATATACGTTACCAGCGAGAATGGTGGCGGCGACATCAATCGTCCGCAACTGTGGGTTTATGCTCCTACGCTAGCAACCGGTGCCAATTTGGCTCCCACAGCCGTAACCCTGAACAATGCCCTGACTTCGATCGCCCAAAACACCAGCACCGCAGCTCCGATCAAGGTGGCAGACATTGCCATCACAGATGATGGCCGGGGCACCAACAATCTGACTGTTTCAGGGGCAGATGCTGGCTTCTTTGAGATTACGGCTGGTGCTTTGTTTCTAAAGGCCGGTACAGCTCTGAATGCGACCACCAAAGCTAGCTACAGTGCCACCGTGAATGTAGATGATCCGACAGTGGGCAGCGCCCCTGATGCTAGCAAGGCATTTACTCTGGCAGTAGGAACAGCAATAACTGCACCATCATTGATTGTTTCTGAAGCTTCGCCCTGGAGCAGTGGCAATAGCCCCTATGCTGCTGACTGGTTCGAGTTGACTAATACTGGTACCACAGCAGTGGATATCACTGGCTGGAAGATCGACGACAACTCTCACTTATTTAGCTCTGCGGTGGCCTTGCGCGGCATAACTAGTATTGCAGCAGGAAAATCGGCCATCTTTATCGAAAACACTCTCCTCACTTCTACAGATGCGGCTATCAATGCTGGATTTGCCTCCGCCTGGTTTGGCACCAATCTGCCCTACGACCTGCAAATCGGCAACTATGGTGGCTCTGGCGTAGGCTTGAGCACTGGTGGTGACGAGGTAAATATTTACAACGCTGCTGGCACCCTGATCACGGGGATTGGCTTCGGCACCTCCACTAGCGGTCGCACCTTTGATAACGGTGCTGGTCTGACTGGAAGTGCTTTGCCTGTGCCGATCGTCGCCACCCTGAGTACAGCAGGAGTGAATGGTGGAACCCTGGGCGCGGTTCTAGCTGGTGGAATAACAGAAACTGGCTCACCGGGTCGGATTAAAAACAATGCGATCGCCACCATCACCGGCGCATCAGTAACTTCCGTAAAAGAAGGTACCAACGTCGATGGATCTGGAAAACTTAGAGCATATGGCAGCTTGACTGTCCGAGATGCCGATCTTGGTGAAAACAAGTTTAATACAACGGTGGTGGGAGCCAGCACCAATCTCGGTACCCTCACTATTTCGGATACGGGAGCCTACAGTTACAGCGCAGACAACAGTGCCGTACAATCCTTGACTGCTAGCCAGAATCGGGTGGATACCTTCACCGTCAAGTCTTTAGATGGTTCGGCCAGCAAGACTATCGACATAACTATTGCTGGCGTTACCGCCGGTTTTTCTGGGGTAGCAGCGGGAGATGCCACTGACACCAGTGCCATTCTCTGGACAAGAACTGTAGATGCAGCCACCAAGCAAGGAATTAGCAATAACTTAACCTTGCAATTGTCTACAGATGCCACCTTCGCCACAATTTCTAACACCTTCACAACGGTTAGTGACCCGAACCGGGACTTTACTACCAAAGTTGATGCTACTGGCTTACAAACTGGTACTAAGTACTACTATCGCTTCCAATCGGCTCCTGGTGAGCTAAGCGGAGTAGGTACCTTCAAAACTGCTCCAGCAGCTACTATTGCTGCACCTGTGCGGTTTGCAGTAAGTGGCGATGCCGATGGTAAGTGGCGACCTTATGCCTCCACAGTTAATTTCGGTACCCAGAATTTGGATTTCTTCGTCTTTTTGGGAGACACGATTTATGAAACGGCCAGTGGGACTACCGCTGCCGGAAATATTTCGGCAGCCACGGCCAATGCCACGTCGAACCCCGGCCAAGCGCTAGCTGATTACCGCCGCAAGTATCTAGAAAACATTCAACCGGTTTCCACCGGACTTTTTCCGAGTCTCGAAACCCTCTTCACTTCTCAGGGCAACTATACAACTCTAGATAACCATGAATTGGGTAATGGTCAACTCATTAACGGTGGAGCACCAGCCTCTCTTGCTACAGCTACTGGCAACGGAGCCAAGGCCGCTGACGGATTTGATGTGAATGCCACCGGGACATTTATCAATCAAACAGTAGGATTCCAAACTCTGGAGCAGGCATATTTAGACTATCAGCCCATCCGAGAAAAAATTGTAGTTGCACCGAATGATGCGCGCAGTAATGGCACTACCCAGCTTTATAACGCCAACCAGTGGGGTAAAAATGTTATTTACATTAACACCGACACCCGCTCCTATCGCGACGTGCGACTGAAGTTGGCAGATGGTTCCACCGATGACACTGGTGCTCGGGCTGACGCGGCCAATCGAACCTTGTTGGGTGCTACGCAGTTGGCGTGGCTGAAGCAAACCTTGTTAGATGCTCAGAGCAACGGCACACCGTGGAAATTTATCAGTGTCTCTGACCCGATCGATCAAATCAATGCCTTGACCCCTGGTAGCCTAGACAGTGGCAAGTCTTGGATCGGTGGCTATCGAGCCGAACGCAATGAACTGCTGAAGTTCATCGCTGACAACCGCATCAACAACGTGGTCTTTTTGGCCACCGACGACCACCAAAACCGGATTAACGAAATCACCTATACAGATAATGGCGTGGTCAAAGTGCTGCCCAATGCTTTTTCTGTGGTGGATGGTCCGATCGGAGCTGGTGGGCCAGATGCCGTCACCGATCACAGTTTCAGTAACTTAAAATCTTTGGCTGATACCTTGGCCACTTCGGAAATTGCCAACGGGGTGAACCCGATCGGGCTAGATCCCAAATTCTTAGGACTGAAAAACGTCGTGCGAGAAGGAGATCCCAACGCCGATACCCTGCGCCAACCGATCGACTTCTATTCTCCAGATACCTTCAATTTCACCACCTTTGATGTTTCAGAAGATGGTAAAACCCTGAATGTGAACGTGCAGGGGGTTAATTCTTACGCTGCTAACACCTTCCCCCAGCCGTCGGCGACTAATCCGGTGCGATCGATTCTCAGCTTTAGTGTAGATGCGGCCAAGCCCACCTACGATTTTAGTGCAGCCACTTTCTCTACCACCGAGACCAGTAATGCTGGTTTTTCCAGCAATGCTACGGTGCGAGTAACTAGGTCTGGGGATTTGAACGTAGCTAGTTCAGTGCAATTGAATTTGGCAGGTGGAACGGCCACCGGTGGTGCAGCAGCTCCCCTACCAGGCATATCCATTGGCCCCAGCAATGTTAAATCGGCTGGTGATACTAGCGCTACTGCCACTCCCTATGTGATTCCGACCAGTTCTACCTCGGGGGTCAGTACTAAATCTATTCTCTCGGTTGGCAATACTGTCCCCCTAACTGGCAATAGCACTAATAGCTACAGCGTTGTGGGTATCCCCGATGGATTAGGAGCCTTTGATAACGGCAATGGTACCTTCACCCTATTGATGGGCCAAGAGATTGGCAGCACTTCGGGGATCGCTCGCGCCCATGGCGGTAAAGGGGCGTTTATTTCTAGCTACATCATCAACAAGTCTGATTTATCAGTGGTCAGCGGTAGTGATTTGATCCAGCAGGTCTACGGTTGGGATGCTGCCAGCCAAGCTTCTAGCAACACTACCACTGCAACTCCGATTAGCTTTAACCGCTTCTGCTCGGCTGACCTGCCAGCAGTTTCGGCCTTCTATAACTCCTTGACTGGCAAAGGTACCCAAGAAAGGATTTTCCTGACTGGTGAAGAAGGCGGGACTACAGGTTATGCCCTAGCCACGGTGGCAACAGGTGCTAGCAAGGGAAATGCTTACGTTCTGGGCAAGTTTAACCCCAGTACTAATGGCTCTGGTTTGAATGCAGTGGGTGGGTGGGAGAATTTGCTAGCCAACCCGTTGACTCAAGACAAAACCGTCGTGATTGGCAACAATGATGGAGGCACCGGTGTTTTAAGTCAGGCTCTGGCTGTCTATGTAGGCACCAAGCAAAACACTGGCACCGAAGCTGATAAAGCTGGTTTAACCAACGGGGTTACTAAGTTTGTGAATGTAACTGGCAATCCAGTGGAGATCACCACTGCCAATGCAGCTACAAGAGCTACTGGTATTACTGATGGCACTAGGTTTACGCTCAACGCCACTGCTTCTACGGCCTTTTCGCGTCCAGAAGATGGAGCTTGGAATCCAAGTAATTCCAACGAATACTTCTTCGTGACTACCGATCGCATTGACCAGGTAGCTGACGGTGTTGGTACCCAGATTGGTCGTAGCCGCCTCTGGCGCTTGACTTTTGATGACATCACCAACCCTGATGCTGGCGGCAAGGTAGATCTGCTGCTGGATGGTACCGAAGGTCAGAACATGTTTGACAACCTCACCATCGACAAATATGGCCACGTTCTGCTCCAGGAAGATACTGGGAACGCCATTCATAACGCCAAAATTTGGGAATACGATATTGCCACAGACAGCGTGAAAATCATTGCCAAACATGACCCAGCTCGCTTTGGTGATGTGATAAACGGCGTACAAACTGCGGCCACCGCTCCATTTACTGTAGATGAAGAATCTTCTGGAATCATTGATGTACAAGAAATTCTGGGCGCAGGCTGGTACTTATTTGATACCCAGGCTCACTATAATATCAGCGGAGAGCTGGTAGAAGGTGGACAGATTCAAGCGCTGTTTAACCCTAGTACCTACAACTCTGCCAACATTGACTACAACAACAAATCCATCAATGTTTCCTTCGCTCCCGGCGAAGCTTTTAAGGATGTGGTGATTCCGATCGCTGGCGACACTACCCCAGAAACCAGTGAAACAGTTAACCTTAGCCTGAGCAATCCCAGTACTGGTGCGGTAGTTGGGGCAATTCAACCCACTGCGGTTTTGACCATCAACAATTTCAACACCGATGGCAACGACTCCTTTAATGGCACCGCCAAAGATGACACTATCAATGGCGGAATCGGCAACGACACCATCAATGCTGGGGCCGGAGATGACCGCATCAACGGCAATGCTGGCGACGACTTACTGATCGGCGGAGATGGTAACAATGTTCTGGATGGTGGCACTGGGAATGATAGTCTATTTGGCGGCACTGGTAATGACAAACTCATTGGTGGCGATGGGGATGATACACTAGATGCCGCAGGTGGGGGCATCGATACTCTTGTCGGTGGTCTGGGCAACGATGTCTATGGCATTTACCACAGCGCTGATGTGATCATTGAAAATGCTGGCGGTGGCAACAATGATGGTGTCTGGACTGCGGTGAATTACACCTTGTCAGAAAATGTCGAAAATATGTACTTGGTTGGCTCGGTAAATGGTACCGGCAACAACGGCACTAATTACATTGTTGGCTATGGTGCTGGCAATAACATCATAAATGGCCTCGGTGGTGATGATGTCTTAATTGGTGGGGACGGTAATGATTTTCTTGATGGTGGCACTGGAAATGATTATCTCAATGGCGGCACTGGGGACGATCGCCTTATTGGCGGTGATGGTGATGATACCTTAGATGCTGTAGGTGGGGGCATCGACACCCTAATCGGTGGTTTGGGTAACGATGTCTATGGCATCTACGATAGTGCTGACATAATTGTGGAAAACTCTGGTGGTGGTGACAATGACACGGTCTGGACTGCGGTGAGCTACACCTTGTCAGAAAATGTCGAAAACATGTACCTAGTTGGCTCGATCAATGGTACCGGCAACAACGGCAATAACTCTATTATCGGCTATGGTGCTGGTGATAATATTATCAGTGGGCTGGGCGGTGATGATACCCTGAATGGCGGAGCCGGTAATGACACTATTTATAGTGGCGATGGCAACGACATTGTCGATGGCGGGGATGGCAATGATGTACTCGATGCTACCGGTGACGGTTTCGATACTCTATCCGGTGGCGCTGGTGATGACATCTATGTAGTCTACAACAGTTTTGATGTGGTCATTGAGAATGCCGGAGAGGGCAACGACACCGTGCGGACAGCAGTGAATTACACATTAGCTGATAACATCGAAAACATGACTCTGCTTGGTTCTACCAACGGCAGTGGCAATGCTGGCAATAACCTAATTATTGGAGATGGGGTTGGGAATAATGCTATCAACGGTCTGGGCGGGAATGACACTCTGACCGGTGGTGCTGGCAGTGATGCCTTCCAGTTTGGGGGTGCAGCCCTCAGTGCTGGTATCGCTGCTCAGCTCGGTGTTGATTCGATCACTGACTTTGTGAAGGGTCAAGACAAGCTGTTCTTAAGCAATACCACCTTTAGTTTGCTACCTGGTCTGGGCGGTTCCATCAAGGCCAGTGACTTGGCAACGGTTGCTAACGACACTCTGGTTGATGTATCAACAGCTAAGATTGTCTATAGCGCTGGCTCTGGAAACCTGTACTTCAACAACAATGGCAGTTCAACAGGCTTTGGTACCAACGGTGGCCAGTTCGCCATCCTGGCGACCAAGCCCACTGTCCTCAATGTTAGCGATATCTCTATCTTCTAACTAAATAGTCAGAAGACCAAGAATTAAATGAAAAAGGCAGTCTCTACAGGGACTGCCTTTTTGTGCGCGAAGATTAATTTCAATTAATAATTCATTAGATTAGGATGACAGCGTTAACTGTCTTTCTCCTGCTGTGATTTGATTTGCTCGATCGAGAGTTTCGTCAACCGGGCGATCGCTTCCAAAGGCATATTTTTAGCAAGCATAGACATCACAATTTCCTGTTGAGTTTCTTGCCTACCCTCTTGTTTACCTTCCTGCAATCCTCGCTGAAAGCCAATTTTTTCCATGCTGGTAATATAAGTCATTTTATTTTCCTGCTCATAAACTTTTAGGTCATTCCAATTTAGGGCTATCTTCATTAGTCCTATAACCTCCTAATCACCGTCATGCCATCACCGATCGGCAGCATCACCAATTCTACCCGCTGGTCTTGGTGAATTTTGGCGTTCAGATCCCGCAAAATACTGGTGCGTTTATCGGTCACATTTGGATCAGCTACTTGCCCGTACCAGAGTACATTGTCAATTAAAATAACCCCACTCGATCGAACCAGCTTTAGACACAGCTCATAATACTCTGGGTAAGTAGCCTTATCGGCATCAATAAAAGCCAGATCAAACGTCTCGCCTGCTGCTAACAAATCTTGCAAAGTATCCACCGCCGGAGCAATCCGCAGATCAATTTTGTGAGCAACCCCAGCCTGCTGCCAATATTTTTGTGCTATGTCAGTCGCCTCTGCACTCACATCACAAGCCACCATTCGCCCGTCGTCAGGCAAAGCCAAAGCCATTACCAGAGAGCTGTAGCCCGTGAACACTCCTATTTCTAAAATCTGTTTAGCCGCTATTAATTTCACTAACATCGCCATGAACTGTCCCTGTTCGGGACAGATTTGCATATGGCCTTGAGGATACTCGGCATTGTGAGATCTAAGCTGCTGTAAAACCGCTGGCTCTCTCACTCCTACCGATCGAAGATAACTGGACAGCCGATCGTCAAGTCCAAGGGTTTTGTTACTCATTAATTTTCCAAAGACTCAAAATATTGTGACCATAATATTACTAATCATTAATACTATGTGTTAATATTTCTCCCAATTAAGCATCTGTACAATTTTAAGATCAATTCAGGGTTATCTACCAACGGTTCATTCAGTGATCAATTAACTTAATCAACTGAACAAAATCAATAGCCCATCTACGAATTATCTTATGTCCAATAACTCGATTCCCAGCGGTATAGCTCCTAACTATGGCTCGGGGTGGTCTTTTAGCATCACCAAAAACGAACTCAATCAGCTCTTACAGAACCCCGCAAAACTGCTGGTTCTTGATTATTCTCATGATGGCTCAGAAGCTAGGCGTTACAGTAGCAGCGAAATTGATGCTCTGCATAACAATGGTCAGCAGGCAATTTCTTATCTGAGCATCGGTGAGTCATCTAATTGGCGTTACTACTTTCAGCCTGGTTGGAAAACCAATCCACCAGGTTGGCAAGGCAAAGAAAATCCCGATTGGCCAGGTAGCTCCAAGGTGAAATATTGGGATCCAGATTGGCAAAAAATTACCCTGGAATACCTAGATAAAATTATTGATAGTGGTTTTGACGGCGCTTATTTAGATATTGTAGATGCTTTCGATTATTGGAGTAACCCCAAGAATGGTGAGGGATTGGTGCTCGATCGAGCCGATGCTGCCAAAAGAATGATTGATTGGGTCGAAAAAATTGTTGAACATGCCCGAGTAGGTAAAGGCAAGCCTAATTTTCAGGTGATTCCCCAAAATGCCGAGGCGCTACTGCCCTACGACACCACTGGCAAGTTTCTACAGCAAATCAGTGGGGTAGGGGTAGAAAGCCTTTATTACAATGGTGTTCAAGCCCAAGATCCGGTGGGCATTGCCGAGCGTACTACTAACCTCAACAAAGTGGTTGCCGCTGGTAAACCAGTTTTAGTAATCGACTACATCAATGATGGCTCTGGCTATCAAGGCAGCAATAAAGCCCGGATTGATAGCTTTTGGCAGCGCGCAAACTTGGCAGGCTACACTCCCCAAGTTAACCCACTCGATCGCACCACCCTTACCATCGACCCTCTGAATAATCAGCTTTTGCTGACACAAAAAGCCCAAAGTGCAGCAGCTACTAGCCCTGTGGTGGCATCACCCGCAGTAGCCGCAGCCCCACCTGCCCCCAGTTCTACAGCAGGCACCGCCAACAATGACTTGCTAGAAGGGACTAGTGCGATCGATCGACTATTTGGTGCTGATGGTGATGACACAATTAGAGGTCAAGCTGGCGACGATTACCTAGTGGGCGGTCGCGGCAATGATCGCATCGAAGCCGGGAATGACTGGGATATGATCTATGGCGAATGGGGCAATGACTCCATCAACGGTGGCAACGGCAACGATATGCTGTGGGGCAACGACGATAACGATACCTTGTCTGGGGATGCCGGAGACGATCGACTTTGTGGCGATCGGGGTAATGATCTTTTGACCGGTGGTACTGGCCGAGATATTTTTGTTTATGAAAACTTTGACCCTCGCACCCTAGGACGCGATACCATCACTGACTTTGATGCGGGCGTGGACAAAATTGAGCTGCGCACAAATATTTTCACGGAGTTAGCTAATAAAAACTGGAGCTTGGCGATCGTCAACAGCAATCAAGCTGCACGGAATAGCACTGCCCAGATTATCTATAACCAAACCGATGGCAACCTGTTTTACAACGATGCTGGCGATGCGCCGATCGTGAATTTTGCCAATCTTGCTAGCAAGCCCGTTTTAGCAGCCACGGACTTTCCGGTTATCTGATGGAATTTAATAATTTTCAGAGCTTGATGATTTGTTGATATTTGGAAACCAGTGGGCGTATTGCATACGCCCACTGGTTTTTTTGGATGGCGAACAAAAAGGTCAGGAATGCGCTCCTTCTTGTTTACGAACCACCCAAAAACATTTCAACCACCTTGAACTTTATCGTAAATAAATGCTAAGTTTGATGAATATGAAAAGATTATGAGAAGCTTTCATGTCCCTCAGCCCTCACTACCCCAGCCTGCCCGAAGTTCATCGCAGCATTCCTGTCCCCACCGGTAAATGGTGGCGGAAGTTTTTGGCCTATGCTGGCCCCGGCTACTTGGTATCAGTAGGCTATATGGATCCGGGCAACTGGGCAACTGATATTGCTGGTGGTTCCCAGTTTGGCTATCGGCTGCTCTCGGTCATCTTTTTATCTAATCTAATGGCGATCGTCCTGCAAAGCCTTTGTGTACGGCTAGGCGTAGCCACTGATATGGATTTGGCACAAATGTGTCGCGAGCGTTTCGGTAAAAAAGTTAACTTTGCCCTCTGGGCGCTGTGCGAAATAGCGATCGTCGCTTGTGACTTAGCCGAATTATTAGGCAGTGCGATCGCTCTCCAATTACTTTTTCATATTCCTCTAGTGTGGGGAATCTGCCTGACCGCCTTGGATGTATTGCTGTTGATGTCTCTCATGAACAAAGGCTTCCGCAAAATGGAAGCCCTAATGATTACCCTAATTAGCACGATCGGCCTTTGCTTCATTGCCCAACTCTGCTTCGCTCGCCCCAACCTGACAGCCGTGATGCAGGGCTATGTGCCGACTTTGGAAATCCTGGCTAAGCCAGAGATGCTATACGTGGCGGTGGGCATCTTGGGGGCAACTGTGATGCCTCACAACTTGTACCTGCATTCTTCGATCGTCCAGACTCGCTCTTGGGCGAAAGATACTGCTCAACGGGCAGAGGCAATCAAGTATGGCGTGATAGATACAGTGATTGCCTTGTTCTTCGCTCTGGGCATTAACTCAGCGATTTTAATTGTGGCAGCGGCAGCTTTTCACGCCAACGGGCATCAGCAGGTGGGTTCGATCGAAACAGCATATCAACTGCTCTCCCCAGTCTTAGGCGTAAGCATGGCCAGCACCCTATTTGCCTTGGCGCTGTTAGCTGCTGGTCAAAGCTCCACCCTTACGGCTACTTTGGCTGGCCAAATTGTGATGGAAGGATTTTTACAAATTAAACTCAAGCCTTGGATGCGACGGTTAATGACCAGAATGCTGGCAGTGATTCCAGCCTTGATAGTCATTGGTTACTGCGGTGAACAGCAGGTTACTAGCATGATTATATTTAGCCAGGTAGTCTTGAGCCTACAACTGCCTTTTGCGGTGATTCCTTTAGTGATGTTTACCAGCGATCGCCAAATTATGGGTGAATTTGTTAGTCCGGGCTGGTTGAAGGCTGCCGCTTGGTCGATTGCGGCAGTCATCGTAGGCATCAATGGCTGGTTACTTTGGCATACCGTTGTGTAAATAGCTGCATCAATCATAGAGCTACTAGAGTGTTAAGATAGGCTGCTAGTATCTTGATCAAACCCCTATGAGATGGCTGCGCCGACTGTTTGCCGCGATTTTACTCGGTGGTCAAGTTTTAATTCACATCTTAAAGTTCCGATTCCATTACAACAACACCTTGGAACAGATGCGGATGGTTGGCCCCGGATCGATTTTAATTACCCAACTCATCTCGGTAACTGTAGGGATGGTGTTCACCATCCAAGTAGCCAGAGAATTTATTAGCATCGGAGCTGGCTCTGCGGTAGGATCAGTACTGTTGCTGGCTTTGTCACGAGAATTTGCCCCAGTGTTGACAGCGGTAGTGGTAGCCGGTCGGGTGGGCGCGGCTTTTACCGCTGAAATTGGTACCATGAAAGTGAGTGAACAAATCGATGCTCTATATGTGCTGCGTACCGATCCGGTAGATTATTTAGTTATTCCTCGCACGATCGCCTGCTGTACCATGGTGCCGATTTTGACTTTGATGGCGATCGTTACTGGGATGTGCGGTGGTTGGTTAGTTGCCACAGTTATTTATGGCTTATCTAGCAAAGAATTTATCGAATCTGTCCAAAAATCCTTGAGCGACTGGGATTTGATCTGTGCCAGCATCAAAGGCGTGGTTTTTGGGGGCTTGATTGCCATTATTGGCTGTAATTGGGGTCTAACTACCAAAGGAGGAGCCAAAGGGGTTGGCGAATCAACCACCGCTGCGGTGGTAACTTCGCTGTTAGCAATATTTGTCTCAAACTTTTTTCTCTCTTGGTTTTTGTTTCAAGGTACCGGCAACTTGCGCTTGTAAAAGTAGACATTAAATTTCGGAGACTCTCCATAACTGAGTTCGGCTGGTACGGCTCAAGGTGTTAGAATGATTGCGCAGTGAACTGAGCAACGAACTACCTATGCGGATCCTAGCGTTTGTCCCCGGCGGCATCGGCGACCAGATCTTGTTCTTCCCGACGATCGAAGATCTAAAGTCCACCTATCCCAACGCACAGATTGACGTGGTGGTAGAGCCTAGATCGACGGCGGCTTACCAAGTCTGTAAAAGCTTTCCCCAAGTTATTCCCTTCGATTTCAAAGATGCCAACGGTCCTGCTGACTGGGGTAACTTGCTAGGCATTATTCGCGATAAAGAATACGATGCCGTGCTTTCTTTGGGTCAGCGATTTGGGGTGGGCTTTTTTCTATGGCTCACAGGCATTCCTAAGCGTATTGGCTACGGAGTAGGCGGCGGCAAAATATTCCTCTCTAACCCGGTGCCTCTAGACCAAAATCAGTATGCAGCGCACATGTATCACGATTTAGTGAAAGGATTAGGCATCGATCGGCCTTGTCCCCCACTGAGCATCAATGTACCTAAAGCCGATATTGCCTGGGTAGAGCAGCAGCTTAAGGATCTGGGGATCTCGGACTATATTTTGATCCATGGTGGAGCCAGTAAGCTTTCGCAGAAATTGGGCATGGATAAAATTTACCCGGCAAACCAATGGCAACGAGTGGTCGATGGCTTACAAAAACGCCAAGATAAGCCAGTAATATTTATTGAAGGGCCAGACGATCGAGCATTAATTGAGCAAGTCATGCAGGCTTGCCCGCAAGTGACGGTGATTAAACCCACTGATATTGGTAAACTCACCGCCCTGATTGCTGCTGCCAGCCTAATGATTTGTACCAACAGTGGACCAATGCACCTAGCTACTGCGGCGGGAACTTATACTTTTGCCCTGTTTGGACCGACCGATCCAAACACAGTAGTATTGCCAAATGGTAAAACGGTAGCAATTAAGTCCCGCACCGGCAAAATCGCGGATATTTCGCCAGCGGAAATTCTGGATAAAGTTTGGCAGTCTTAATGTTTTACAACCGTCAAACGAATTCGATAAGCTGTGCTTACACCTACGGTGATCAGTTAAAATCTAAAACCAGAGCAAGCAAAAAAACTTATGATTACTCCAGCTACAGTTGAAGCCATGATCACCGCCGGTATCGCCGATGCCAAAGTGCAAGTAACCGATCTCACCGGTGGTGGCGATCACTATCGGGCAGTGGTGGTTTCTGAGCAGTTTGCCGGTAAGAGCCTTGTCCAGCAGCATCAGTTAGTTTACAAAGCAGTCAACACAGCTTTGGCCAGCGGAGAGATCCATGCTTTGGCACTAGAAACTATGACTCCAGAGCAAGCGGCTCAGTCTGCATAGATATTCTTCAATTCATCCAATTAACTCAATACACCAAACAATTATGAATCCTGAAACTCAGCAACAGATTAAAGACATGGTCACTCAAAACAAGATCATGGTTTTCATGAAGGGCAATCGTCTGATGCCTCAGTGCGGTTTTTCTAACCAAGTTGTGCAAATTTTAAATATCTTAGGTGTGCCCTACGAAACCTCTGATGTTTTGGCTGACCAAGAAATTCGCCAAGGCATTAAAGAATATTCTAGCTGGCCAACTATTCCACAGGTTTACATCAACGGCGAATTTATCGGCGGCTCGGATGTGATGACAGAGCTGTACAAAAACGGCGAACTTCAGCAAAAAGTGGAAGTAGCCTTAGCTTCCTAGGCAAATCAACCAAAAAAAGCCGGTCTACAGTTTAATAAAGTAGACCGGCTTTTTTTTGAAATGAATTTTTAATATCTCGATCGGTAGTCTGGCTCAGTTTCGGGCTGAAGCTGTGGCTCCAAAAAATTAGAAGTGTCGTAGATGTAGCGAGTTACGTCTTCCTCTAAACGGCTAATTTGGTATGCTTCAATGGAGTTGGTCATTCGCAGCGCCGCCAAATATCCATCTAGATACATTCGCAGATCTTCGAAACGATAACCGCGATGCCACATCTCTACTGCTGCATCGGTAATTTTTTGATAATGGCGAATAGTCTCGGTTTGTTGCAGCATGTTCTCAATCCTCCAGAGCACCACCAGGATATATTATATTTAACAAGCTAAAGGATCGGAAATCCAGTCTTTTCCTGTAAATACATAATTTTATCTTAAGAAAAAAATTACTGCCATATCGTTTTTCTTAACATTTTTTTTAGATCCTTTCACCCCGCGCGATCATTAGATATCGTGCAGCGGACACCAAGCCGTTTTGGCAGGAGACCGAATATGTCCGCAATCGCTGTAGTAGTTGGCAACCAAAACCTCCGATCGGTCTTGGTGGCGCAGTTGCAGCAACAGGGCTATCGGGTACAGCACACGGCCAGTATGGTGGCAGCCAAGGCACACTTGACGGAGTTCCAACCAGAGATGGTGGTGGTTGATTATGACTTGTCTGATGGCATTGGTTTAGAACTCTGTGAATGGATTCAAATTCATACTGATGCTCTGATTTTAATGATTTCTACACGTTTAGAGGAATCCGATATTTCGGCATCTTTGGCGGTGGCTGATGACTATCTAAAGAAGCCCTTTGGCATGAAAGAGTTTCTGGCTCGGGTCGCGGCTATTTTACGACGCTCCAGCTCCCGCCGTCTGCCCTCCGAAATTGTGCGGGGAGATTTGAGGATTGATATGGTGCGGCGCAGGGTCTTTTTTGCTCAGGATTCGATCACCGGAAGTGCAGGCGAAGCTATCGACCTTACGCCCCAAGAATTTAGTCTGTTGTACGTGCTGTTGCAATCACCTGATGAGCCGATTGATCGGGCGGAATTACTGCGTCGGGCTTGGGATGAACACATGGGCGGCAGTCGTACTGTAGATACTCATATTCTGGCACTTCGCAAAAAGCTGAAAGACCCCGATATCATTCAAACTATCCGCCAAATGGGCTACCAAATTCATCTTTAGCGACAGTAGCCCAATCACAAAATCACCTAAATCACAGTCTAAGACAGCAGAAATTTATCAATCCGGTCAACCGCCACTCTTAACACCTCTGGTGGATGCACCAAAGCAAAGCGCACATAGCCTTCCCCTGCCGCTCCAAAACCTACCCCTGGTGACGCTGCCACCCCAGTCGCCGCCACCAAAGACTTACAAAACCCGATCGAATCATTTCTCCATTTCTCCGGCAGCTTTGCCCAAATATACATCGTCGCCGTAGGCACCGACACCTGCCAACCCATCTCTGCTAGCGCCTGCACAAACACATCCCGCCGCTCCTGAAAAGTCGCCACGGTCTTATCTACCGTAGTCTGATCGCCAGTCAGTGCTACCACCGCCCCATGCAGAATTCCCACATATTGATTGAAATCTACTGCCGCCTTTACCTGGCGCAGAGCCGCAATTAACTCCTTATTGCCCACTGCGTAACCAATCCGAAAACCGCCCATGTTGTAAGACTTAGACATCGTAAAAAACTCGATCGAACAAGTCTTTTCCACATCTGCCTGTAACACCGAAGGAATCTGCTGGCCATCGAACACCAAATCCCCATAAGGGAAATCATGAACCAACACCAAATTGTGCTGATTACAAAACTCCACCGCCTGCTGAAAAAAGCTCAAAGGAGCCGTTGCCGCCGTCGGATTGTGGGGATAACTCAACACCATCATCTTGGCCTTGGCCAACACTGCCGCCGGAATATCGGCAAATACCGGCAAAAAGTTATTCTTGATCGAAATCCGCATCGGGTGAATCTGGCCACCAGCTAAATGCACGCCCCCAGCGTGAGAAGGATAGCCCGGATCCAAAAGCAGCGCATAGTCCCCCGGCTCCAAAATTGCCAAAGATAAATGAGCCGTACCTTCTTGGGAACCAATTAGCGGCAAAACTTCAGTGAGTGGATCGATCGGCACTCCATACTTAGCCTCGTACCACTGAGCTACAGCTACCCGAAAATCTTTGGTGCCATTAAACAGCAAATAACCGTGGGTGCTAGGATCTTGTAAAGCATCGGTGATCGCTTGAATAATATGGGGAGCCGTGGGTAAATCAGAAGAACCCAGGGAAAGGTCAATGATTGATTGTCCAGATGCCCGCGCTTTGGCTTTAGCGGTATCCATATCAGCAAAGACATTGGACTGAAGCGGAAGGAGACGTTGGGCAAACTGCATTGGTAGAATTAAGCTTTGTTTAATATATGAATCAGCCTAGCAGTTTTGTTGAAATTTTAGAATTTTTGATTGCTCCTGAGCGGCAAATGGCTTTTATCGAAGCTGACAAAAAAATTTGGAATGCCGGACTAGCAAAGTATCCAGCCTTCGACCGCAAAGAGGTTTGGATCAGCGCTGAGCAGCCAGAGCTAGTGATTTGTGTGATCTATTGGCATGATCGATCAGGCTGGAAAGAAATCGATCCGCAGAGTTTGCTGGAATTAGATGAAGCCTTCGATCGGGCTTTTCCGTACTCCTATAAACTAGTGAATGAAAAGGAATATCAAAAAATTTAGCATTCACAGATATCTTTAAACTTTCAATAGCCCAGAAATCTTTTCTAGCAATGGCTCGGGCTGCACCCGATCCCACAATAGCCGTTCGACCTCCATCACTTGTTCTTTACTATTTAACGGAGCAGAAGTAGCAATCAACAAATATTTAATGTGTTGGCTTTTGCGTAAATTGTGCAAATAGCGCAAAATTTGATTGGTATGCTCTTCGCCAATTTGTTGATCAATAATTACTAAATCTGGTTGCCATAGCTCAATTTGTTTATGGGCAACCGAAGTTTCGGTAATTGAAACTACCTGATAACTGGAAGCAGTCAACAAATCTGAAATCAAACTGCTAGCAGCTTGATCATTTTCTACTACCACGATTGTTTTATTTGGCTGCTTCTCTTGATTATCTTTGGCTTTGATCTCTTTGGCCAGTTCTTGAATCTTATTTTTTGCTGGTTTCAAATTTTGTGCTGCCAGCCAAACAGTAAAGGTAGAACCATCACCTGGCTCTGATTCCACCTCTACCCAGCCTCCATGTAGCTCCACAATTTGCTTCGTGAGCGCCAAACCCAACCCCATGCCTTCATACTCTCGATCGAGGGTAGAATCGAGCTGCTGAAATTTTTGAAAAATCAGTGGAATCCGGTCTTGTTCGATCCCAATGCCGTTATCTTCTACCTGCAACACCAAGTAGTCAAACTCTCGCCAAGCCCGCAAAATCACCTCACCAGATTCTTCGGTAAACTTGATGGCATTAGTTAACAAATTGATCAAAACCTGCTTAACTCGCTTTAAATCACCCCGGAAACGAATATCTTGACTGGGATCTTGACTAATATCTTCTTCCCCTTCCATAATCTGAAGCTGCAAAGTTAGCTTACGCTGATCTGCCCGAGGCTGCAAAATTTGCACAGACTGTTGCAGCGCCTTCAATACCGAAAATTCACTCACCTTTAGCACTGCTCTACCAGCCTCTAACTTAGAGACTTCCAACATATCGTCAATTAGCTCTAGCAAATGGTCGCCGCTATGTTTAATTGTTTGCAAATAGCTTTTCTGACGGGTATCTAAATTAGTGTTTAACAAGTTTAACAACGTATACGATAGCCCCAAAATACTGGTCAGAGGTGTGCGTAACTCATGACTCAACACTGCCAGAAATTCCGTCTTAGCCTCACTGGCCATTTGAGAAGCCACTAAAGCATCGCGCAGATCCCGCACTTGGCGATTGACCTGTTGCTCTAAAGTATACTTTTGCTGCTGAAGCTGAGCATAAATTCCGGCTTGATAGATAGCAATTTCTAAGTGTTCTGCCACTTTTTGCAGCAAATTTTGCTGCCATTCTTGCCATTGGTATGGACGGTGACAATCATTGGCGATCAACAGCCCCCACAACTTGCCCCGCACCACGATCGGCACCACCAGCTTAGAACGAGTTTTTAACCGATTCATCTGTTCCAAAAAGCAAAGATGGTGACGATAAGTTTCTCTGACATCTGCAATAATTTGGATATGACCACTCTCGTATTTATCCCAATGCTCCATATCCGAAAAACAGCCCGGAGCCTCCCGAAACTGTAAAGCCGAGGGAATATCATCGGTTAACCGTGCCTCGTAGGCTACGCTCCCAGAGCGCTCTAAAATGCCCTCAGCATTACTATTTTTGATATCAAACTGATAAATCACCAGCCGATCAACTTGCAAATAGCTCTGTACCTTATCGATCGAGTTTTTTAAAATCTCGCCCAAATCTAAAGTTTGGCGAATTTGGGTAACTACTTCATAGAGTAATTTCTCCTCACTAACCTGCTGAGTTAGAGCAACCTGTAATGGATCACACACTACCGTAGCATCTAAACTGGACATCACCTGAATTAGCTGTAGCGTAAAATGACTCTGCCAGTAATCACTATTAGTCTGAAGCTTCGACTGCCAATCCGAAATATGACAGTTCCAAGGATGATCGATCGACAAGGTATGCGCCAAGCCTGCCAAAAATTGCTTAATGACACTGGGCTGAAAGGTCAAATTCAGCCGATATTTTTCGCCCACTTCCTGGATTCCCAAACATACCGAAAACTCAGTGCTGACCAACAGCAAAAAATCATCGTAAGCCAAGCTCCCAGAAAAAATCGCTCGACTTTGAGATTCATTTTCAGGATAATCGGCGGCTGGCCAGCCAAACTTAGTCTCTTTGGGTAAAGACAACTCATGCCCAGACAGCAAAATTTGGCCGCCAACTGTGGCAGCCATTTGCTGCCAAAGCTGCTGTAATCGCTCCACCGCCTGAATGGTAAACAGTCCTGCAACCATAAATAATATTTGGCCGGATTAAACCTAAAGTGGTAATCCTAAAACCTCTGTTCCAATCTAAGGTAAGAGAAGTCGATCAGGGCAAAACTACGCAAACTTTTAAGATTTCCTAAAAACCCGCAGCAGTGCCTTCTTTACGGGGGTCAGCGGCTCCTTGCAAAGTGCCGTCGGCCAATTGTTCGATCGCGTTAGCATTGCCCCAGTAGTCTCGCTGCTCAATAATGTGACCACGTTGGCGTAAATCGGCCAAAGTCGCTGGGTCAAAGCCCGAAGGATCTATTAATAGCTTATCGGGTGCCCACTGGTGATGAATTCGGCCAGCGGCTACTGCTTCGGCCACGTTCATTTTGTAGATCAAATTATTCAGCGTAATTTGCAATACCGTAGTGATAATCGTGCTGCCTCCAGGCGCTCCTACCGCTAAGCGCAATTTACCATTTTCGGTCACGATCGTTGGACTCATACTCGATAGCGGAGTTTTACCCGGAGCCACCGCATTCGCTTCACCCCCAACTAAGCCAAAAGCATTAGGTACCCCCGGAGCCACCGCAAAATCATCCATTTCGTCATTCAGCAAAATCCCGGTTTTAGGCACCACTACACCTGAGCCAAAATTATAGTTAACTGTAAAAGTTAAAGTTACTACTTGCCGATTGCGATCGACCACCGTTAAATGACTAGTATCTTGAGATTCTTTGACATTTGGCAAAGCAGGAATTTTCTGAATTGGGTTTTCCACGGCAGCACCGGGCTGAAAACGCCGTAAAGTCTCCCAAGCAGCAGGCTGTACTTGTTTAGAAGACCGCGCAGCAGTCAAAGAAATCTCTTGGCGGCGCAATGCACCATAGGCTGGACTAGTTAAGGCCGTCACCGGGACTTTGACAAAAGCTGGATCACCTAAGTAAAAAGATCGATCGGCGTAGGCAGTGCGCATTGATTCGGCCAATAAGTGCAAAGTAGCGGAGCTATGCCACCCCATCTCAACCAAATCAGTATCGCCCAGAATATTTAAGATTTGGAGTAAATGAACCCCACCTGAAGATGGTGGTGGCATGGAGCAAACTTGATATTGGCGAAACTTACCACAGAGCGGATCGCGCCAGATTGGGCGATAGTTTTGTAAGTCTTTTTGAGTAATCAGGCCGCCATTGCGCCCCATGTCAGACTCGATCGCCCGAGCAATTTCACCGCGATAAAAGTTCTGAGGATTACGGGCAACTGACCGCAAAGTTTTAGCTAAATCTACTTGCCGCAGCTTATCCCCAGCCCGCAGCACTTGGCCATCGGGCAGAAAAATTTCCCGAGCAGCCGGATTTTTTTGCAATAGGTCTTTTTTACCCCACAATTGCTTGGACAAGACCTCAGTAACCGTAAAACCATTATTAGCTATCTCGATCGATGGTTTTACTAATTCTGCCCAAGGCAACTTGCCATATTTACGATGAACCTCGGCTAAGCCAGCGATAGTCCCCGGAATCCCCGCCGACAAATGGCCTTCTAAGCTAGCTTTGGACTTGACTTTGCCATTGGCATCTAAATACATATCGCGACTAGCGGCCTGCGGCGCACGCTCCCGAAAGTCTAATGCCTGCATTCCATCTTTGGTTTTCACCAACAAAAATCCCCCGCCCCCAATCCCTGCCGAAAACGGTTCTACAACAGAGATGGCCAAAGTGGTAGCCACTGCCGCATCTACCGCATTGCCACCACGCTTAAGAATATTTAAGCCTACTTGGGTCGCCACCGGATGAGCCGCCGCCACCATGCCCTTTTGGCCTTTACTAAGACGAGGAGATGCCGCCCAAACAGGGGTAATACTAGTCAATTGCAGGGCGAATGCAGCGAAAACAGGTAGGATTTTAGCGATCTTCATGAGTTTGCAAAAACAGAGATGGTTCCATCCAGCATCCTAACCGATCAAGCATTCCAAAAAATCAATTACCGCTGGCATTGCCATAGCTCAATCACCCAACTATGATGCTGAATCGTCTACAAATTTTTGTGCATGTCTTTTCCTACTTGGCTTCATTGGCTAGATCAAACGCCTAGCACCAATAGCTGGTCGATCGAACACCTAGATCAACTCCAACACGGCGATGTGGTTTTTACTCCTCACCAAACCGCTGGCCGCGGCCAGTTCGATCGAGTGTGGCATTCACCACCAGGAGTTTTGACCGCCAGTTTTATATTAGATGGCCTAGTTCCGAGTAAGCAAAGCGGCCTCAGTTTAGCAGTGGGTCTGGCTGTAATTTACGCGATCGAAGACCTAGCGGCCTGTACAAATTGCCTCCAGCTCAAGTGGCCCAACGATATTTGGTACGACCAGCGCAAGCTCGCAGGCATTTTGTGCGAAGTCAGCAAAGATCGCCTAATTGTGGGTATTGGCTGTAACCTGCGAGTAGATTTTGCCACAGCGGGTCTAGGCGATCGAATAACTGGCAACCCCATCAGCCTCCATCAAATCCATGCTCCAGTAATTACAGAATTAGCCTTGCTAGAAAGACTCCGTCATTATTTATTAGAAACTGCCGGAATCTTACGATATCAGGGGCTTAAACCACTATTGCCTGCCCTCCGACAACGAGATGCTCTTTTGAATCGATCAATCAGCATAGAACTTTCCCAACAAACTATTCATGGTACTGGCGCAGGAATAAATGACTTAGGACATCTGCAAATTATGACAGGCAACAGAATTCAAACTTTCTTAGCTGGTCGTATTCATTGTGACCGGTATCACGACATGACTGATTAAATTTAAAAACACCAAGATTCTCGATACCGCTAATTTCACTAAAATTAATTTAATAGATAAGTATATTTACTAATCCTAGGAAAATGTATCACGGCATACCACAGTTTTGTCACGCGTAGTATTATATTAGATTTGTAAGTCATTCGAGAAAAAAATGTTAGTTTCAACCTTTGAAGTTCTTGTCAAATCTCAGTTCCCCAAAAAATTACCACCACCGCCGGCAACAGTTCCAGCAGGAATTACCAAGCTTAGCCGTACTATCATTCAAGGCTATTTTTTGACCATTGCAAATGTAAATTTCTTTCCTGTAACGATTTCGCTAGTTTTTACTGTTAAATTTCCAAACGATCCGGCGGTGTCTAACGAAAAACCTACTAACTTTCAAGATTTTGTCGAAGCTCTCGATATTTCTGGAGTAAATATCATTTCAGCTTTTAATCCTGGATCAAGATTAGTTCCAGAATTGGTACCTCAAAATAATAAGGCGCGCGTAACATTTACCCTGCCTGAAAATGGGACTGGATTATTTATTCTTCAACCCAATATCCTTAATGCTCAATTACTATCAGACGCAAATTTTGAAGCCCGGGGATACGTGGAAATTTTCGTATCTTCTTTATCTGGTTCAAACGATGCAACATTAATGGTCACACCTGAACATCGTGGTACTTTCTTTAAAGATTTAAATGGTGCAACAACCGCAGATGTTGGTCTAGATCAAATTGCTTATGCTTTACCTGTAAGCAATGGTGGAATATTTAATCTATCCAATGTTTAAGTTAATATAAAATCAGGGTGAGTGTCTCACCCTTTTTATTTAAAATTAATCCTTTTGCTTACACAAACATCATAATCTTATCAAATAAAAATGTAATCAAAGAGAAGTAACATGAATCCTACTTTTAGGTTTTGTCCACTTTCATTTAGCTGGGTAGCAATACATCCCGATCCTAAAGGCGTTATCCAATTTATTGGAGGTGCTTTTTTTGGGACTTTCCCAACGATTTTTTATCGATATTTTCTGCAAACGTTATTTGAAGAAGGTTACACAATAATTGCACTGCCTTTTCGTTTTAGTTTTCGTCACTGGTCGATTGCGATCGAGCTGCTTAAAGAGCATGAAGTATTGCGCCATGAGATCACCGAAGTTGCCAAAAGCAGAGGATATCAAAGTAGTATATATCAACAGAGAAAAAAATACTTTTGGCTAGGCCATAGCTTGGGATGTAAATATATTTCTCTCCTAGAATTTCTTAGTAGCCAAAAATGGCAAGACACAGTTAATTATTGCGTAAAAAAATTTGACAATCAACTAACTATAAATCTTACAGCTAATTCAGACAGTCCTTCAATTTTTGACCAACCATCTCTACTAATTGCACCAGATATTAGCGACACGGAAAGTGCAATCCCAGTGAAGTTTATTGCCCAGATTCTCGATCTACTTGGGTTAGGAGTAAAACCTACCAGAAAAGAAACCCAGTGCTTAATTGAGCGGAGTAACTTGTTTAATCTCACAGCACTAATTTCTTTCGATAAAGATACCTTAGCAGGCAGTAAAACTGATGCCCATAAATCATTAAAAATTCAGGCAGAGAGCGATGTATTGTGGTTAATCAAAGAACTTCAGAAAAAGCCTGTTCCTTTATTACATCAAGAATTAGAAGGTAAGCATTTAGAACCTCTAGGTATCAGGGTTCAAAACTACATAGTTGATTTAAACCCGTTTGACAAGTTTATCAAGTCAATTAAAGATAGACAGATTGAAAGTGCTACCATCCATTTTTTGGATGAGCTAGTAAAGAGGCAATCAGGAATTTAATCATCTTCGATATCTTCCTCGGCATCCAGCCCAGTATCCTCATCTAATTCCACCTCAAATAAAGAATCGATATCGGCTCGGGATTGCTTCAAATCTTGGCTTGACAAACGACTGGTGGCCGCATTCTCGACAATGAGACTACTTTGCTGTCCGTGACCTTGCTCAGTGGCTGTCACCGCCAAAATACCACTATGATCAAAATCGAAATGCACTTCAATTTTCAAATCACCTGCCGGTCGCAGCGGCAAGTTTTCAATTAAAAAAGAGCCCAAAGGCACATTTTCTTTAGCAATCGCATTCTCCCCTTGGTAGATATTGACTTCTACCATATCTTGATCATCAAAGGTGGTGGAATAAGCTTCAGAACGAGAAATTGGAATTACACTATTGCGGGGAATAATTACGCTAAACATCCCTGGACGCAGACCATAAACTGTATCAGAAACAGCCGAAATACCCAATGAATGAGGAATAACATCGACTAAGATGGCATCGATCGATTCACCAGACAACACCCCAGCCTGAATAGCAGCTCCTAATGCCACACATAAATCTGGTTCGATACCAGCTACTGGTGCCTGACCCAAATGTTCTGAGACCAAGCTTTGAACTAAAGGAATCCGAGTCGATCCCCCCACTAAAATCACCCGATCAAGATCTTTGGCCTGCATTGAGGCATCTGCTAACGCCCGATCGATCGCCGATAGGGTTTCCATCAACAGCGGCTTCAGTAAAGTTTCTAGTGTCTCCCGCGACAGATCGGCTTCTAAGTGCAGGGCTTTTTTCTTTTGGCTGACCAAAAAAGGCTCACGTACAGCAGTAAAGGCATGTTGACTGAGATCGATTTTGACTTGCTCTGCCGCCCGTAATAGTCGCGCCTGGATAGCAGCATCTTCGGGCACAGCAACCTGATGCTTTTGATAAAATAGCTCGATCAAATGTAGCTGCAAACGTCGATCGAAGTCATCGCCACCCAGGCGATTGTTACCGTGACTTGCCAATACCTCGGTCACATCACCAGTAATTTCCACGATCGAAACATCAAAGGTGCCGCCCCCTAGGTCGTAAACTAAAACTCTTTCGGTTTCTTCATTGCGAAAATCGTAGGTCAAGGCAGCGGCAGTGGGTTCGTTGATTACTTGCAAAACTTCAAACCCAGCAATTTCGCCAGCTTCTTTGGTGGCCTGCCGTTGGGCATCGGTAAACAAAGCAGGTACCGTAATCACCGCTTGAGTGACTTCTTCGCCCAAAGCTTTTTCGGCACGCTGCTTTAAAGAACGCAAAATAATCGCCGATATCTCTTGGGGCAAATACTCTCGATCGCCCAAGCTAGTTTTATGATTGGTGCCCATCTGGCGCTTGATTGATTTAACCGTGCGTTCTGGCGCTGCCGCATATTGCCGAATGCCCTCTTGCCCCACCAATAATTTGCCATCAGCCCCCAAGCCCACACAAGAAGGCAAAATAGCTTCACCATTTTCATCAGGAATTACCCAAGGCTGACCATCACTAATTGCTGCCACTACCGAATTAGTGGTGCCTAAATCAATCCCTACTGCTTTTGCCATAATCTTTTTTCTCCAATAAATTCCTAGTTATTCTAATGTTTCATTAGCAGCTACCGGCTTAACAGCCACCACCACCTGTGATTCGCGCAGTACTCGATTTTGCCACAAATAGCCCCGGACTACTTCATGAACTACAGTATTTTCTTCGGCATCAGCGCATTCTTGACGACCCATGGCGTACATCCGCGCCGGATCAAAGGTTTTTCCCAGCACATCTAAGGGCACCACCTGCTGTCTGCGCAACACATCCAGCAGCGATCGCCGAATCATTTCGACACCTTCGCTGGCACTGGCCACTACTTCTAGATCAGGAGCTGCCTTTGGCACTACAATAGCTTCAACTACCGACGGACTGCCCACAAACCAGTACCAAAGTCGCTGCCACAGTGATGGTAAATTCAGTGATGGTGAATTCAGTAAAAGCTGCTGCTCGTTGGGTACATTATCTTCATTCAAAAATGAATCAATCGGATTAGCATAGTCTTGTGCTGCTTGCTGCCAGTGCTCACAGGCATTGTCTAAATCATCTAAAATACCCAATAAATCTTGAATCAATTTCTCTTGATCTTTCTGTAATTTAATGTTATTAAAAGAAAGCTCTCGGGGTGATGAGGTCATGATAACTATAAAATTTCAAAACTGCTGAATCTCAAGAATGGGTAAGTTCAAAATGTAAGCTGAATAAGCTCTGCTAAACTCACCTCAAGTTTGCTCGCAACTCTGTTTCGTAGACCTTGCAAAGCCTGCCGATCTAGCTTAACTTTAGATGGACTAATCGCAAAGAAATCTTCATTGGTTTGCTGCAACTCTTTCTGAAGTATCTCATAAGCCGATCGAACAGCCTTAAATTCTTGGGGGTGTTTATGAGCCGGAAACTCTTTTAGCTTGGCATGATAGGCTGCTTTGATTTCAGCAGGGGTGGCACCGGGCAAAAGCCCTAACAAAGTATGATTTTCTGACATTGGTTAATTCTTCCTGAAAATTCACTAAAGATTAATTTACCTGCGACCTTTTTTGTTATTTGGAGACGGGCGCTTTCCACCAAAAAGCATTTGAGGAATAGAAAAATCGTCATCCTCATAAAAATCATCATCGTCCTCGTACATGCTATCTTCCAGAAGTTGTAGTAGCTTGGGCATAACTTCAGCTAATTTCTCAGGCGGCAAATTATCACCAAACATTTTTCGCACAATTTGTTTCACAAAACTGGCTTGATCAAAATCTTCACCACTCCTGGCACCCATAAATAGCATGGTCGATACCTGATCTGATTGAAACCGCTCTTCTGCTCGATACGCCTGGAGAGCGGCAGTATCTTGCAAACGACGAGCCAGATCAAATCCCTGTTCTTTCAGCTCATGATAGCTGTTACTTTCGCTTTCATAAGTGGTAGCTTTCGCTAACAAAAGCTGTGGGTTTTGAGCATCTTGACGTAAAAATTCATCAATTAGCGATCGCAGACTTTCGCTGGTTGCAAAACGCCGTACCCGAAACTGGAGCTGCGTTAAAGCTAGTTCCGGTAGGGGTGACAACCTCAAATAACTGCGGCAGGCGGTCTGCAAGGCAGGTAATCGATCGCCCTTAACAGCCCACAGCATTAAATGGACAGATGGAGTTTCTGGGTGATCTATTGAAAATAATTGCTGTAGATAATCGTTTTGTAAAGCGGCAACGCCTTTTTGGCGCTTAGAAAAAAGCTGAATTGCCAAGAAAATAGCCTGAATAGCTAAAATCTTTTCTGGATCGGCAAGCTTTTGTAGTAGTTCTTGCCATTTTTTAGCTGCCCATTCTTGCCTAAAACCAACTTTACCAGCAGCATTGGGTTCACCTTCTACTGCTGCTACAAAAATTTGACTGGCTGCAATAGCAGCATTTTCTTCGTTAAGCTCTTCAATATAACTCTCAAAAATTTGATATTTCTGAGGCATAAATGCCTCAATCCATTCTGGAATTGCTTCTTGGTCTAAATCCTCGGCTTCTTCATCCCTAAAAGCCTGACCAAAGCGTCGCTGAATATCTTTAACCGCATCTTGACCATCTTGTTTTTTTAACTCTAGCAGTAGTCGATCGTAAACTTCTCGCGATTTACAGCCATTTTCTAAAGATTTAGTCAGCAGATCAATAGCTTTAGCTGTATCACCCTGTAAATAAGCTTTTAATCCTTGCCGACCAACCACTTCAGGCGATTTGGGACAGAGATCGATCGCCGTCTGTAAGGCATTGTAACCATGCTGGGTGGAACCCCGCGAAATGCAAGCATCTGCGAGCCAGCAATGGATTTGTGCCAAAGCAGAATTGAGATGTGAAACCGGCCAATTCTGGGGCTGGTCTTGAGCCAATTTTTTTACTTCGGCCAAAAAATAGCTGTACAATCGCTTAAAGTGTTGCAGCGGATATTCTTCACCCTCATACATACAGCGCAGCTTGAGCACAAGCTGAACATCAAAAGGTGGCTCATACACCACTGCTTCTAAGAAGGACACAATACATTCCAACTCTAAATCTTCCATCGCCTCATCGGCAGCTAAAATCATCACCGATCGATATAAGCTATCTAGCTCTGGAAATTCTAGGCAGGGACGAGGCAGCTTTTGTAAAATATGGGCAGCATCATGATGATTAGACTGATCTATTAGCTGCAGAAATCTGATCGCGGCACTGAGAATTCGCTGCTTGCCTTCTTGTCGATCGATTAATTTGATCACTGCCGGTGATGCCTGGGGCGCAGCAGCTTGTACCAAAGACAACCGGCTAATAGCCGGATGGGTCGGTAAAAACGAGCTTAGCCGACTTGATTCTGTTGGCTTTGGTAAATTCAAGCTGTCTTCAGCCTGAGACCAATCACCAAGCTGTTGCTGAACATAAACAATCCAGGCTGCCGGAGAGTCACCAGGAGTGGCATTGCTCCCCATTTTTTTAAAGTGCTCAAGCGCCTCTGATAGTTTTCCGGCTTTTAAAGATAATAGCCCCGTAGCCCAATGAATTTGCGCCGAGCTAAACCTTTTTGTTTTAGTCTTTAGCAAGTCGGCAACTTGTGCGGTATCTTCTTGTAGCAGTAATAGTTTCAGGTAGCAACCGGCGTAGTCTTGGGTCAGAATTTGACTATCAAAAGCACCGCCCATTGTTTCTAGGGCGGTCGCCGAGTCATCGCTGACCATCAAACTTCTGGCCAGCCAATAGTAAGATTCTTCTGTCGTACCAAGTTCTATAGCTTGACGCAGTGAGGCTTGGGCTTGGCGATGTTGCCCCAAATGATATTCTTGCTGTCCTTGCAAAGCCCAAACTTCAGATTCTGATGGCCTGATTTTGGCCTCAGGGTGCATTTTGTTAACCTGCTTAATTTTTTCGATCGCCTGACGATAACTCTTTTTTTGAATTAATTTTTGCACCTGCTCTTGCAACCGATCAATATTAGCTGGCTGATCGGCTGAAGCTGCTTGTTGTTGCTTGCGCAATGCTTTGCGGTTGGGCATCTGAAATAATTTCTAGCGAGTATTACGGTGTCGATGAACATCGCAATACTCTAGCAAGATTTTTATGCTTTTGCTCTTTTTTGTCAACTAATGTGACATTATTGCTACTCGAAGCACCTACTGATTATTTTTTACGCACAAAAATCTGAGTGAAGTAATAAGTTCCACCCTGTTCGACAACCCCAATACCTGTCAAATCAAATTCACCAACCATATTTTGGTGATGACCAGGACTCTTGATCCAACCTTTAACCGCCGTGTTATCAGGGTTTTCGTAGCCTTTATTAGAAGCCACATTTTCGGCCACGCTGCTATAGGTAATTGTTTGTCCGATCGCTGCTGCCCGTCCATCAAAACCACTGTGGCTAATCCGGCCAGAGTTGGCCATGGCTGCACTATGCGCTCTAGCTTGCTCAGAGATCGTCTGGTCAAATGCTAACGGTGGCAAATTTTGCGCCTGACGATATTGATTAATTTGGGTATATACCGATTGTTCTAAAGAACTTGCTGCTATCAAGTTTTTGTGGGCTGATAAGCTGGTGGGTTTTGGACTAATCGTAGCTTGAGTAATAACAGTCATTCCGGCAATGGTGCCAAGAATACTCAAAATGCTTAAGATCAAGGAAAACTTCATTATTTGTTGGATTCATTCAGGACTTTACTCAATTTTACCATCGAGAATTGGACTTTACCCTGTATTAAAAGCATAGGCAATCCTTTTCGGTAGCAAGCACCCAAAACCAGCTAGATACTCAAAGACTGATACAGCGGCTGTAACTTAAGCTGAATCTCTGCGACCTCTTTAGATACCTGCGAACCCGCTACAATCCCGGCACCGGCATAGAGTCGTACCCGGTCTCCGGTCACCAAAGCCGATCGAATACCCACCACAAACTCACAGTCACCATCCACATCGATCCAGCCCAGCGGCGAAGCATACAGTGATCGATCGACCTGCTCATATTCCCGAATTTTGGCACAGGCTAAATCGCGCGGCAAGCCAGCCACCGCTGGAGTAGGATGCAAAGCGCCTACTACCGTCAAGGGCGACACTCCCATTGGCAAAACCGTGCGAATGGGAGTCCAAAGATGCTGAATATTAGCCAATTGCAACAGCCGAGGAGCGGTTGACCATTGAGGATGCAGACCTAAATCTACTAAGGAATCAGCGATGAAATTCCGCACCAAGCGATGTTCATGTTGCTCTTTCGGATCAGCTAACAGCTCTTCACCCAACTGCCGATCGAGCAGCGGCGATCGCCCACGGGGCGCAGAACCAGCTAAAGCATCAGCAATCAATAAACCATCCTGCACGGTCACTAGCCGTTCGGGGCTGGCACCCAAAAAACAGTTGCCCAGACCATCACTAGTGGCAAAGGTATAACAGTGAGGATGTCGATCGCGCAGGTTCGCTAAAGAACTAGGAATTGACAAATTTGGGGCAGTCACTTCGGCAGTATGAGCCAAAACTATTTTTTGGATCTGCTCTTGGGCAATAGCCTGGAGAGCCAGGTCAATAGAGTTTTCTAGGTTATCTTGCTCCGTAATACTAATTTTGCGGGTTGATCTGTGAGGGGTTGGCGATAAAGTCTGTCCCGATAATCTTTCTAACCGATCGATCACCACCGCAATTTCTTGACCTATTACTTTTAGCGATTTTTCTTCGGAAATGCTCCGCGAACGAGCCGCTGGTACATTGACAATTAAGGCACAGCGACCATTCCGGCGCTCAATTTGCCACTGGGGCAAGCAGAGGTGACTGGTGGCAAAAGGAACAGAGGAAGCAGGAGCATCAAAGAATGGAAACCGGCAGTAGATGGCGGGTTTAAAGCTACGGGTGCGACTAGCTACCCCATCAACGATTTCTTGGAGATACTCTTGGGCAGCAGCAAACCGATCGGCACCCGTAAAGCTTCGCTGGGCGGCAGTACCGATCATGGCAATCGATCGATCGCCCTGTTCCCAATAAAAATAAGGCTGAGATTTAGAACACAAAACTTGCAAAGCCAGCAGCGGATCCACATCTGGCAAAGCAAACTCCAGACTGATGATTTGGCGGACAGACCGCCCGCGCTGAGTTTTTAGCAAAGCAGTAATTGCCTTGCTGTCATCAGATAAAAGATACCGGTAAGAAGTAACTGTCATGCCAGCGAAATAAAGTTTTTTTAAGGTTTTGCAACGCTCGCCCAGGCCAAATCAGGAATTGTGCTATAGCTAGTTAGTGACCCAATCACCGAGAGCATTGCAGGCTGCGATTTCGCGCTTATATTGTACTCTGGGAACCTCGGGCAAAACATAAACAACTGTGAACAAAGCTTCCCAGCCCCCTTTTTATGACCACCGCCAAACTCCTCAAATCACCCTCTCGTCAGAAGCTATGGCTGGCTGCCATCAAGCCTCCTATGTATACGGTGGCCGTGGTGCCGATCGGGGTAGGTACGGCGATCGCGGTGGCCGAGAGCGGCAAATTTCAGGGAGTCGTCTTTGCCACTTTCTTGCTTTCGGCCATTGCGATCGTGGCCTGGATCAACATCAGCAATGACGTATTTGATTCTGATACTGGCATCGACAAAAACAAGGCAGAGTCGGTGGTGAATCTTACTGGCAACCGCAATTTAATGTTCTGGCTCAGCAATCTGCTGCTGGTTGGTGGCATCATCGGAGTCGCCAGCATCTGCTGGGCACAGCAGGACTGGACAGTGGTAGAGATAGTGGCACTCTGTTGTTTTTTGGGCTACACCTACCAAGGCCCGCCATTTCGGCTGGGATACTTAGGTTTAGGCGAAATTATTTGCTTTGTTTGCTTTGGGCCATTGGCCTTAACGGCAGCCTATTACAGCCAAACCCAGAGTTTTTCACCGGTGAATCTGGCCGCCAGCGTAATCATAGGTATTTTAACCAGTCTAATTTTGTTTTGCTCTCATTTTCATCAGGTGGCCGATGATATCGCCGCAGGCAAAAAGTCCCCAATTGTCAGACTGGGCACTCAGTTGGGATCTAATTTCCTCACCGCTGCAACGGTACTTAGCTATCTGCTGTTGCTGGGGCTAGTCACAGCCGGTGTGTTTCCCCTGACTACTTTTTGGGCTTTATTGGGTAGCCCGATCGCCTTTCAACTCTGCCGCTTTGTTGCCCAAAATCACGATCAGCCAGAAATTGTGAGAACCTGTAAATATCTGGCAGTTCGCTTACATTTTATCAGTGGAGTATTATTAAGCATTGGGTTTATCTTGAGTCACAAATGAAGTGGGAAAAAAGCAATTGGCTAAGCATGGCCTTCACTACCAAGGGATCTGTAATTCCGTCGATCACCGGACGAGTAATGATTTGTGTGGTTTTTGGGGCGCTGATTTCGCTGCTGCACACCTATAGGTATCCAGTTGCCCAAAAATCTTTAGCAGACACAGTGCCAGCCGTAGTGCTAGGTCTACTATTGGTTTTTCGTACCAACACAGCCTACGATCGTTTCTGGGAAGGCCGTAAAGCCTGGGGCAGTATGAATAACAATATCCGCAATTTGGTGCGAACTGTGTGGCTGGGTGTTGATGAACGAGTACCAGAAGACCGAGAGCGCAAAATTGCGGCTTTAGAAATGCTGCCTGCTTTTGCGATCGCTACTAAGCTCTACCTGCGTGGACAGCCATTAGAACCAGAATTATCTAATGTTTTTTCACTAGCACAGTTACAACAATTAAATGCGGTACAAAATCCGGTGTTGCAAATTGCTTTCTGGTTGGGTGATTATTTACAAAGTGAACATCGCCGGGGCAACATTGGCGTTTATCAAATGAATGAGCTACAGCGAATTATTAATAATATGGTGGATTCTGTCGGCACCTGTGAAAGAATTTTGCGCACGCCGATGCCCTTAGCTTACGCGATTCACCTGAAGCAGCTACTGCTAATTTATTGTTTGTTGTTGCCGTTTAAAATGGTCGGAGATCTGGGCTGGGGGACAGCACCGGTAGTAGGGTTGGTAAGTTTTACATTATTTGGCATTGAGGCGATCGGGGTAGAAATTGAAAACCCTTTTGGCAATGACCCCAATGATTTGCCCTTGGATAATATTTGTAAGAATATTCAACGGACGATCGAAGACACCGTAAATTACGGCCATCCACCTGAGTCGCTAGATTTAGATTTAGATGCAAATTAATTTCAGCCAAGCTAATTCAAGAGTGCGTTTAAGATAGGCTCTGCCCCAAAGCGAATAGCATCGGTACAAGGCAAGCCGGTTTCGATGCTAACTGTTTTAATATAGTTACGCAGCTCTTCTTCATCGCTAAGATTTACACCGTTGATCGCGATCGCCACCACCTTAGATGGCGCAAAAGCCCCACCCGCCGTCGCAATTTGCTCGTAGAGCTGAATCACCACTGGTAAAGGCGGAATAGTTACCTGAGGACAATTTCGCACCGTCGTTTGTCCGGCTTTATGTACCAAAACTAAATGAGTTGGCTGGCTACCCCGCAGCAAAGGCAATGTCGCCGTCGAACCTGGGTGTAATATCGATCCTTGGCCTTCAATAATCAATAAATCCTGACCAGGAGCGTGGTTAAGTACTGCTTGCTCGATCGAACCTGCCGCATGGTCTACCTTAATTGCATCCAAAGCCACCCCGCTACCCACGATCATCAAGCCTGCTTGACCAGTAGCCACAAACCTAGATTTAATTCCTCGATCAACGCAGGCTTGCTGTAACTCCAACCCCGCCGACATCTTGCCGATCGCCATATCTGTCCCCACCATCAGTACCCGCTTACAGGGTAACTCGGCAGCTAGACCGCGCCCGATCGGCGGATTTTCGGTGGGTGGCTGGCGCACATCCCAAATCCATTGACCGGGTTGCAAAGCGGGTAACTTAGGATGGCCATTCAGTTTGGTATGTAAGCCATTGACGATCGATAATCCTGCTGCTACCGCTGCTTGTAATTCTGGCCACCAGTCATCTGGAATCACACCGCCAGAAGGTGCTGTGCCAATTAACAAAACATCGGGTCGGTAATCTAGCGCCGTCTGAATATCTGTCACGACTGGAGCATCTCGCTTGATTCCAGTACATTCTATAATCGATGCGCCAGCGGCCTCTCGATCGATCACCACCGCTACTGGGTTAGGGCTGTAACGCAGTACGGTTAAGCCTGTTTTGCCGTTTTGGCCTTTGATGCCACCGTGTAAAAGAACGGCCAAGCGATGATGAGATAGAAGCATAGTCGGCGAAACGATCAATAATTTTGCCATAAGCGTACCAGCTATTAGGTGTAGCTGGTACCAAAAAATTTCTAGTTCTCAGCTTTGCCCATTATCAAGCCCCAAAAGAAGATGGCCAAGATGGAACCAACCACCGCTAATCCAATGCTACCCATGCTAAACAAGTGTTTAGGAGCAGTTGTGGCCAGAGACTTGTACTTGATTAAATTATGCGCAGCACCACCAATGAAGGAGCCAGTGATACCCAAAGCCGCTGTTTGCCAAAATCCGCCACCCTGACGACCGGGCATGATCATCTTGGCAATCGCGCCAGCAATAACGCCGAGGATGATCCAAGATACAATTGCAATTATTAAATTCATCAGATTTTCTCCACGATTTGTAAAACTATATCTCTATTTAGGATAGCGATCGAGCACACCATTAACCAAATTCCGCAAAGAAAGATCACAAAAAATCACACCAAACAGCGATCGAATCCAGCCTGTAGAGCCACCTGATCTAAGCCCCGTCCAATAAACACCAACTGATTTACCCGTGATTCGGTGGCCAACCACAACCGGTCTTGGCGACCATCAAAAATCATATGAACGCCCTGAAACACAAAGCGATGATCGTTGCCAGCTAAGTTTAAAATCCCCTTCATCCGAAAAATATTTTCTCCTTGAGTCCGCACTAAATCTGACAGCCAATCATTCAGCTTGGCACCGTCGAGGGCACCTGCTTTGATAATGGCGATCGAACCCACTGTTTCATCATGTTCATGAGCTTCTTCACCAAGGAAATTGGGGTCGATCGCTAAAGCCCGCTCTAAGTTAAAGGCATCTAATCCCAAGACATGCTCGATCGACAGAGCGGCCTCTTGAGTCCGATAAATTTTGGCGATCGCATTCATCGCCCGAATTTTTTGCTCCAAGCTATCTAAATCAGCCGCACTCACCAAGTCAATTTTGTTGAGGGCAATGACATCGGCAAAAGCAATCTGCTCCTGTACTTCCTCAGCATCCCAATGCTGCAAAATATGCTTGGCATCTACCATCGTCACCACGGCATCTAAATGAGTCTGTGCCTGTACATCGTCGTCTACAAAGAAGGTTTGAATCACCGGAGCAGGGTCAGCCAGACCAGTGGTTTCAATTACTAGTCGATCGAACCTGTCACGCCGCTGCATTAAGTTACCAATAATCCGAATCAAGTCGCCGCGCACGGTACAGCAGATGCAGCCATTATTCATTTCAAAGATTTCTTCATCGGCATCAATTATCAACTGATGGTCAATGCCTACTTCCCCAAATTCGTTCACAATCACAGCAATTTTTTGGCCATGCTGTTCAGTGAGAATCCGGTTGAGCAAGGTGGTTTTACCAGAGCCTAGATAGCCAGTGAGCAGAGTAACAGGGACGGTAGATGCGGTCATGAATCCAACCTGAAAATAGACTGGCTTCAGCATAGCCCAGATTTTAAGCTAGTTGAAAAGTCGATTCTGCTTCGCAGACACTACGTGAACGAACAAAACGCTAAATCTGGTCAGCAGTGGCGAAGGTCTTTCACCAGAGTGCGGTAACACTTGGCGGGAGTATCTCGGCGGTGTAGATTGGGTCAATCATTCCAAGGCAAAATAGGAAATAAATCTAGGAGAATTATCATGATTCCAGCAACCCAAGAGCGCAAGAAAAGCTTTTCTAGTTTCACGTATAAAGAGGCGTTTAAGCAGTTGGGACTACTTGAGTTGCAACGATGGGATATCCAAGCAGAGCCTTTGCCCATTAGTGATTTTTTTAAGCAGCGCCTGGAACGATTACAGCGATTTGACTTGGAAAGTTTGGAGGTATCTAAGACGCTGCTGATTGACGCTATTTGTGAGGAGGGGCTGGAGGGATTCGATCGGTTGAAGGTGTGGAAAGGTGCTTATTTGGAAGGTGAGAAGACTTGCGGTAATGCCGATTACCTAGTTGCTGAGAGGCGAGGTTACTTAGAAGCTCCTTATGTTTGTGCGATCGAGGCAAAGAAGGATGACTTTGAGCAGGGGGCGGCGCAGTGTTTGGTGGAGATGCAGGCTTGTCAGTGGATCAATCGCCAGTTGGGGCAAGAGATCTCAATTTATGGGATTGTGACAAATGGTGAAGGTTGGAAGTTCTATCGACTTCAAGTAGATGGCACTGTGTCGGAATCGCTGCTGCACGGGATTGGTGAAATGTCGATTTTGTTGGGGTTGTTGCGAGTTTTCTTTGGGTTGTGCGCACAAAATTTGAACTAAAATCACAGATAGGCAGAGCTGATGCCACTCAAAAGTACTATTGTAGAGTTATAATTCCTAAGTGATGACGAAAATGAGTAAAATCACCTAAGCACTCTATGGCTATATCTATTGCTCTGACTGATTATCATGCTAAATATTATGCCCATGAGCTTACTAGGCGTTACTCAGCCGATAGTCTGGAAAAACTAGCAAGTACTTTTGCTGGTGCAAAGGTTGATTTGAATCCACATCAGTTAGATGCAGCGTTATTTGCTTTTGGGTCGCCGCTATCGAGAGGGGCTTTATTAGCCGATGAGGTTGGGTTAGGAAAAACGATCGAGGCGGGGTTGGTAATTGCCCAGAAATGGGCAGAGCGAAAACGCAAAGTTTTAGTGATTGCACCTTCTAATTTACGTAAGCAGTGGCAACAAGAATTAAGTGAGAAGTTTTTTCTTCCTTGCAAAATTTTAGAATCGAAGTCTTACAAGGAAAGTACAAGTGATAATCCCTTTAATAGCGGTGATGCAATCATCATTTGTTCCTATCAATTTGCTCGAAATAAGGAAACTGATGTGGAGAAAGTGGCTTGGGATTTGGTAGTGATTGATGAAGCCCATCGGCTCAGGAATGTTTACAAGTCTTCTAATGTCATTGCTAATACACTCAAACGAGTGCTTCAGAATCGTCATAAGCTCTTGTTGACAGCAACACCATTACAAAATTCATTGTTAGAGCTGTTTGGGTTGGTGAGCTTTATTGATAGTCGAGTCTTTGGGGATCTCAAGAGTTTTCGAGAGCAGTTTACGAAACCAGATAGCGAAAAGGTTGTAGCAGATTTAAAAGAACGGATCAGGCCGATCTGTCATCGGACGTTACGACGACAAGTAACAGCTTATGTACCTTTTACTCAGCGTCATGCTATGTGTGAGGAATTTACGCCGAATTGGGATGAGGAAGAGCTATATGATCTAGTTTCAGAGTATTTGCAGCGGGATAATCTTCAAGCTCTACCAACCAGCCAAAGGAAATTAATGACTTTGGTAATGCGTAAACTATTAGCTTCTTCGACATTTGCGATCGCTAAAACCTTGACTGCGCTGTCTGAACGACTAAAGAACAGACTCCAAGAAAAGTATCCAGCCCGCAAGCTAGCTGAAGAGCTAGCTGAAGATTATGAAGAATTAAATGAAACGATCGATGAATGGGGTGAAGATGACCGAGATGAACCGTTATCTAATATAGAGCGTAATGCAATTATCAGTGAAATTGAGGATCTGGATAGATTTATTAAGTTAGCTGTTTCGATCGAACAAAATGCTAAAGGTGAAGCCTTACTGAAGGTGCTGGAAATTGCTTTTAAGAAGACGGAGGAATATGGTGGTGCTCGGAAAGCACTAATTTTTACCGAGTCGCGGCGGACGCAGGAATACTTATTGAATTTACTGGAGAATAGCGAGTGGAGCAAGGGGTTATTGTTATTTAATGGCTCGAACACTGACAACCGATCAAAACAAATTTATCGAGATTGGCTTGCTGTGCATCAAGGAACTGATAAGTTAACAGGCTCGAAAACAGCAGATATGCGATCGGCTTTGGTAGATTATTTTCGAGAGCAGGGGAGTATTATGATTGCGACTGAGGCAGGATCTGAGGGGATCAATCTTCAGTTCTGTTCATTAATTATTAACTACGATCTGCCCTGGAATCCTCAGCGGGTAGAGCAACGAATTGGCCGGTGTCATCGTTATGGACAAAAGCATGATGTGGTGGTTGTTAATTTCTTAAATCAGAAAAATGCGGCTGATAAGCGAGTTTTTGAGCTATTGGAGCAAAAATTTCAATTATTTGAAGGTGTCTTTGGGTGTAGTGATGAGGTGTTGGGTGCGATCGAGTCTGGTGTGGATTTTGAGAAACGGATTGCGGACATTTACCAGCAGTGCCGAAAGCCAGAGGAGATCAATGCAGCTTTCGATAAACTTCAGCAGGATTTGAGTTTTGAAATTAATGAAACAATGGTGCAAACGCGCCAAAAGCTCTTAGATAATTTCGATGACGAGGTGCGAGAAAAGCTGAAGGTTAGCAAAGAAAAATCGGACAAGGTGCTGGATAAATTCGAGAAGCTGTTAATCGATTTAACCCGGTATGAATTGGCTCAGGAAGCAGAGTTTGTTGATAAGAACTCATTTCGGTTAGAACGACTACCAGATGGATTGGTAGCAGAAAATGTACAGCTAGGATTGTATGAGTTGCCTCGTAGATCGGATACAGCTCATACTTACCGCATGGGTCATCCGTTAGCAGAAATGCTGGTTCAACGTGCCCAAGATCGACTCCTGCCCCCTGCTGAGGTTCAGTTTGATTATGATAACTATGAGGGTAAAATAACGGTTTTAGAGTCATTGAAGGGCAAAAATGGCATCCTGAGTCTATCGTTATTCACGATCGAAGCTTTGGAGCAAACTGAAGATTACTTGATGTTTGCTGCGGTAACTGAGGATGGAGAAGAATTAGATCCAGAGACGGCGCAAAGGTTGATGTCTTTGCCGGGTAAGATAATTAATTCATCGATCGAGCTAGAAGATTCTAGATTAGAGATTAGAACCCAGGCTGATATCAATCTAATTCGGCAACAGGTCGCTGAGCGTAATGCAAATTTCTTTGAAGCCGAGGTTAAGAAATTAGATGGGTGGGCTGATGATTGCAAGGTGGTATTGGAGCGAGAAATTAAAGAGCTGGATCGACAGATTAAGGAGGCAAAGCGAGCGGCGACAGCAGCAGTAGGTCTAGAGTCAAAGTTAGCAGGACAAAAGCAGGTGAAGGCATTGGAAACGCAGCGCAATCAACAGCGGAGATCGCTGTTTGATGCCCAAGATGAAGTTGATCGACAGCGAGATGAGCTGATCGCACAGATTGAATCGCAGTTGGAGCAAAAAAGTGAATTGAAATGTCTATTTAAAATTCGGTGGCACCTTGCATGATCAATGAAAATCCGATTGAAATTTTAGATCTGCCGAATCATTTGCGATCGCTATTTATAGAGAAAGTCCCCGAAGCCAATCCCAATAATGGTAATGCTGAGAGATATGTGCTGAATGTTATTTTGTGAGTGTCAAGATGCCCAGAGTGGGATCGGTATCTAATGCCTGAACTAATAGAGTCTGACGTTCACGATCTGCTGCATAACTCAAACAAGCTAAAATATCATCTTGAGTCAGATATGGGAAGTCTTCAAGAATTTCTTGATATGTCATTCCAGAGGCCAGATACGATAGCACATCATACACGGTAATCCGCATTCCTCTGATGCAAGGCTTACCGCTGCGCTTTCCTGGCTCAATGGTGATTCGCTGGCGGAGCGTCTCTACTTGAGAGTCATAAGATGTCATTGGTCAACTCCTGTCGATGATGTACGGAACATACAGCCCCATTATTACCTAATCTTGGAGACGAAGGTGAGTCGATTTTTTTGCAAAGATGCTGCGCCAACGATTTAACTCGTTTCAGGGACGATCGACCAAATCGCCTGTAAACTTATTCTCTGTAACTCACTTTTCTATTCTACTTGTGGCTAATAAGCAGAAACTCGAATTAACCTGGATTGGCAAGGAGCATCGTCCGCAGTTGGAGCCGCGCATTTTGCTGGAAGATCCGGCGAAGTCTTATCATGGTTCGCATCGGGTGATGGATGATGACATCTTTGATAATCGGTTGATTTTTGGGGATAATTTGCTGGCGTTGAAGGCGTTGGAAGCGGAGTTTACGGGGAAGGTAAAGTGTGTATTTATCGACCCGCCGTACAATACGGGCAGTGCGTTTACTCATTATGATGACGGGTTGGAGCATTCGATTTGGTTGTCGATGATGCGCGATCGACTGGAGATTATTCGGAAGTTATTATCAGAAGATGGATCGCTATGGATAACGGTTGATGATAATGAATCACATTATTTAAAAGTGATGTGCGATGAGATTTTTGGACGTAATAATTTTATTGCATCTGTAATTTGGCGAAAAAATTATTCGCCTAAATCTAGCGCTCGTCATTTTTCAGTCGATCATGACTACATATTAATTATCACCAAAGATGTAGAAAAATGGATTCTCAATCCTATGCCACGTTCTGAGAAACAAGATAAGGCATATAAAAATCCTGATAATGACCCACGAGGCAACTGGAAACCAGGTGACTTATCAGCTCGAAACTATTACTCAGAAGGTACATACCCGATCGTATGTCCATCAGGTCGTGTGATTGATGGACCTCCTACTGGGAATTATTGGCGGGTCTCAAAAAATAAATTATTTTCGTTGGATAAAGAACAACGTATTTGGTGGGGAAAGGATGGTAATAATGTCCCAGCTATTAAACGTTTTCTATCTGATGTAAAACAAGGTATTGTTCCTCAAACTTACTGGGATTATTCAGAGGTAGGGCATACTCAAGATGCAAAAAAAGAAATAGTTGCTTTATTTGGTAATGATGTTTTTGGAACACCGAAACCAGAGAACTTAATGAAGCGTATTCTAGAACTTGCTACCAACCCTGGAGATCTAGTCCTCGATTCCTTCGCAGGCTCCGGCACCACAGGCGCAGTCGCCCACAAAATGGGTCGCCGCTGGATTCAGATCGAACTGGGCGAACATTGCCACACCCACATCATCCCCCGCCTGCAAAAAGTCATCGACGGCACCGACAAAGGTGGCATCACTGAAGCCGTTAACTGGCAAGGCGGCGGTGGTTTTCGTTACTACCATCTTGCCCCCTCCCTACTCGAACGAGACAAATGGGGCAACTGGGTAATTAATCCAGCCTACAACGCCGCTATGCTTACCGAAGCCCTCTGCAAACTCGAAGGCTTTACCTACGCGCCCTCCGAGACCTTCTACTGGCAACAAGGCTACTCCACCGAAAGCGATTTTATTTACGTCACCACCCAAACTCTCAAACCCGAACAACTTGCCCAACTATCTGAAGAAGTCGGTGCCGATCAAACCCTCCTTGTCCTCTGTAGCGCCTTTCGGGGTAAAGGCGATCGATTCCCCAACCTAACAATTAGAAAGATTCCCAAACAGGTACTCGACAAGTGTGAATGGGGGCATGATGACTATAGTTTGAAAGTCGAAAATTTACCAAAAGCACCTGTCAAACCCGGACAAATGGAGCTAAAACTATGAACAAAAATAGCCCAGATGTTTTCTATGAGCAGATCTGCAACATCCTTAATGCAGCTCAAACCAGTATCGCCCGCACCGTTAACACTGCCCAAGTGCTTTCTCATTGGCTCATTGGTCGGGAAATTATCGAAGCCGAACAACAAGGGCAGGCTCGTGCCGATTATGGTGATAATCTCCTGAAAAATTTAGCTGCCAAATTAAAGCAAGACTATGGTAAAGGATTTTCTTACTCCAATCTAAAATACATGCGTCAGTTTTATCTGGGGTTTCCATCCTTTCTTGGTAGTCTAGAAAAAGGCCACGCAGTGCGTGGCCTTTTGGAAATTAGCTCGAAACTGTCAGAAATAAGCGCTTCTGCCGATTGGCAGCCGGGGCAACTTCATCCCAATCTTTCTTGGACACACTATCGAATTCTGCTCAAAGTTGAAAACTTATCAGCTCGATCGTTCTACGAAATCGAAGCCCTCAAAAACAACTGGTCTAGCCGCGAATTAGAGCGCCAAATTAACAGTTTTCTCTTTGAACGACTAGCCAAAAGTACCGATAAGCAAGGATTGATGAAACTAGCGACTCAAGGACAAATCATTCAAACACCTGTAGATGTCTTTAAAGATCCATTTGTAATCGAATTCCTCGGATTACCCGAATCGCCACGGTTAGTCGAATCAGACCTAGAAACCGCCCTAATTGAAAATCTCCAAACCTTCTTACTTGAACTAGGTAAAGGTTTTGCCTTCGTCAAACGCCAAGAGCGAATTACGCTAGATGGCGATCACTTTTATATCGATCTGGTTTTTTATCACACCATTCTCAAATGCTACATACTCATCGATCTCAAAGTTGGGAAGCTCACCCACGGCGACCTCGGACAAATTCAACTCTATGTCAACTACTACGATCGCGAGCGTCTAACAGAAGGTGATAACCCTACCCTCGGATTAATTCTCTGCTCTGACAAAAATGATGCCGTGGTCAAATACACTCTTGGAGCCGAACAGCAGGATAAGATTTTCGCCAGTCGTTACCAGCTCTATCTTCCCACCGAAGCTGAATTGCGCCGCGAACTAGAGCAACTCCAACTCAATCTTAACCAGGACTAGAGACTTTTATGAATCGTTACGTCAACGCTATTTCCGGTCGCCTTAGCCTTCGCCATCCCCAGCGAGATTCATTAGCAATCCTCGATCGAGTCTGCGACATCCTGCCCCCAAAAAAAGACAGCGATCGGGCCGCCGGACTAGCCGCCATTCAAAACGAATTCCCCACCGTCACCGACTTCGAGCGCGAATTCCCTTCCCTCTGTTTTTCCCTTGCCACCGGAGTCGGCAAAACCCGCCTCATGGGAGCCTTTGTTAGCTATCTCTATCTCGCCCACGGCATCAAAAATTTCTTCGTCCTCGCTCCCAACCTAACGATCTACAACAAATTAATCGCCGACTTCACCCTAAATACTCCCAAATACGTTTTTAAAGGCATCTCAGAATTCGCGATTAACGCCCCTGAAATTATTACTGGCGATAACTACGAAAAAATTTCTTCTAACATCACAATTACTGGCTTATTTAAGTGCAAAATTAATATCTTCAACATCTCCAAAATTAACTCCGAAGTCCGAGGCGGTAAAAGTCCCCGCATCAAACGTTTGTCGGAATACATCGGCGAAAGCTACTTCGATTACCTCGCCGGATTGGACGACCTCGTAATTCTAATGGACGAATCCCACCGCTACCGCGCCTCTGCGGGCATCCGCGCCATTAACGAACTCAAACCCGTCCTCGGACTAGAACTCACCGCTACGCCCTTTGTAGAGACTAGTAAAGCCGCAATCCCATTCAAGAATGTCATCTTCGACTATCCCCTCGGCAAAGCCATGACCGATGGCTTCGTCAAAGAACCCGCCGTCGTCACCCGCAAAGATTTCAATCCTGCTGGAATGCCCGCCGAAGAGATCGAGCGAATCAAACTCGAAGATGGCGTTCGCCTCCACGAAAGTCTCAAAGTCGAGCTAGAAACTTACGCCCGCAGTAATAGTGTGGCGATCGTCAAACCCTTTATCCTCGTCATTGCCCGCGACACCACTCACGCCGCCCAACTAGTCGCCCTCATGGAGTCTGACAGCTTCTTTGACGGACGCTACCGCGACAAAATCCTTCAAGTAGACTCCAGCAGCACCGGAGCCAAAGAAGACGAAATGGTCGAACGGCTGCTCAAAGTCGAAAGTACTACCGAACCCACCGAAATTGTCGTGCATGTCAACATGCTCAAAGAAGGCTGGGACGTTACCAATCTCTACACGATTATTCCCCTCCGCGCCGCCAACGCCAGAATCTTAATTGAACAATCGATCGGGCGGGGCTTACGCCTTCCTTACGGTAAACGCACAGGTGTCACCGCAGTCGATCGACTCAACATCATCGCCCACGACAAATTCCAAGAAATCGTCGATGAAGCCAAACGTCCTGACTCCCAAATTCGGATGACACAGCTAATTCTTGTTCCCGAATCGCTGCAAGCCAAAACCGAAACATTTATATCTAGACCCCAGCTAGATAGCCTGCTAGGATTTCCACCACATTTGCCATCAACAGGAACAACGACCCCATTTTCTCAACCTGAAATCCAACCTATCTTCTTGACTCCCACCGAGCGAACAATTGCACAACTTACCCATGCAGCCATCCGCAAGCTAGAAAATCAGCCAGATAAGGCACCTACAACGGCCTCTCTCTCTTCTCCTACAGTCCAAGCACTGGTTCGAGAATCAGTAACTCAAGCCCTCAAAGCACCTGAAATTCAGCTCGAACTCGCAGGCATCGTCGAGAAACCCGATTTGGATGCAATCATTAGTAAAACCACCGAACTGGTGATCGATCGCACCATCGATATTCCCAGAATTCTCGTCGTGCCAAATGGTGAAGTCCGCTCTGGCTTTCATCCTTTCGTCCTGGATTTAAGTAGTGTTAACTACCCAGTTCCTTCCACCGATCTCTGGATTCAAACCCTCAGAACCCAAGAAACAGAAATTTTAGGGCTAAACAATGCAGGAATTCAAGAGACTCGGTTAGAAAACTATATTGTTAGCGGATTAATCGACTTTGATGACATCGCATATGATGAACAAGCTAATTTACTGTATGACTTAGCAGGCCAAGTAGTGAGACATTTTCAGACGTATCTTGAAGATGAAGATATTCAGAAAGTATTGCAAGTTAATCAACGATCGATCTCCAACCTGATTCATGCTCAAATGCAACCGTACTTTTGGGAAGAAGCACTAGGCTATGAAGTCAAAGTTAGTCGCGGATTTACAGAATTAAAACAATCTGCTTGTACGATTTCTGTTGGCTCAACTTTAGATTTTCGCCAATCCCCCACTGATAAAAGCAACATGGCTAAATACCTATTCAGTGGATTTTCACGTTGTTTGTATGACCATCAGAAATTTCAATCTGATGCCGAACGAATATTAGCGGTGATTCTCGATCGAGAATCACTCAAATGGTTTAAACCAGCCAAAGGACAGTTCCAAATTTACTACCGCTGGCAAGGAGAACATCCTGAGTATCAACCTGATTTTGTGGCAGAAACTAGTGATGCTATCTATCTACTTGAACCCAAAGCCAGAAATCAAATGGAAGCAGCAGATGTAAAAGCCAAAGAAGCAGCAGCAATTGAATGGTGTAAAAATGCCTCCGATTATACTCAAAACAATGGTGGTAAGCCATGGCGTTATAGCCTGATCCCCCATGATGAAATCAAAGAAAATATGACACTGACAGGTTTAACAGCAAAATTTGGTAAGCACTAAGATTTTATGATCCACTGTCCTTAGCTAGATAAAAAGTCGATCGAGCAACACGCTAAATCCCGGCAGTAGCGGCGAAGTCAAAGTATCCCCCACCAGCAAAGTAGCCACAATCTGAAGCTGAGCATCAGTACGTCGATAAATCTCTAGAGTTTTCAATTGCCAATTCACAATCCAGTATTCTTGCACACCATGCTGTGAATAAAGCTTGAGCTTTACACTCTTATCGCGATGTTTATTATTCTCGCCAGCAGACAAAATTTCTACTACTAATTCTGGAGCGATTGTGAAATGCCCTGACTGATCGATGCCATTGGCTAGGCGCTCATTGCTGACCCATACCACATCAGGAATCACGGCATCAGTAGGCGTAAATACTATGCCCGGAACTTCAAAACTTCTACCAATACCAGTCTCGTCTGACCAATTATCTAAGCAGACATGGATTCTACCAGCAGCACTTTGATGACGAATGTGCGGTGCCCGAGTCACAAAAAGTTCTCCTGTAATAATTTCATATCTTTTCCAGCCACCATCATCGGGCATCACGTCGAGATCAGCCGTCGTCCACAGCAGAGAGTTAGTAACCATTGTTTTAGGGGATATCTATCCACGACTTGTACCCCATGATAAACCAAATCTCTGCTGCCAAAAACAAGCTGAATAGATGCCTCTATAATGAGATAGTTGAAATAGCCCCAGCGAAATCTCTGTAATACTTATGTACGTTGTCGAATTAGTTTTGAGAAACGTGGCCATGCCCGTGTCAGTCCAACGCAAAGAAGCCACCGATGCCGAAAAACTTTACTACGAAGTCTTGGAAACCCTCAAAAGCGGCGGGCATAAATGGCTAGAGCTAAGCTGCGAACAGCAGACCGAAAAAAAAGCCGTCGTTTGGACTGGTGATGTGACCGCCGCCCAGACCTACAGCAAATCTGGCGCACCCTCATCTGGTCGTGCCACTGGCTTCGCCACAGGTCAGTAAATTGGGAGCCACCGTCGCGATCGATATTCGCAATCTCTCTTTTAGCTGGCCTTCCGGCACAGTGGTTCTCGCTGACTGTTCTTTAGAAGTACCCAAAGGAGAGCTGTGGATGTTATTGGGCACCAACGGCAGCGGTAAATCTACCCTGCTGCGGCTGATCGCGGGCTTATTTCGGCCTCAGGGTGGTTCGATCGAAGTAAATGGCAAAGTGGGTTTTGTATTGCAAAACCCCGACCATCAGCTTGTAATGCCCACAGTAGGTGCCGATATTGCCTTTGGCCTGGTCAGCGAAAAACTCGCTTACCCACAAGTGCGCCAGCGCGTCCAAGAATCTTTAGCCGCAGTGAACCTTGGTCTGCTGATCAACCGTCCGATCTATGCTCTCAGTGGTGGCCAAAAGCAACGGGTGGCGATCGCCGGTACCATTGCCCAGCGCAGTGATGTGTTGCTGTTCGATGAACCCACTGCTCTGTTAGATCCCGATGCTCAGCTAGAGCTAGTAGCTCAGGTCAGAGATTTGGTAAAAAAGCGTCACCTTGCTGCCCTCTGGGTGACACACCGTCTAGAAGAACTGGATTATTGTGATGGTGCCTTTTTGCTAGAGAACGGCAAACTAGTCGATCGGGGAGACCCCCAACGGCTGCGTCACCGATTAATTAACTCCGAGAGCTAGCTGGCTTCAATACTCGTTCAGCTTGGCCAAAAAATCCTCTGCTGTTGTCAGATGCAACTGCTGTTTCTCTGGCAGCATTTTATCAAAAGTTTTTACTAGCATTCCCAAACGCGGATTACTCAGAAAAAAATCTCGGTGAACGTGCATAAAGCGCCAGAATAATCCATCCCAAACCGGCTGCCAATCACCTTTTTTGAAATCACTCATTTTCATTAGATAGTTGCTGCCGCTGATGTAAGGCTTAGTACACATCCCACCCCCGTCAGCAAACTGGCTCATGGCATACACATTGGGCACCATCACCCAATCATAGGCATCAATAAACATCTCCATAAACCAGCGATACACTTCGTCTGGGTCGAACTCGCAGAGCAGCATAAAATTTCCCAGCACCATCAATCGATCGATGTGATGACAGTAGCCGCTCTTTAGGGTTTTCTGGATCGCAATATCTACTGGTAAAATGCCCGTAGTCCCCAGCCAGAAACTCTCTGGAATTGGCCGGTTAAAGCCCCAATAGTTGCGACTGCGCTGACTCCGCCCCCGGCGCTCGTAGGTAATGCGGATAAACTCTCGCCAGCCCATGATTTGGCGAATAAAGCCTTCTAGGCTATTCAAAGGAACTTCATTAAATATTTCTAACGCCCGATCGATCACCTGTCGCGGTGACAATAGCCCAATATTCAACAGCGGTGATAGCACCGAATGATGCAAAACCGTCTCAGATTGCACCATGGCATCTTCGTAAGCCCCAAAATCAGCGAAGCGCACCGTCAAAAAATCTGTCAGCCAAGCATCGGCCTCTGGGTAAGTTGTCGGATAAAACCCTGCTGCAAAAGGCTGTTCCACTGAACCATAGTTATTAGGAAAGTTTTGGCGCACATAAGTCTGAGCTTCTTGAACATATTTGTTTAAGCCAGGAAGCTGCAAAACAGGAGCCGATCGACCCTTGGGAAACTTTAATCTATTATCTACATCGTAGGTCCACTGACCTCCCAAGGGCTTACCGTCATCTAACAAAATTTGGTGGTGTTTGCGCCGATCAACATAAAAATCTGTCTGCTTATAGCTTTTACGTTTGTCAAAGAACTCCGATATTTCGGCAGGATCTTCTAAAAAATTGGGCGATCGATATTCTTGTAAATTAATACCCTGCTGCTTGGCTCCCTGGGTTAGCCGCTGTCGCAACCAATCATCTACCACATCTACATAGTGTAGTTCTTTAATTCCGGCTGAGGCGATAGTCACCAGCAATTGCCGCACATCGCAGTTCGGATCAGTTGCTGCTACATAAACTACCTCATAGCCCTGCTGCCGCAGATACTCTGCATACATTTGCATAGTGGCTCGATGCAGCAGCAGCTTTTGCTGATGAAAACAATATTGATGGAAGAACAGCCATTCCTCCACCAAATAGACTACTCGTCCAGCTATCAAAGCAGGATGTACCGGGAAAAGCTGATGTGGGAAAACCAGAGAAGCCGACTCATACATGGAATTTTTACAGGTGTTTAAGCATGATTGTTACAAAAATTCATCTCTTCAACAACGTCAATACAAGAGCGGCCACCAGCCAATTGTAAGCACACCAACTGGTCAAAGTGATAAATACTCTAGCGGTGACTGGCTTTCCGCGATATTATTTTTAGTTTGTTAGAGCAGTTATTTTTATCAGAAATTTGGGTCTAAAACCCCGTCGTTCTACGACGGCTTTGCGTTAAAATCAAAGGTGGTCACTGACCCGCCCGGATTTAAGATACTCCAAAACAAACAGCAAGGTTGAAAGTCCTGTCAGAGTTGCGATCAGAAATAGGGGAAGCAAAAAAGGCAACGGTGAAGACCGACCTTGGAGGCAAACAAGTATTTTGCTT
>JANYHM010000009.1 GCA_025359065.1 Synechococcales cyanobacterium GL140_1_metabinner_5_sub | reverse complement strand
GAGAAGTAATCCACGAGTAGTCAAGAAAGCTCGATCTAAATTTCCTTCAAAGAAGCGCATACACAGAGGATCTGGCAGTAAAATCAAACCATATGTATTCTCAGTTATCAATACTGCTTAAGAGTTATCCGAACCGTATTGACTCACGATCCACTCGAACTCAAGGTAGGTGGGGTTGATATGGAGATAGATCTTGGGGCAGAACAAATGCTCGCAGCAGAACGCCAAGGTCAACAGATTGCCGTTGAGGTGAAGAGTTTCCTGGCTGGGACTTCGGCTATTTCAGAATTTCACCGAGCACTGGGGCAGTTTATCAACTACCGCGCTGCGCTGAAGGTTGACTCACCCGATCGAGTACTTTATCTGGCAGTGCCTTTTATGGCATTCAACACGTTTTTCCAGCTTGACTTTCCAAAATCGAGGATTGAAGAAAATCAGGTTAAGCTGCTTGTTTACGATACGCTATCCCAAAGAGAGCTGCTATGGATACCCGAAATTACCCCCAAATAGTGCGTGAATTACTCGATCTACATGCTCAAGGGAAACCCTCTTTTGGCAATATTGAGGTAGAAACAATCTTTGATTTGGAGCACGATCGATATCAAATCGTCCATATGGGCTGGCATCACGATCGACGGGTGCATCAGTGTGTGATGCACATTGATATTCGCGATGGCAAGATTTGGATTTTACACAATACAACAGAGCATGAGTTAGACCTGGAGCTGTTGGCGATGGGAGTGCTCAAAGAAGATATTGTGTTGGGTTTACATCCGCCGGAGCTGAGGCAGTTTACAGGTTATGCGGTTAGATAGGTTCGGATGACTTGAAAGTCACTGCAAATCAATTAGTTGACTTATCAAAATGGGATTTGGAGGGTCGATCGAGGCTTATGTAACTAGGGGTTTTTGGGCTGACAAGTCAGTGCATTCAAGTCCCAATCTTTGGTCTCTTTTTGATAATTGAGCGTCAGTTCATAGCCTGTGGGATTACCCTGCTGCCGAAATAATTTACCAGCTTGTTGCCAATCCTTGATTGCACCTGGACGATCTTTCAGACAGGCAAGCCTCACATGTCCGCGATCGGCATAGAAATAAGCGTTATTTGGGCTAATTTTAATCGCACGATTGAAATCGGCTAATGCACCTTGAGAGTCATTTTTAATCCTTTTAATAAAAGATCGATGGATATAATAATCAGCGTTATTTGGGTTAATTTGAATCGCGCGATTGATATCGACTAATGAGCCTTGATAGTCTTTTTTCCGCTCTTTAATACGAGCTTGCTCGAAATAAGTTTCCGCATTCTCATTAGGTGCGGTCTGAGTCCCAGATGAACTAACCGCATTGCCATTACCAGGCGGTGGGCCGTATTGTAAACCTTTTGCACCACCAACAGATAGACGACATCTCCAGTTGCCGGAAGGTGCTTTGAAACACACTCCCGCACTATTTTTGTCGTCTGGATGGGTGTTCAGACAGTTTTTGCCAGGACGACCACCCCCAGCACGATTGTCAAGCGCAGCACAACGATAAATAACTGCGGTGCCCCCAATCTCATAGACAGGCGAGTTAGCTATGTCCTTTCCGAAATATTGGATATCAACATCATCTGCCCGACGCGGCTTGGGGTTAACTTGCAGACTGAAAATATCAATAAAACTAGTCCTCCCCGGTATGTCAAGGATTCGATCGGCTTCTTCCTCGCAAGTAGCATATTTGATTGCTTGGGCAGCACTAATTGCGCCTGTCCTAGGTTCCGATCTCGATGGACAAGTTTGCTGTTGGCGGTTGGTGCCGATATTTCCCTGCGCTTTAGCATTGACGCTAGCGGGAGCAAAGAGTGTCAGCAGCATACAGCCGATGATGCTAATGGTGAGTTCTAATTTCATCTGATTTATTTGGATTTTGGAGATTGTAGATAGCGATCGAGGTCGATCAAAGTACAACAAGATAATTAATAGTACCGTAGCGATATGGACGATGAATATCGGCGATCTTCACTCGCGATCGGTAAAGATCAGTATATTGGCTGAGATCGCGCCACACAAAATGTCTTTGGCAATTTAAACTTGATCGCGTAAGAACTCGAATTTGTTTGCGAAAATCTAAACATCATCGATCACATAAACTGGGCATTGAGTTCGGTACAAACCCAATTTCCTCACTATTTGTCTAGCAGCAGTATCGTCACTGGCAACAAAGACCGAAACCTGAAGTCAAGCTAGTTGCCAAGTCATTTCTTGACCTGCCCGCAATGGCACGAGTGGAGATTCCGGAAATGGAACTTCATCGGGAACCCGCCAAGTTTTCTCGATCAACGTAATTTGTTCGGTACTGCGGGGAAGTTGATAAAAATCTGCCCCATAGGAGCTAGCGAAGGCTTCCAGTCGATCGAGAGCATCAACACTCGCAAACGCTTCTGCGTACAGCTCGATCGCATGGAGTGCCGAATAGCAACCCGCACAGCCACAAGAACTTTCTTTACTATTTCGAGAATGGGGCGCACTATCGGTACCCAGAAAAAACTTAGGATTGCCGGAGGTGGCCGCTTGCAACAGAGCCGATCGATGCTCCTCCCGCTTCAAAATTGGCAGGCAATAAAAATGGGGAGAAAGGCCATCTTGGAACAGGCTATTGCGGTTGAATAACAAATGTTGGGGCGTGATGGTGGCGGCGATGTTATTGGCAGACACAACATACTGCACTGCCTCTGAGGTAGTAATGTGCTCCAGAACTACGCGCAGGCGGGGAAATCTTTGCTGGAGCGGCATCAAATGTCGATCAATAAACACCTTTTCGCGATCGAACATATCCACATGGCGATCGGTCACTTCGCCGTGCAGGAGTAAAGGCAGGTCTAACTGTTGCATCGCTTCAAAGACCCGATCGCACTTGCGAATATCCGTCACCCCCAGGTCTGAATTAGTCGTTGCTCCTGCCGGATAGTACTTGACGGCTTTGACAAAGTTAGAGGCTTTCGCTGAAACGATCTCGTCGGGACTGGTGTTGTCGGTGAGATAAAGCGTCATCAGCGGCTCGAATTGTTGACCCGCTGGCACTGCGGCCAGGATGCGATCGCGGTAGGCGGCTGCCTCAGCGACCGATCGGACTGGCGGCTTTAAATTTGGCATGACGATCGCACGGGCAAACTGGCGCACTGTATGGGGCAGAACTGCTTTCAATGCCTCACCATCGCGGAGATGGAGATGCCAGTCATCGGGTCGGGTAATTGTGAGCTTTCGCATGATCCAATTGTAAACTACTGGTGCTTTGCTAGGAAAAAAGAGAAAACCTATATAAAAGCAGCAGGGGAAGTATTAAAGTATTCGCCTAGTTTTTTGGCTACGTCTTTACTAATCGCTCTTTTGCCATTGACGATCGCTGACATCCTACCTCTATCTAGGCCGATTGCTTGAGCTACGTCTGATTGTTTGACTTCTTTTGCTTCAATGAGATGCTGCAAGAATTTATGAGGTTCGACATTCATCCACTCTGAAAAAGAGTAAGTTTCTTCTTCATAGTCTTCGATGAGTTTAACTAAAAGCATTAACATTTCTGTTTCCGCTATGGTACGGCTGGTGCGTTTTGATAACAGTGTTTCTGATACCACTAGAAAGCGTTGATATTCCGAATCAGTGTTGATGATTTTCGGTACGATCTGGTAGTGATGGATTAATTCGATATGTTCGGTGCTATTAATAGTGAGGGTCATCTTTCCATTTCTCCTCGTCGTATTCAGAGTGGGTAAGGAAGTATTTAAAGTATGCAACTTGAATTTCGTAATCTATCGATAAAATTAATCGATATTTATTACCTTTGATATTGAAAACAGTAAAATTACCAACAGCTTCGGCACTGAGGTAATTCGCTTGTACCTCAATAAGATTTTGCCAACTAGAGTCTTTAACTTTCTTGGCAAAACTTTTAGCTATTTCGACAGTATTAGGATGTTTGCTGGCTAACGTGATAAATCGTTCGGCAGAAATAAGGTGCATGGGAGCTTTCTCTGGAAATGGTTGAATTTATAACTGTTTGCGTTTGCCATGTCATTGCTCTCTTGGAGAGTATCGTCAGATAAGGTGTTCTTTAATGTTGACATATTGGCAGCGTGATGTCAATATGCCAACAATTCGTAAAACACACATTGATCGCCTTGCGATGTGGCCGGCGCAGCAGCTTACAAGCTCCACTTGCTTTCGCCTTGGCAAAAGAAATCGGGCAGCGGCAGGTAACTGTGAATGTTGTATTTCCTGAAATAGTTATAGTTAAACCTTGGGTTCATCGTCTCTCTGATAAACCTAAAAAAAGCGCAGAATAGAGAATTGATCCTGGTTTGGAAATAGGCACCCAACGTTCTACACTGAATTATTAAATACCTCCCCAAATGATTATGTCTGACACCATCAACAATCTAGAATCGGCCTTTGGCGGCGAATCGATGGCTAACCGGAAATACTTGTATTTTGCCGAAGTTGTCCAAAAACTTGGCTACAAAGATTTGGCCAAGCTGTTTAAAGAGACTGCGGCACAGGAAACCGAGCACGCTTTTGCTCACTTTGAACTACTGCACCCCGAACTCCAAGTTACCAGTGCCGATACCCTCAGTGAGGCCGAAAAACAGGCGATCGCTGCCCGTTGCCTGGAACTGGCGATCGAGGGCGAAACCTATGAATACACCACCATGTATCCAGAATTCACAGTGCAGGCCAAAAAAGATCGAGATGCCAAGGCTACCGCAGATTTTGAAGCTCAAATTCAAGAATCGGCAGTACATGCTGATACGTTTCGCCGAGCGGCTCATCGGTTTGGTTTGTTGGAAACCATTGAGCATCACCACGCCGATCGCTATGCTGAAGCTTTGACTGTCTTGCAAGGCGGAGAAACCACCGCTAAACAAGCCACTCAGAAATGGATTTGTAAACAATGTAGCGTAATTTACGATCCAGTACTGGGCGATCCTGATTCGGGGATTGCTCCAGGTACAGCATTTACAGACATTCCTGAAGATTGGCATTGTCCAATCTGTGGTGCGACTAAAAAACTATTTACGCCCCATGTAGAACCAATTGCTGCTTAAAATCATTGCTCATGATGCAAAGTCCTTCTCGAATATTTCAATGTACTAAGTTGGCTTTGCACCACTAGCTGTGATGCTAATTCAGGTCATCTAAATTCACAATCATCAAAAAATTATCATGACAAATATCGCAATCATCTACTTTTCGGGCACCGGCAATACGCATCTGATGGCAGAAGCGATCGCCACCGGAGCCAAAGGTACTCCCGATACCAACGTGCAATTGCTGCGGATTACTGGCGAACAAATCGTGAATGGTCGCTGGAAAGATGAAGCAACGGTAGCTAGTCTGACTAGTGCCGACGCAATTATTTTCGGTTCACCGACTTATATGGGTGGTGTTGCCGCTCAATTTAAAGCCTTTGTAGATGGTGTCAGCAGCGTTTGGGCGCAACAGCTTTGGAAAGATAAAATAGCTGGTGGCTTCACTCACTCCGGTGGGCTAAGTGGTGATAAACAAGGCACCCTAATTTATTTAGCAATTAATGCTGGGCAGCATTCGATGATTTGGGTGGGTGCTGGCGAAATGTCCCAGCCCAATGGCGTTAACCGCTTGGGTTCTTATCAGGGGGTGATGGGGCAAGCTGTGCCTGATTTTACTGGTACAAAAGCAGTCGAACTGGATGCAGGCGATCGACTATCTTGCGAACTATATGGTCAAAGAATTGCTTCTGCTGCCCAACGCTGGCAGCGCTAAGTGATTGATTGGTCTATTCAGAGATAGTATAGCTAGACGTTTTGGAGTTTTCTGGCGATCGCTAGTCTCTCACGTAGACCAATCTTCGATCGTTAAATCTGGTACTTGCTCAAAATCTTTACGGTTGCGAGTGATAACAATACTGCTGTGAACAATAGCAATTGAAGCAATTCGCAAATCTTGTGTCCCAATCCGAATACCTTTTTGTCGAAACTGTCTAAAAAGATCGGCAGCCATGAGATTATATGGCAGAATTTCTAACTGAGAGAATAAAGAAAATGTAGCAATGAGTCTATCATAGGCTATAACTAGAGTTTAAGGGGTTTGTGCTTTCCGAATCTGAGCTAATCTCCCACCATATTGCTCTTCAACGGTTACTACTGTTGTTTTGAGTATCAGACCATTCTGTCTAGCGAGACGAATGCGAGCACACACTTGGGGGTGGTTGCGTTGATAAAGACTCAAAAGATCAGTATCTAGAACATATACTGTCATGAATAACTCTCAGTAATATCAATCTCGTTACGATAGGTATTTACTTCTTCTAAAAAATCGTCAAAAGTCAGATCATCTTGAAAAATTCCTATATTAGCAATCCAGGGGTCATTTTTGTCTTGCGCTTTCTCACTAGGCACATTGATATCGTTCGCGTAGCGTTGCAGATCGCAAATCATGACTAATTTACCATTCTTAAACTGAGCATTGAGAATATTTGTGAGTCGATCGATCGCCTCTTTTTCGGTGATCCCATTAGCGATAAGATTAGGTAAGCCAACAACAGAAGCCATGAAAGTGCGGTCTGCGGAGCTTTGGACAAAGACTTGGTATTGCATCAAGACCTACTTTGAAAGTTACAAGGAAAACTGTGACCACATTTTAGCTTAGTATAACAATAAAATTGATTTACATTAGTTTCTTTGTTCAATCAGGAGGTCTCAGCAAGATGCAGTATTCAAAAAATATGCTTGTAGTAATGACTCAAAGAGTATTTCTTTGCTTAATTTGCTTGTCTTTAGCTAATGTTGCTGGCACCAGCAGTGCCGCTGACATTATACCCGGCACAATAGTAAAAGAGACTACACCCCTGAAGATTGGTATCCAGAAAAAATTGCGCGATCTCATAGCGGAAACTGCTCGCAGTGTTCAAGGGCGGGTGGGAGTGAAGGCTATAGTGCTAGAAACTGGACAGTCAGAGGCGCTCAATGGAGAGCAGCGATTTCCGATGCAAAGTGTTTATAAATTGCCCATTGCCATGGCTGTGCTCGATCAGGTCGATCGAGGCAAGTTAAAACTAGATCGGAAAGTTCGGATTGAGAGCAGTGACATCGTTCAGATTAGTGCAGCTCTCGATCGCAAATCACAGGGGAAAGAATTTACTGTCGCTGAACTATTACAATACATGGTTTCTAATAGCGATAATACGGCCTGTGATGTGCTGCTGCGACTCATTGGTGGCCCTAAGATGGTGGATCAGTATTTGCAAAACCTTGGCCTAAAAGACATTGTGGTGGCTAATACTGAGAAAGAATTGGCACAAGATCAAGCAGCGCAGTACCATAACTATACAACACCTGATGCCATAGCTGTTTTATTGCGGGCAGTTCAAGAAGGGCGAGGGCTTTCCAAATCTAGCCAAGCTTTGCTGCAACGATTGATGACGCAGACTTCTACAGGTTTAAAACGCATTAAAGGTTTGTTGCCACCAGGAATAGTGGTAATCCATAAAACTGGTACATCAAGTACTGTTAATGGAGTGACGGCGGCAACCAATGATGTCGGACTGGTGACGCTCCCGAATGGGCACCATTTAGCGATCGCCGTTTTTGTGTCAGATGCTAAAGCTGATCTGGCAACTCGTGAAGCAGCGATCGCCAAGATAGCGCGATCGGCATGGGATGCGTGGAGCAAGTAAGTCTGCACAGAATATTTACGTGTGCAGACTTATGAATAAGCGGTTATTTCACAGTGACTGACTTGGCCAGGTTGCGCATCCGATCTACTTTTCTCACAGAGCCTTTTACAGCGAGTAGAATATCTCCATTTAATGCTACTGACCGCTCAATAATAGTTGATCGATAGTTATCTCAAATCTCCTCTAGCAAAGTTCTACCTGCCGTCGTTAAACGATATTTCTGCAAACGACTTGATGGTTTTTCGGGAATCGTCATTTCAATTAAGTTAGCTTCTGACAACCGTTTGATCTGTTTATGCAGCTCACCCGACACAGTTTTATGACCCAAGAATTGAGCCAGTCCTGCCTTACCATCAGATTCTTGTGCCAACCGCAGAAGAACTCTAGCCGCCAAAGATGACTCTAGCCGTGACTCTAGCCGCGACCCTAGCCGCGAATCCGACACAGTAGTTTGACTATGGATTGGCATCGGCTGTTTCAGCCAAATTGTAAACCTTAGCCTGAGCGCTACTTCCTCAATTTCCGGTGGCGGCAGCCCCAGAACTTGTGCCTCCTGAAAGATGCGACTTACACCGCTACCCCATTGTTCAATGAGCTTCAGTTCTCGAAACACTCGTGCAATGACCGGATTGCGAATCTTAGAATTCCCGCGTTTCATATCCTCGATCGTCATTCCTGGCAACAGAATACCGGGATTCTCTACCTCAATGCGATCGTCAAAAAAAGCCACCCGAATTGGCGTTCCTTTTTGAGAATAGTCACTATGAACTAGTGCATTAATAACTACTTCTCGCAGAATTTCTAATGGAATGCTCCACACATCCCGCCGCCGCACATCCGAGAAATCAGCCCCTCGCAAAGCATGTTTTCGGAGAAATAGCATAATGCTGTCTACTGCTTGGGGTAAAGGTTCCTCGATTTCAATATGGTCAAAAATCTCTGCCTTGTTAGTACCGACAAATCTACCACACTGCACCCAAGCATCTGGAAAATGAAAGACCCGCTCTCGCCCAAACAATAGCACTGCCCCCTTCGTTGGCACTAATTTACCTTGTTCGAGACGTAACAGCTTTAAAGTCTGTAAAGATTTCTCGTTTATCAATCGTTGCCTTCCCAAAGATCGCTCGATCAACTCTAGATCCAGATCAGCCGTCGATAGTTCTGGCATCGACATTTCATCAAAAGACCTCCCCTCAACTGCTCGACGTAACTCATCGATCAATTCTCGATCGGCCTGACGATTAGACGAACCCAACCGGACATAAACACCCGCTTCTCTGCCCACCGACTTCAGGTAATGAGGACGAGAACTACTAGGATAAACATTGACAATTAATAGCGTCTTGCCCTCGATCGTACACATCTCCACATCCGGAACCAGACGCGGTGCAATCCCATCAGCAATGATATTTCCTAAGCGCTCTTCCTCATCCAGTGGATTTTCAACACCCATGACAGCCTTGGTGCGATCATTCACCCCAATAATTATCTGACCACCAGCAGAATTTGCAAAAGCCACCAATGTTTTCAGCACATTTTGAGGCGAAGACAAATCTCGCTTAAATTCTAGGGTTTTGCCCTCCGGCAAACCTAACAGCATTGTCACATCTTCCATCATCCATTCCCCAAAGAGCGCGTCAACTCATGCTTCAGACATCTTGAGCCGTCGCCAAATACCCCACCATTAGTTCCAAAGGATGCTAAAAAAACACCTCCTTTGTTTTGTCCCCTTCTCAAAAAATAGAATATTAATACTTATATGATAAGTGAAGATAGTTTATTTAAAAAGGCGGGTGTTATCCCCGCCCGAATAATTACACTATTTTTTAGCCCAACAACGCCTTAGCTTTAGCCAATACGTTATCTATAGTAAAGCCAAATTTTTCTAAGCAAATACCACCCGGAGCCGAAGCACCAAAGGTATCAATGCCAATCACATCACCTTCAGTGCCAACAAAGCGGTGCCAGCCCATAGTAGAACCAGCTTCGACAGAAAGACGCTTAGTTACTGCTTTGGGTAGAACAGATTCTTTGTAAGCAGCATCTTGCTCATCAAATAGCTCCCAACAAGGCATCGAAACTACCCGCACCTTTTTACCAGCAGTGCGTAACTGCTCAGCCGCTTTAATACAAAGATCTACCTCTGAACCGGTGCCAATCAGAATCAGTTCCGGAGTACCTTCACTATCGGAAGCCACATAAGCACCCTTGGCTACAATATCAGCCGAAGATTTCTCTAAATTTACCAATGCTTGGCGAGAAAGCGCCAACAGCGTAGGCCGTTTGCGGTTAGCGATCGCCACTTTATAAGCACCAGAGGTTTCGTTGCCATCAGCAGGGCGAATTACCAAGAGGTTAGGAATTACCCGCATCGAAGCAACAGTTTCTACTGGTTGGTGCGTAGGCCCATCTTCACCAAGACCGATCGAGTCGTGGGTCATCACATAAATCACCCCAGCTTCTGATAAAGCCGAGAGACGAACGGCACCGCGCATGTAGTCAGCAAACACCAAGAAAGTAGCGCAGTAAGGGATCAAGCCAGAGTTGTGCAGCAAAATACCGTTACAAATTGCCCCCATGGCGTGCTCCCGCACTCCAAAGTGAATGTTGCGGTTAGCATAGGCACCTTTTTGGAAGTCACCGCTGCATTTCAACTCAGTCAAATTGGAGTGAGTCAAGTCAGCAGAACCACCGATCAACTGCGGCACTACTGGAGCCAAAGCATTCAAACATTTTTCAGAATGCTGACGACTAGCCAAGCCTTTATCGGCAACAGTGTAGCTAGGTAAGCTATCAGCCCAGCCAGCGGGCAATTCACCGCTGAGGTAAGACTGAAATTCTTTGCCTTCTGCCGAATACTTGGCTAGGTAATCTGCCAAAACTTTATTCCAGGCTGCTTCATCAGCCGCACCGCGTTCAACAGCGCTCATATTGCCATAAACATCAGCAGGAACTTCAAAAGGTGCATGTTCCCAGCCCAGGTTTTCGCGGGTGAGTTTAATTTCGGCTTCACCCAAGGCTGCGCCGTGAATACCGGCGGTATTAGATTTGTTGGGAGAGCCATAGCCAATAATGGTGGTGACTTTAATCATCGTAGGCTTGTCGGTAACAGCCTTAGCCTGTTCGATCGCCTTAGCAATGCCAGCTAAATCTTGGTTGCCATCGGGCACATGCAGTACATGCCAGCCATAAGCTTCGTAACGCTTGCTCACATCTTCGGTAAAGGCTACTTCGGTACTGCCATCGATCGAAATGTGGTTGTCATCATATAGAGCAATCAGCTTGCCCAAGCCTAAGTGACCAGCCAGAGAACAAGCTTCGCCAGAAATCCCTTCCATGTTGCAGCCATCACCCATAATTACATAGGTGTAATGGTCTACCAGCTTGGCATCGGGCTTGTTATACTTGGCGGCCAAGTGGGCTTCGGCAATGGCTAAGCCCACACCGTTACAAATACCCTGACCCAATGGGCCGGTGGTAACTTCGACCCCAGCAGTCACAAAGTTTTCGGGGTGCCCAGGAGTCTGAGACTCCCACTGGCGAAAATTCTTGATGTCGTCGATCGTGACGCTATCGAAGCCTGTTAAATGTAACAAAGCGTAGTGCAACATGCAACCATGACCAGCCGACAGGACAAACCGATCGCGGTTGAACCATTGGGGGTTTTTGGGGTTGAAGTGCATTTGCTGCCAGGTGACATAGGCCATGGGAGCAGCGCCCATCGGCAGACCGGGGTGGCCGGACTTGGCTTTCTCGACTGCGTCGATCGCCAGAAAACGGATGGCGTTAATTGAAAGTTGTTCTACAGATTGGGCGGTGACAGGCATGACTTTATATAGGGGGTGTATATTCTGCGATGGGCGGCATGGCTAGGCTGGAAGTCTGGCTCCAGCCAATTTTCCCACTATCATCCCACTAGGTGGAGTGTTGAGCAAGGATGTCGGGCGATTGTAACAAAATAAAAGTGGCTCTCTGTAAAGGATCTTGAGGTTTTGTAAAGAAGATATGAGTATTTACTTGACTTTTTGTAAAGTTTCCGTTACATTTATATACATAAGTCAAATACATAAATCCCCAACATCATTATGAAATCTAGAACTTTTACTGACAGCGACGGAAGAGAAAACGTTTTTGCTTTGGAGCCTAAAATGTACACAACTGAAGGCCCTCAAGCTGGTTGGACTGTTTACGCCGAGAAGATGAACGGTCGTTTGGCAATGATTGGTTTTGTTTCATTGTTGGCAATGGAAGTTATTAGCGGCCACGGCATCGTTGGCTTTATCACTAGCTTGTAAGTTGATCTTTGAGATATCGATCTCTCTATAAAATTCATAAAGCCCTGATTCTAGCGCTCTCAAAGTCAGGGCTTTTGTTCGGAAATTTTTGAATTTTAATAGTCTCATGGGCAGTGCTTCGGCTCCGCTCAACAATCCTACAACAAGACCTTTGGACTAAGCGTGATTCGACGGTAATATAAATAGACTTCTGAACCGATCGATTTAGTCTCAATCAATTCCAGTTGGCGAGGGATAGCTAGACCACTTCCCATGCAGGGCGTTGGCGCTGTGGATCCGCCAAAAATTAGTGGGCAAATGGTGAGATGAAACTCATCGACGAGATCTTGCTCCCACAGAGCCGTGACAATTTCAGAACCGCCAAGGATGCAGAGCCGATCGATTCCTAAATTCGCTAATTCTAGCCAAGCTCTCTGCCAATCAATATTTTGACCATCACCAATCTGTAAAACCCGATCAAATTCCTTTCTCTTAATACTTGCTGTGGTCAATAACCATCTGGGCACTGGCTGCCGAAAAAACTTTAAATCTGGATCTAAATCTCCACTGCGTGAACAGACAATCTGGATGGGCTGGAGAGTTTGACCTCTTTGTACTCGGGCTTGGATTAAGTCAGGATCTAGCACCCGCATTGTAGTGCCATGAATCCGTAAAGTCCCTGCTCCAATTAACACCGCATCAGCTTGGGCTACCTGTTCTTCTAAATGGCGAAAATCTTGGGGCGAGCTAAATTTGGCAGCCGATCGATCACCATCAGCAATCTTGCCATCGACAGTCATCGCCAACACCAAAGTACTGCGCATTAATACAGCTCAAAGAAAGCCACTTTAGCCGCAGCCTGTTGGGCAGCCTTCTTCGATTGGCCAGTGCCCCGCCCCCAGGCTTGCCCCTGCACCCAAACTTCCGCCACAAAACGTTCTTCTGGGTCAGCTCGATCGGTTACTTCTTTTACCCGGTACTCTGGCAGCGATTTATGCCTAGCCTGGGTGATTTCTTGTAAAGCATCTTTGTAATTTAATCTGGCCGGGTCTTTGAGGATTTCGGTAGTCAGTCGCTGAAAATGGGGATCAAGCCAAGGGCGAATCAAGCTAAGATTGCCGCGACTGAGATATAAGGCTCCCAAAGTGGCCTCAAAGGCATCGGCCAGTCGCGAAATTTTACCAGAAGCATCACCGGCAGCGCTGGGAGAGAGAATCAGGTATCGATCGAAGCCATAGCCATCAGACAACTGGGCTAACGCTCGATCGCTCACCAGAATTTTTCGCACTGCTGAAAAATCTCCTACAGAGCTTTGGGGGTATACTTCCCACAAAAACTCCGACGCGGCTAGCCGCACTACCGAATCGCCAATAAATTCCAACTGTTCGTAGTTGGGTGTGCCCATTGTGGGATGGGTTAGGGCAATATCGAGCAATTCCCAATTGACCTCGGTATCTGTGGGCAGCCCAAGGCGGGGAATAAGAGTTTGAAGCTGTTTTTGTCTGCGATCCACAGAATTTTTCAGAAATAGTAAAAATTAAAAGAGAGAGTAGGAACGTAAGCCGGGTTCTGTTGTCTTGACCGTTGCCAGTCAAAATGGCGGCTATCTATCTGGGTCTAACATTACTGCTAGCCTCAAGCGGGTTATTTACGAGACTGGAAAAAAACCAACCAATGTCTCTTCCTTGCTTCTAACCGGGGTTTACCTAGCCAACACCTCTCGATGTTGCTGGTGCGCTCTTACCGCACCTTTGCACCCTTACCTTTACAGATAAATCTTTAAAGGCGGTATTTTTCTGTGGCACTATCCTCACGATCGCTCGCACTGGGCGTTACCCAGCAGGTCTGGTTTTTAAGAAGCCCGGACTTTCCTCAAGATCAATTTGCACTGACCCCGCAACCACCTCGCCGACTCTCTCTATCTCAGATTCTAGGCGAATTTGTCGGCAGAAAGGAGGTGGAATTGTAACATTTGTGATAAATGTTGAGATTTTGTTGAATTATTAGATTTCCTGATGTCCATTTTGCCTTAACCGAGCGATTTAGGTAACTGGTGGGGCATAATTGCTTAGAAATCAAGCTTGCTGCATCCGTCATGGAATCTATCGTCAATCTTCCCACTGCAATTTTATTAGTTTCTTGCCCAGATCAGCGTGGTCTGGTGGCTAAAATAGCCAATTTTATCTATGCCAACGGTGGAAATATTATTAGCGCCGACCACCATACCGACTTGGCGGCCAACTTTTTTCTGACTCGGGTAGAGTGGCAGCTTGCTGACTTCAACTTGCCTCGGGAGATTATTCAGGCGGCTTTTGGGGCGATCGCCCAAGACTGGTCAGCAGATATCTCTCTCCATTTTTCTAATGATGTGCCCCGCTTAGCTATCTGGGTCAGCAAACAAGATCACTGCTTATTAGATTTGCTCTGGCGCTGGCGAGCAAAGGAGTTCATAGCCGAGATCCCTTTAATCATCAGCAATCACCCCGATTTACAAAGCATTGCCGATCAATTTGGCATTGATTTTCACTATTTGCCCATTAGTGCCGAAAACAAAGCAGCCCAGCAAGATCGTCAGCTAGAGCTGCTCTTGGAATACAAAATTGACTTGGTGATTTTGGCCAAGTATATGCAAATCCTCGGCTCCAAGATTGTAGATAAATTTGACAGTCGGCGGATTATTAATATTCATCATTCTTTCTTACCGGCCTTTGTGGGTGCCCAGCCCTATCATAAAGCCTATGAAAGAGGTGTAAAGATCATTGGAGCCACCGGTCATTATGTAACTGCTGATTTGGATGCAGGACCAATTATTGAGCAAGATGTGGTGCGGATCACTCACCGTCATGGTATTTCCGATCTCATTCGCAAAGGTAAAGATCTGGAGCGCATGGTGCTGGCCAGAGCCGTGCGACTGCATTTACAAAATCGGGTGCTAGTATATGGCAACAAAACGGTAATTTTCGACTAAAATCGGCATACGCTTAAGTGCAAACAGTAACTCGAACCGCAATCTGCCCCAAAAATCAATGAAGATTCAAAATTTTCTGCTAGTAGGATTCTGTCTGATGACGTTAATGTTGAGTGGTTGCAATACCCCAACACCCCAGACTTCCGCTAGCAGCGCTGCCTCTAATACTTCTAGCCCCAAAGCTTCAACTTTGCCCCCTGCTGCCGTGGCCTACGATACGGCTAGTGCTTCTGAGCCACCAGCAACATCCAATGATAAATTTCCTGGTTTGCCTCGCCTCAAAGGTAAAGCTACTGTCACCATGATTATTAAAGACAAGCCAGTGGTTTTGGAGTTAGACGGTGATAATGCGCCGATTACTGCTGGTAACTTTGTAGATTTGGTCGATCAAGGCTTCTACAACGGCTTGACTTTCCACCGGGTAATTAAAGATTTTGTGGCGCAAGGTGGCGACCCTCAAGGTGATGGTACTGGTGGCTATGTGCCAAAGGGCAAAGGCCAAGAGCGGCGAATTCCGCTAGAAATCAAACTAAAAGGTTCTCCAGATCCAACCTACAGCCAAGTTTTTGAAGATGTCCAGTCTGGCAGTCAAGTACCAGTACTTGTTCATAAACGCGGGGTGTTGTCTATGGCTCGCTCCCAAAGTCCTGACAGTGCTTCATCACAGTTCTATGTGACTTTGGCTGACGTGAATTTTTTGGATGGCAAGTATGCGGTGTTTGGCAAGGTGGTTAAAGGCATGGAAGTAATTGATTCGATTAAAATCGGCGACAAAATTACTTCGGCTAAAGTTACCGCTAGAGCCGATGCTAAGGCACCTGTCGCTAAACCAGGTAGCTCTAAGCCTAGCCCCAAACCAGTTAAAAAATAATGTCTTTTACTAAGACCTTGGTTACTACAGCTCTAGCTATTGCCATTGGGTGCAGTAGCTGGGCGCTGCCTTTGTCGCTAACTGCCGATGCTCGGGGTGTTGCTGGTCGATCGATTCCAGTGGTAGCGATCGATCAATTACCGATCGAAGCCCAACGCACTATTAAGTTAATTAATCAGGGTGGCCCTTTTCCTTATCCGCGCAAAGATGGCACGGTGTTTGGCAATTTCGAGCGCCGTCTGCCCGCTGCACCTCGGGGTACTTATCATGAATATACGGTGACGACTCCAGGAGTTTCTAGCCGGGGGGCGAGGCGGATTATTACTGGTCGTAGTGTGAAGTACTATACGCCCGACCACTATCAGTCTTTTCAGCAGGTGAGGGAGTAGCTGTGAGCTTTGATTTGTCGATCGATGCTATTGTCCGTGGTCATGCGGCTCCCCAAATCTATCGCTTAGATGCAGATTTGCCTTTGGCGATGCTGGCTGGGCAGGTGGCGGCGGCTGGTGGCGAGTTGTTTGAGTTAAATGGAGAGTTAATGTCTGAGACTGCTGGGTTGATGACGGAGTTTGCGCGGGTGCTGCGGTTTCCAGATTATTTTGGTAAAAATTGGGATGCGCTGAGTGATTGTTTGACAGATTTAAGCTGGTTTGATGCCCGCAGTCATTTTGTGCTGGCGATCGATCATTGGGATTACTGTGCTAGCCCGATTTTGCAAGAGATTTTGCAGGAAACTATAACTCTGCGGGCAGATTCTGAGACTCCTTTGTATGTGTTGCTGCGTAGCGATCAGCGAAACATCGGTAAGTTTCTATCGGTTGGTTAAAGTTTAGTTTTTTGGAATCAAAATACTGGGTTCTATCTAGAGCTATCAGTTAAAGTCTTTGATTCTTCGGGTGGGTTTGTGTGGCTTTCCGGAGTTGTTCGATCGCCAGCTAGCGCTTGAGTAACCATACCACCACCGCTGCTGCCAGCCCTAGGGCAACCCAGAGATAGAAAGGTGGTTTCCCAGCAGGGGTTTGAGCGATGTGAGGTTTGGGCTGATTGGCTAGGCGTTCTTTTTTATGCCAATCCCTTGGAGATTAGGTTTATCGCCAATCCGAGGTGCGTAGCGGCGTTGGACAGGAATGATTTAGCTGCACTCACGAATGGCCTGATCGCATTGTTCGACCATATGGTCGAGTTGGAGGTCTTCATAAATGGCTTTGGCTTGTTGGAAGTTGAGTAAGGCTTGGCCATGGTCATCAAGATTGGCTTGGGAATTTGCTATGTTGAGTAGCAAGGTTCCAACTCCCCATCGATAGCCAATCTCCTGTGCAATTTCTAAGGATTGTTGATAAAAATTGATAGCTCGTTGGTATTGACTTAACAAAAAGTAGGTATTGCCCAAACTCCCTAATGAATTGGCTTCACCGCTGAGATCGCCAATCTCCCGCTTAATTTCGAGGGATTGCTGCTGAAAATCGATCGCCCGTTGGTATTGACCTAATGAATCGTAAGCATTGCCCAGATGCCCTAGTGCATTAGCCTCACCGGCACGATTGCCAATCTCCCGTTCAATTTCGAGAGATTGCTGCTGGAAGTTGATCGCCCGTTGGTATTGGCTCAATGAGTAGTAAGCACCGCCCAAATGCCTTAAGGAATTGGCCTCGCCGAAGCGATCACCAATCTCCCGAGCAATTTGATTGTATTGTTCATGGAAATCAATCGCCTGTTGGTATTGACCCAGTGAGTAGTAAACATTACCCAGATTCCCTAATGATGAAGCCTCACCGCCGCGATCACCAATCTCCAACGCAATGGTCAGTGATCTTTCATAGTGGGCGATCGCTTCGGTGTAAGACGATTGAGAATCTAAGAAATTGCCCAATCTGTTTAGTGTCTCCATCTCAGCAGATAGATTTTGTTGGGTTTGAGCGCGAGTGATAGCTTGCTCGAAGGCAGCGATCGTTTTTTGACGATCTTGGTCTAAGTTGGAAGACCGCCCTTGGTTGATGCGTTGCGCATAGGCTTGGCCGAGGCGGTCATAGAAAGTTACGAGAACAGGTGCATTGGGGTCTTGAGCCGAGAGCTGGGCGATTTCGGCTTCCAGTTCGGCGATGGGGGGCAGATTCTCACCATCGGTTTGAAAGAAAACAGAGCGTTCCGGTGGATTGACCGCCAGCAGCTTGGCAACTTGAGCCGCATCTGGGGATTCATCCAAAAAGCGCAGTTCGGCCTTGCGCCAGCTCCAGAAATCCCGCGCCCGTTGTTTCAAATCCAACAACAGCCGATGGGGTAGCCATAGGACGATCGGGTAGGGAAATTCTCGCAGACCCTCCCGCGTCCATTGCAGATAGCCCAAAAACTTATCCACTTCACTCTGGCTATCTTGGGCGTTGATAGTGATGCGCAACAGTAACTCTGTCCCGGTGACGGTGAAAACAGCAGCTCCGGCCTGTTGCAAATAGGGTTCCTGAGCTGTCAGGGCAAGAACCCAGCACGGAGACTGGGTTCTTGCCCCAGTTCAATGCGGTAAGGCCGAATCTTAACTTGGCGGGCTTCGGCTTCATAGCGCTGCACTATCCGCTGGCGCAGTTGCAGGTCATCACAGGCCACCAGAATCGGAGCCAAACGCCCCTGGGTATTTTCGATCAGGGAAATCAGTTGGTCGTAGGTTTCCTCGTTGTGGGCATGGGGATCGTCAACTGGGCGTGATATCATTCAAGACTCCTTCCTGCACCAGCAGATCTTGCACAGTGACTACTCCCACCGTCAAGCGAGTACGCTCTGACGGGGGCTTCTCAAGTTCACGCCTGAGATTTCTTGCTTCAATGACTGGGCAACCCCTAAGTCTCCACAAGCTGCAAACGACAGTCCTGTCGTCCGTTTTAAAATATTAATCGCGGCGTTGTAATCTCTGTCTAAGCTGGCTGCACAATTGGGACAATTATGA
>JANYHM010000077.1 GCA_025359065.1 Synechococcales cyanobacterium GL140_1_metabinner_5_sub | reverse complement strand
GAAGGCTAACATTCCCAACGGCTCGACAGTAGTATTAAAAACAATGGAAAATAGTTGTACAGTCACAGTAAAAGGAAGATTTATTGACGAAGTAATACCAGAGGAAGAAACATCCGAAGAACCCAACGGTACAGAATGCTCTTATGAGGGGTCGATCGGAGGTCTACCAGTGAGACGATGCCATGCGACTTCTAGGGTTATTACGAGAAAAACGGGAAGAATGATACGATTGAAACGGGATACAGTATGGATTGATGGTCAGATATCTGATGAAAGGAATAATGAAAAAAAACGTAACGGTAATTACATATCATATCACATTAACAAAATGAAGATGCCCCCAGATTTGCAGCTCAAATATGGAAGATAAATTTTATTATTGCTAATGAGAGACACGGTAAATATCCGTCAAATTAGCGAGAAGTGGATCAATCGCAACTTGTCCTGATGGGATAATTGCTCCACAGTGGGTAAAAGTTCGCTGAAAATCATAGGAACCTCAGTCTCTTTAGAGCACGTTCCTCAAAGGAAGTATTGGTTGTCATGTGAATTTCCTCTAAACTTGAGCCGTTCCTAATTGTAACCACTAAACCGCAAAGTTGCTGTTCGATCGATGGTACTGAATATCTAATGATCGATCTGCGTTCGCCTAGTGTCTGTAGAACAGAATCGCCCGGAACACACATCACTATTCTCACCAGACAGCGCCCAGCAGATATTGCTACGCGATCATATTCTTACTACAGAACTTCTGCGGCCAAAAGCTGTCCCTTCACCCGCTCATAGTCATCCTCCAACAGCCATTCTTGGGCAGCTTCATAGCTTGAGTGAGTAACAACTAGTTGATAGTCCAATGTCGGATTAAAAATATAGCAAGCGCCATTGTGATCGCCCACAAGCATCAAGATCTTAGGAGGAAAAATTACCGGGTCAACCCAAAGTTCCAGGAATTGCCAAGTTTCAGCTCGTTTTGCGAGGGCTAGTGCGGGGGATTGCATGATATTCACCTGTTGGCTTCCAAACTTGAGCTGTCATCAATCGTAACCACTAAACCGCAAAGCTGTTGTTCGATCGATGATACCGAATATCTAAATGATCGATCACTTACATCGAACAAATGGTGTAGGCTAACAGCAGTCTTTTTGTGGCATCTCCCATGCGCCGCGACACCATCTTTCACCAAATTTTTCTGCGCTATCCAAAGTTGCTCTTTGAACTGCTGCCCGATCCACCGGTTGATGCCGCTGGCTATGTGTTTGAATCGATTGAAGTAAAAGAAACCGCTTTTCGCACCGACGGGGTGTGGATGCCACCCCAACCCACCGGCACCGTCTATTTTGCCGAAGTGCAGTTTCAACCCGATGAAGTGTTCTACGAACGCATGAACGCCGAAATTGGTGTGTTTGTGTACCGTAACCGCTCTCGCTGCAACAACTGGCAAGGAATCGTGCTCTTTCCCAGCCGCACCATCCAACAAAAAAAACTCAGCATGGTGCAGTACCTACTGGATAGCGGCAAAATCATCCCCATCTTTTTGGACGAACTTCGCACCAGCACACCCCTCACCCCTGCCCAAAACCTAATGGTGCTAACCACCCTAGAAGGAGACGAAGCCGTGGCCTTAGCCCGCGAAACCCTCGCCTAAAATCCCGGCGACCAGGATATAATCGAAATGGTCTCGGCCATACTGGTCAGCATGTTTTCTCAACTCACTCGTGATGAGGTCAATGCAATGTTAGGAACACCACTAGAAGAAACCCGTGTTTACCGAGATGCCAAAGCTGAAGGTCAAGCCGAAGGCGAAGCCAAAGGCAAAGCTGAAGGTCAAGCCGAAGGTAAAGCTGAGATGCTGTTAACACTGATTACATTTCGCTTTGGCACCATGCCCGATGCTTTCGCTCAGCAGATTACTGGGTTGCCGATAGATCGCCTAGAGACTTTGGGAACCGCCCTGTTTACCTTGAGCGATCGTGCAGCTCTAGAGGCTTGGCTAACAGATAATACTAACCAACATTAAATATTCACTTCAGCCACTTGTTCGATCGAAATATTTCGCCTTCTCGATTGTCATATAAATTTTGATCCGCCAAAAAAGCCTGCTTTTTGAGCAGGCTTCCTATCAATACAATCAACCAAAATACTTTAGTTGGAATCATTTTTGCTCAAAGAGCTGTAATAGACATTACTGCCAGTATCTGGTACAAAGTGACAGTTCTTGACTCCCGCCCAAAAAGCATCCCAAACTGAGAGCTTCGATATCCGGAAGTGTTCACCCATTATTGGTTTGATTGCTTCAGTAGCATCTTTCAGATGATAGTGAGGAATGCTCAAAAAGATATGATGTAAAACATGAGTACCAATATCATGATGGATATTGTTCAAGAAACCATAGTCTACATCTACCGTAGAAATTGCCCCTTTTAAGAAATACCAATCTTCACCGCGATACCAGGGCACATCGTCATGAGTGTGATGCAGGAAAGTCACCAAATCTAACCACATCACAAAAATAATGTAGGGAACTAAGTAAAATTTCACCAGCCATAAAAAGCCCCAGGTAAAAGTCCCGGCTGCCAACAGAGCAATCATACCCGACCACCAAATGGTGCTGGTAATAATATCTCGGCGTTCCGAAGGTCTAAACAGTGGGCTATCAGGGTGAAAATGAGAACCAGGAACCCGCTCAGGCGATCGACGGAACAAATACAGTGGATAAACAAACAGCAGAGCAAAATCAAAGCGCAAGATCTTCTCTAGCTTGCCCATAGCTTTGTAAGTGCTTTCTTTGACTGGATACCAGCTTTCATCCTTATCGGCGTTGCCGGTATTTTTGTGATGAGTGCGGTGGCTAATCCGCCAGCCATGGAAAGGCACCAAAATAAAACTGTGAGAGATATGACCAATCAGGTTATTCAGCCACTTCATGCGGGAGAAAGAGCCGTGGCCACAATCGTGCCCAACCACAAACAAAGCCCAGAACATGGTGCCCTGAGCTAACCAAAAGATTGGATAGAAATACCAAGAATCGAGCTTATAAGCCAAAGCATACAAACCAGCAACGATCGCCACATCTCGGAAAAAATAGCTCAAAGAACGTCCCGCAGAAGGGGTAAAGCAGTGCGCAGGAATTGCTGCGCGGACATCTTGAAGAGTAAAAGGGAGTGTTTCCCGCTGCAAAGCAGGGGCACCAGAGGGTTCGGGTTTAATAAGGGACTGCACTTAATGTTTTCGTAAAGATTAGTTAACACCTTTGGCATTATCAAACACCCCAGAGCTTTTGGCAACATCAGAGATCTCAGAGATGCCACTCCGTATCTTAGAATTAAGCTAAATCATTGATTCTTTTACCTCCCCACCTCACCATGACAGAATCAACTCCCGAAGTTCCATTACCCACTCCCTTGCGCTGTCTAACTGGCTCGGCGATCGCTGGTGTGATGGCTTTTTTGATGTATTTGCTCACCAGTAAAATTGCAATATCCTTTGCCCGCACGCCAGTTAGCAACAAAAGCCAAGCAGCGGTAAATATCTCGATCGCCGTGCGTACCCTAGTCACGGGCATGACAGCTTTGGGCATGAGTGTGTTTGGCATCATTAGTTTGGGATTAATAGTCTTGGCAGTAAAAGTTGCCTTTAGCAAAGATGAGCCAGGTAAATCGGCTTAAGACATCTCTTTTAGACAGTTGTTCTCTTCAATTATTGCCAATTTAGTGGAAAACTTTGTTGCTAGCCCGATTACTTCAGTAGATCGTCGATCGACCAGTAGATCTACCGAATCTACCATTGTTGGCCAATTATTAGAAGTTGGCCAAGCACTTTCGGGCAGCCATGATCTGGCTGAGTTGCTGGAGATGATTTTGACCAGCAGTCGCCACATTACTTGCAGCGATGCAGGCAGTGTTTATTTGGTCGATCGATCAGCTTCTATTCCAGAACTGGTGTTTAAAGTTGCCCAAAACGACTCTTTGCCGATCACTTCTTTCCAAGAATCCCGAATTTCGCTCACTACCCAAAGCTTAGCGGGCTATGTAGCCAGCACTGGGAAAAGCTTAAATATTACTGATGCCTATAGCCTAGATGCGGCGCTACCTTACAGGATTGACCCCAGCTTCGATCAAGATTTTGGCTATCGCACTGTCTCAGTGTTGGTACTGCCAATGAAAAATCAAGAAGGCGAAACGATTGGGGTACTGCAATTAATCAATCGCAAGCAGCAGCCAGATACCAGAATTTCCCAGACCAATGGGATCACTGCTACTCAGAGCTATTCCACTTGGGAAGAACAAATTATTACGGCATTAGCTTCTCAAGCAGCCATTTCGATCGAGCGTAATCACCTCCAAGAAAGCATTGAGAATTTGTTTGCTGGGTTTATCCGTGCCGCCGTTCAAGTCATTGAATCTCGTGATCCACCTACTGCCGGACATTCCGAACGGGTCGCTGATCTGACCGTGGGTTTAGCCCAAGCTACTCACAATGTGGCTGCTGGCAGCCTTGGCTCGATCTTTTTCACCGATCGGCAGTTTCAGGAAATTCGCTATGCTTCGCTGCTCCATGATTTTGGCAAAGTTGGTGTGCCAGAAGCTATCTTGGGCAAAGAGCGTAAACTTTATCCGGCACAGTTACAGTCGATCGAACAGCGCCTATTAATTCTGCAAAGCCAATGGCAGCTAAGCTGTGCCCAAGCAAAGTTCCAAACCGGGCTTCCCCACCAGGCTAGCAATGATTGTCCTCACTGTCACCATCAACAGCTTTTGGATGTGGAGTTGCAGGCTAAGCTCGATCGGCTCCATCAACATTGGGAGCTGGTAAAAAGACTAGATGACCCTCAAGTAAATTTTGTCCCTGGCTTGTTAGATAGCATCGAATCTATTAGCCATGATCTACATGAGCTATCTCGATGGCAATATGTTGATCTCCAAGGCCGTTCTCAGCCCATTTTGACTGCTACTGAGATTGATCAGCTAATGATTCCGCGTGGCAGCCTGACTTTGGCTGAACGCAAGCAGATCGAAGCCCATGTGGTGCATACTTACGATTTTCTCAAGCAGATTCCCTGGACAAAGCATCTGCAAAATGTGCCAGAGATTGCTGGTGCTCATCATGAAAAGCTGAATGGCAGCGGTTATCCCCGTGGACTCAAAGCTGCCGAAATTCCGATCCAGTCCCAAATGATGGCGATCGCCGATATTTATGATGCTTTGACTGCCAACGATCGACCCTATAAGCCCAAGTTCTCGATCGATCGCAGCTTGTCTATCCTGCGTCAAGAAGCCGAATCCCACAAAATCAATGGGGATCTACTAGATCTCTTTGAGCAGCAGCAGGTCTACCGAGTAGTTGGTCATTCGTTGTAAATTTCTTACCTAGAAAACCAAGGTATTATCTTTTCTTTCTAGTAAAAGTATCAGTAAACATCATCAAAATCCCCCCGATCGAGATCACGATCGCCAGACCGCCAGCGATGGCATTGAGAACTTCTTCATTAGGCATGAGACTTTACCAGGAGTAGGAATCCTGAAAATTATAGGGCATTCAACCAAAATCGCCGACCAAAGAAAGCATATCTTGATAGCTTTGGGGATCGATTCGAGGGATAATCTTTACAGCGCAGAAAAATTGATCGACCTTATGGATATCAAACGCGGCTTCGTCGCAGCAATCGGCAACACCCCCCTCATTCGCCTGAACAGCTTCAGTGATGCAACCGGCTGCGAAATTTTAGGTAAAGCCGAATTTCTCAATCCTGGTGGCTCTGTCAAAGACCGGGCAGCTCTATACATTATTGAAGATGCTGAACGGCGGGGCTTACTAAAACCGGGCGGCACCGTAGTGGAAGGGACTGCTGGTAACACGGGTATTGGTCTTGCTCACATCTGCAACGCCAAGGGCTACAAATGTTTGATCGTGATTCCTGAGACTCAATCGATCGAGAAAATCGAAGCCCTGCGCACTCTGGGAGCCGAGGTTCGCACCGTCCCCGCTGTGCCTTATCTAAATCCTGAAAACTACGTGAAAGTTTCTGGTAGATTGGCCGCTGAAATAGAAAATGCCATCTGGGCTAACCAATTTGAAAACTTAGCCAACCGCAATGCTCATTACGAAACAACCGCTGCTGAAATCTGGGCACAGACCGATGGCAAAGTCGATGGCTGGGTAGCAGCAACTGGCACTGGCGGTACCTTTGCGGGAGTGGCGATGTATCTGAAAGAGAAAAATCCCCAAGTTAAAAACGTTTTAGCCGACCCCAAAGGCAGCGCCCTCTACAGCTACGTCAAAACCGGTGAACTAATCATGGAAGGCAGCTCCATCACCGAAGGCATCGGCAATAGCCGAGTTACTGGCAACTTAGCAGGAGTAATGATCGATGATGCCATTCAAATCGATGACCAAGAATGCGTAGATGTGGTTTACCAACTCCTGCGCCAAGATGGCTTGTTTATGGGTGGCTCAGTGGGCATCAACGTTGCTGCCGCAGTAAGATTAGCTAAACAAATGGGTCCGGGGCACACGATCGTCACTGTTCTCTGTGATGGTGGATCACGCTACCAATCCAAACTATTTAATGCCGAGTGGCTAGCCACCAAAGGATTACGGGTTTCTAACTAAAAGAATGCCCATAGCAAAACATTTAAAAATCATGGAAGAACTTTTATACCTAGAAATCCCTACTCCCGAACTCAATGAAGTTCAAGACTGGCTAGCAACCCAGTGGTTAGCTCCTGGCAAAGTGGTGACAAACTCAGGAGTAAGGGTAGTTTTAGAGACAGGCGAACTATCGGTGTTTCTATGGTCTTTACAGCGTACTACTTACTTAAAAGTATTCCGCTGGACAAAACAAGTGATTGCTGGTGAGCAGGGAATTTTACGGAGTTTGACAGCCGAAATTAGATCGGCTTTTCCTCATCACTATCCTCAATTGCCCGTCATTGATCTCAGCAATAAATCTATTTTTGAGGCGATCGCCCCTTTCTATCCCAAAACTGCCGAATACTTCCAAAAAATGCCCAAAGGTGAAGCTGATTTACAGCGAGTTTACTGGTGGGAAAAATGCTGGCGGGAGAGTGTCCGTAATCCTCAGCAGCCTAAACAAGTAGTTTTTCCGAGCAGCATCACTACTAATCCAGACTATGATTTAATTTACATTGGTGGTGCTTTAGGAGTAATCCATGCCGCTGTGATGGCCAAAATTGGTTATCGGGTATTATTGCTAGAGCGATTACCCTTTGGCCGCATGAATCGGGAGTGGAATATTTCCCGCGATGAGTTTCAGCGCTTGATTGATTTAGGCTTGTTCACCACTGCTGAATTTGAAAGTTTGATTGCCCGAGAATATATGGATGGCTTCAGCAAATTTTTTGATGCCAATAACCCTGTAAAGCTTCAATCCAAGGTACTAGCTACACCCACAGTGCTAAATATCTGTATTGATGCAGAAAAATTATTAAGAGTCTGTGGTGACAAATTGCGGGCAGCAGGTGGTGAAATCTGGGATGAGACGGAATTTCAGAGGGTGGATGTGAATAGCAAATCTGCTACTGTCACCGCGACTTATTTACCCGATGGCAGTCAGCGAGTTGCCAATGGCAGGTTAGCGATCGATGCCATGGGTACAGCTTCACCAATTGCTTGGCAGCTCAATGGATCCGGAACTTTCAACAGCGTTTGTCCCACCGTAGGCGCGGTTATTTCCAAAGGCTTTGCCCCCGAGGTCTGGGATGTCAAGTATGGCGATGTATTGTTTAGTCACGGCGATATTTCCCGAGGTCGTCAGCTAATTTGGGAGCTGTTTCCTGGTGACGGCGATGAGATTACGGTTTACTTGTTTCACTACCATCAGATCAACGCCGAAAACCCTGGTTCACTGCTCGAAATGTACGAAGATTTCTTCGCTATTCTGCCAGAGTATCGCCGCTGTGATATGGAAAAAATGGAGTGGCGCAAACCAACGTTCGGCTATATTCCTGGGCACTTTACCACTGGCAGCAAAGATCGAACGATCGCTTTCGATCGAGTTCTGGCGATCGGTGATGCTGCCTCCTTGCAATCTCCTTTAGTTTTCACTGGCTTTGGCTCCTTAGTCCGCAATATGCCTCGCCTGACCCATTTGTTAGACACCGCTTTAACTCACGATTTGCTCACTGCCAACGATTTAAACTTAGTCTGTGCTTATCAAAGCAACGTGGCAGTCACCTGGATGTTCTCAAAAGGCATGATGGTGCCCACCGGACAGCATTTACCGCCCCAGCGAGTGAATGTAATGTTAAATAATTTCTTTGGTCTGTTGGCCAATGAAGCGCCAGAAGTCGCCGATACATTTATCAAAGATCGCACCGATTGGTTAACCTTCAATAGGCTGGCCTTAAAAGCTGCTTGGCAAAACCCAGCGCTATTATTGTGGATCTGGCAAATGGCTGGGACTAAAGATTTACTGCGCTGGCTGGTGAGTTATTTCAATTTTACAATGGCAGCATTAGTTAATTTTTGCTTTGGGGGCTGGGTGCCAGGATTAGCTTGGCGCTGGCAAAGTTCGATCGAAAGCCAAAGTCCTCGCCAATGGCTACGACTATTATCTTGGGTTTACTCTTTACGTGGTGGAGGCAAAAATACCAAAATTCAGTGGAAAATTCCGATGCCAGTAAAAACGGCCAAGACTACAGAAGCCACTGGAGTTCTCAGTTAAATTGTTGGTTTATAGCTAATTTTTGTGATTACAAAGCGGTTGTTAGTAGATCTAGATCACAGTTGTTTTCAGCAATTCACAGCATGGAATCGTCAGGCTTTCAGCCATTTACTCATAGCAAAAATGTCTTAGAACAAGATAGAGTATGCTAAGGCCACTTCTGAATTTTCAACTTGACTAGGGCACGAGGCAGCTTTAATGGGACTTCCCCGCAGATCGTCTAGAGAAAAAAATATTCCAGAACCCATCACTTCTAAGCAATCAGAAGTTTCGGGATTTTCTGACGAATCAACGATGTTTACTGATAATTCCAGATTTTCTAAAGTCTCACGGCTTTTTATTAGATCCAAAGAATTTAGCGAGACTAAGCTATTTAAGAATTACCGAGAATCGATCGACATAGATTTAGTCCATTACCTCAAAGCTGTACAACGCCATTGGCTACCTGCTAGCTGCGTTTTTCTGGCTTCAGTTTTACTCAGTGCTGCTGCTACTACCAGACTAAAACCTTCCTATGAGGCCGTTGGTAAACTGCTTTTCAAAGCTCCCGCTTTTAATGTGGTGGGCAATAGCCTGCTGCCCAGTTCTCAAGAAGGTGCTGGAGATTTGAAGCCTTTGGTCTCGACTCAAAACCCAATCAGTACTCAAATAGAGGTGATTTCTTCTCCTTTTGTTTTACAGAAAACTATTGATAAATTACAGCTCAAAGATCTTAAGGGTGTGCCGTTAGAAATCGGCACATTGGAGAAAGGACTCAAGCTACAAATTGTTGGCGGTGCCGATGTGCTTAAGATCACTTACAAAAGTGGCACTCCCGAAGAAGCTGCTGCTGTAGTCAATACTATTATTGATACCTACTTAGAACACGACATTTTAGTTAATCGAGGTGAGGCGAGAGCAATTCGCCTGTTAATGGCCAAACAAATTCCGGCAACTAAAGTTGCAGTGGAAGGTGCCGAGCAAGCTATTCGGGTTTTTAAGCAGCAAAATAATATTGCCAATCTTTCAGAAGAAACCAAGTCAGCCGTAGCGGCGATCGGCAATCTAGATGCCCAAATTAACAATGCCCAGGCTGAACTAGAACAGTTAACTGCTCAGACTAGTAAGCTACGTCAACAAGTTGGCCTAAATCCTGAAGACGCACTGGCTGCCAGCGCTATTAGCCAATCACCAGCAGTCAAAGCAACTCTTGCCGACATCCAGGAGATCGACCGGAAACTAGCAAACAAACGTAGTCAGTTCAAAGATTCCAACCCAGAAATCGTCGATCTAGAATCGAAAAAAAATAACTTCAAAAGTATCTTGCAACGACAGATTGCCCAGGCAGGTAGCCTGGCAGCCAGCCCCCAAAACCGCGAAGTGCCCCAAATTAATGAACTCAGACAATCGTTAATCAATGAATTCCTCAAATCAGAGGTGCAGCGATTGGGCTGGATTCAAAGGCTGACTTTCCTACGAAATTCCAGAATGCTTTATGAGCAACGGGTCAAGGCTCTGCCTCAATTGGAGCAACAGCAGCGGGAGTTAGAAAGAAGACTAGAAGTCCCCCAAAGTACCTATCAAAGTCTCTTGAAGAAAGTTCAAGAATTACAAGTAGTAGAAGACGACAGTAAATCTACTGCCCGGGTGATTAATAAGGCTACTTCTCCCAGAGAACCAGCCCCATCGATGGAATATTTTATTATATTCTTGGGTGTGCTTTTAGGTGCATTTTTAGCTACATCTTTAATTGTTTTACTAGAACTACGCCTGAATTCTAAAAATCTTGCGGTTGAGAAAAATAAAGCGCAGAAAAAAGCTAAAAATAAGACGGGTGAAAGTAGCATAAGTGAGACAAAATCAGCCAAAGGCAAGGTTTCACACATAGCCTCCGTTCGTAAACAATAGCTAGATTTTGAAATAAATCATAATTTTTAGCGGTTAGATCGCCGCTGGTCTTTGCTATGTCCGTCATCAGGAGGTGTGATAGTTGTCACTGACTTTCTGTGAAGGCTGTGTCATCTTATTAAGCAGCAAAATATTACCGAGAGCTGAAGTAATCACATTAGGAGAATATCTCGGCGTTTGGTCGAGGATGACAGCAACTATGAATAATAAGCTCTTAATCCTGGCGGAAAAGGTATTTGCAGTTACTTCTTTCATTCACTATTCTGGTGGCCCTTTACTGGTGATTCTTTCGGGCGGAGTGAGTGAAGGAGATGCAGGTGATGATCCAGCAAGTTTTGCCCTAATTAATGTTTTATTCTCAGTAATTTATTTGATTGCTTTTGGTTTAATGGCTTTACGCTGGAAGAAAGTGATTCCAGTAATTTTTAAGGGTAAGATAGTTTGGCTATTGCTAGTATTTGCAGCTTGTTCATACTTTTGGTCGGCAGCCCCCGATATCACCAAAACCCGAGTCGTTGCCTTGACTGGCACCATGATTTTCTCTCTCTATATTACTAGTCGCTATACCCTCAAAGAACAGTTACAGTTATTGGGCTGGACGTTTGGAACTATTGTAATTACCAGTATTGTTTTTGTGGTGTTACTGCCAAAATTTGGCCAGATGGGCGGGGTACATGCGGGAGCTTGGCGAGGCATCTATAACCACAAAAACGTCCTAGGCAAAATGATGGTAATTAGCACCATGGTATTTTTGCTGCTTTCATTGCAGGCTCAAAAGCATCGATGGGTTTTATGGGGGTTAGTAGGATCCTCCGTAATGCTGATATTACTATCTAGGGCTTCTTCTCCGTTACTAAACCTCATTATTTTAGCTGGAGTCCTAGCTATTTTGTATATTCTCCAATGGAAATACATTTTTATGGTTCCAGCCTTAGTAGGAGTTTCATCACTGGGCACAATTATTTACACATTAATTACATCCAACGCTGGACAAGTTGCAGGAGTATTTGGTAAAGATTTAACTTTAACTGGACGCACCAATTTTTGGCCTTTAATGCTAGACAAAATTCAAGAAAGTCCTTTAATTGGCTATGGCTTTGGGGCATTTTGGCAGGGTCTAGATGGTCCATCTGCTTACATTTGGAATGCTTCCACCTTCAAAGCTCCAAACGGTCACAATGGCTATTTAGATCTTTGCCTAGAATTAGGACTAATTGGACTGTCCATTTATACAGTTCAATTTTTTATCGGCTTTAAAAAAGCCTTAGAAAATGTCAGGTTAGTAAAAACGCCAGATGGCTTTTGGCCAACAATATTGTTTTCTTACATTATCTTGGCAAATCTAACTGAAAGCTCTCTACTGCTGCAAAATAATTTTCTCTGGGTGATGCAGGTATCGACTTTTCTCTCTCTCAATAATCATCGATTGAGGCAAAGAAAAACCTACGTACTCGAAGAAATATGATTTTAAACTTTTTTTCAAAAACAAATATAATGATTAATCAAAAACGCAGTTCAATTATCAAAGTATTAATGTTTGGCACCGGTCTCGATGTCAAAGGTGGAGTAACTTCTGTTGAAAAATTAATTATCAACAATGCCCAATCACAGCTTCGTATTAAGCATGTGGCAACGATCGGACAAGGCTCAGCAGTTCATAACGTTCTATTGTTTTGTAAAGCCATTCAAAGCCTGGTGATGACCATACTCCGCAGAGACGTTGATATTATCCACATCCATTTTTCTGAGCGCGGCAGCACATTAAGAAAATCAATCCTCATATTTATTGCTGCTCTTTTCCATCAATCAATTATCCTTCACGCTCATGGTGCAACCTACCAAGAGTTTTATGCCAGACTGCCCCAGTTTGGACAAAACATTTTGGCTTCGCTCTTTAGAAAATGCCGAATGATAGTTTTGTCTAAGAGCTGGAAAGAATATTACTCCCATGAATTATCTCTTGATGGTAGTAGAATTTCAGTACTATACAATCCGGTGGATCTGCCATCTAATATGCCCTATCGGGAAGGCCGCAAGCATCTCAAGTTTATTTTCTTAGGCCGAATTGGCAAACGGGGTGGCGCTTTAGATATGGCACAATCTTTGATGTCTTTTCCCAAACAAGATAAAGGTGCGTTCGACCTCATCAACGCTTTTGCGGTCTTATCTGAAGTTGATCGCCATGATGTGGAGTTGATTATGGCAGGCAACGGCGATCTAGCAGCGGCCAATCAGCTCATTGCGGACTTAGATCTTACTGATAAAATCACTGTTCTAGATTGGCTAGATCCTGAGCAGCGAGATAAGCTATTGGCTACCGCCGATGCCTTTATTTTGCCTTCTTATAACGAAGGATTACCTATGTCGATGCTGGAATCTATGGCTTGGGGTTTACCAGTAATTGTGACACCAGTAGGTGGTATTCCGGAAGTAATTATCGATCGCCAGAATGGCTTGCTGGTAGAACCGGGCATCCAAGACCAGTTGGTGGAAGCGATGCAGTCTCTGATTAGAGATGAATCTTTGCGCTTATCTTTGGGCGCTGCCGGTCGGAATAGCGTAAAAGATTTAAACATCCATAATTATATGGAATCACTTTTTGATCTATATGCTTCAGCTATCCAGAAAAAATAATGTGATAATTAGTGGCATTAATCTAACGGAGTATCTCACAAGATGGAATTGCAGTTTGCGCACATGCCCATTCTAGAATATCGACACATCGTTGGTATGAGAGTAGATGCTACCACCTATGATGATGCGACCGAAAGAATCATTGCTGGGGCTAAGGCTGCCAAAAGTGCCTATGTATGTGCTTCTAATGTGCATATGACCATGGAAACTTACGACAGCCCCAAATTTGCTGATGTTGTCAATAGTGCAGATTTGGTGACTCCCGATGGAATGCCCTTAGTGTGGGGTCTGCGCGGCTTAGGAGTCAAAAATGCGACGCGAGTTTGTGGGCCAACGCTCACCTTAACTGTCTGTGAAGCAGCAGCTCAGATGAATCTGCCGATCGCCCTTTATGGTGGCACAAAAGAGAGCCTAGTGGCTTTTACAAAGTTTTTGAAAAACAAATTTCCCTCGATCAATATTGCCTGCCAAATTTCTCCGCCCTTTCGACCAGTGACCCAAGAAGAAGACACAGCTTACACCAAACAAATCGTAGATTCTGGGGCACGCATTTTATTTGTGGGCATTGGCTGTCCTCGCCAAGAAATTTGGATGTCAGAACACCGGGGACGCATCCCGGCTGTCATGTTAGGGGTCGGGGCTGCTTTTGATTTCCACTCTGGACGGATCAAACAGGCTCCAAGTTGGATGCAGAAAGCCGGTTTAGAGTGGTTATTTAGACTTTTGATGGAACCAAAACGCTTGTGGAAACGCTATTTCAAGCATAATCCTCGCTTTGTAGCTTTCTTTTTGATGCAGCTAATCAAAAGTCGTTTCGCGAAGTGAGCTTTTGTATGAATAAATATATCTACTATCGACAACCTGCTTTGATTACAGCGTTTTTTCTAGCCGGTTACACTATCTATCACATGGCTCACGCACAAAATAACCGAACTAATTTAGAGGATTTACCCGCAGCAAAAATAGCTGATAGTAAATCTTCTGGAACCAAATATTATGTAGATAGCTCGAAAGGTAATGATGCTAATAATGGCCGATCGGAGAAGCTAGCGTTCAAGACAATAAACAAAGCCAACGAACAAATAAGTGCCGGTGATACCATCTATGTCAAAAATGGTATTTACCCAGAAAATATCACCGTCAAGCAATCTGGTACTGCCAATAGACCCATTTCATTACAGGCTTTTCCTGGCCATAAGCCTTTTGTCAAAGGGACACAGGATGGAACTTTCAAAATTGAGGGGAATTACATTAAAATCATAGGGTTTGAAATCACTTCTACCATAGATGGCTCAGGAATACATGTGGGTAGTGGCAATCACCACACCCGGATTTTAAAAAACGAAATCCATGATTCTGGCTGTGGAGGCGTATCTGGTCAGGAGACAGATTATTTACACATAGAAAGCAATACTATTTATCGCAATTCTTTTCGATCGCCTTTCTTGTGTAGTGGCATCTCTATATATCAAGCTGTGCCATTTGATTCTAAGCCGGGGTTCCATAATATCATCAGAGGAAATATCTCCTTTGCCAACGAAAACAAGAGAGCTAAGGAAGATGGCACAGTTACTGATGGTAACGGAATTATTATTGATGATTTCCGTCATACCCAAGGTCAAAAGAAGCTGCCTAAATATACTGCTGCCACTTTGGTAGAAAACAATATCGTTTTTGACAATGGTGGTCGAGGAATCCATATTTTTCAAAGTGATAATGTAGTAGTGAGAAACAATACTGCCTTTAAAAACCTAAAATCTAGCAACCTGCACGGAACTACTAACGGTGAACTCAGCGCTTTTTTTAGTTCCAATATTCGGTTCTATAACAATATTGCCTATGGGGCGTATAGCTCAAATAAAACCTTGGTAAATGACTATTCTACCGATAATATTTGGGATTACAACCTATTTTATAACGGCACAATTTTCTTTGGCTCCGGAAAATCGAGTGGCACTTTGGGTAAACACAATATAATTAATGTCTCCCCCTTATTTGTTAATCCTTCGATAGCTGTGAACAAAGCAAATTTTCGTCTCCAGGCCAAAAGTCCTGCTCTCAACGCCGGAACATCAGTCAATTCTGCTCCCACTGACTTTACTGGGAAACCTCGGCCAGCAGGCTCCAAGCATGATATTGGCGCTTATCAAATGAACTGAAGCGAGCAGAAAAGCGACTTTACAGATACAGAAGACACCCTTTAAACTCCAAATACAAAATTTCGTCTTGCAATCTATATGAAAACCAAACAAAAAAGAGATCGTCGCATCCGATTACTAAGAAAAAATGGTCCTTGTTGCTATTGGTGCCATGAAATATTTCCGCCCTATCAGCTAACTCTCGATCATCTTAAGCCTCGCAGTCGCGGCGGTTCTAATAAGTTAGAAAATCTGCGACTGGCTTGTTTCCCCTGTAATAATCGACGTAGTGACAGCTTGGAGCGATCGGGACGACTGATTAGTGACGCGAATTTGACTGATGAAGCTATACCAGATCTACATCAATGCCCAGCTCCCGTAACTTGGCAGACAATAATTCAGCACATCGATCGGTCTCATTGATCGGTCTCATCAATCGGTCTCATAGCCACACCGCCGCAGTAAACCATCTTAATTATTCAAAGACAACAAACCCGCCGGGGGAGTTATCTCGATCCGACGATTAGCCATATCGACTACCGGCACGATCGAAGACACAAAAGGCACCATCACCTCTTTATCTCCAGTTTTGATCACCAGCAAATCATTGCCAGTTTTCATCATATCCACCACCACCCCAATCTCTGCACCAGTTTCCTGCAAAAACACCCGCAGGCCAATTAGGTCTAGCACATGATATTCGCCCTCATCCAGCTCCAGCCGATCAGTAGTAGGCACCACTAACATTTTGCCCCGCATAGCTTCCGCCTGATTGCGGCTGTCCACATTGGCCAACTTGATCACATAGAGATCTTTGCCAGGAATATAGTAACCGCGCTGTAACTGTACAGATTGGGGTTCAGCTAGACCCTCACTATATAGCCAGCGCTCACCCGGCTCCTCAAAGCGTTCCGGGAAATCGCTATGGGGATAAACCCGCATCTCGCCTTTTAAGCCTTGAGGAGCAACAATTAGGCCGATCTCCATCCAGTCAGTTGGTGGTTGTAGTTGTCCAGTCATTAGAAACCACCGTAGTTATTAATTGCAGCCAACAGTCGATCGATCACTGCATCTACTGACATCGCGCCCAGTTCACCGCCAGCCCGGGTACGAACACTCATGGTTTGAGCTTCCATTTCGTTGGCACCTACAATGCCCACTACTGGCACCTTGGCTTTTTCTACATTCCGAATCATCTTGCCTAATCGATCGTTGCTAGTATCTAGCTCGGCGCGGATTCCAGCCATTAATAGTCGATCGGTCACAGTCCGAGCATATTCTAAGAAGTCGGGAGCTACTGGCACTAGGCGAATTTGTACTGGCGCTAACCAAATCGGAAAATCTCCAGCATATTCTTCAATTAAAATCCCAATCAATCTTTCTAGTGAACCAAAAGGTGCGCGGTGAATCATCACTGGTCTTTGGCGGCTGCCGTCTTCTGAGACATACTCCAGATCAAAGCGCTCCGGCAAATTGTAGTCTACCTGGACTGTGCCGAGCTGCCATTCTCTTTCCAAGACATCTTGGAAAATAAAATCTAGCTTTGGACCATAAAAAGCTGCTTCACCAATGCCTTCAAAGTGATCGATATCCAACTTTTCTACTGCCCGCCGGATAGCACCTTGAGCTTTTTCCCAGGCTTCATCGGAGCCGATGTATTTATCTTTTAGCTCTGGGTCACGGAAGCTGAGGCGGGCGCGGAATTTCTTTAGGTTCAGAGCTTTGAATACAGTCAAAATCAAATCTACGACTTTTAAGAACTCAGCATCAAGCTGATCTGGTGTTACAAACAAGTGAGAGTCATCTACGGTAAAGCCCCGCACCCTAGTCAAGCCGCCCAGTTCGCCAGATTGCTCATAGCGATATACCGTGCCAAACTCAGCTAAGCGCATTGGTAATTCTCGATAAGAGCGCAGCTCACTCTTATAGATCTGAATGTGGAAAGGACAGTTCATCGGCTTCATCACAAAGCCCTGTTCGCGCACTTCTGCTAGCAGCTCCGCAGTACTTTTGGCAGTGCCATTTTCTGAATTGATTGGGATAGCCCGTCCCTGAGCCAGCGATCGAATCTCGGCCTCAGATTTAGTACCTAAATCCACATCCTCAGTTTCCCGCATTAGGGGAAACATGTCTTCTTTATATTTCTGCCAGTGCCCTGAAATCTTAAACAGATCTACTTTGGCAACGTGGGGAGTAACAACTTGTTGGTAGCCGCGCTTCATCTGTTCCTTTTTCAAGAAATCTTCTAGGGTCGATCGCAGCACAGTCCCTTTAGGAGTCCATAAAGGAAACCCCGCGCCCACAGAATCAGAAAAAATAAACAGTCCTAGCTCTTTACCCAACTTGCGGTGATCGCGCTTCAGAGCTTCTTCCTTGCGGCGCTTATATTCCGCCAACTGCACCGGATTTTCCCAGGCGGTGCCATAGATCCGCTGGAGCTGTGCTCGCTTCTCATCACCGCGCCAGTAGGCACCCGCAACACTTTCTAGCTCGATCGACTTTGGATCTAAGTCACCAGTGTTTTCAACGTGCGGCCCGGCGCACAAATCCCACCATTTATCACCCAGGTGATAAATGGTAATGGGTTCGGTTTTAATATCCCCCAAGATTTCTAGCTTGTATGGCTCATTGATCGCCTGAATTCTTTGCTCAGCTTCAGCCCGAGTTACTTCTTCCCGAGTTACCGGCAGTTTTTGATTGATGATCTTGATCATTTCTTTTTTGATCGCCTTCAGATCTTGATCAGTAAAAGCTTCTGCTACATCAAAATCGTAGTAAAAACCATTGTCAATCCAAGGACCGATCGTCACCTGAGCTTTAGGAAAGAGCTTCTGCACAGCCATCGCCATGACGTGGGAGGTGGTGTGCCGAATTTTCTTTAGGCTCTCCGACTCATTGGTTTTCGGTAGATAAATTTCTTCTACTTCCCGTAGCCGATCCTCAGTAGACATGATATCGATGTTCCCGCAATGACGTAAATCCAACCATCATCTTAGCGTCTTTGGCGTTTTTGATGAGAATTTGACCGGGCTACTGATTGTGCTGGCCAGCCTCTATTTCTCAGGAAAATCAGCAATTATTAATCCTTGGTCAAGTAAAAGTAAAGAATTGTAAAATCGGGTTAGAATTGAGGGATTAATAAAAGTTACTTATCTACATAATCCATGATTCCTTCTCAACCCCCCTCTCAACCTTCCGAGCAGAGTCTACTAAAAACCATTCTTCAACCACTATTGGCAGATTTTGCCCACTGGTTTGAGGGATCTATTCAGCTCTTAGAAACCGAAAGCATGGGTTTCTTAACTGTCTCCAACCAAAATAACCTGCTAGCCCGGGTAAAAAATGCTCAGCAAGAAGTGCGGGCAGCTCAAATGCTGTTCAACGCCACTGATGGCCAAGTAGGGATTGAACCTAGTACCATGCTTACATGGCATAAGTTAGTTGGAGAATGCTGGCAGGTATCTACCCGCTTTCGGCAGTTTCCTCCTTCTGATCAACAACCCCAATAAGCCTTAATCTTTCAGGCCAGTATGTTACAAACTATATATTTAATTGCTTTTACGATTTTGGCCTTTTTGGCCATTAGTAATCTGATTCGCAGCCTGGTGCATTTCGGCATTGAAGCCCAGCGCCCTTATGTGCCCAACAATGGCCAGCCGATTCATCCAGAAATGCTCGATGGCAATGGTCGCATCACCAGTGAACCACTGTTGGTAATGAAATCGATCGATGTTGACGATGCCCGCAGTCGTCTAGATGCCCTGTACAACGACAGCCCCAGCTACTCGGCTGGCGAAGAAGAAAGTCCTAGCTGATCTACTAATGCCGACCAAGAACAGTCGGCTAAACTATCTAAAACCAAATCGGCCTGCTGTAATCGATCGGTAGGGCCAACCCCCAAGACAATCATACCTGCTGCTTTAGCGGCTTCGACCCCAGCGGCAGCATCTTCAATTACCAAACATTCATCAGCGGGTAAATCCAACAGCTCCGCAGCCTTCTGAAACACTTCCGGAGAAGGCTTGGAGTTGGGCACACTATTTCCATCAGCAACTACTTCAAATAGGTTATCGATGCCGAGTTTCTGCAAGACCAATGCAGCATTTTTGCTAGAAGAACCCAAAGCAATCCGCATTTGCGCTGCCTGGAGTTCAGCTAGTAGCTTTTGAACTCCCGGCAAAAGTTTATCAGAGTTTAAAGTATCAACTAGTTCCAAGTAATAGTCATTCTTGCGGCGCAGCATCTCTAAACGAGTACCCGCATCTACAGTATGATTTCGCAGCAAATAATCAATGCTTTCTTCCCGCTTCATCCCCAAGATCTGCGAGTAGTCTTCCTTGCTAAAAGGAATTTGCCACTCATCAGCTACTCGTTGCCAAGATTGATAATGAAGATCGATCGTGTCTGCCAAAACTCCGTCCATGTCAAAAATGACAGCGGAGATCTGTTGTTTTACTCCCATTGCTCTAGGCATAGACCAGTTCAGGGGTTAACTTTGTCCAGCGAAAATAGCGTTCGCCACCCAATTCCACCACCACCTTAACTTCAGGAATCAATTGTGGCAGGCTGGCCAAATAAGTCAGCTCTTCCCCAGTCAAAACATGTCCATCTACTAGCCACAGTACCAAGCCACAGGAGCCTTTGGGTAAAGTATCTAAGTGGGTTTGAATCACCGGCAGTACATACTGTACTCGAATGTCTTTTTTACCCAAGTGAGCTGGGCGTACTCCATGCACCGCAGTTAGGTAAGAGGACAAATCGCCCAAGCCTCTGGCCAATAGGCACACGCTCTGATAGCCTTTGGTGCGCAGTCGCCGCTGGTAGCGACCTTCATATCCCCCTTCTAGGGGAGCATAAACTCCTAAAGCTCCATGCTTTTCTAGGTCTTGACAGAAAGATTTACCAGTGGTGAGTAAAGGCACAAGAAGACTCGCTCTTAAGGTGTGTTTTGGCTATTATGCCATGCAAATTGAGCAGCCGAACAATAGACGATTTGAAAAGTGCTGACACGTCGATAAATATAAAGAAAAATCAATGAAAATCTAGTCCCCCAATCCGATATCGTGGATACAGGCACGAAGTAATCTTGAACAAATCATAATCTTGTTGCCATCTGTAACAGCAAAGGAGTCGATCGAACATGGATGATAATTACCATAGCTACCTCAATCGAGTGGCAAAACTGACCTTGCCCGACACCTATGCCACCCAGGTAAGCACTTTGCAGGAATCGCCAAAGTTTGAGCTACAAGGTCAAAAACGACTGCCAGTAGAGTTTTCAGGGTATTCGATTATTACTCCCACAGCCAACCAAGATGCTGCCAACCGTCAGTTCTATGAAAATTTGCAGCAGTGCCAAGAGCAAATCGCCAAACAGGTTGCTCCAGACTTAGTTGCTTTGGTTTCCCCAGAAGGCTTCCACATGACTGTGGCCGATTTGGTTTGGGCGAATTCTTACCACAATTTAGCCGATCAAGATCCTGCTTTTGAAGACAAGCTGCGTCAGCAAATTGCGGCAGGGATTGCCGGATATCAATCTACTAGTACTGAACCAGTTCGCTGGCAAGTCATGGGGTTAATGCTGCGTCCTAGAGCGATTTCGGTGAGCTTAGTTCCGGCTAACGAAGAAAGCTACGATCGAGTAATAGCCTTTCGTCGATCGGTCTATCAGAACCCTGGTTTGATGGATTTAGGTGTAGAGCAGCAGTATCATTTTACTGCCCATATTACCATTGCCTATTTTGGTAACGTGCAGCAGCAGTTCGATCAACAGGCTTTTAGTCATACGCTGCAAGATCTCAATCTCCAGTGGATCGAAGCTGCTCCCGAGCTATCTTTTTCTCGGGTAGAGCTGCGCAAGTTCACTGATATGAACAATTATCAACGAGAAGAGAATTGGCCGATCGCTCATATTTAAAATTCTTAGATCAAAAAGCGACCCAAGTATTTGGGTCGCTTTTTGATCTAAGAATTCTTAACCTCTAGCCGTTCCGGCTAGAGTCCGAGAAGTTGTCCGAGTAGTTTCGGTATCTTCTAGAGGTAAAAACTCTAAGTGATTCAACAGAGTGGTGACAAAGGCAAACAGTAAAAAAGGCAGAGACAGCACCAAAATTAGACCAACCGTGGCCATGGCATAAATTTGGCGAGCGCTGCTCCACAGAGATAGAGCCGATGCCAAGCTCACAAAAATCACCATTAACCACACCACGATCTGACCATAGATATCGCTAAAAGAGAGCGTGCAGACCATCCGATATTTTGTGATGTTGCTCATAATCTTATATGAATTTTTTTTGAAGAGGATGTATCCAGCAGCTAAGCGGACAGGACTTTCTGGCTGTTGCTGACCAAAATAGACCGCGAGTGGCTGTACTTACTATATTAATTTTAGTAGCCTTACATATGAAGCTTTCGCAATCTTTCGATAACTTAGTTCGCACAAAACTATATATTATGGCTAGAGAATTTAGCAGAAGTTGTCTGGTGGCAGAGTGGCGGCAGATTTTAGCTGTTGCTCGATCGACCGCTGTAAATCCAGCTTACTCACATTTCTTCCCTGGTTAGCATCAGCACTATCAAAGAAAACCAGCCGATCAATGTCATCTAGCGCAGTCAACTGAAACAATAGGTCAATCACTGGCAGTTCTGCTGAAGATGTGGCTTCTTCATAAAAGACCTGAAGGTCGCCAACTTTGGCAAAGCAATAGATCACTTTGATTTCTTGTCGCGATTGGCGATTTTGCAAGGTGGTGGCAATCCATTGACCGGTAGAACTAACTGCGACAAAGTATTGCAGGTGTTTGAGTTCGATCGCGGCCTGTTCTAAAGCTGGAGCCAAAGCGGCGATCGAGATTTGAAGATCAGTCGGGGCAGTCTCGACCAAGTTGTGGATTTGTTGGGTGAGGGTCATAAGCCAAATTGGAAAGAAAGCTCATTTTAACGCGATGTTTCCGGATTCCCAATCATGCCGGATCACTTCCCAAAAACTCGGAATATTCCATACAGAACAGTGTCTTCGATGCAGCTAACGACGGAATTCAAGTCTCATCTTGTAAGTACGTCACAAAGTGATTAATATGATGGCAGTTTTTGACTTTAACAATCAAACTGTAATCTGTTGATTATTGCGTTATCTGCATGGAGGTAAATAGTAATGGTAAATAAGCGCGTGTATTTTTTAATGAAGAAACGGTTGACAACCGAAGTCGATCAAGAGCCTCCTCTCTTCCCCTGGGAAACAGAAGTGAAGGATTACGGCAATGAACCTAGCGGTGATCTGGTTGCTGAAAAAATATCTACGCCAGAAACTACAGATGAAACAAATCAGTTCTTAGCTGGGAATACTAAAGAAGCGCCACCTCCAGCTTCCTAAAAATCTTAACAAATGACAGCCAATCGACTATTTTCTGCTCGTCCAATAGTCGATCCCGAAAACTCGCTGCTGCTGCGCGTGTTGATTCAGTTGATGGTATCGATCGGCATCATGGCCACCGATGTAGCCGCCGATACCCAAATGAGTTTCTGGGCAGTGCCCCTCAGTTTAGTGGGGGCAACCTGGAGCTGGCGGCAGCGTCAACGTCCTCAAATAGGGATCAAGTTTGCTTTGGCTGCTGCCTTGTTGGTGGCATTGTTTCATTTTTTTCAAAATTTGTTGGGCAACCTGAACGATACTCGCATGGTGCTGGCCGAGTTACTGGTAGAAGTCCAGGCCATCCATACTTTTGATATGCCCCGTCGCAAAGATTTGGGCTATTCGATTATTATTGGAGTCATTTTAATTTCTGTGGCAGCAACGATCGGGCAAACCATGGCTTTTGCCCCAATGCTGTTAGTATTTTTGGCTGTAGCACTGCCAGTGATGGTTTTAGACTATCGATCGCGTTTAAGGCTACCAGTTTTAGAACTTCAGCGAGGAACTTTTCAAGGCCAAGCTGCGGCCTTGCCGGTAAAAAGTTTAAGTAAACTGTTGGCAACGGCCATAGCTCTCGGATTAGTGGTGTTTGCGGTTATGCCCCGTTTACCCAGTTATCAGGTACAGAGTATGCCGATGAGCAGTTCGTTGCCCATTAGCTCTACTTTTGATGCCAGTAAAATTGTAAATCCGGGTTATCAGAGTCGGGGGAAAAGTGGTCAAGCAGGCCAAGGGGTTAGTAGCGGCCAAGGTGCTGGTAAAGCAAAAGAAGAAGATCAAGATGCTTTTGATGATAGTAACTACTATGGTTTTAACCAGAGTATGAATCAGAATGTACGCGGGGTGTTAAAGCCCAAATTGGTGATGAGAGTGCGTTCTCAGTCTCCAGGTTTTTGGCGGGTGCTGGGGTTTGATCGCTACACGGGTCAAGGCTGGGTGGTCTCTAAAAATGATGAGGCCAAAAAGGTACAGCGTCCGGGCTGGGCAAATAAGTTTAGTCTGCCAAATCCGACTTATTCCAAGTCGCGGCGGATTGTCCAAAGCTATACTACGGTGGCAGAGCTACCAAATGTTTTGCCAGCTTTGACTACTCCCGATGAGCTGTATTTTCCTACTCCCGAAATGGCGGTCGATCGAGAAGGTAGCCTCCGCGCTCCGGGCAGCTTGGTACCCAATTTTACCTACACGGTAATTTCTCAAGTGCCTGAACGAGATCCGGCGGCTTTAGCCAAGGCCGGAGAAAACTATAAAATCAGCAGTGTTCGCAAAATTTTAGCCGACTATTTACAAATTCCTGAGACATTGGCAGCCAAGCTGCGTCCTTTCACCGAAAAGCTGGTGGCTGATTATACTCTGTCGCAAGTGAGCCGAGAAACAACTCCTTTAGATAATAACTATGATAAGGCGCTGTATCTAGCTCAGTATCTTAAGCAAAATTATCAAATCCCTCAAGATTTGGTGAATTTACCGCAATTACCGGCTAACGCTGATTTGGCTGACTGGTTTTTGTTTCGTTGTCAGGGAGTCAAAAAAGAATGTGTGGCAGGGGGATATCCAGATCATTTTGCAACTGTTCACACTTTAATGCTGCGGTCGATAGGCATTCCAGCCAGATTAGCGGTGGGTTTCGATCCGGGTTATTTCAATCCATTTACGGGCATGTATGAAGTCAAAAATACCGATGCTCATGCTTTGACTGAGGTGTATTTTCCCAAGTACGGCTGGTTTGCCTTTGACCCTATTCCCGGACATCCATTATTACCACCGAGCGTAGAAGACAGTCAGGTGTTTGGGGTAGTGAAGCAGCTTTGGAATTGGGTGGCGGGTTTGTTACCAGTGCCGGTGACTGCCTGGCTGGCCTGGGCGATCGGGGGCATTTTGTCGCTGTTGATTACTATTTGGGTTTTCTGCACTCAGGGATGGTTTGGTGCTATCTGCGGTTTGGCGGGTGTAGTGGTGCTGTCTTTTGGTGGTTGGATGCTGTGGCGGTCTTGGCGACGCTGGCGCTATGGGCACTGGTTAAAACAGCAGCCGCCGATGGAGCAGGTCTATCAACAAATGTTGAGCCTGTTGCAGCGGCGGGAGTTGCCGGTGCGACAGATGCACGAAACTCCGCTGGAGCATTGGCATGGATTAGATGGTTCAATCGGGATGGTGGTGGAGCCGATCGTTTTGGCCTATGTGGCTTGGCGCTATGGTGGTGAACCGCAAAACGTAGATTATCTGCGATCTATTTTGCTCACCATCAAATCTAAAAGTTAGCGATCAATAATTCTTACAGCCCCAGCAATGCGACAATTAGGGCTTTTTGAGCATGTAGACGATTTTCAGCTTGATCCCACACCTTTGATCGATCGCCTTCCAAAACTTCTTCAGTAATTTCTTCTTCCCGGTGAGCTGGTAAGCAGTGCAACACGATCGATTTAGCGTCGGCCAAACTCATAAGCTGCCTGTTCACCTGGTAAGGCATAAATAATGGGATGCGATCGATCGCCTCTGCTTCTTGACCCATACTCGCCCACACGTCGGTATAAACAATATTTGCTCCCCGCACCGCCGCTGCCGGATCTTCAGTAATCGTAATTTTGGCTTTGGTGCCCTGAGCAATTTTTTCAGCTTGAGCAACTATCTGGGTCGCAGGCGCAAACCCAGCAGGTGCGGCCACGGCCACATCCATGCCCACCAAAGCTCCACCAATTAGTAAAGAATGCGCCATGTTGTTGCCGTCTCCACAGTAAGCCAGCTTTAATCCTTGACAAGTACCAAAGTACTCATAAATAGTCTGGAGATCGGCCAAGACCTGACAGGGATGCTCTAGGTCAGTGAGAGCGTTGATTATTGGCATTTTGGCGTTGACAGCAAACAACTCCAAATCCTGTTGATTGAAGGTGCGGATGGCTAGGATATCTAGGTAGCGATCGAGCACCCGTGCGGTGTCCTGTAATGGCTCTCCCCGGCCTATTTGAGTGGAGTTGGGGTTCAGGTCAATCACTTGGCCACCTAACTGATACATGGCGGCGGTAAAGCTGACTCTGGTGCGGGTAGAAGCCTTAGTAAACAATAGACCGAGGTTTTTGCGGGTGCGAGGATCGATCTTGCCTGTTTTAAGTTCGATCGCCATTTTAACAATGCCAGATAACTCCGCACCGCTCAAATCCGCCATGCTCAATAAGTCTCGTCCTTTTAGGCTTTCCATGTTTTCCCAACCCTACCTGCGAAAAACGTTTATTCTAGCGGATATGTTGAAGATCTGGATCATTTTTGATTTTAGGCTTTGAGTTCAGGAGCAGGAATTGAAGGGTGGTTGTTACGGGGAGTATCTTAGCGGCATAATAAGCAGCAATGTTAGAGCATCTAGGGATCAACTGTTTTTACCTAAGTACAGGTCTTTTTCTGCATAGAGTTCGCTGAATTGACGATAGATGTCTACGAAGTCAATTTATTTAGACCACCCAAGAAATGAAACATGAGGTGCAGAAATGTCTCCAGTCAAAACAAAACTAACCAAAGCCGAATTTTGGCAGCTTGCCGATGCCTCGATCGACATCACTTACGAGCTGATCCAAGGAGAAGCCATACCCAAGATGTCTCCTAAATATTTTCACTCCCGCACCACCGGCAAAATCTTCGCCATCTTAGATAATTGGAGTCAAGGCCGAGGCCGAGTCGGTATTGAGTGGGCTTTCGATATAGATGATGAAACCACCCCAGTCCCAGATCTACTGTATGTTTCTTATGATCGACTACCCAGCACCTGGAATGAAAACGCTGCTTGCCCTGTAGCTCCAGAGCTAGCGATCGAAATTATCTCACCTGGTCAATCTCTAGGACAACTAGTTGTCAAAGCAGAAAGCTATTTGAAAGCTGGAGTTCAACAAGTCTGGATTCTCGACCCCAAGTTTCAAAGCCTTACAGTATTGTCGATCACCCGTGCCCTCCAATCCTTCATCAGTAACATGGTTTTCACTGATGAACTGTTTCCAGACTTAGAATTTACCATCGATCGGCTTTTTCAATAGTTACCGAATTCAACTATCCCACAGCAAACTGTTCGAGATCCATCACCAAGCTCAATTATTAACGAGTCGAGGCCGTAGCTTCAGCATCTTCTGAGATTTGTAGATCTAATAATTAACCATAACGTTTTGTAAATAGTAGTGTAGAAAACCTTCCATCCGCCCAGATGTGCCTAAAATAGAAAGTCGGGATTTCTAAGATTAGTGATTTTAGAAACCCTTGGGCATCACAGACTCCAGCGAGTAGTGATGGCCTTGTCCCATTCTGTTTAACACCGACCAATGCAAACCCACGAAATTCAAAAACAACCGGCAAATGCTCTCAATGGATCGAGTGTGGCAGAACTCAAGCGCGACTTCCTGAATAAGCTACTGTATGTGCAAGGTAAGTTCCCCGCTCTAGCCAGTCTCAACGATTACTACCTGGCATTGTCTTACACCGTGCGCGATCGATTGCTAGAACGCTGGATTAGTTCCGCGACTACCTATACCGATTCCGGCTCCCGGACAATTTGCTATCTCTCTGCCGAATTTTTAATGGGCCCACAGCTCGGCAATAACCTGATCAACTTGGGCATTTATGATCAGGCCAAAGAAGCCGTATCTGACTTAGGGCTGAGTCTTGATGCCCTATTAGAACAAGAAGAAGAACCTGGCTTAGGCAATGGCGGCTTGGGAAGATTGGCAGCCTGTTACCTAGATTCTATGGCTACCCTAGAAATTCCTTCGATCGGCTATGGCATTCGCTACGAATTCGGGATTTTTGAGCAAGATATCCGGGACGGTTGGCAAGTAGAGCGCACCGACAAATGGTTACGATTTGGCAACCCCTGGGAAATTGCCCGTCCAGAATGGGCGGTAGAAGTTAAATTAGGTGGCCATGTTGACCATTACACCGACGATCAGGGACAGTATCGAGCCAGATGGATTCCCTTTGAATTAATTAAGGGTGTGCCATACGACAACCCCATTTTAGGCTACAAAACCAACACTGCCAACACTCTCAGACTATGGACAGCAGAAGCACCCGAGTCCTTTGATTTTGGGGCTTTTAACGCTGGTAACTATGCCGGAGCTGTCCATAAAAAGATGGTTTCTGAGAATATTTCTAAGGTGTTGTACCCCAATGACGATAGCGATCAAGGTAAACGGTTACGCCTCACTCAGCAGATCTTCTTTGTCTCTTGTTCATTGCAAGATATGATCCGAGTGATGAAGGGGCAAAATATTCCCTTAGAAAAATTCCACGAAAAATTTGCGATTCAATTAAACGATACCCATCCAGCCGTTTCGATCGCTGAATTAATGCGGCTGCTGATCGATGAGTACTACCTGAAGTGGGATCAGGCTTGGGCGATTACCCAAAAAACTTTTGCCTATACCAACCACACAATTTTGCCAGAAGCCCTAGAGAGATGGCCAATTTCGCTGTTTGGCAGTCTGTTGCCTCGGCACATGGAAATTATCTATGAAATCAATCATCACTTCATGGCTGATGTGCGCATGAAATTTCCTGATGATGCCGATCGGCTCAGTCGGATGTCACTAATTGATGAAAGTAATGGCCGCTATGTGCGGATGGCTCACCTGGCCTGTGTCGGTAGCTTTGCCATCAACGGCGTAGCTGCGCTGCACAGTGAGCTACTGAAACAAGACGTGCTAAAAGATTTCTACGAAATATACCCCGAGAAATTTAGCAACAAAACTAATGGTGTTACCCCACGCCGGTTTGTGGTGTTGAGCAACCCCAATTTAACCAGTTTAATTACCAGTAAAATTGGCGACAACTGGATTAAAAATCTCGAAGATCTCAAGAAGCTAGAAGTATTCGCCGACGACTCCGCGTTTCATAAAGAGTGGCAACAAATCAAACTTGGCCTCAAAACTAGTTTGGCTACCCACATTGGCGAGCAATATGGTGTCAAGGTTAGCCCTCATTCGCTGTTTGATATTCAGGCCAAACGAATTCATGAATACAAGCGTCAACATTTGAATGTGTTGTACATTATTACTCTCTATAACCGGATCAAAGCTAATCCTGATGTAGATATTACGCCCCAAACCTTCCTGTTTGCGGGCAAGGCGGCTCCGGGCTACTTCATGGCCAAGTTGATGATTAAATTAATCAACTCTGTAGCTGATGTAGTTAACCGCGATCCAGACGTGCGCGATCGGATTAAAGTAGTTTTCTTGAAAGACTATAGCGTTAAGTTTGCCCAGAACGTTTATCCGGCAGCGGATTTATCTGAGCAAATCTCTACGGCTGGCAAGGAAGCGTCCGGGACTGGCAACATGAAGTTTGCCATGAATGGAGCACTGACGATCGGGACTTTAGATGGTGCCAACATCGAAATCCGCGAGGAAGTAGGAGCCGAGAATTTCTTCTTGTTTGGTCTGACTGAGCAAGAGGTGCAGAAAATGAGTGCTCAAGGCTATTCGCCAATGAAGTACTACAATTCTAATTTAGAATTAAAAATGACGATCGATCGGATTGCTTCGGGGTTCTTTTCTCATGGTGACCAAGAGCTATTTAAGCCGCTACTGGATGTTTTGATGAAATATGATCCTTACTTCCTGTTTGCAGATTATCAATCTTATATTGACTGTCAGCACAAAGCCAGTCAGGCTTACCGCGATCAAGAACACTGGACAAAAATGGCGATCTTGAATGTGGCTCGCATGGGCAAGTTCTCTTCCGATCGATCTATCCGCGAATATTGCCAAGATATTTGGAATATCGAGCCAGTTAAGGTGGAGTTGAAAACATTAGTGTAGATTAAGCGAATCTAGAAAGGGGCACAGATACTATGTACTGCGCCCCTTTTTATTATCATTGAAAATTTACAGCGCTTTATTAGCTATGTAAGCTTCCATTTGACTAAATTACCTAGCCACCACCAATCCGAGCGACATCGCGGGCATTTTCTTCAAAGGCCGCATTGAGGGCATCATCACCACTCAACCCTGAAGACAAGGCATTTTGAATTGCCTGTAATACCCGCTTATAGTCACGCGGCATCACTTTGACGAACTTGGGCACTATGGCATCCCAATTAGCTAACAACCGCAGTGCCTTCGCACTCTTAGTATAGTCAGCATGTTTCTGAATCGTCACCCGCACCTCCGCCATCTCGGAAGGATCAGTGAGCGTCTCTAAGCCCACCATCTGAGTATTGCAGCGAGTTGCAAAATCTCCCTGCTCATCCAGCACATAGGCCACCCCACCGCTCATCCCCGCCGCAAAGTTGCGACCGGTTTTGCCCAAGATAAACACCTTGCCACCAGTCATGTACTCGCAGCCATGATCGCCGATCGACTCCACCACCGCAGTTACCCCGGAGTTGCGCACACAAAAGCGCTCTCCAGCCATGCCGCTAATGTAGACTTCACCGCTAGTGGCACCATACAGCGCCACATTCCCCACAATCACATTTTCTTCTGCCACAAACGTGGAAGCCGCTGAAGGATAAAGGATAATTTTGCCGCCGCTCAGCCCCTTGCCAATATAGTCATTAGCATCGCCCTCTAGCTCCAATGTCACTCCTGGTGGCACAAAAGCTCCGAAGCTTTGACCCGCACTACCTTGAAACTTTAGATGAACCGTATCTGCTGGTAGCCCTTGCCAATGATTTTTGGTGATTTCATTGCCCAGGATTGTTCCTACAGCGCGGTTAACGTTCTTAATGGGTAAAGTAGCTTTCACCGGCTTACCGCCTTCGATCGCCCCCTTACATAACTCCAATAAAGTAGTCATATCTAAGGACTTCTCTAAACCATGATCTTGAGGAATCTGGCAATAGCGACCCACTTCTGGCCCAGCTTCTGGCTGATAGAGCAAACTGGATAAATCGATATTTTTGGCTTTCCAATGATCGATCGCGGCTTTAGATTCCAACACATCAGTGCGTCCTACCATCTCATTGAGCGTACGGAAACCGAGTTGTGCCATTAGTTCGCGCATATCTTGGGCGATGAACTTCATGAAATTCACGGTATGTTCGGGGTCGCCTACAAAAGTTTCACGAAGCTGAGGATCTTGAGTAGCGATACCCGCAGGACAAGTATTTAGATGACAGACCCGCATCATGATACAGCCCAGTGTTACCAATGGGGCAGTGGAGAAACCGAATTCTTCAGCTCCCAGGAGAGCCGCGATCGCAATATCTTTACCGGTTTTAAGCTGACCATCAGTTTCTACCACAATCCGACTGCGCAGATTGTTGAGTACCAAGGTTTGATGAGTTTCGGCTAGACCTAGCTCCCAGGGCAAACCAGCATGTTTAATTGAAGTCTGAGGCGAAGCACCAGTGCCTCCATCAAAACCAGAAATTAGCACCACGTCCGCGTGGGCTTTGGCTACCCCGGCAGCGATCGTACCTACTCCGACTTCCGATACCAGCTTAACGTTGATCCGAGCAGCGCGATTGGCGTTTTTCAGATCATGAATAAGTTCAGCAAGATCTTCGATCGAGTAAATATCATGGTGCGGCGGTGGCGAAATCAATCCCACACCAGGAGTAGAGTGACGCACCTTGGCAATCCAAGGATAGACCTTCTTACCAGGTAGTTGACCCCCTTCACCCGGCTTAGCTCCCTGAGCCATTTTGATCTGGATTTCTCGAGCTTGAGAAAGATACAGGCTAGTTACCCCAAATCGCCCAGAGGCCACTTGTTTAATGCCACTATTTTTAGAATCACCGCGATCGTTTGTCCAAGTGTAGCGCTCAGGGTCTTCGCCACCTTCGCCGGTATTTGATTTACCGCCAATCCGATTCATAGCGATTGCCAGGGCCTCATGGGCTTCTTGAGAGATCGAACCATAGCTCATCGCGCCGGTCTTGAATCTTTTTAAGATCGCTTCGATCGGCTCAACTTCTTCGATCGGGATAGACTGACGATCTTTAAAATCTAGAAGTCCCCGGAGAGTAAAATGCTCATGGTCTTGTTGATTGACCAAGGCCGCATATTTCTTGTAAATTTCATAGTCACCCAGTCGCACCGCTTTCTGTAAGAGGTGAATGGTTTCTGGATTAAACAGATGGGCTTCGCCATCCTTGCGCCATTGATAGTCACCGCCAACTGCCAAGGTTTGACCTTTCGCTGGTCGTTCAGGGAAAGCATAGCTATGACGAGCCAAGGCTTCTTGGGTAACTATATCCACATCGGCTCCAGCAATCCGCGAGGCGGTGCGAGTGAAGTATTTATCGATGATTGATGAGTTTAAGCCGATCGCCTCAAAAATTTGGGCACCGCGATAACTTTGAATCGTAGAAATCCCAATTTTGGAGGCAATCTTGGTCACGCCCTTAGTCGCAGCTTTAATATAGTTCTTCACAGCAGTCTGTGGATCGGTATTCAGCAGTAGCTTCTGTTCGATCATGTCGGTGATAGTTGCAAAAGCCAGATAGGGATTGATCGCTCCACAGCCATAGCCAATCAGCACCGCAAAGTGATGTACTTCGCGCGGTTCGCCAGATTCCAACACCAATCCAACGCGGGTACGAGTACCTTGCCGAATTAAATGGTGATGCAGTCCAGCTACTGCTAACAAGGCGGGAATGGGGGCAAGCTCTGAATTCACACCCCGATCGCTCAAAATCAAAATGCTGGCACCATCTGCGATCGCCTGATCAGCTTGCTGAAAAATCTGCTCCATCCGGGCTTCTAAGCTGCTAACACCTGCTTTGGGGTCAAACAAAATCGGCATAGTTACCGATTTAAAGTCTGTCTGATTCAAATTCTTTAGCTTCGCTAAATCAGCATTGCTGAGAATCGGTGAATTTAACGCAATTAAATGACAGCTCTCTGGTTCGGGCTTCAATAAATTACGCTCAGAACCAATTGTAGTTAAAGCCGAAGTTACAATCTCTTCTCTAATCGAATCGATCGGTGGATTTGTCACCTGAGCAAATAACTGCTGAAAATAGTCATATAGGAGCTTAGGCCGATCGGACAACACTGCCAAGGGCGTATCAGTCCCCATTGAACCAGTGGCTTCTACTCCATCTCGGGCCATAGGAGCCATCAGTAAGCGCAGTTCTTCAAAGGTGTAACCAAAGGCCATCTGCTGCTGAATCAGATCCTCACTGTTATCACTAGGAATACTGGCGGCTGGCAACTGCTCTAACTTCACTAACTGCTGATCGAGCCACTGACGATAAGGATGCTCGTTGACAATTTGGTCTTTAATTTCTTTGTCGGTAACTATGCGTCCTTTAGCTGTATCAACCACAAACATTTCACCAGGCTGGATCCGACCTTTGCGCAGGACTCGTTCTGGCTCGATCGGCAGCACCCCAGCTTCTGAGGCCATAATTACCAGGTCATCTTTGGTCACATAGTAGCGAGAAGGCCGCAGACCATTTCGATCGAGTAAAGCGCCAATCATAGTGCCATCGGTGAAGGCGATCGAAGCGGGGCCATCCCAAGGTTCCATTAAGCAAGAATGGTATTCGTAAAAAGCTTTTTTCTCAGCGCTCATCGATTCATGGGCATTCCAAGGCTCTGGCACCATCATCATCATGGCGTGGGGCAAAGAGCGACCCGATAAAGCCAGTAGCTCCAAGGCGTTATCAAAAATTAGCGAATCACTGCCGTCAATGTTAATCACTGGTTGAATCATCTGCATATCATCGCCAAACAGCTCGGAAGCAAACAGCGATTGCCGTGCCTGCATCCAGTTGATGTTGCCACGCAGGGTATTGATTTCGCCGTTGTGAGCGATATACCGGTAAGGATGAGATCTTTCCCAGCTTGGAAAGGTGTTGGTGCTAAAACGAGAATGCACCAAAGCCAAAGCACTTTCCATATCTGGATCTTGCAATTCTGGGAAATATTGCCCAACCTGCTCTGGCATTAGCATTCCTTTGTATACTAATGTGCGGCAAGAGATGCTAGAAATATACCAGTGGGTATCAATGCCGGTAGGACGAATGGCGCGGTGGGCGAGCTTACGAATTAAGTAGAGTTTGCGCTCGAAGGCGAGATCATCAGCTAAATCGGGATTGCGCTCGATAAAGACTTGCTGCATGAAAGGTTCGCTGTCTTTGGCAGTGCGTCCGATCGAGGAATCATCAATGGGTACATCTCGCCAGCCTAAAACTTTTTGACCCGTCGCAGCCACCACTTTTTCAAATTCTCGACGACTGGCGGCACGCTTGGCAGGATCGGGGGAGGTGAAAATCGCGCCGACTCCATATTCTCCGGCAGCAGGCAGAGTGATCCCTTCGGCTTGGGCAACTTTCTGCATGAATTTGTGTGGTACCTGCATCAAGATACCCGCGCCGTCACCGGTATTGGTTTCGCAGCCGCAGGCTCCCCGGTGGTCGAGGTTGACTAGAATGGTCAGAGCTTGAGAGACGATCGAGTGGGTTTGCTGGCCTTTTTGATGTACGATAAACCCTACGCCGCAAGCATCGTGTTCAAATTGCGGGTCGTATAAGCCTTGCTTGATGGGTGTTTGATTGCTGTTCATCATATTGAAGAGAGATGGTGCCTAAAAGTCTTTGAGTATGCCGCCTGGAGTTTCAGGTAGCCAAGATAACTTGTGCTAGCCTGTTATTTTCTAACACCTGGCCATTTGTGGGGGAAGGCTGAAACAAATGTTATCGAAACTTGCCAAATATTGATTGGTTGCAAGCTCTGGGTTGCTTGACGTTAAGCAAATTTCTCTACATTCTTTAATTTACTACTATTTTGGTTCAATAAATCTTCACCACAATATCAAGGATTACCAGTTTTCCGTAATCCCTCAAGCATCCATTGAAGACCTGATGGACAGTGGCCAAAATATCTACTGTCATGTTGGCATCAGCGCAATTGTTCGATTCATTGCAAAAATTGAAACAGCTCAATTGATCGCGGCCATCACTGTTAACATCGCACCATTCAACCAATTATCCTTATGGCCACAGAACTAGCAATTCGGACAGAAGGCTTGACCAAACAATTTGAGCAGCACATTGCCGTCAATGGTGTAGATCTGCAAATTCAAGCTGGCGAAGTATACGGGCTAATTGGACCCAACGGCGCAGGCAAAACCACCTTAATCCAAATGCTGGCATCCGCAGAAGAACCCAGCACTGGTGAAATTTATATTCATGGCGATCGACTGCGACGGGATCAGAGTAATTCTCAGCTCAAAAAACGCCTGGGATATTTGCCAGATGACTTTCCCCTCTACGATGACCTGACCGTCTGGGATTATTTGGATTACTTTGCGCGGCTGTATCGGATCGATCGGACTAAGCGCAAACAGCGTCTTTATGACGTGTTGGATTTGGTACAGTTACAGACCAAACAAAACAGTAAAATTGCTGGACTGTCGCGAGGAATGAAACAGCGACTGAGCTTGGCACGCACCATCATTCACGAACCATTGGTGTTACTGCTCGACGAGCCGGTATCTGGGTTAGACCCGATCGCCCGCGTGCAGTTCCGAGAAATCATCAAAACCTTGCAGGAAGCTGGGATGACGGTGTTAATTTCTTCTCATGTTTTGAGTGACTTAGCCGAACTCTGTAGCTCCGTGGGCATTATGGAGCTGGGGTATTTAGTCGAAAGCTGTAGCCTGAATTCCCTCTATCAAAAAATGGGTAAGCAGCAAATTTCGATTAGCAGCCTGGGAGACTTAGACTCTTTAATTGCCGAGCTGAAGGTCAATTCGCTGGTAGATGACTTGAAAATCAACCGTGAGACCAAACAGGTTAAGGTATTTTTTCAAGGTGATGAACTAGAGGCGGCTGATTTGCTGCGCCACCTCATCACTATTGGTCTACCGATCAACGATTTTCATTGTACTCAAGAAGATTTGGAGACTATTTTCTTGAAACTCGGACATCAGCAAGCTTCCTAAGATGTGCAGATAAAACTATGTGGAACTTTGATCGATTAAGTCATACCTGGCACCCGCAAATCTTTCGAGAGCTGCCAGCCGGATTGATTCCCCCCAGATTAATCCAGCTAATTACTAAGTCCAGCCCTAAATTTCACTTTTCCCCGGGAGAATTTCATGCTAAATAATGTGCTCGATCGAATTGGTGAATACAATCCACAGCTCATGCGAGAAATCAAAAGCCGGGTGAGCTGGCGAAACGTGATCATTATGGCTTTAGTGTCATTTGTTTCACAAATTATGGTTTTAATTGGTCAATCTTCTAAATTGCCGGTAATGAAACTCAATCAAAATTATTACAATAATCAATATTGCTTTTACCTGCCTAATACCAATAGCTATGGCGGTAACTGTAAGCTAGATGCTATGGGACTGCCGATCATTGACTGGCTAAAATGGTGGTCTGATACCACTTTTGGCCTCAGTGTGGTGATGGCTGTTGGGCTATTTGCTGGTGGAGTATATTTATTGGCTAGTAATTTTAGTCAAGAAGAACGGCGAGGTACTCTAAACTTCATTCGTCTGACTCCGCAGCAAGCTGGCAGTGTGATTGGGGGCAAGCTAGCCGGAATACCACTGTTGGTTTATGCTGGCACGGCTCTAGCTTTACCCTTACAGTTTTATGCTACTCAGCATGCCCATCTGCCTAAATCGAGTATTTTAGGCTGGGATATTTTGATGAGCAGCTTGGCGATTTTGCTATATCTTGGCGCAATCTTGGCTACGATGTGGTTTAAAGCTCAATCAATTTTACTGGCTGGGATAGCCATGCTTTTTAGCTATCCGTTGATTTATAGCAGCACTATGTGGTACGAACAGTCAGAGCGTTGGCGTGATGGTGCCTCAAAAAGTCGTTACATTAACTGGTACGGATTGACTATAAGCAGCAGCCTTTTTTCTTATTTATTGCTAGCTGGCTTAACTTCTACCGGTATTTATTGGCTGTATCAAGCAATTCAGCGCCGCTACCTGAAGCCTACAGCTACGGTATTAAGTAAAAAACAGAGCTATTTATGGTCTGCAATGTACCATGCGGGAATGGCGGGATTTGCCGTATTTAGCTTTAACTCAGTTAAATTACCGTTTGGTTTGAGTAGCGATCAAATGATGGCACCAATCACTAGTCTTTTTACCTTTGCTTGGTTAATGTTGCTGATTCCTTTGCTGTTGCCAAGTCAACAGTCTTTGGTAGAGTGGTCACGTCAGCGTCCAGTAAATAATAAAAAAGGACGTAGCCTATTAGCAGATTTGATTGGACATGAGAAAAGTCCAGCAATGCTCGCCATTGCCCTCAATATTGCAATTGCAGCGGCAGTTTGGCTGCCATTGGTTGCGATGGGCAACGGTTTTCGGGGCATGATGCCTAAATTATTATTAGGTATCGGTTTAACTACAGTTTTAGCAGTTATTTACAGTACTATTACTCATTGGGTTTTGTTCTGGAAAGTAAATCAACGCTATGCTTGGATGGTTAGTCTGGTAAGTGTTTTGGTCTTTCTGCCACCAATCTTTGGCATGGTATTGAGTGCTGGTGGCGGCGATCGATACAATACTCCATTGCTTTTCTCACCGTTCCTTTGGATCAGCATCGAAAAAACATCTGGATTCGTTAGCGTAATTGTTTTTGCCTTTTTAGCCTGTGTAGCGGCTGGATTAAACCTGAAGCTATGGCGAGGCTTGAATAAAGTGGGACGCAGTGAAAGCTTCAAGAATTTCAAAGCGAAATCAGCCTAGTACTATTTTGAAAGCAAAAAAACTCTCCCGACAATGCCGGGAGAGTTTTTTTGCGACTTAGTACTCAGACATCGAAGGACAGCTACAAACTAGGTTACGATCGCCGTAAGCCTGATCAATGCGGTTCACCGTTGGCCAGAACTTAAAGTTCTTTAGGTTAGCCACCGGAAAGACTGCGGTTTCCCGGTCGTAAGGACGATCCCAGTTGGCATCTACCAAATCAGCGAGGGTGTGGGGAGCATTTTTAAGCACGTTGTTATCTGGAGCCACACTGCCACTTTCGATCGCTTTAATTTCTTGGCGAATTGCAATCAAGGCATCACAGAACCGATCAAGTTCTGCCAAAGACTCGCTTTCAGTGGGTTCTACCATCACAGTTCCGGCGACTGGCCAAGAAACCGTCGGCGGATGGAAGCCATAGTCAATCAATCGCTTAGCTACATCATCTACATCGATATCAGCGGTTTTCTTGAACTCGCGCAAGTCCAAAATACATTCGTGAGCAACCAAGCCGCGATTGCCAGTGTAGAGAACTTGATAATGGCCTTCGAGGCGCTTAGCAATGTAATTAGCATTTAAAATTGCCACCTGAGTAGCCAACTTCAGACCATGGCCACCCATCATTTCGATATACATCCAAGAGATGGGCAATATGCTGCTGCTACCCCAAGGAGCCGCTGAGACAGCCCCGATCGCCTTGCTGCCACCAACTTTCACCAGTGAATGTCCGGGTAAATAGGGCACCAGATGAGCAACAACCCCGATCGGACCAACACCAGGGCCACCGCCGCCGTGGGGAATACAGAAAGTCTTGTGTAAATTTAAGTGACAAACATCTGCACCGAAGTCACCGGGGCGACAGAGACCCACTTGGGCATTCATATTTGCGCCATCCATGTAAACCTGGCCGCCGTTATCGTGAATGACCTGGCAGATTTCCCGGATAGAGGCTTCAAATACCCCGTGGGTGGAAGGATATGTCACCATCAAAGCCGCTAAGTTAGCTTGGTGTTCGATCGACTTAGCTTTTAAATCAGCTACATCAATGTTGCCTTGGTCATCACATTTCACTGGCACTACCTGCATCCCAGCCATCACTGCGCTGGCTGGATTGGTGCCGTGGGCAGATTGAGGAATTAAGCAAATATTCCGATGACTGTCGTTGCGCTGCTGGTGATATTCTCGAATCACCAATAGCCCTGCATACTCTCCCTGAGAACCAGCATTGGGCTGTAGAGATATTCCGGCAAAGCCAGTGATTTCTGACAACCATTGCTCCAATTCGTTACAGAGAGTGGCATACCCCTGAGTTTGGCTGACTGGAGCAAAGGGATGAATTTGGCCAAACTCCGGCCAAGTGACCGGTAGCATTTCGGCAGTGGCATTGAGCTTCATGGTGCAAGAACCCAACGGAATCATCGATTGTGCCAAAGATAAATCTTTGGATTGTAGACGACTGATGTAGCGCAGTAGTTCAGTTTCGGAGTGATAGCTATTAAATACAGGGTGAGTTAAATAGTCATTGGCTCTCACCAGATCTTGATGAGGATTAGGATTCAGCGTTAAAGATTCGGCGATTTCGCTAAAAGTAAAATCTACTTTTTCTGCCAATAAAGCCCAGAGATCAATCACATCTTGCTTCGCACTGGTTTCATCCAGAGATATCCCGATGGTTTTGGCATCGATTAATCTCAAATTAATCTCGTGCGCCGCAGCTTTGTTGATCACCTGTTCAGCATTAGGAACAAAGATTGTGACAGTATCAAAGAAATTTTGTTGAGCTACCGGTAAGCCCAACTTTTGGCAACCAGCAACAAAAATCTGAGTCAGGCTATGAACTCTTGTAGCGATCGCCTTCAGACCAGTAGGGCCATGATACACCCCATACATTCCAGCCATAATGGCCAGCAGCACCTGGGCCGTACAAATATTACTTGTAGCTTTATCCCGGCGAATGTGCTGTTCACGGGTTTGCAAGGAAAGCCGCATGGCCATGTTGCCGCGCTTGTCTTTGGAGACTCCTACTAATCTACCGGGTAACTGGCGCTTATAGTCTTCTTTAGTTGCAAAGTAAGCCGCATGAGGGCCACCATAGCCCAATGGCACACCCAGTCTTTGGCTGCTACCCACCACAATATCAGCACCCAAAGATCCGGGGGAAGCCAACAGAGTTAAGCTCAACAAATCTGCTGCCATAGTGACGATCGCTCCAGCCTCATGAGCTACTTTGATGATCGGTCGATAGTCATTTATCGCCCCATCTGCCGCTGGGTATTGTAGCAAAATACCAAAATAGCCCTGGCTGAAATCAATATTTTGCCAGTCGCCCACTACAATTTCGATGCCCAAGGGCTGGGCGCGGGTTTGCAATACATCGATGGTTTGGGGGAAGCAATCAGCCGACACCCAATAGCGCTGTAAACCTTTCTTGGTCTGTACACCATAGCTCATGGTCATGGCTTCGGCTGCGGCGGTGCCTTCATCTAACAGCGAAGCATTGGCGATCGACATTCCAGTCAAATCCATCACCATGGTCTGGAAATTTAGCAAAGCTTCTAAGCGACCTTGAGAAATTTCTGGTTGATAGGGAGTGTATTGAGTGTACCAGCCAGGATTTTCCAGGATATTCCGTTGAATCACCGCTGGTGTAAGGCAGTTATAGTAGCCAAGGCCAATGAAAGAACGAAAGATTTGGTTCTGATTGGCGATCAATTTTAATCTAGCCAGTGCCTGCTGTTCGGTGGTGCCGATCGGAATTGCCAGCGGTTGCTGGAGTTGAATATCGGTAGGTACTGCACAAGCAGTCAACTCATCTAAACTGGTAAATCCCAACACTGCCAACATTTTCCGTACATCCACAGCCTGGGGGCCGATGTGTCTGGCGATAAACTCGGTGGTGGTCTGCCAAGGCTGAAGAGAGTCGGTGGGGCTAGATTGCTGTGCTGGAATAGAGCGCAGAGGAGATTGAGTCATAGATTAAAAATAAAATTAAAGATATTCTTTATAAATAATAAGGGTAAACCAGTTGCAAAAGGTGACATCCTTGGTACTTTTTTGCAGATCATCCAAGTTTTCGCCATCTAATTAAGGTAAGGTTGTAGCATCGGGTGCCCTTACTTCATTGGTGAAGTCATGTCTAATCAAAGCGTCTTACTCGATTTACCACCATTGATGGCAGCCGTTGACCAAATGCCGTTGCAGCTTCCTATTGGGGTAAATTTGCTGACGGCGATTAGACAAATGGATTTGTCAGCCCAGGGAAAATATGCGCTAGTCATGGATGACGGCGTTTTTCAAGGGATTTTTACTGATCGAGACGTGGTGCGAGCGATCGCCATTGGCCAAGATTTGCAAAAAACCATTCTGGCTGATGTTTTGCCTATCCGACCGATTACCTTGACCATGGATGATGACCAAACTATCCTGAGTGCCCTAGCAGTTTTATACCGACATCAGCTAGTCTATTTGCCAGTACTAAACCAAGCTGGTGAGGTTTTGGGAGTGGTGACTCAAAACACTTTATTACAAACATTAAACCGCATCGAAGAGCGTACTGCTGCCATAGCTTTATCTAACGTGCAGCTAGAACAAGAAATTGCCGAACGCCGCAAAGTCGAAGCCTCACTGCATGAAGCCACCGATCGCTATCGATCGATCATGGCTGCATTGGATACAGGAATCGTTTTTCAAAATGCTGCGGGGGATATTCTAGCCTGTAACCCCAGTGCTGCCAATATTTTGGGGATGACAGTGCCAGAGATTTTAGAGACCTCTTCTTATAGTCCTCGCTGGCGATCGATCCATGAAAACGGTTCACCTTTTCCAGGTATTGAGCATCCCTCAATGCTGTCTTTTCGCACTGGTTTGCCTTATCGGGATGTGGTGATGGGGCTAGTCCAACCAGATGAATCGGTGATCTGGATTTCGATTAATTCTCGACCGCTAAGCCATGAGGGTGAAACTAATCCATACGCTGTAGTGGCCTCTTTTACCGATATTACAGACAAGAAAAAACGTGAGCAACAGTTACTCCGTGCCCAGCGTTTAGAGATTTTGGGTACTTTGGCCAGTGGCATTGCCCATGACATGAATAATATTTTTACGCCGATCTTGGCGGCATCACAGTTATTGCCATTGGCTATTCCTAATCTGGATCGGCGGAGCCGTCGGCTGATTGAAATGCTGGAAGAAAGCGCCCACCGAGGCAGTGATTTGGTACAACAAATCTTGTCTTTTGCTCAAGGTACTTCTGGTCAACATCGATCAGTAGAAATTATTCCATTGCTTACCGCAGTATTAAACATCGCTCGCCAAACTTTTCCGGGTTCGATCGAAGTGATCGAAGATTTTGTTAATCAGCCCTTACGGCTGGTGATGGCTGACCATACCCAAGTCCATCAGGTATTAATGAATTTGTTAGTTAATGCTCGGGATGCGATGCCCAACGGTGGTGAATTAAGGATTTCAGCTCACAATTTAGATTTGGATGCCAATGCCAACCAAGTTCACCCCGATGCCCACAATGGCTCTTATGTGTCGGTAACTATTAGCGACAGTGGCACTGGTATTTCACCAGAGAATCTGAAAAAAATCTTTGATCCGTTCTTTACTACCAAGGGAGTCGATCGGGGGACTGGTTTAGGGCTATCTACGGCTGTTGGTATTCTAAAAAATCACGGTGGCTTTTTATTGGTCAACAGTGAAGTTGGCAAAGGTACTGAATTCCAAGTCTGTCTACCCTGCGAGATTGAAATGGAGTCAAAGAATTAGGAGTATAAAAAAATTTATCTAGGAATTTATTTTTTTAAGTTACTACTTTCGTATTCAGCTTATGTGCTGTTCTTAAAATCTGTCCCGCTAAAATCGCCGCACCAAAGCCATTATCGATATTTACTACCCCCACTCCAGCCGCACAAGAATTAATCATAGTTAGTAGTGGCGCTAACCCCTGAAAGTGCGCTCCATAGCCCACACTAGTTGGCACTGCGATTACCGGACAATCTGCCAACCCAGCAACGACACTAGGCAATGCTCCTTCCATCCCGGCAACTACAATTAGTACGTCTGCTTGATCGATCACCGTGCGATTGTTGAGCAATCTCTGAATCCCAGCCACCCCTACATCCCAGAGTTTTTCTACTTTAAAACCACAGAGCTGTGCTGTACAAGCAGCTTCTTCAGCTACTGGTAAATCCGCAGTTCCGGCAGTGAGAATAGTAATCGTACCTGGAGCAGTAATTGGAATCTCGGGTGGCTGTAGAGCGCTGATTCTAGCTTCGGGGTAATATTGCAAATCAGAAATATGTAGACAGAGTTCTGCTTGGACTTCTGGCATAATTCTAGTCGCCATCACCACCAAATGCTCATCACGCATATGCTGCATAATTTTGACAATCTGAGTCACAGTCTTACCCTGACCAAAAATCACTTCTGGGAAACCAGTGCGGGCTTGGCGAGTGCGATCGATCTTGGCAAAATCGCCGATCTGACTATAGCCTTGGAGTTTGACCTGTGCTAAATCTGGAGATATTTGGCCAGCAGCGACGGCCTGTAAAATTTCGGCGAGTGATTCATCCATATTTAGTCTTTTAATAAAACGAAAACACTACCTTGATTGCCACGACTGATCCGCATATTTTCATCTAAATAGGTGGTATCAAGCCAGCTATCGGTATTGATGCTGTTGATCGGGAAGTCGATCGCCGGTAAACCTTTGCCGCTGTTGAGTCGATCGATCCAAGTAGTGGGCGATCGGTAATCTAACATTTTTTGCAACCCGGCAATCGATCTCACAAAGTTTACTTGCACTCGTTGGGCGTTGACCGGAGCAAACTTGGCGACTACGCTTACCAGACTGCTGAGATAGGGCAAGCTATTGACTTCGGCAATGTTGTAGACGCTGCCAGTATCAGTGCGGATGCTTTGATAAATGTTGCCAAGCTGAGAAAGGGGAATACGTCCTAGATTTAAAAGGCTACTGCTGGTGGTGTAGATCAATCGCCAGTCGCCGTTGAGGAGTGCGGGACATTCGACCGGGTTAGGGGTTGGGTTGAAGGCTTCAGTGCGGGTAATGAGTGTGTCGATCGACTGTTTTTCGCTGTCACTAGCGGTCAGTCCCCGGTTTTTGCTGGCCAGGATGCCTAGCAGGTCTGTTTTGGCTGTCATTTTAGTGGGGCGAAGATGAGCTAAGGCAACATATCAGATCATAGACTAAATCGATGGGATACAATGTTGTACAATAATCTATCAAAGTGGCAGCCATGATCGTAACTACAGGGAATGAAATTGCTGGAAAGTCCATTAAATCTTATTTGGGAATAGTACGAGGAATTGTGGTGCGCTCTCCGACGATTGGTCAAGGGGTAATGGGTGGTTTGAAGCAGATTGTGGGTGGTAATAATGAAACCTATGCCAAAATTTGTGATACGGCGCGCCAAGAATCTTTCGATCGCATGGTGCAGCACGCCCAAGCTCTGGGTGCCAATGCCATTATTGGAATGCGCTACGATGCCACAGAGTTTTCAGATGCCGTTACTGAAGTTTTGGCCTACGGCACCGCTGTTAAGCTCGATGCCTAGCCTTTGAAAGATTGCAAATAAACAGCCGTTGAGTGGAGAAGAAATAAAAATACCCAATTGTTCAATCAGATGTTATGATATTCTTAACCTTAAAAATTTAGGACTTTTCCGATGACCACAGTTACCTCCATGAAATGCGCCTGCGAACCCTGTCTGTGCATCGTCTCCCTGACCGATGCCGTCATGAAAGATGGCAAAAACTACTGTAGCGAAGGCTGTGCCTCTGGCCACACCGACAAAAAAGGCTGCACTCAAAACGGCTGTGGCTGCGGTAGCTAATGCCAAAGTCTCAATTGACAGCACAGAACAACTCCGAACCCAACAGCCCAAATCAAGCCAATGACCAAGCTCAGTTGATGGCGGAGTTTTTTGCATTGTTGGCTGATGCCAATCGGCTGCGAATTTTAGAACTAGTGGCCGCTCAAGAAGTCTGCGTTCACGAAATTGCAGCGGCAATCGGCATGACCGAAGCCGCAGTTTCACAGCAAATGCGCCACCTGCGATCAAACCGGATTGTCACCCATGAAAAGCGCGGAAGGCACGTTTTTTACAAGCTAGCCGATCGACATATCATTGAAATTTATCAACTAGTATCTGAACATTTGCAAGAACACAATTGCCGTTAAAATTGCCAGAGAGACCGAAAAACCTTATTCTGTTTCTCAGCCAGCATCTTAATACTGCAAATCCATGAGTTCTACATTCATCACCCAAGAAGTCTCGATCGTTATTGCCACCCAGCAGTCTCCGGCTATGTTGCGGGAAGATTTACTTAAATATAGCGGCATCATTCCCGAAGATTGGCAGCTCAGCCGTCAGCCCGTCAGCAGCGAACAACTCAGCCAATTAGCCTTCGAGAATGGCTGTAGCATTGCCGCTCAACCCGATCGACTAATGTTTTTAGAAGCGATCGGCGATAAAGAACCCGACAATGTGATGATTGGCGACGTAGCGCGCAGATATGTAGAAATCATGAAAGCTGGAAACTATCAGGCCGTAGGCATCAACTTTCGCAGCTACGTGCCCTACCCCACCGACAATGATGCTGCCGATAAATATATTTGCAGCAAGCTACTGGCTCCTGGTGACTGGCAAACTTACGGCAAAGAAAATGTTCGTGCCGCTCTCAATTTGCTCTATACCCTAGAGCGTGGCCAACTGAATCTTTCGATTAACTCTGCTAGTATTCAGCAACCCGATCAACAGCCGCTGCCAATTTTGCTGTTTTCTGGCAACTTTAACTACGACGTGAAAGAAGTACCAGCAGAAAAACGAATCCCCACCATGGCAGCCTTCATTGATAACTGGATCACTGATTACGACACCTTCCGGGAACTCATCAGCCAAAAATTTGTGGCTTTGCTGGGGGAGAACTAAACATCCTGGTGCCGCCGCCGTTTCCTGGGGTGTTTTTGTATTTAGATGACTCCGCCCAAACCATAAAACAGATGTGGCAGCAGTTTGAAATTTTTGATAGACCGACTTCATAGATCCAGTGAAAAGATTGGACTCCTTAACCGAACAGAAATCTCAAGAAATTCGGCTAGAGCTGCGCCGTGCTGCTTTAGCCATCAGTTTTTTGTTACTCAGCGGCACTGCCTGGTATCACTTCATAGAGGGGTGGAAATGGCTGGATGCTGCCTATATGACCATGATCACCCTATCGACCGTGGGCTTTGGCGAAACTCACCCATTGGGCGATCGGGGGCGAATTTTTACCATGACTCTAATTACTTCGGGAGTCTTGACCATTGGCTATACCGCCAATACCTTTACTGATGCCCTGTTGGGCGGTTATTTTGTAGAAGAGCGTAAACTGCGTCTACGCCGGAAACTCGTGAAATCTTTAAACCAACACTATTTAATCTGTGGCTTTGGCCGCATCGGGCGGCAAATTGCTGATGAATTTGCTGCCGAAAAAGCCCCCTTTGTGGTGATCGATTCTAGTGCTGAGCAGGTCGAAATCGCTCAAAAATGTGGTTATACTGCCATCCAAGCTGATGCTACCCTAGATGAAACCCTGATTGAGTTAGGAGTAGAACGGGCTAATTGCCTGGTGACTGCCCTGCCTTCTGATGCCGAAAACCTATATATCATTCTCTCTGCTAAAAGCCTAAACCCCAAAATTAGGGCGATCGCCCGTGCCAGTACCGAAGAAGCCGTCCAAAAACTGCAGCGAGCTGGAGCTAACACTGTAATTTCACCTTACATCACCGGAGCCAAACGAATGGCCGCTGCTGCTCTGCGCCCCCAAGTCTTAGATTTTGTGGATGGCGTGATGACCAGCAGCAGCGGTGCATTTTATATGGAAGAATTTTTAATTGACCAAAATATTTGTCCGGTAGCAGGTTTATCGCTGCGTGAAGCAAGACTTCGATCGCAATCTGGAGCATTAGTACTGGCCATTCGTCGTCATGGGGGCGAATTGATTGTGGGGCCAACTGGCGAGACCGTGATTACTGGTGGTGATAACTTAATCTGCATGGGCACTGCTGAACAGTTACGACTAATTAATCGCCTTTTAGATCCTCCTATTGGCTGATAAACCATAGCGCCATAAGTCGGATACTGTGATCATAATCAATGCGCCAGATCGCCGAAAATTAGCCATTTGTGACCTTTAGTGTTGCCCAGAGGGTGAATTATGGGCATTCTAGTGAAGTAAGTAATTTGTAAAGCAATAGCCGCAGACACATTCTGTATTTATTGAGTACCAATGCACAGGAAAAGCCTCTGGCTAAACCGCGCTAAAAAACAAAACCATGACAATTAAGGCAAAAAATCCATCCAGTCAGTCCACTTCCACCAACCATTGGTCTATGTTAGTTCGCCACCCGTTATTGCTAAAAGCACTAACCTGGTTGAGCAGCTTGACCATTATGGCCAATGCCAGTGTTTCTTGGGCAGAAATTAAGCCAATCGAAACTAATCGTCAATCAGTTAACGCTGCACTGTTTCAATCGCTAGAAACTGCTTCAGCTACTCCGATAGACAACAGTGGCCCATCCAGCAGCGAGAGCAGCAAGTACAAAAAGCTCCACAAAGACCTGCTGGGTGCAGATAATTTTACCGTAGCTGTCCAAAAAAATACTTCTAGCTTTCGGCGCACCTATCGTTCTCAGCCTGGAATCTTAACTGCCAATAAAAGTACGGTAAAAACTCCCGATCGGCAGCTAGTTAGCAGCTTGATGAGCAATGTTCAGCCCCAAATTCGCCAAGTATCTTACCGTCCTGATGCCGCTCCAGAATTGTTGCCACTGCCATCAGTTGTGCAGCAAGCAGTTGCTAGACCTGTTGCTCCAGCTCGTGCTAGATTTGTTTCCCAGCCGCGCAAGCCTCAAGTTCGGGTAGAAAAACCCCAAATTTTGGCTTCTTGGTCAGTGCCAACAGCATTGCCAGCTATTCCTAACTCGGTGCCCGTCTATGTGGCACCACCCCAGTCGAATATTATTCCTCAGATAGCTGAAATGCCGAAGGTCTCTAGACCAGCGGCTCCCAAAATTTCGCCCTTGCCTACTGTGCAAGTAGCTCAAGCCGGTTCGATCGCTCCTACTAGCTTGGCCATGTCGAGTTACAGCGTTAATTCTGACTTTGTTTATCCTCTCTCTACTCCAGCCCCCACTAGCTCACCCTACGGCTGGCGCATTCACCCGCTAACTGGCAACCGTCGCTTTCATGCTGGTCAAGATTTGGCAGCACCAAGTGGCACTCCGATCGTGGCAGTTGCTAATGGTCGCGTGGTATTAGCTAACTGGCATGGCGGATACGGCAAGGCTGTAATCATCGAGCACAATGGTAGATTGCAGACTCTTTACGGCCACATGTCAGAAGTCTTTGTACAAGAAGGTCAAGAGATCAAGCAAGGTACTGTAATTGGTCAGGTAGGTAGCACTGGCGCTTCCAGTGGTCCGCACTTGCACTTTGAAACCAAGTTACCTACAGCAGAGGGTTGGGTTACAGTAGATCCTGCCGAAGATCTTCGTTATGCCTTAAACAATTTAGAGCAAGCCATGCGTTTAGCTCGTCTTCCTCAGTAGAAATAAGAAACAATTTAAGTCTGGTTTTGTGGGTGGATTGCTGTAGCAGTCCACTTTTTTTATGATTTCCTAAGCATCTAAATCAGCATTTGCTAACTCTTTGGCAATTTTGCCAGCTAAAGCAAACCCTAATAAACATAATCCACCATTAATAGTCAAAGTACTACTAGCTCCAACTACCGCTGCCACTCTACCAATTAACAAATTACCAAAAGGAGTCATGCCCATGTAGGCCACCGTAAATAAACTCATTACTACTCCTCTATGCCGATCGATCACCAAAATTTGGAGTAACATATTACAGATTGCTGCTTGGATAACTAAACACAAACCAACTACAAACATCATTAATAGCGATAGCCCAAATACATGCGATTGAGCGAAGCCAATTAGACCCAAACCCAAGCCCATCACCGAAATCAACAACAATCGATCCAAGCGGCGCTTTTCTTGTCGCCAGCTCAGATAAATACTGCCCACTAACGAACCAATCCCTGCCGCTGCCAACAAATAGCCCAAAGTCTCTGAACTACCTTGAAAAGTTTCACGGGCAAAAATTGGCATAAGAGTTGGATAAGAGCCACCCAAAAAGCCCATAGCCGCCAACAAAATTAAGATCGATCGCAGAGCTGCATTACTTGATACATAGCCTAAACCAGCTCGAAATCTTTGCCACGGTGCTCCTGTTTCTGCTGAACGCGAAGTCCTAATCCGTATGCACAGCAGCGTGCCAATTACCACCAAGTAGCTGAGAGTATCAATAGCAAAGCAAACTCCTAGGCCGCTGCGGGTAATTAGTAACCCGGCCATCCCTGGCCCTACAAACCGAGCAGTACTGATAATAAGAGCATTGATGCTGATGGCCGATCGCAAATCGGGTTTGTCGGTCACAATATCGGCAATAAATACTTGGCGAGCAGTAATATCAAAGGCGCTAATGGCACCTCGAACGAGGCTGAGCAGAACTAAAGACTCTATTCGTACCGTATGACTAAAAACTAATAAAGCTAGAGCCAAAGCATGTAACAGAGATAGTACTTGAGTAATCAGCAGAATTTTACGTCGATCGCCATGTTCAATAATGCCACCGGTAATGGGCACTAAAAAAAAGTTAGGAATCTGCTCTAAAAAAGCAATCAAACCCAAATACACCGACGAGCCTGTCAACTGATAAACCAGCCATAGCACCGCAGTTTGGGTCATCCAAGTGCCCATCAAAGAAATTGCTTGTCCGCCAAAAAACAGGCGGCAGACTTTAGAACGCAGCACGACTGTGCTGCGTTCTAAAGTCTGTCACCTGTTTAGGAGGTTGCTGTGAGGTTTGTGGTACAGGTTGCACAGGAACACTGCCAACTACTGGATTAATTGGCACAAAGTCGTAGCCAGTTCCCGAACTGTAACGACGAGCGGATCCAGTTTTCTCGACTTTTACCAAGGTAACTCGGTCATTAGGATCACCATTGAAAAACTGGAAATCTCCTGCAGCACCAGCAAACTTCATACTTCCTAAAAGATCTCGAACCGTAGTACGAGCAGGTTTTGGATCTGACTGAATGGCTGTGCCCATGGCCTGTAAAGCATTGTAAGAAGTAGCCGTTGCCCAATTTACGTTGCTTTGCCACATGCTACGCGATTCTCGGGAGAAAGGCGTATCTTTTTCATCAATGTGCCAAGAAACCCCCAACGTCATGCCTTGTGCCGCACTACGGGCTTCGTTTAAGGTTTCAAAACTATACAAAGTGGCAATATCTCCAAACACAACTGTATTGGGGTAAAGCTCTTGGCGATTTCGCAACACTGCCCAAGCATTTTTGCGGTATTTGTGGCTAGGAAACAAGACAATCACTTCGGCTTTTTTGGTGATCGCCTGATTTAAGCTATTAGCAACGCTACTAGCCTCACTGATATCAAAAGAATCTACAACTTCACCACCAGCAGAAATTAACTTCCGCGAAAACTGCGCTTGCAATTCTTTACTGTAAGTACTTTTAGGAACATAAAAAATCGCGGCCTTCTTTTTCTTGTGTTTATTCAACATAAAGTTAGCTAGCTCTTGAGCCACAACTTCACCCCGCACGTTGGTGCGAAAAATATAGGGTTTATTATTGCCAGTCAATTGACTACTAATACTCATAGGAGTAATAAATGGCAACTGGCGAGAGTTGTAGATTTCCGCTGCTGCTAAACTTACGCCGCTGCTATTGTGGCCAACTACTCCTAAAATATCTGATCGATCGACTAACTGTTTGGCGATTCCCTCAGCCTGTTCTTTTTTATCACTGTCATCAAAAATTTCGATTTTAATTTTAGCTTTTTTGTTAGCATTCAAATTTTGCTGTGCATGGGCAAACCCTCGCAGCATTTCTAGCGCCCGATAATTGTTTTCTTCTTCGTTAATTGGCACTGCAACAGCAATTGTTTGGCTAGGTTCATTGCCGATCAAGGCATTGTTTAAAAAGATGCGAGTTTCTGGCGCATTGGGATTTTTAGTCAACGCGGCCTGAAAGTTTTGCACTGCAACCGGATAATTCTTTTGACTCAAAGCCGCGATGCCATCTGCTTTGAATTTCTGAAATTCTACGCCGTTAGTACCCTCAAATTTTAACAGTGAGTAGTTACCAAAACTACCCGCAGTTGGTTTCATTAAATTGAACGCCAACAGGCCAGTAGCCATCAAACCACCAGTTACTCCTACCCCGGTTGCTATCAAGCGACGGTTGGCAGGCAATAAAAATCTGCTGGGTGATTGTTGGGGGTGAGTATCTAAAGGAATGACCGTGTCATTGTTGTTGCCTAAGCCATTGGCATTAGCACCATTTAAGCTGACCAAAGCTTCTCGGGCAGATTGAAACCGATCGACAGGGACTTCCTTGAGCATCCGCTGGAGAACCAAAAAGAGTTGGCTTTGCTGATTAATTTCTACTTTGTCCCACAGCCAAGTGTGATTGCGAAAGTCAAATAAGTTGGGGGGATGTTCACCGCTGAGTAAATGCAGACAGGTAACGCCCAAAGCATATAGGTCAGAAGAAGGATAAATAGCGTGACATTGGCGCTGTTCGGCGGGAGCATATTCGGGGGTACAAATGCCGGTAACACCCAGAGCCGGGATTTGAGCAATGGTGGTGGCAGTGCTGATAATTTGTTTGACAGCACCAAAGTCAATCAGGTGTAATTTACCTGACAGATCCCGCACGATGTTGGAAGGCTTGATATCTCGATGAATAACATTGCGACTGTGCATGAAGTCTAAAATTTCTAACACTTCCTGCAAAACCCGCTGCACTTCTGTTTCGCTGAGTTTTCCTTTACTTTGCAGTTCGCGCTGAAGGTCTTGGCCTTCGATATAGTCTTGTACCAAATACAACAGTCTTTGGGGAATTGCCGTGCTGAATTCTTCGGCATCGATTTCTAAAAAGGCAAAGAAGCGCGGAATGCGGGGATGTTCACCTAAAGACTCTAAAACCTCGGCTTCTCGATGAAACAGGGTGGTGGCCGTAGCAGTCTGATCTGGTGTAAAACTGATATTAAATTGCAGTTGTTTAACAATGCAGCGCTTCATGGTGGGTGTTCGCCGATCATAAGCCAAAAAAACCGAGCCAAAACCACCTTGGCGCAGTCGTTGGAAAGGGACATACCGACCATCCAAAATTAGGTGCATCCCACAGTGATGGCAATGACGCTGGGGAACTGTTTTGAGCAGCGCACTGTCTTCCAATTCCGGGAAGATGTTGAGGGGGCGAGCACAGCCAATGCGCGTGCAATGGATTTCCATATATTCTTGTTAGGGACAGCGTTGGATGCAAATTGGTGGGTTTCGCGGTCAAATTGGCTTAGTTTACCCGAATTGACCGTTGTATAATCGCATTTATAAGCTTATTACTTTTACTATTCTACATTGAGCCATAATGGTCATGATGTTACTAAGCAATAATACTCGGTGCAATTATCAACTGACTCCTAAGATTTAGCAGTCAGTGATGTTCAATTTTCGACTTTTCAGCGTTTTCAGGAGCATAAAATGGCTAGAGGTTTAGCTTGGCTGGTATTTTTGGCTATTTTTATCGGCCTAGCCTGGGCGGGCTGGGATGAGTTTCAAAAGCTTCAAGCTTACGAGCGGTGGGCGGTAGACTTCGATCGAGCAAAATACGACATCTACGCCATTCTGGGTCAAAAAGGCCAACAGCTTACCTGGGGTAAACCCAGTCGTCAAGGTATCAAGAATTCTCAGAGTATATTGCTTTCAACGGTGAGTGCCGTGCAATTGTTAGTCAACGGTAAAGTTGCTGATCCCCTCAATCCTCCAGCCGGAAAGAAAATCGAGCTGGAACTCCTGTGCGAAAATCAGGAGAACTGTAAAATTCCGTTTACAGACAGTGACATGGCGATCAAATGGGGACAAGCCTTGACTGTAGAACTCCACAACATAGCAACCAAAGAAATTTTTACTGAGATTTAATATGCGTGAACCGATCATTCAGCTTCGGGGTATCTGCCAAAAATTTGGTGACAACGTAATTTTAGATGGGGTAGACGTAGACATTTACAAGGGAGAAGGACTAGGCATCATTGGTCCATCGGGCACCGGGAAATCGACTATTCTGCGGATTATCGCCGGGTTACTAACTCCTGATAGCGGCAGCGTATATATTTTGGGGCAAAAGCGTCAAGGGTCGATCGAAGATGCTCAAGATCCTTTGTATATTGGCATGGTGTTTCAGCAAGCTGCTTTGTTTGACTCTTTGACGGTAGAAGAAAACGTGGGCTTTCGGATGATTCAACAGAGCAAGCTCTCCCGCGCAAAAATCCGCAGTCTGGTAGAAGACAAGCTTTCGCTGGTGGGGATGAAAGGTGTAGCCGATCGATATCCAGATCAGCTCTCTGGAGGGATGAAAAAACGGGTGAGCTTTGCCCGAGCAATTATGTCTAACCCGGAGCGGCCAGAAGATAACCCAGAGGTATTGCTCTACGACGAACCTACTGCCGGACTTGATCCGATCGCTTCTACTGTGATCGAAGACCTAGTCCGAAATTTACAAATTGTCCAAGGCGGCTGTGAAACCCATGTAATGGTCACCCACCAAGACAGCACCATTCGCCGCACTACCGATCGGATTATTTTCTTGCACAAGGGCAAAGTGCAATGGAATGGTCGGACTGCTGATATCGATAGCACCCAAGACCCCGTAGTTCGGCAGTTCTTTAGTGCTAGCACCGAAGGGCCAATTCGGGTAATTGGATAGCAGGCGTTTTTTGAGATTAATCGGATCCCATGTATGATTTAAGCCGATTAGTTACCTAGATAACAGCACAAATTTTTACCTCGCTTAAATAGAGAATTTAACAATTTGTTTGATTTTGACCATGGATGGGGAACATTAGGTTCAGGCAATCTTTACAAATTGCCGTTGCCAGCCCACGCCACGTCATAAATGAGAGAACGTGCTCTATGAGTACAGCCAGTACAGAATCAATCCAGCAAAAAAGTTTGGAGACGGATCTCAAGAACGTGATTGTTCAGATCCAACAGTTTAGACAAAAAAACTTTAGCGGAGAACTAGTCGTTGAATCCCTCAATAAACAAACTTGTTTCGCATTTGTCTTTAGACTGGGGCGGCTGATATGGTTGGGATCCAATAGTGACCCTGTATTATATTGGCGACGGCATCTAGCTAAACAAGAAAGCCCGATTCCGGTAGAGTGGATAGAAATAATTTCTAACCCCCATACACCGCAACAAAGCTCTTTGCGGCTGGCAGATTTGATGATTGAAGATACGCTGACTCGCCAAGAGCTAACTAATATTAGTATCGGTGTGGCTGCTGAAGTCTTTTTTGATCTGATTCAGTTCAGTAAATCTACCGAAGACAAATTCAATCTCAGGCTATTTAGCTATGAACCACAAAAATCTGATGAGGACGACGAAGATGATACTTCTACCAAGTCCACCTTATTTTTACCGCTACTAGAAACTGATCCAATCTTAAAAGCAGCAGTAAAAAACTGGCAAGAATGGCAAACCAATTTCAATACAGCTTTTTCGCCTAACCTGTTTCCGGTAGTTCAAAAAACTGACTTGATTGCTTCTTTGCCCGAAGACTCTAACGAGAGAATAATGCTTTCGACGATCAATGGCACCAAGACCATGCGAGATCTAGCCGCTGAACATCAGTATCCTTTGCCAGAACTGGCCAAGTCGATCTTGTTCTTTCTCAAATCTGGTTCGATCGGGCTTTCCAGAACTGCGGTACCCAGCCGATCGATCGAAAGTCGTACTCCTAAAATCATTAAAAAGGGCATCACGGTGGCCTGCATAGATGATAGTCCATTGGTTTATCAGACTCTCAGCCAAATCTTGACAGCTCATGGCTACGACTGCTACGGCATACAAGAGCCACTCAAAATCATGCCGCAGTTGATTAAAAACAAGCCAGATTTTATTTTCTTGGATTTGTTGATGCCGATTATTAACGGCTATGAAGTTTGTGCACAAATTCGCAAGACTCCCAGCCTGAAGCATATTCCAGTAGTTATTTTAACTGGTAAAGACGGCTTAGTTGATCGAATGCGTTCCAAAATGGTGGGTTCTACAGATTTCTTATCTAAGCCCGTCTCTGCTGAAACTGTATTAAAAATCTTAGAAAAACACATTACCTCAAGGAGTTAGATCATGAGCCAAGTTTTAATTGTCGAAGATAGTAAGACCGAAATGGAAAAACTGAAGCGCTGCTTAGAAGGTAGTGGTTACACAGTTTTAGGTGTCACCAGTGGTGAAGAAGCCGAAATTCGGGTTAAACAACAAAGACCATCGTTGATTTTACTCGACGTGATCTTACCCGGAGAAAGTGGTTTTGAGCTATGCCGCAAGCTCAAAGATGACCCTAACACTAAGTCAATTCCGGTAGTAATTTACTCTACCAAAGACAAGGAAATGGATCGCACTTGGGGCAACATGAGCGGTGCCGATGCTTACCTGAGTAAATCGGTAGATGAGCAAACATTGATTCAAACCGTCAGTCAGTTAATGAACTAGGGGCGTTATGGTTTCAGCAATTCAATTAGCCAACGCACCCGATAAGCCGGGTGGTCAAGCATTTGGTCGGTCTGCCGATTTAAAGATTGGCGCAACAGAAGAAAGGTTCTTAGGCTTTAGCATTCAGCCCGATACTCAGGCATTGCTTTCTTTAAGTAATTTACAAGGAGCGATCGAGCTACCCATTAACGAGATTTTACCGGTTCCCCAAATGGCTCCCTACCTGTTAGGCATTGTCAATTGGCGTGGTAAATCTACCTGGGTTGCCGACCTGGCGCAGTTTATGGGTGGCGAATACTACATTCAACGCTGCCCCCAAGTCACCAAGGCCACGGTGCTGATGGTACAGGTGGGATCAACCACCATTGGGCTAATGGTCGATCGAACTATCTCGGTCACAACCTACGATCCAGCTTTAGCAATTCCGATTAATGACAATTTTGTCGCTGCTAAAATGCGCCGGTTTTTGGGTGGTTACTTTCTCGACCCGGCAGACCTAACCTCCACCAATCAAACCCAGACGGGTCGAACGTGGTTACTAATTGATTTGCCCCGTATTTTTCAAGCGATGAATCTATAACAAACAAACTTTAATCGCTCCCCGTTTATTTTTCGCTAAACCTCAATCACCCCACCAAATTGGAGAAAAAGCCCCATGTTTAAGAGCAGAAGTGCCGATCAACCAGAGACCACTATGAAAGTAGACAACGCCAAACTACAAATGGAGCCTGAGTATGACCGCTCAGTCCCCCCCACCAAAACTGCTGCTGCCGGCGCTAGCAAAGGCGACCAACAGCGCATTCATGGTATTGCGACCAAGATTCGTCGAGCTAAAAACAGCGAAGTAGCTTTAGCCATGGCCACCAGCGAGCTACAAAATATTTTGAGCATCGATCGGGTATTTGTTTGTCAAGTTAGTGATGGCAAAACTGTCAAAGTTATTTCTGAAGCTGTTAATAATGGTTTTAGTCCAGCTTTAAGTAACGAGTTGCCATTAATTGCGTTTGGGGGTGATTATGCTGCTGACTACCAAAGCCAGCGCTATCTAGAACTGGAGTCGGCTTCTGCCTCTCCACACCAAAAGCAGATTTTAGAAGCTCTGCAAGTTCGTTCGCAAATTACTGTTCCTATCTTGCTGAATGATTATGCTAACGAAACCAACAGCTATGGCTTACAAAAAGTCTGGGGACTATTGGTTTTACAGCAATGTAGTCGGACACATCGCTGGACTGATGGTGAAATCAACCTTCTTGCCCAAATTGCTTTAGAGCTAACTCTGGCAATTCAGCCTAGCCTGCCCTTGTTACAACTCGTACAAAACCGTGATCCTCTTAATGCTATTGAATCAGAAGCACGCGGACTGATGCAGCAACTCACCGAGCAAGTTCGTCATAAGCTACAAGCTGATCGGGTGATGGTATATGCTTTTAATCCTGACTGGAGTGGCAGTGTATTGGTAGAGTCGGTAGATGTAAACTGGCCAAAAGCTGAAACCTCTCTCAATTGGGACTATACTATTAATGCTGAAAATTACAAGCCTTATTATGCAGTCAACGATATTCAAACCAAAGGTTTGGCTCAAGCATTATTAGATGTATTGGCTCCTTTGCAAGTGCGGGCTTATTTAGTTGTACCGATCGTTTACAACGAGCGTTTACTAGGTTTAGTTGGGGTCTATCAAAATTCTGGGCCACGCAACTGGCAAAAACAAGAGCTGGAGTCTTTGCAAGAAGTTTCTACTTACTTCAGTTCACCACTACAACAAACTCTCTACCAACGTCAGCAACAGTTTCAAGCAACCCAAATGAGCACTCGCTTTCAGCGAGAAAAAAGCTTGGCTAAAATGCAAGAGCGGATTAGAGTAGCAAAAAATGAGCAAACTATATTTCAGTTAGCTACTCAAGAAGGCCGTAAATTATTAGGCGTTGAGCGGGTCGCAATCTATCAGTTTGCGCCAGATTTTAGTGGTTCTTTTATTGCAGATTCAGCGGTGGCTGGCTTAACGCCTATGCGAGAAATCACTCCAATGATTCAAGATACCTTCCTTCAACGAACTAAAGGTGGGCGATATAAAGATGGCGGTTGTTTTTCTATCGATGATATCTACCTATCTGGACATCAACCATGCCATATTCAACTCTTAGAGCAAATGGAAGCTCGGGCTTATGCAATTGCGCCAGTATTTGGTGCTAACAAACAGCTATGGGGCTTAATTGCTATGTACTATAGCACTAAACCATACAAATGGCAGGAAGAAGAAGTCGAATGTTTGCGTCAGATGGGCTTACAAGTCGGAATTGCAATGGAGCAATTAGATTATGTAACTAAACTAAAAACTAGAGCTGAACAGCAACAGACGATCAATAAAATCACCGATCGAATTCGTCAAACTTTAGATGTTGATGCGGTCTTCCAAAATGTGACTCAAGAATTACGTTCGGCGATGAATGTTGACCGGGCAGTAGTTTACCAATTCAATCCAGATTGGAGCGGCCAAGTAGTAGCTGAAGCCGTTTCGAGTGGTTGGATATCGCTATTGGTCGAAAGTGGCAAAGATGCAGTATTGGCTGGTAACCGCCTACAAAGCGATCAATGTGTAGTTCGGAAGTGGAATACTATAGACAAAACCCAAGCTGATACCTATCTACAAGAAACTGCCGGTGGTCGCTACAGCAAAGGTAAAAAGTTCACTGCTGTTAACGATATTTACGCCCAAAAATTCCCTGAATGCTACATCAACTCACTAGAAAAATATCAGGCCAAAGCTTATATTATCGCTCCTGTTTTTCAAGGTGAAAAGCTTTGGGGCTTAATAGGAGTCTACCAAAATGACGCTCCTCGCCAGTGGCTAGACAGCGATAGTGAACTAGTAACTCAAATTGCCAACCAGTTAGCAATAGCATTACAGCTCACTAGCTATGTAGCTCAAATCCAAACCCAAGAAAAAGAACTGGCCGAGTCTCTTAATCGGGAGCGGGGAGCTAGAGAAGGTTTAGAGCAAGAGGCCATGCGTGTGCTGAAAGCCCTAGAACCATCTTTTCGAGGAGATCTCACTATTCGTGCTCCTTTGTCAGAAACTGAAATTGGCACAATTGCTGATGGTTACAACACCACTATTCAAAGCCTGCGGTCTTTGGTGCGTCAAGTTCAAATAGCTGCCAAGAGCATGAGCGAAAACTCCAGCTTGAACAACGTGTTAGTCGAAGATCTATCTAGCCATGCTCAAGGCGAAATTGATCGCCTAGACTCTGCCCTGAGTCAGGTAAAGTTGCTCGAAACTTCTTCCTCAGAAGTTGCTGAGTTTGCCATGCAGATCGATCGGGCAGTAAATGCTGCTAATAGCACCGTTCAAAACGGCGATCGCTTGATTGAATGCACTGTAAACGAGATTCTGGAAATCCGCTCTACTGTGTCAGAAACCGGCAAGAAAGTGAAGCGATTGGGTGAAACTTTCCAGAAGATTTCCAAGGTTGTAAGCTTGGTCGAAAACTTCGCTACTCAAACCAACCTACTGGCCTTGAACGCTTCGATCGAAGCAACTAGAGCTGGTGAATATGGTAAGGGCTTCGCAGTGGTAGCCGACGAAGTACGTTCCTTGGCTTATCAATCGGCCAATGCAACTACCGAAATCAGCCGCCTGGTAGACGAAATTCGCAGTGGTACTAACGAAGTTACCGAAGCGATGGAAGTAGGGATTGCTCAAGTAGTTCAAGGTACTCAATTGGTTAACGAAACTCGCCAAACTCTCAGCGAAATCGTAATTGCTACTAGCGAAATTGGCGGCCTAGTGCAGGCCATTTCTAAGGCAGCCAACAACCAAAACCAAGAGTCCCAAAAGCTAACTGTGGTAATGAATGACGTAGCAGAAATTGTGATTAAGACTGCTGACAGCGCTACTCAGCTCTCGTCGTCCTTCAAGGAACTGCTAACTACTTCCGAAAATCTACAAACTAGCGTTAGCCGCTTTAAGGTTGACTAAGATTCTTTTGGGAATGAGAGGGAAATCCCCTGTCATTCCCTCCATTATTGATTCACCCTGACACGCATTTCTTGACCGTTCGCGTTGCCCACGCCACCCCCAAACCCCATCTCCCATGACCGACTCTCAGATGACCGACTCACTTGATCAATACTTTGCGATCGAATCGGCAGAACTAATTCAAACTATTGAGCAGACCCTGATTGCTCTATTGGAAGAAAAGAACATCGAGCGCGTCCATACCCTCATGCGGGCGGCGCACACAATTAAAGGTGGCGCGGCCAACTGCGGTTTAAAGACGATCGAAACTATTGCCCACCATTTAGAAGATGTTTTCCAGGCGCTATACCCAGAAGAACTAGTTATAGATGATGAGCTAGGAGCTTTGCTATTAGAAGGCTACGAAGTTCTCTATACTCCGCTGTCGGCAATTCTTACTGGCTATGAATGCGATGAAGAGCAAATTCTAGAGCAAACTGCCGATTTATTTGCCCGTTTACAAGCTAAACTAGGTGACTTCTTTGGGCGAGAAGCACCGTTGCCTACTGCTGAAGACTTAGGCTTTGATGTGGTTGGTTTAATCTTTGGTGACAGCGTACCCGAAGACTTAAATAACATCAGAGCATCTTTGGCTACTGGTAATAAACAACAAATTACTGAACTATTAAAAACCCAAGCCGAATTCTTTTTAGAACTGGGTGCTTCTTATAGCCTGCCGGGAATTAGTCAAATTGCCGAAGCTACTTTGCGGGCGATCGAACTGAATCCTCACATGATTATTACGATTGGGGAAGCAGCTCTTGCTAACTTTGAGCTGGCTCGCACTGAAATTTTGGCAGGCGATCGAGAAAATGGTGGTACTGTATCTGCGGATCTAACTCAATGTTTAATCGCCACCGAACCTCAAGATGGTGAAGAACAAGTTGTACCAGCTACTTCATCTGTGATCGCTGAGCTGACAGATAATAGTGGTAATACCAACGATTTCTTAGGATTATTAGATGCTGGTGACTTTAATGCCGAAATGCCAACCAATGGTGTATTTAGCGAGTTCCTAGATTTCCTTGGTACAGATAATGCTGATGAGACTGGCACCAACAACAGTGAACTGTTCGATCTATTTGATGTGGCGGCAGAGCCTCCTGACAACGACAGGAGCGACTTAGAAGATCTATTTGACATAGCAGAACTCACTGATACTAGTGACGATGATCTACTCAATCTGTTTGACATGGAGATAGAAATAGATCCAAATAATGAAGTTAACGGTTTATTAGGATTAGTAGAAGCAGAAGAATATGAATTAGTAGAAGCGATCGAAAATAGTGGCGATCTGTCAGCAACAGAATTCATCCCATTGGTCGAAAATAGTGGATCGCTGATCGATGAGCCAGAAGAATTAGAATTTACTGATAATCAACCATTAGCTAGTAACTCGCTATCGATAGTTGCACCAACAGCAGATTCTCAATCGGCAGCCCTGGCCACCAGTACTTTCCCTGGCCCATTCTCGGCAATTGATCGGATTCTTCATTCCATCTCCATCGAGCTACCCGAAGCCTCGCCACCGCAAGCTCCACCGGCTGCAGCCACTATCAATGTCAATGCTCCTACTATTCGGGTAGCGATCGAGCGCTTAGACAGACTCAGTCATGCAGTTAGCGAATTGTTGATTGATGAAAGTCAGCAAAACAACCGCACCGAAAAGATCTATCAAACTGTCAAAGAAGCGATCGAAGAACTCGGTCGTGCCCAGAACCAACTAGGAGCAATTCGCCACTGGTCAGACAAAAATCTGCTGCATGTAGATAGATCTCGTAGCCGTCGGCAAGAAGAGCAAAAAGTCCCCGAAAATTCTATCGAAGTAGCTTGGACTGAAATGCCAAGCGCTAATCAACCTAGCTTTGATATGTTAGAAATGGACGTGTATAGCGACTTACACATGTTGATTCAAAAACTCTCAGATCACATGGATCTGCTGGGTGAAAAACTAGAAAATCTGGAAGGTTCCAGTCAGCGACTGCGCAATAGTCAAAATAAACGACAGCGGATCTTTGCAGTTGCTCAAGATGAATTGCTGCAAGCCCGGATGGAACCAATTTCTACCGTGTTAGATCGATTCCCTCGCCTGGTACAACAAATGGTCACTAAGCACAAAAAACCTGCTGAGATAATTCTGGTTGGCACCAGTGTCTTGGTTGATAAATCCACTGCTGAAAAGCTCTATGATCCTCTACTCCACCTAATTCGCAACTCTTACGACCATGGATTAGAAACCCATGAAGTCCGGGCGGCTCAAGGTAAAGGCAATGGTCAGATCACTATTAGCGCCCATCACCACGGCAACCGGACAACTATTGAAGTTAAAGACAATGGCGGCGGATTGAATTTTGCCCGGATTCGGCAAAAAGCGGCAGAACAAAATTTAATTTCTGCCGATCAAGCCGCTATGGCCAATGAGACTGAATTAGCTGAATTGCTTTTCCACCCCGGATTTTCAACTGCCGATAAGGTTAGTGAACTCTCTGGTCGCGGTATTGGTTTAGATGTAGTGCGGACTCAAATTGAAGCGCTTCAAGGTTCGATTTCAGTGAAATCTGTCGCTGGTCAAGGCACTACGTTTAGTTTGCAAATTCCGCTCAGCTTCACTACTGCTCGACTGCTGATTTGCAAATCTCAAGGTAAGACCTACGGCTTGCTTTCCGATTCTGTCCAACAAATCATTATTCCACTGCCCAAACAGTTGCAAGAAAAGCCCGGTGGTCAAACTCTCTATCGCTACCAAAATGGTGCCCGTGAAGAGCTGATTACAGTGCAGAACTTGGCCGATCTGGTCAGTTATAATTGTCCAGTAACATCTGAAAGACCTGAGGTTTCTCAAGGTCTGTTAATTATGGTGCAGGCTGCCAATGGTCGTCGCTGTCTGGCGATCGACAAAATTGTGAGCGAGCAAGAGCTAGTAATTACTCCGGTGGGCAATGTCTTCGCCATGCCTACCTTTGTGCAAGGTTCTAGCACCCTCGGTGATGGTAGTTTGACCTTAGCGATCGACCCAGTAGCTTTACTCGATGAAACCGGCAGTCGCCCAGTTTCGATGCGAGCCAGAGATAATTCGTCGAAGCCACAGCTTGCTCTCCCTGCCGAAGAAACGGCTATCGAAGCTGAACTCTTGCCTTACAACGCTGATAACAACCAAATCACAGTCTTGATTGTGGATGATTCTTTGGTACAGCGCCAAGGTTTACTGCGCACGCTGTCTGGAGCTGGATACCAGGTACTGCAAGCGGCCAATGGTCAAGAAGCCCTCGCTCAGCTCAACCAGCACCACGAAGTACAAGTAGTAGTCTGCGATATCGAAATGCCTTACATGAATGGCTTTGAGTTCTTGAGCTACTGTCGCCAAGATGCGCGTCTTTCCCAGATTCCTACCATCATGCTTACCACTCGCAGCGGTGCAAAGCATCGTCAGCTTGCCCTCGCCCTGGGAGCCAAGGCTTACACCACTAAGCCCCATGCCGATCAAGAGCTGCTGACTGCTGTTGAAAACATGCTCAAAACCCCCGCTTTGGTCTAGTCCTCCCCCACCCTAATTTCGCACTAATTGCCCACCATGCTTCTTACTGATTTGCCCCAACAGCGCCTTTCTACCACCGCCAATAGTGAAGACTTTTTGCGGGTGATGATGTTTTCGGTATGCCAACCCCAAGAATCTACCCCCAACTATTTCTTTGCGTTGCCCGCTGAGTCGATCATCCGTGTCGCCCCAGCTCCCAAAAACCTGGGTAATTTCAACCATGGCATTACTATGCTTAACATTGGCCAAGACATGGTGACAGTGGTGGATCTCTGTTATCGAGTAATGCCCGATCAAGCAGCAACTCCAGCCGATCGCCAGTTTTTGATCTTTGTCCAAACCACTATGGGCGAAGCCTGCGCGATCCCCACAGCTAATTTCCCGCTGCTGCTGAATATGCCAATCACCACTGTCCGCCCAATTCCGGCGGCATATCGTCAAGTAAACGATATGAATTTTGCCAGCCACATGGCGATTATTGATCGAGAAGCTGGCGAGGCACCTCTTCAGGTATTTTTGATTGGCATGAATTATTTGATTGCCGAAAAGTTAATGTCGATACCAAACGAAGAAAAACAGCTAGAATTAATGGCGGGGTGCAACTAGTCAGTTCTGCCCCAACTATTTTTCTGATAGCAGATTTTTAGAGGGCAGAATAATAATGGAATCTTTGACGTTGATGGTGGCTCCGGCGGCGGTGGTGCGTGGAGAACAGGCTTTACTAGAATCTTTAGACCAAATCATTCAACTCGGCGATCGTCCCCTGATTATTGGTGGCGATCGCAGCTTGGCGTTGCCCCAGCTAACTGGTCTATTAACTGATCCCAGATTGCAGATCGAGACCGCCAGTTATTATCCTGACTGCTGCGAAACTAGTCTAAAAAATCTGACGGCATCGTTGCAAGCTCATCAGGCCAATGTGGTGATTGGAGTCGGTGGCGGTAAATGTTTAGATTTAGCGAAGCTGTTGGCGTATCAAAATCAGTTGCCAATAGTAACAATTCCCACCATGGCAGCTACTTGTGCGGCTTGGACGGCACTCTCGAATATTTATTCTCCGGCTGGTGCTTTCTTATATGATGTGTCTCTAGCCGTCTGTCCTAACTTATTGATTTTGGACTACGGGATTGTAGCTACTGCTCCACAAAGAACTTTAGTGGCAGGCATTGGAGATTCGATCGCCAAATGGTATGAGGCTTCGGTGAGTAGTGGTGCCTCTGATCGGACTCTGATCATCTCTGCTGTCCAACAGGCCAGGGTGCTCCGCGACCTATTATTTCAAAAATCTGCTGCTGCCCTAGCCGAGGTTGGTAGCCCGGTCTGGTGCGATGTGGTAGATGCCAATGTTCTATTAGCGGGAGTAATTGGTGGTTTAGGCGGTGCCCAATGTCGCACGGTGGCTGCCCATGCTGTCCATAATGGTCTAACGCACCTCCCTGGTTGTCACAACATGCTCCATGGCGAAAAAGTAGCTTTCGGAATTTTGGTGCAGTTGCGTCTAGAAGAAATGGTGGCGGACAATCAACTAGCAGCTTCCTCGCGCCAACAGCTTTTGGAGTTCTACAGACAAATTGGCTTGCCTTGTAGCTTAAATGATTTGGGATTAGGTGGAGCGACGGTGGCTGACTTACAGCAGGCTTGTGCAATTGCTTGTCAACCACAATCAGACATTCATCGTCTGCCTTTTCCGGTTACTCCTGAACAGCTACTAATGGCTCTGGTTTCGACTACATGTGTCTACACCGTGGTGACGGTGTAGAAAGAGACATACTTAGTCTTCGTGATCATCGAAGGGGTCATCTAGTTGGTTAGCTGGAGGACCGAAGGAAAGGTATAGGCCATAGGCAGTAACGGCTACGACCGCTGCTCCTAAGGAAATGCTCAGAACGGCTGCGGATTCCATATTAATTTTAATGATTGTAAAGTTATATTACTCCATTATACAGAAAACTCAATAATGATAAGGTTTTTCATAGCATTCAGCCGGTTTTCAGACTGATAATTCTAGATTATTCTTGTTCAGATAACATTTTAAGGGCCAGCAACGATCGCATTTTCAATATCTTGGCGGCTGAGAGAGTACTTGAAAGAGCGATAGGTATCTTGTTGGCCAGGGTTATTATAATGCACGAATAGCTCTTCTACCTCTAACTGGATCTCGGCTTTCCAGGTATCCCGAGAGAACTTCCAGCAATGAGGATGCTTGGCATCTTGCTGACAGCCGATCGAAATCAGCCAACCCTCAATTTCTGGGAGGGGGTGGTTGTACAAAGGCATATCGGGGCTAGAGAGAGTCACTGGCGTTAGCTGAGAATGTTGCTCTCTTATTTTAAGCTATACACAGAGTTTCTGGGACAGCCCCAAGTCAGATCAGAAAATCAAGCCAAAATTTTAAAAGTCTTGTGTCATGATAAGTAATCGCATTTTTGGAGGTGGCTGTGGACAGAATCATTGTGGAAACTCGATCGATCCTCATTGGCTTGGTGGGAAGCCATGGTTATGGTTTAAGTCGTCCTAGCTCCGACAAAGACTATCGCGGAATTTTTATTGCGCCTAAAGTTTATTATTTGGGCAGTGCAGCAATCGAGCAAAAAGATAGTGGCTGGTCAGAGCCAGGAATCCTCAGTTTTTTGGATGACAATCATGATACGGCCATTTATGAGCTGCGTAAGTATGTGCAGCTAGCCGCCAACTCCAACCCGAATATTTTGGAACTGCTATGGCTGCCAGAATATCCGTTGATTACTCCAGTAGGCCAAAAGTTATTAGCCAACCGGCAGATCTTTTTGAGCAAAAAAGCCAAACATACTTTTTCGGGCTATGCTGCTGCCCAGATCCGCAAGATTGAATCCCATCGCAAATGGTTACTACATCCCCCCGAGAAACCGCCGAATCCTGATGATTTTGGTTTGGGTACAGAACAACCCTTGAGCAAAGACGAGTTACATTCTTTTTTGGAATATTTGTACTTACTAATTCGCGAGAAAATCGAATATTTTGCTGAAGCCGAAGAGCTATATCAACTCTTGACTGGAGATGTGGATTTTAAGGGGTTGCTCAAGCAATATCCTTTAGCAGACGAGGTTTTACCCTATAGCCAAAACTTGACCAATGGCCGCAGCGATTTTATTAAGCTGCTGCAAAAAAGTCAGGGCTATCGCAATGCCTGTCGGGAATGGGATGCCTATCAATCCTGGCTGAAAAATCGCAACCCTCAACGAGCGGGGATGGAAAAGCAGTCGGGGTTTGATTTGAAACATGCCATGCACTGTTTGAGAATTTTACGCAGTGGCACGGAAGTTTTACGCAGTGGCGAGGTGCCGGTCGATCGCGTCATGGCTGGTGATGCCGCCGAACTCAGGGGGATTTTAAACGGCGATTACAGCTATGAACAAGTTAAAAATATGGCTGATCAGGCTTTGGCCGAAATGGAAGAGGTTTATAAGGTTTCGACTTTGCCCGATCGACCAGATTTAGCGGCGATCGATCAATTATGTGTGGAACTAGTAGAAGAATTCGGTTGGGAATCTTAATCTATAAATTTGCAACAATTCCAAATTCAACTTTGGGACACCCGCAACCAGCGTAGTTCATGAATCTGGAATTGCTGATAAATTTGCCAACAAATCTGTTGGCAACAGATTTGTTGGCTGTTAATCTGGAGAAAACTATCTAGTAAAATCATGTATTCTCAGGGTTTGGACGATGTAAATCCACGGAAACTGGCGAAAACCGTTGGCAGTTATGTGGAAGGCAATCAAATTAGTTAATACATTGGGAAAGAAGAAATATTATCAAGTGACAGAAAGATTATTTAACATCTATTATTTGATGCGAAGAAGGGGTGATAGCAAAGGACAAGTTAAGGTAGCTGTTGATTTCATATCAATGTTCTACTCAAACTTATTTAAATAATTATCGAATTGTTTTCTGGTGAAGAATTCAACGTGGATAAGGAGCCAGGATTAAATGGTTTCTGCGATTTCCTGCTCAGCAGATTCACGGTTCCATACATTATTAAAGCTCCGGTGGTGATGCTGTTAAATATTCAGACAAATATTTAGACAGAAAACCTTGACTAGAGTGTAGGCTACGGTGGGGATTCCCTTCGGGACTAAAATTCGTTGCTGGTTAAGGCTAATTATCATCCAAACAAACCTATAAATTAGTCCTGAAGAGACTTGTGTCGTTAGCCCGCACTTTCAGTCGCGGGCAGCAACAAACGTAGTCTCTTAGTTTATAATTTCTGGCTAGCAACCTAACTCATCTGCGCCCGTAACCAAGACTGCGGAACACCCCAAAGCTTCCGAGGAGTAGTAACATAAGCACGTTTATCGAACACATTGTAATCATTCCGTTCGATCGAGTCTAAAATTTGTTGATACAGCATTAGAGCTGCCCAGACTGGCCAACGAGCATCAGGACTGAGATACTTAATACCCGATTCAGCCTCACGATAGTAACGTCTAGCCCGATCGATCTGAAACTTCATCAGCTCTCGCCATTGACGATTGACCACACCCCTAATTAACTCCTCTTCAGTGTAATTAAAAGCCGCCAGCTCATCCAATGGCAAATAGATTCTACCCCGCTGCACATCTTCACCCACATCCCGCAAAATGTTTGTTAACTGCTTAGCAATTCCGAGAGCAATAGCTTCCTCGATCGGCGCACCCCGATCGGCATCCCAGGCTGGAAAACTCTGCTGATAATCAACTCCGACGATTGCATTAGAAAGCAGACCTACAGTACCTGCCACCCGATAACAATACAAAGACAGCTCTTCAAAGGTTTGGTAACGACTTTGGCACAAATCCATCCGCTGGCCAGCAATCATGTCTTGAAAAGGCTGCATCTGGAGATCAGGAAATCTTTGGATTGTGTCTACTAAGGCCACATCATATTTATCGATCGGCTTACCCGTAAAAGCATATTTAAGCTGGGCTTCCCAATGATCTAGCGTTTCTAAAGTAGTATCGCCAGCCCCAGCCCCATCTACCAACTCATCGGTATTTCGACACCAAGCATAAATCGCCCAGATTGCCTTGCGCTTTGGCTCCGACATCAACAAAGTAGCCAGATAAAAAGTCTTACCGCACTCCGCAATCACTTGGCGGCACAGTTCGTAAGATTCTGCCAAAGACGGCAAACGGTTGGATGAAACGGAAGGGTGAGGCAGTTGTAGCATCTGGGGGGAAACGTCCGGGACAAGAAGAGGAGACAATTCCTCAAAGCCGGACAGGGTGATGTGATGTAAGTTACCGTTCAATTTTTTTGTCTCCTTGACCTTACCATTATTCGTTACTCGCCAGACTTGCTAAAGTGGATTCCGATTCTCCAGAGGAGACACTGTGTAAACAGAACTAGCTTGTCACTAGTTCTTTGGTCAATGTCACCGCCTGCTCGGCCACCCGTTCGGCAGTTAGCTTGCCTGATAATACAGCGCCTTCCATACTGCCAAAATAGATCTGGGCGGTGTAACTGCCCGACAAAAAGAAGTTACCAATCGGTGTGACCTGAGTAGGTCGGAACTGCTCGCGACCGGGGACAGCGGTGTAGATCGATCGAGGAGTTTTCACCACATGATATTTCAGCACCTGGGCTGGCTCTGGTAAGTGATTAGGAAACAGCTTAGCTAGTTCACCCATGGTTGCCGCCATAATTTCTTCGTCAGATTTATCAATCCAACCCTCAGCCGGTGCAAATACCAGTGAAAGCATTGATTTATCAGGATTGGCGTACTCTTTGCAAGAGTTACTCATGTCCGAATACACGCTTAACAACGGCGATCGAGAGAACAAAGTGTGGTCGATGTCAGTGAGCTTGCGATCGAACCAAATCTGAATATTAATTACCGGTACGCCCTCTAGCTCATTGAGCTGCTGGAAGTAAGGCATTGCTTGCCAAGGCTCGGGCATAAAAGCCTTCATGGCATCTACCGACATCGCCGAAACAAAAGCATCAGCATGGATATCTCGATCGGCGTTACCATCCACACCGCGAATAATCAGCTTATCGACGGTGCCATCGGGTCTTAAGACAATCTTTTTCAATGGGGAGCTGGTATGGACTTCGCCACCCCGCTCGGTTACATAGTCCACGATCGGCTGACAGAGCCTTTCTGGCGGTGCGCCGTCTAGGTAGGCAATGCAGGAGCCGTCTTTTTGTTGGAGGAACTTATTCAGTGCGCGTAAGGGCACTGTGGCCGATATTACGTCAGGGTCAATAAATTTGAGTGACTTACAAACGGCAATAAACACGTCGGTACTGATATCTTCACCAATGCCGTGCATCTTCAGCCATTCGGTGAAAGTATATTTATCCATCGATACCACATACTCATCACCTCGGACAATTGCTGGAATCAGGCCAATGGCAAACCGGATTTTTTGGTTCCAGGTAAGCATGTCGTTGTTGCGCAGAATCGAAATAATGATATTGAAAGGAGCTGGTAAATTGGGCACGTCAAACCAAGACAACACTCCTGGTTTCTCGGGCTGGTTAAAAATCAAAGCATGGCGCTTCCACTGCAAGCGATCCAAAATATCTAGCTCACCCATGAGCTGCAACATATTAGGATAAGCACCAAAAAAATTGTGCAGACCAGTTTCTACCCAGTCGCCATCAGCATCTTTCCAAGCTGCTACCAAACCACCGAGCATTGCTTGGCTCTCTAGCAGGATTGGAGTGTGTCCGGCATCGACCAAGTATTTTGCACAGGATAAACCCGCTAATCCGCCACCCACAATTGCTACACGCATGTTTCGCTGTTTGTTAGATTTTTTATTAAATTTCTCGTTCAATAATTATATTATTATTTCTTAACAATTGCTTGTGAAACAGGATATTTATGGAATGGCTGGCACTGGCGATCGGCAACTCCCGGCTGCACTGGGCATACTTTGATGGTCAGGAGCTACAGCAGACATGGCACAGCGACTACTTTACCCCCACTGCCGACTGGCGAGAAGTAGCCCGGTCAGATTGGCTAATACCAGCCAACATTCCTTTGTATCTGGCTTCGGTGGTGCCTACTCAGACCACACAATGGCAGCCTTTTGCTCAGCGAATTTTGACTTTGGCCGATGTGCCATTAAAAGGGCTATATCCCACTTTGGGTATCGATCGAGCCTTGGCGGCCTTGGGTGCGGGGGAGACTTATGGATATCCGCTGCTGCTAATAGATGCTGGGACGGCGCTGACATTTACTGGAATTAACGCTGATCGACAGTTATTCGGTGGAGCCATTCTGCCGGGACTGCGTTTGCAGTGGCAGGCTCTGTATCAAGGGACTGCGGCTCTTCCCAGTTCTCCAGCCGATTTTAAACCAGTAAATCGCTGGGCTATGAATACCGAAGAAGCGATCGCCTCTGGAATTTTTTACAGTACCTTAGCAAGTATTAGGGATTTCTACTTAGACTGGCAACATCAGTTTCCAGAAACAGTGTTAGTAATAACTGGCGGAGATGGAAAAATCTTGTATCTTTTCCTACACAGTAAGGAGGGTCAGCAGTATGCTTTGAAATCGCTAAATTACTCTCCTGATGCCATTTCCTGGGGAATGTCTGCTATTTGTAAACAGACAAACCTGTGATCAACTTCACAAGTAGTTGGTGCTTTATCCTCGGTAACAGGGCAAAATTCAGTTAGACTAAGGTATGGCAACAAGGGTTTTATTCCTTGAGCTTTTGCGTAAAAACTATTTTGGATATTTTGCGGTAAGTATGGTAGCAATCAACAAGCGTTTGGCGATCGGTGCAACGACTCTGCTTTTGGCTACCGCCGCAGTTGTGGCTACTAGCAGCCACCTTTCTAGAGGAGTAGCTCTCCTCAAAGCCAATCCCAAAGAAGTTGTGGAAGAAGTTTGGCAGGTGGTTAATTTCAGCTATGTAGATGGCACTTTTAATAAGACAGATTGGGATGCCCTGCGCCGCAAGTATGTGGTAAATGGTGAGTATAAGAACAAGGAAGAAGCCTACAAAGGCGTGCGCGAAATGCTCAAGAAATTGGGTGATCCTTATACTCGTTTCATGAACCCCAAGGAGTTCAATGAGCTTTCTACCGATATTTCGGGTGTGTTGGTAGGCGTAGGAATGCAGCTTACCCAAGACCCCAAAACCAAGAAATTGGTGGTGGTAGCACCGATCGATGATACTCCTGCTTCTAAAGCTGGAATTTTGTCTAAAGACGTAATCGTCAAAATCAATGGCAAAAGCACCAAGGGCTTAGATGTAAACAAAGCTGTGGAGCTGATTCGCGGTGAAGAAGGTACTTTTGTCACCATTAGCGTCCAGCGGGGTGCCGATGCAGCAGTTGATCATAAACTGAGAAGACAAAAAATTGATGTCCATTCAGTAAAGGCAGAATATCGCAAAGATGACTTGGGTGGTGTTGGATATATTCGCCTGAATCAGTTCTCGGCCAATGCTACCAAAGAAATGAAGGAAGCCATCCAGCAGATGGAAGCCAAGAATGTGAATGGTTATGTTCTAGACCTGCGCTCTAACCCGGGTGGTTTGCTGCCCAGCGCGATCGGGGTATCTCGGCTGTTTATAAACGAGGGGACGATCGTCTCCACTCGGAACCGGAATGGTGGCTGTAACGATCCAGAGCCAGACTGTAAGAAAAAAGCAGATGGTACAGCCCTGACCTCGAAACCAATGGTAGTCTTGGTCAACGATGGTTCGGCTAGCGCCAGCGAAATTGTAGCAGGTGCACTGCAAGATAACGGTCGTGCCATTTTGGTTGGTCAGAAAACCTTTGGTAAGGGCTTAGTGCAATCAGTGCGTCAACTGAGTGATGGCTCTGGTTTGGCAGTGACGATCGCTAAGTACTACACTCCTAGCGGCAAAGATATTAACAAGTTAGGTATTCAACCAGATGTCAAAGTTGGTCTGAAGCCTGCTGATATTGATGCCATTCGCAAAGACCGCAAGCGGTTAGGCACTATCCAAGACCCTCAGTATGCTCGTGCCCTCAAGGCGTTAGAAGTGCGGATTGCGGCGGCAAATGCGCCGCCAACTGCCAAGGTTCCCAGTGATTTGGATGTTACAAGCCCTACAGCCGGTGTTCCGATTCCAGTGCCTTCGCCCAATGTTAGTTCCCCACAAGTTACTCCAAGTGATAAACCGGTATCGCCCAACTAGCTTCACCGATTTCTGAGAGCAGTGGTTCCCCGACCACTGTGCCATCAGCAAAGGTTTCGGCGGCATCCCACAAAGGCTGGGCATGAATCCCATTGATTCCTACTAGGCTGCCCCGTTGATCGATTAAGGGCCCACCGCTCATGCCTTTGGCTACTGCACTGCTGTAACCTACCTGATAGCCTTCAGCCAATGGCTTGTTTAAAATATGAGTAACAGCACCTTTCTCGATCGTGAGGGTGCTTTTGCCGTTTTTGGGAAATCCCGCAGCTAACACTTCTGAACCTACCTGGAGATTGGCTATGCGATCGATCTTTGCGGTGGGGTAGTCTTGTTTGGCCTGAAATTGCAGCGCAGCTAGATCTAAGCTGTCCCAGCTCACTGGAGTCACCACCTTGGCTGGATGTACCTGGCCATCGGCAGTCTGGATAAACAACGGCTGTTTTTGGGCAACAAGCACATGAGAATTGGTAATTACTAGGCTGCTGCCATTGCTCGATCGCCAAATAGTGCCAGAACCAATGCTTTCTTGACCGGCTAAGATTTTGACGGTAATTGCCTGTAAACGACTGTTTAAATCACTGGATCGGTTACTTGGAATAGGCTGCTGAAGTTGTTTTTGGGGAGCATCATCCGATCGATGGGTGGCGATAACAGTTTGACGGAGAGTGATGACCGCCAATAAAATGCCGGTGCCCGTGCAAGTTAATAAGATTTTTTTACTTACCATACAAAAAGTACTTAGAAGGAATATTCTTCTAACGAAGTAATTATAATGACTTCTAGGTCTACATTCGTACCCAAGCAAACCTACCGGCCATTAGCGCATAAGCACATGATAGAACTTTACCAATTTGAATTATCACAGTTTGCTGAGAAAGCACGGTTGATTTTAGACTTTAAGGGCTTGCAATACCGCAAAATTGAAGTAGTGCCGGGAGTCGGTCAACTAGAAATTTTGCGGATCTCGGGCCAAAGACAGGTGCCGGTGATCAAAGATGGCACTACCATTGTGGCCGATTCTACGGCGATCGCCATGTATTTAGAGCAAACCTATTCCGATAAGCCGTTGTTTCCGAGCGATGCCAAGTCCAAGGCTCTCTGTACCATCATGGAAGAGTGGGCCGATAGCTCGATCGGAGTCAAGAGTCGTAAGTGCTTGTTGGGGGCATTAAAAAACAACAGCTTGCGCTCTTCGATTTTGCCCAGTGGCACCCCAGATATTTTTAGAAACTTGGTCAGCGCGATTCCCAATGAGTTGTTTGATGCAGTAGGTATGGGTGTGGGCTTGTCCCCAGCCAATTTGAAAGACGTAGAAGAGTCTCTGCACCGCGAAATGGCGGCGGTCTGTACAATTTTGGGCGAAACCCCTTATTTGCTGGGCAATCAACCAACTTTGGTGGATCTGACCGTGGCGGCACTGAGTATGACCATTAAAATTCCAGATGGCCCTTATTTAAACATTCCTAGTAACCTCAAAGGTAAAGGGATTCCGGGCTTTGCCGATAACCCTGCCTACGAAATGTTCTTTGCTTGGCGCGATCGGCTGTACGCCGAGTATCGTCGCCTTCATATAGATAACAGCTCACCGCCTACGGCCACAGCTCCTACCACTATTGCGATCGACTAATAATTGTTTAATTGGTCAGATAATATCTGGCCAATTTCTTATGAAAAAGTCTATTGTAGGGTGAGCTTTTAGCTAGCAACTTTGGCTAATAACTGCGCGATCGGCTGTCCAATCCAGTGTAGACCCACCTGAATTTGATGATTCAAAGTTGGCAGACGATACAAATAGACCAAACGGCGTGCCATGTAAGCCCAGGTGCCATCGAGCTGTACACCCAAACCGCTCAAGGTAGCGCTATTGTTACCCAGAGCCATCATCTCACCCAAATTAGTATAGCGGAACGGTAACAGGGGCTTATTGAGAGTTTGTGACCATATATTCCAAGCAGCAAAATCGGCCTGTTGCAGCGCCGACTGGGCAGTAGCCGGAATCTTATTGCCATCGCTAATAACTTCTGCCAGATCACCCAGGGCATAGACTTCTGGTCGATCGACTGTCTGTAAAGTTGGCAAAGTTTTAATTTGACCGCGCAAATTTCGCTCAAAAACCAAATTAGCCACCACCGGATTCACCTGATTGCCTACCGTCCACAGAACTACATCTACTGGAATCCGATCAACCTGTTCCCGATATTCCATAGCCAATTCAGTAGCAGTTACTTCTTTTACGCTGGTTTCTAGATCGATCCACACTTTGCGGGTACTCAGCGCCGCTTGCGCCGCTGTTTGATTAAATTCAACCGCCGTTGGTAAGATCTTGGTGCCCAGTTCCACTAAGCGAATCCGACCGCGATCTCCTAGTCGATCGGCCAGCTTACATGCTAGCTCTACTCCGCTAAACCCAGCCCCTACAATGGCTACCCGGATTTTTTCAGCATCGCTGGTTTCCAATTGTCGCAGCCGACCTTCGAGGCAATTGACATCGTTGAGATTGCGGAAAGGAATGGTGTGTTCTGCTACTCCTGGGGTGTTGCCGATCGGGGTTTCACCGCCCAAAGACAGCACTAATTTATCGTAATTAATTGGCTCATAGCCAGATACCTGCACAGATTGAGCAGTGAGATCGATCGATTCCACCGTGCCTTGACGAAACTCAATATTGGTGCCCTGCAATAAATCCTGAAAAGTAGGAGCAACCTCCCAAGCAGTCATCTCCCCGGTCAACAATTCATACAGTAGGGGAGTAAAGACAAATCGATCGGACTTATCTACCAAAATAATTTTGCGCTGGACGTTGCCCCAATCTAATTGCTGGAAGCGAAGAGCGGTATAAAGTCCACCAAAGCCGCCACCGAGAATACAAATGGTTGTCATGCCGATTTCCTCTAAAGCTCAGCTTCTAGTTTAGAGGATTTAGAGAAAATGGTTCACTGCCGTTTTCTAACTGAAGCTATCTAAAGCCGTCAAGTCTTCAGAAGTAGAGTCTTCTTGTAGCTCAGCTCGATCTAAAGCTGCTGGTGGTGGACCACCTAAGTTCACCTGCATCCGAGGGCCAGAAGTAGCTAACCGAAAGATCATGCCGCTGGTTACAGCTACTTTAGCTAAAGGTTGACCATCGGTGCCATAAGTACCGTTGGTGCTGATATTTACCACCCTCCAACCTGCGCCACTTTTTCTCAGCTCCACATGGTATCGAGATACCACCGCACTATATAGCACTACATCATTGTCCGTAGCACGGCCAATCTTAACAGTGGTTTCGGTCGTAAAAGTCCAACTTTGAGTTGGAATGGATTGGGTGGGATGCAGCAGAGAAACGGTAATCACAAAAAATACGCGGGTGGTGGAGAGTTAAGACGTAAAAAAGAGGGTTAGTTAACCAGCGGCATGAAATAAGAATGTGACCAAATCACCTTTGCCTAAGCTGATTCGATCGCCTACCCGCAACAAGTGGCGGTTGCCTTTAGGCAGAACGTTGTGATTAACGTAAGTGCCATTAGAACTGCCGGTATCTTCTACATAAACAGAATCACCTTCGATGCGTAGGTCGGCATGAATGCGAGAAACTACTTCGGCACAAGGAAAACCAGAAACATCAATATCTGGCGGAATCTGGTCGTTGGGTTTGCCCATGTGCAGCACGTTAACATTGCCAGGAATATCGATAACAGTGCCACTTTGAATATGAGTAAGCTGGAAGCCCTGCTGTTGAAGTTGAGTAGAAGAAGCCCCGAGAATCGGAGCAGTAACTGCTTGAGCTGCTTCTGGTTCAGAAAAAGCAGCGGGGGCAGCAAATGGCTCGCTGGCGATCGGTTCCACAACCGGCATGGGTGTACTTGCCGCAAAAGAAGGCTCGGGAATCGGTTCTACTGCAAAAGGATCTGGTGCTACGGCGACTTGAGAAGCAGAGCCTCCCGGAACAGCAATAATAGTGGGTGGCAAAGCCGATTCTGCACTGGGGCTAGCAACGGCGGCACTTTGTTTGGCAGCAGATTTGAGACTTGTCCCACATTGACCACAGAAAGTAGCATCGAGCTGAACATTGGCTCCACAGCTCGGGCAATTGGCGGTGGCAGGTAAGGGAGTAAAACATGCCTCGCACTGAGTAGCACCCGAGGGGTTGGAATGATTGCAATTGGGACAAATACTCATGGAAGTAACCGAATCGATAGATGTTACGAATGTTGCTAGGAATAATACAAGTAGTCAAGCCCGTCTGGGTGTTGGGCAAAGATACCCTCTAACTAATTGAAGTATGCCCAAAATCAATGGCTGCAAAGTACATTTTAGCTAAGATTGTCCAACTCAGCAGCAGCAGCTTCATCAAACCACCAAATTAGTTCGCCTGTGGGCTGAATGAAACGAGAGGGATATTCTTGGGAATCGGCAGTGGCAGCCATTACCTGCTTTAAGGCTGGGCGTTTGCTAGCTCCGGTGACAATGAAAGCTACGCAGGCCGCATTATTAATGGCTGGGACGGTCAAAGTGAGGCGGGGTTGACCATCTTTTTGACCAACGGTGGTCGATCGATCCATAACTCCCAATGCCGCTGTATGGGGAAACAAAGAAGCCGTATGGCCATCTTCGCCCATTCCCAATAGCACCAAATCGAAGCTGGGCTGAGGAGCTGCAAAATATTTGGTTAACTCTGCTCCATATAGCTCAGCGCATTGCTCTGGTGTCCCAGCTTCAGTAGGCCAAGGATGAATATTGACAGCAGGAATTGGTACTAAGTCCAACCAGTTTTCTCGCGCCATTTTTTCGTTGCTGTCTGGGTGACTGGGAGGGACGAAGCGTTCATCGCCCCAAAAAACATGCAGTTTATCCCAGGCAAATTCGGCTTTACTGAGGGCTTGGTAGACTACTTTGGGGGTGCTGCCACCGGCTAGAGCAATGCTGGCTTTACCGTTTTTGTCGATCGCCTGCTGTAAATGAGTCCTGATCCATCGATCAATTTCACTAACTAATGGCGCGCTGCCGGTTACTACCCGAATGTTTTTGTTCATGTCTCAGCTCAGATACACTTTCTTTTTACATTCTATGCAAAGAAGTGCCACCAAACACTTTAATGCTAATAATTAAAGATTGATCTTGTCGAGAAAATTCTCCACACTCGTTTTCCACAAATACTTATCGACAGTTATCAGCAAGGTATGGCCGGTATGGGAAAATAACACTAACTTTTTATTACCCTGTAAATTCTTCAGTATTTCTCTAATTTCTTCGATTTTCGTCCAGGGATCGTCACTACCCTGCATAATCAGAGCTGGAGATGTTATCTGACTAGCATAGGTGACTGGATTGTGGGAGAAGGCATTAAACCCGTGCTGTATGCTACCCCAGAAAATGATTAGTTCTGCGAGGGGAAAGGTGGGTACATGACGGCCGGCTACTCGGCTGCGTACTGCATCGATCGACCTTGCAAAAGGCAATTCTAAAATAATGCCGTCAGGATGAATATTTTCTTTAGCAACTGCTGTTAGAACAGCGGCGCTGCCCATCGATGTTCCGTGCAGAATGTAGGGCTGCTGTAATTTGGCTTGTTTAGCGTAGTTCCAGGCTATAGCTACATCTTTTGCTTCTTTGAAACCCAGCGTAGTTTTATTACCACTAGAACCACCCGCTCCTCGAAAATCTACTAGCAGTGTATTGTACTGCAAGTCATGATAGACTTTTGCTGATGACAGTAAAAATTTACTTTTACTGTCATGATTACCTGGAAACATGAGCACTGTTCCTTTGGCTGAACCCTTTGCCACTGGAATAAACCACGTTTCTAACCACTCATTTTTATTGATCGTAATTTTTTGGGTAGTATAGTCTAAGTCTATGGCGCTAGGCGTTTTTAAATTCAGCGGTTTGGCAATTCCTGGGCTGCCTGGATCGCTAAAGTGTGTTGAAAAGTAAGCGATCGCAAAAGATACAACGTTCAGAGTTAAAAAAATTGCTAACGCCGATCGCCAAAGATATTTTTTAGTTTTGCGACTCAGCCTCAATATTAGTAGTGCCATGCAAATTTTATCCTGGTATTGCGTAATTTTTAACTATTTCAGAGAGTAATAGCTACATTTAGTTTAGTTCGGTGATATTATGAGCTAGTCAGCTATAGCCTTTGGTGATAGTATAAATCATAATTTCCTTGGTTCTCTAATGTGACTCAATGAGTGATCACCGTCAGTTTGCCCCAGCTACTCAGCGCAACCGAGAACCAATCCTTGAGGTTCTCCACCAAGTTTTGCCCCCTACTGGTACAGTGCTAGAAATTTCTAGCGGTACAGGAGAACATGCGGTGTTCTTTGCTCCCCAGCTAGTTTCCCACCACTGGCTACCCTCAGATCCCAACCCTGAAGCGCGGGAAAGTATCTGTGCATGGCAAGATTATGCGCCTTGTGCTAACTGCTATCCCCCGATCGATCTCGATGCCAGCGCTGCTTCATGGCTATTAGAAAATGATGCTGCGCTGTGTGCCGAGATTACCGCGATCGTCAACATCAATATGATCCACATTGCTCCGTGGTCAGCTTGTGAGGGTCTGATGGCTGGAGCCAGTCGTGTTCTATCTCCCGGTGGCATTCTCTATCTCTACGGACCCTTTAAACAAAATGGTCAGCACAGTTCCCCCAGTAATGATGACTTCGATCGCAGTCTGCAACTTCGCGATCCGGCTTGGGGAGTGCGAGATCTAGAGGCGGTGGTGGCGATCGCTCACAACTATGGCTTATCTCTGCTGCAAACCTATCCCATGCCCGCCAATAATCTCTCAGTAGTCTTTCAAGTTAGATAATTATGCAGCACGGATACATTGACCCTTATTCAGTCACACTTGGGGCTGAAGTGCTAAAATCGAGACGAATTCCACCCGGCAGCTTTACAAGATTATGCCGAAGCTGTTCAATTCTTTTTTCAGCAAGACCAACACCAAAACTTCATCGACACCATAGAAAGCTCTATATTTCGCATTGTGAACGCACCAGAGCGGTGGCCAGTTATTGAAGGACAAATCCTTCGTTACCTGACTTCTAAGTTTTCCTATGTAATCTTGTATAGAGTCTATTCAGATAGGTTAGTGATTACAGCAATTAGCAGTTGTCGTCGAGATCCAGAATACTGGCAAGATCGCCTGGTCAAGGAAATAGTTTGCATTAACGAGCAACAATCTGACAAAAGCATGGAAAATCAAAGCTTGCTGATCAAATCACCGCGTCGAAAGGTGGCGGATAGCTGCTGTAAGGAAATCTCTTGTCTCCCATAGAGATCCTACAAAGCCTGTTGAATATCTTGCACTGCATCATTGAAATATTTTTCGCCATTTTGCTCAATCAGCTTTTGAGCTGATTGAAAGTTTTGATGGCCAATATTTTTATCTGAAATATTCATTTCAGATAAAAGCTTTTGTCCCATTTGCATTGCAATAAAGCATGAAGCATAGCGAACAAAATCTGGGTCTGTAGACTCCGGCCTTTTGCGACGATTTTCGGCAAGTCTATAAAGCTGAACAGCAATTATTAATTGTGCTCCGTTCAATTGTTCGGTGAATATTGCATCATACAGCTTCCCAAAGTGTTCCCGCGAAAAAAACTTTGCTTGATGAGGCTTTTTGCTCCAAACCGATAATATTGCTTCCGCAGCTACACCTGAAGTAATATCTGTAGAGCGGGTGCCAGCATCAGAGCGCTTGCGCCGATAGCTAAATCCCAACTGCTGCATATCCATTTCCAATCTTTTCTGCCGATCATCATTAGCACGTAAATCTTTGAGATCGACTGGATTTTGACTATTAGTGGCATAGGTAATTTTTTGCACTAAGCTTTCATTCTCACGAGGTAGTTGATAGAGCCGCAGTAGGACATAAGCTTGAGCATTTTGATGCAGCGAATCAAGTTTCTGTAAAGTTTTAAATATAGTTATACACGTCTGACCACCATTAATAATTTGCAAATTCTCAACACGTACTTGGTAATCACCATTTTGCAAGGCGTTATATGAAAAACCGTCACAGGTCAGGGTTACTCCATTGTTATAAAAGTAAAAATTATTTTTTTCATCGCTAGTCAAAGTATGGCGGATACCCTCATTGACACGATTTCCTTGCAAACCTAGATAACGACGAATATTCCGCTCTAATAATCGTTCACCGTGTCGCTCAATCAGTGCGGCAATTTCAGTGACAGAAATTCTGCCTACTAGTACACGGCTGAATTCCATATCTTCAACTATCGCCTTACCGCTTAACTGTAAAGTATCTTTCACCGGTTTGGAAGCTTGCAGAATTGTGATTAACCGATCATGGTTAACATATTCCCATGTAACCTGATTACCAAATCCAGTGCGCTCAATAGCTTCCTGAGCAGATACATTCCACTTCAGCCCATTGTTACAGGCGATCGATCGAACTTGTGGAGTATACCCATCTCGAATCATGCTGCGAGCTTCTTCCACTTTAGCCAAGAGTCGTTCATTAATATGTTCTAATTTGGTGGCTGGATTAAATAAGTACTGAATTGCGTTAACTAAACTCTCTATCCCTTCCTGCGGGAAGTTAGAATTTCCCTCTAGATTATTTTTGTACTTGGCTTGAAATAAGCTGACTGTAAACTCTCCATCGTATTCTTCCGAAATATGCATAGCATCTACCCCAAAGTCACCCCCTCCTTCGGTTAAGCAATCAAAAGTATCGTCACTCTCTAAATCCAAGACAGTTTGAACACATAAGTACACAAATGACAGGGATTTAAGTCTGTTATCATCTTTAATACCTAACTCTTCAGCAGCCCTTTGGCGAAGATCATTAGCGACTGATAATAAGCGTTGGTCAATAATAGATACGTTAATATTCATGCCTTTACCTACTGGGTGTGTTTTTAATAGCTTATTGAAAAATATTGGGCAAAATATCTATTTGGGTGGGCTGTGGAGCCTCAGCTTTCGCCCTCAACACAGCATCTACAATTTCGACAAAACCATTGATTTCTGGAAATTGCGCAACATAAGCCGGTTGATGAGTAAGCCGATCGACGTACTCTTTAATATTGGCAACGCCCACCGAGAGCGGAAATTCTGCGGGGTCAAACATCTCGGTATCATTAGGGCTATCACCGATCGTCAAAATCTCGGATTGCTTCAGACCGGCAAAAAAGCCCGAAAAATGTTTTTTGACCACCTGACGAATACCAGCACCTTTGTTCTGAGTGGCCAACCGAATATGACACTGAATAGTGCTGTAAGTAAAACTCCAACCCCATCGATCGCACTGGGCGCTAATTTCCCATAGGTCACTGGGCGATAGTTTATCTAAATCAAAAGTCCAGTCGGTAATGCGCCAACGATTATCAGCAGATTCTTTGATCTGGGGATAGCTGCCTTGGAGCTGCCAAAAACAGTCGGCAAGCTTCTCGCGATGCTGAGAAATTTCTTTGGGTTTAAGATTACCCAGAAGCTGACAACGCACCTCGTGGCTCATATAACAACCACCGTTTTCACTGATCGCTCCGGTAACTGGCAAGTAATTAGCCAAGCTTTCCACCCAACCAGCCGATCGACCTGTCACTAACAATACGGGTATTTCAGCCGCTTGCAATCTTTCTAAGGTGCTGAGTAGCTGAGTGCTAAACCGTCCATTGAGGGTAAGTGTGCCATCAATATCAACGGCGATCATTTTAACCTGACTAAGCTTGGTACTAATGTCGGCTGTAGCTAATGGAGAGAGAGTCATGGTGAGTTTAAGATTCAGAATTTTATGTTATTAAATTTTACGGTGGATGCCAGTCAAAACTTACCCATAATGCTCTTGCGGCAACAATATCTTTATTATTTAGACGCAATGCTATCAGAGTGACATCACCAATCAAACTTGTTCCGGCGATTTGGATACCACCATTGATCCATATGAAGTGATCAATCCATAAATCTGTGCGAGGATTAAATAAGCGACTAGATTGACTAGTCTGCAAATCTATCTCCGATACTTTTGCCCCCTTAAATTCATTACAACGGTAGCAGGCAGCAGCCAAATTAAGAAGATCATCGGAACCACCTAAAGATCTAGGTATGATATGTTCCATCGTGAGTGGCATACCAGTAAGTTTAGAGGATGTCTTACAGTACTCACAGCGATATTGAGCATTGAGGATAATCTGCAGGGCAAACGCATCAAAATCAAGAACACATGACCTGTAGTAGATAATCATTATCCATCGCGGCACGATACCTCTTTAATCGGATACTTTGTTTCAAAGAAGTATCTTTCTTTAATAGCCCCAATGTCTGTCTTCTCATA
>JANYHM010000058.1 GCA_025359065.1 Synechococcales cyanobacterium GL140_1_metabinner_5_sub | reverse complement strand
AATGAGCACTTATTCGAGTTATTTATGGAGCAGTTTGGTTTAAACCCAACTTTAATTAAATTACACCCAAACTACCAAAAACTCATACATCACGGTACTCTTAGGGCTTGACTTTTCCTGAAATCTGTCCGGACTATTGTCAATATATCCTTGGATAAAAGAAGGGTTTGATTGCCGGGTACTAATACCAGGCCAATATTGGCAAGAGGGAAGAATTCAGTTTCATTTGGTGTTTTATCCTAATGAGATTACAGCGAGTTCTCCAGTTGCTACAGAAACATCTTTGGATGAAATTCGCCGCACCATGAGCGAGGTTAATTAGTCGTGGCTAAAACTCCCCGCATCAGCATCCCTAAAGCCGTCCGAGAATATGTGTTGCAGCGAGATAACCAGCAGTGTCGGAGCTGTGGCGCAACTACAGCTCTATCCATCGACCACATCATTCCTCTTGCTAACGGTGGCAGCAATGACATAAGCAACCTACAAACTCTATGTTGCCACTGTAACAGCCGTAAACAAGATCACTTTGATCCTCGGTTCGATCAACGCTTTACCTAGACAACCTAATCTAAAGTTATATTCCGGATTGCATCTAACAATACTCTAGACAGATTTATAGCGACAGAAAAAGAGGGATTGACGAAAAGCGGCTTATCGCATAAGGTACAAGATGATTTTGTGGCGTTGCTAATTCTTAGCATGAACTAAAAATATCCATAACGTTGGGTCAGTCTTTGACTTACATATTTATACTCTGATTCAGCAACGTCAAGTAATCTATCCACTCCTTGAGGTATTGTAATGGCATTAGTAATTGATAACTATTATGAATTACTGGCACTCCATCGTGCGGTGATGGAGTCGAAGTTTAGCATAGACTTGAATGATCCAGCTATAGAAGGTAGTCCCCTAGTTGCTACAGTTGCCAATCAAATTGTCGAAGCACTTACAGAAATGGAGGTTGCAAAAGAGGGAGAAGCTGCGCGTCTGAAGTGGCAGGAGTGGCGAAAAATGTCCCTCGATCGCCGAGAATATAAAATAGTTCAAGCTAAGCTCCGCTCAAATACGGCATGGAAAACTTGGCGCTTTGATAAACAAGTGAAGCATGTAAAAGATTTAGCTAGTCCATTGCAAGTTTCGGATGAACTAATTGGTAACTTGCTTGGTCAATAATTTAAAGAGTTACTCGATACCAAAAAATTTATAGCATCGATCGAATCAGAACCACTACAAAATTCGGCGTTGCTGATTTAATATTCTTCGGGCGCTACAAGATTCTTTTCCAAAGACGCTACGAGTCTGGGTCTATTCCCAGCTTCCGCATTTTCTCTAATAAATCACTAACTCTTTGCTCAGCTATAACTTTTGCCGTTAGCTCACTTTCTGCCCGTTGGTTTTCAAGTTTAGCTTTTTGAGCTTCGGTATCTGCCCGTTGGCTCTCCAACTTAGCTTTTTGAGCTTCGGTATCTGCTCGTTGGCTCTCCAGCTTAGCTTTTTGAGCTTCAGCATCTGCCCTTCTAGCCTCTATTTCCGACTTTTCCGTTGGAGTAGGATATCTCATATCATTCTGATGATACCAATAAAGCCACTCCCGCTCAGTGCTTCCATACACTTGTTTTTCAGCCCCAATTGCCAGTCCAATTTCGGGCATCCAGTAAGGCTGCTGACCATCACTCTGCAACACGTATTTACCTTCAATCAACTTGTAAAGTTGAAACTTAGCTTTTCTTTTCAACAGTGGTGAATATATTAAATAGTACAAGATACCCACAGATTGATATATCTCGAATTTCTTGGCCTTCTCTCCACTAGGACTTTTTGATACTATCTCCACTGCAAACAGTAGAATTACCTTCTCTTGCCACAGCACAAAGCTAGAGCGTAAATTTTCACTCTGAGCCTCAGCTATCCCCAGACTCAACATCCCATCAGGAGCAACAGCCGTTCTCGGCTGAGCTGGGTCATAGTAAAAGGCCATGTCAATGCTAAATAGCCAATTCTGGCGGTCGCGCCAAATATCCATCAGAATTGCTTTTAACAATCCCGGTATCAGTTCTTGTAACTCGCTATCCACTGGGGCACCATCCGAACAGGGTAACTCGTCCGCTGTTGGTAGCCCATCAGGAAAATAGAAATCCTCGATTATAGGATTCCGCTTCTTGATATTCAAATCTTTAGCAGCAATGGATTTAGTGCCTTTGACCAGTGGCGAACTTGTCATTTAAATTAGCTCCGCTAATTTCATAAAAGCAGCTTTACTGGTAGGCTGTCGCTGATTGTTACTGACTGCAAAAAATCTGATGAATTACCATATCCTCGCCCTAAAACATGGACTGTATCTGAGTGGGCTGCTCACATTAATATTTTTGCCGCTGCCTGCTTGGGGACACAAGGTTAAAACCGATGCTCAAGTAGGAGCCACAATTCACTTTGAACCAGACGATCGGCCAAAGTCTCAGGAACCGATCAAGATCTGGTTCGCTCTCACCAAAAAAGGCGGCATTGCAATTCCGCTAAAGGACTGCCAGTGTCAACTGCAAATTAAACAATTACCTGGCAATCAAAAGCTTTCCACACCACAGCTTCAAGCAATTAACGCCGAAAAATATCAAGATATCCCCAGTACTACCGTGCTATTTCCCCAGCCAGGAGCATATAGTTTGGAGCTAACTGGTCAGTCGGTTAAACCAGGAGATTTTCAGCCTTTCAAGTTAAAGTTTGATGCCACTGTAGCACTAGGTAAAGCAGCAATAATTCCCGATAACCGGGCTGAACCAATAGTTGAGCAGAAAAAGCCAGATCATCAGAATGAATTGTTGACCACCATACTGGGGACGATCAGCATCATGATATTTGGAGTCGTTGGCATGGTCTTTTTACGAAAATGGCTGCGTAATTAGGGTTGGGCTTGGTTATCAGATCCATTCGATAGATGTATCACTCTCCTCTATCCATAGAGAAATTAATGAGCTAAGCTGTTATTTAAGTTGATTAACTCTATGATATTTAGTATCAGGGTCTGAAAATATGACACAGCCAATCATCACTCCTCTCGACACTCCAAATACTCCCTGGTATGCCAACATTCAGCGCAGTCATATTGTGCGGGTCTTAGAATCAGTCCAGGATGTGATCGCTATTTCTCTTTGCTTAGGCTTGTTTGCAGTCATGGTGCTGCAACTCAAAGAAATCTTTTTGTCTTTGCTGACTACCTTGCGCTTTCATGATATTACTGCGGATATTTTGTTCATTTTAATTTTGGTGGAGTTGTTTCGCCTGCTGATCATTTATTTGCAGGAACAGCGAGTCTCGATCGGGGTATCGGTAGAAGTCGCCATCGTCTCGGTATTGCGAGAAGTGATTGTGAAGGGAGTGTTGGAAGTAGAATGGCATCAGGTACTAGCCACCTGTGCTTTTTTGATCTCTATGGCAATACTATTAGTAGTAAGAGTTTGGATACCACCAACTTTTCAAGGTATTGATCCAGAGCAGCAAATTTCTAAGCGGCTCAAAGTGGTCAAACCAGATTAACTTAGACTAACAGCGGCTTCCCAGTCCTGAATTTAAATCTTTATGACAGTTTCTCGCACTATTTGTTTGGGCTTTATCACTGTTATCTTAGCTGGCACTGCTTTATTAATGATGCCCTTTGCTACTAACAGTGGTCAATGGAATAGTCCAATCACTGCTCTGTTTACGGCAACTTCAGCGGTATGTGTAACTGGACATGTGGTAGTCGATACAGCTACCTATTTTTCTGGGCTGGGTCAGTTTGTGATTATGCTTTTGGTGCAGATTGGTGGACTGGGGTATATGACAGTCACTACTTTTTTGCTGCTGTTGTTGGGTCGCCGCTTTAATCTCAAAGATAAAATTGCGATTCAGCAGGCTTTAGATCGCCGATCGCTACAGGGCAGTAATCAAATTTTGCGGTCAATCGTGGCAACTACAATGATTTTTGAGCTGACTGGAGCTTTTTTATTGCTGCTAGAGTTTGTGCCCAAAGCTGGTTGGCAAAAAGGAATATGGTTCGCAATTTTCCATAGCGTCAGCGCCTGGAACAATGCTGGGTTCGCTTTGTTTTCAGATAATTTGGTAAGTTATCAGGGTTCATTGCTGCTAAACATGGTAATTACGGGCTTAATTATTTTTGGTGGAATTGGCTATGAGGTAATTTTAGAGCTGTATTTGATGCTGCGAGAGCGAATTACAAATAGTTCTATTCGGACGGCTCGATTGCCGAAGGCGCGAGCAAAGCTGTCGCTGAATTTCCGGGTAGCTATTAGTACTACGCTCTTTTTATTACTCAGTGGCACCTTGGCTATTTGGCTCATTGAAATGCGGAATACCCAGACTTTAGCTACGCTGGGAACTGGACAGCAGTTGTTGGCGGCTTGGTTTCAAGCGGTGACTAGTCGCACGGCGGGCTTTAACACCATTGATATTTCTAAAATGACTACGGCAGGATTATTCATTACGATCGCCTTAATGTTGATTGGGGGTTGTCCCGGTGGTACAGCAGGGGGCATTAAGACTACCACCGCTCGAATATTAGCTAGCAGTACCTACGCTGTTTTACGAGGCAAAGAATCTGTGGTGCTATATCGTCGCCAAGTGCCCAATACTCTGATTCTAAAAGCGGTTGGCGTGACTTTTGGCTCAATTATGACGGTGGTTGTGGCTACCACTATAATTTCACTGGTCGAGCCACCAGCGCTAAATTTTATCCAAATTTTGTTTGAAGTAGTTTCGGCTTTTGGCACGGTTGGTCTTTCGATGGGTATTACCGCAGACTTAACCCCGGTGAGTAAACTGGTGTTGGTAGCAACGATGTATGTTGGACGGGTGGGGGTTTTACTGTTGATCGCGGCGCTGTTAGGCGATCCAAAATCTACGGCCATCCGGTATCTTGAAGAATCGTTGCTGGTGGGATAAGTACGGCGATACACTGCGTCGGATATCTTTCTAACGGAGACACTCCCCGATCGGTTAAGATAAAACTCAGTGAATTGCAAAACTGGTGAAAATAGATTTAAAGCAGATGATTTCGTAAAAACAACTAACAAAAATTAATATCCTGAAACGGACAGGGATTTGTACAAAATGCGATCTTTAGAGGCCAAACCATTATTACTAGATATTCATAGCATTAATCTCCATGTCACTCATGGTGAGTTTGAAAAGCTGTGCCAAAATAATCCAGACTTACGACTAGAGTTAACAAAAGAAGGACAATTAATTACCATGGTGCCAGCAGGATGGGAAAGTTCTAAACAGAATTCAAAGTTGAATAGTCGAGTTGAAGTTTGGAATGAACAATTCGATTTAGGTGAAGTATTCGATTCATCAGGTGGGTTCACTTTACCCAATGGGGCAGTCCGATCACCAGATGTTACCTGGATTGAAAAATCAAAACTTGAAGGAATTTCTACTGATATTGCTTTCCCCGAAGTAACACCCGATTTTATGATCGAACTACGATCCAAGACTGATAGCCTGAAAACTTTGCAAGAGAAGATGCAGGAGTATCAGTCAAATGGGGTTCGACTAGGCTTATTAATTAATCCTGAAGATCAGCAGGTAGAGATCTATCGACCAGAACAAAAAGCTTTTATTCTAGATTCTCCTGGTTCAATCGACTGCAATGAAGTTATGCCAGGGTTCATATTAGATCTGAGTAAGATTTGGTAATCACACTTTACAAGTTCTGGTAAGCAGTCAAATATTGCAAATTGCAAGTACACCAATCTGTCAAAAAAAAACATGTCGAATTCTTTTACCCAGCCCGCCTTCGACTTTTTACGAAACCTAAAACCCAGCAATAAACGCCAGTTTGCAGTAATTGGCTTAGGAAGATTTGGTCGCGCACTGTGCGAAACCCTACATCGATCGGGCAATGATGTTTTGGGTACAGACATCGACGAAAGACGAGTGGCAGATATTTTGGCAGAGGGAGCAGTCTCTCATGCCGTGCAGCTAGACTCCACCAATCCGATGGCACTGCAAGAGGCCGGAGTTTTTGAATTTGATACGGTGATTGTAGCGATCGGGAACTATTTACAAGAAAGTATTATTACCACTTTAAATATTAAAGAAGCTGGGGTAGCCCAGGTAATTGCCAAAGCTTCTTCTGATGTTCATGCTAAATTGCTACAAAAAGTGGGAGCCGACCTAGTGGTATTGCCAGAATACGAAGCTGGCTGTGCTTTGGCGCAAAAGCTTACCAAGCCAGGGATTTTTGATCGCTTTGATCTAGATGCCGATCACAGTATTGTAGAAATTAAAGTGCCGTCGTCTTTTCAGGGTAAGACAATCGTAGAATTACGGTTGCGAAAAGACTATGGTTTAAATGTTTTAGCGATTGGTCAAGCCCAAAAATTTGATATTAATCCTCAGCCCGATCGCAGACTGGCTAAAGATGATTTGCTGGTGGTGATTGGAAATAAACTGGATATCGATCGATTAGACCTGTCCGGAATATAATCAGTTTCAGAACATGTGGTTATTACGATGAAAAGAGTTTTAGTGTTAGTGGGCTTGCCAGCATCTGGTAAATCGACCTTTGCCAACGAATTACTGCTGAAAGAGCCAGGGCAGTGGGTGCGCAGCAACAAAGATTCCCTGCGGGAGATGGCTCATGCTTCTCGCTGGAGTGGGGGCAACGAAAAATTTATTTTAAGACTGCGCGACCAGATCATTACGATGGCATTAGAAGATGGTAAGCATGTAATTGTAGATGACACCAACTTTGGTAAACATATTGACCACATCCGGGAACTAGTCAAAGGTTTGGCTGTTGTGGAAGTGAATGATAGCTTTTTACAAGTTTCGGCAGAAGAATGTATTCGCCGCGATTTATTACGGCCCAAATCAGTCGGTAAAGGCGTAATTTTAGAGATGTACCGCAAATATGTAGAGGTGCCATCTCCGCCGCCGGTCTACGATTCTGCGTTGCCTGATGCCATCATTGTAGATATGGATGGTACCTTATCGCTATTAAATGGGCGCAGTCCTTACGATGCTACTACTTGCGATCGAGACCCAGCCAACCAGCCCGTTTTAGATACTGTATTGCTTTGGCAAAAATCGGTAAAAGTAATCATTATGTCTGGGCGCACCGCTGACTGTCGCCCCCAAACCGAGAAATGGCTGACACAGTATGGTGTGGAGGCCACCGATATTTTTATGCGGGCAACCGGCGATCAGCGGAAAGATTCGATCGTGAAGCAAGAGTTATTCGATCAAAATATCTTGAACAAGTATAATGTCAAATTTGTGTTGGACGATCGCAAGCAAGTGGTGCAAATGTGGCGAAGCTTGGGCTTGACCGTCTTTCAAGTAGCCGAAGGCGACTTTTAGCTATCAAGGCTACCGAAACTCACCGGTCAGCAAGAGCATTTCGTGCGAAGCTAAGAAAGACCCGCTAGAGCCGCCAATTGCCTATGTCTGCCCGCAAGTCTTTTTTGAACACCATGCCTACTTACTGGTGGACAATGGTGGCGATTTTTGCCATGTCGATCGGTCTACGTTTTTGGGGGCTGGGTCGCTTTAATTCTTTTGTGTTTGATGAAGTCTATTACGCCAAATTTGCCAACAACTACCTAACCAACACCCCTTTCTTTAATGCTCATCCGCCCCTGAGCCAGTATATTATTGCGATCGGCATTTGGTTGGGCGATAAGCTGCCGATCGGCCATGATACGGTGAATAACCTGACCGGTTCAGAGCGCACCACCTTCAGTTATCGCTGGTTCAACGCCATTTTTGGGGCATTTATCCCGCCTGTGACCGGGTTTATTGCCTATCAACTTAGTCGGCGACCAACCCACATGGTACTGGCAGCACTGTTAATGGCCATGGATGGCTTGTTTTTGGTGGATTCGCGCTATGCCTTAAACAATGTTTTTTTGGTGCTGTTTGGTATTTTAGGCCAATTATTATTGCTGCTGGCACTGAACTGTAGAAGCTGGTCAAGAGCGCTATATCTGTTGGGATCTGGAGTGTTTTTTGGGTTATCGATCGCCTGTAAATGGAATGGCTTGTGGTTTTTGCTGGGTATTTGGCTGTTACTCGGGTTAATTGTTGTTCATCAGATTTTTACTGGCAGACAAACTACGGCTATTCCGGTCAAGGGACAGCCTTCGGTATTAGTCAAACTTAGCACCCTCAAATTTTGGGAAATTGGTTTATTTCTGCTATTAATTCCGGCTGTGACCTATATTCTATCTTGGGTTCCACATTTATTACAAAATCCCAGCCCCAACTTTTTGGAAATGCAAAAAGAAATTTTGTTCTATCACGTTAAAATTGGCAATGGTAAAGATGTGCATCCCTATTGTGCTAACTGGTACACTTGGCCATTGATGATGCGACCGTTGGCTTATTACTATGAAGTGGTAAAAAGCCCAATTAGTAGGGACTTAGACAAAATTTACGATGTCCATGCCTTCGGCAACCCGATGCTGTGGTGGTTGGCCTTTGGTTCAATGATGGTGATGGCTTGGCGCTTCTTTAAATCTTGCGTGGGCTGGGGGGTGCGCTGGAACCTGAATGAACCGACTGTGGCGCTGCCAATCTTCTTTTTGGCTAACTATGGTGCAAATCTGTTTCCCTGGATTCCTGTAACCCGCTGCATCTATATTTATCACTACATGGGTTCTTTGGTATTTGCCATTATCGGCTTAGCTTGGTTTATTGATCGGTGGCTGCACGGAAAAAGCATCCAGTGGCGGAACATAGGCATCGCCGCAATTTTCTCGATCGCCGCAAGCTTTGCTTGGTGGATGCCAATTTATTTGGGAATACCACTTAGTCAAAACGAATTAGCCATGCGCATGTTGTTCACGCCAGAACTCTGGCGGAGAATTAGTGAAATGTGGAATTGGATTTAAGCTGCTTTGGTCACGATTTCCCTACAAAAAGGTGAGGTCACAAACAAAGTTGACCTCACCTCTTTAACGATATCTGCACTGACTATTTGATAGTTTGGGCGATCGATTCTGGCGACAGCCGAGTTTCAATCACCTGATCAATTAAGCGATATTCTTTGGCCTCATAAGGAGACATAAAGAAATCTCGATCCATATCGCGCTCAATTTTCTCCAACGGCTGCTCGGTGCGCTCAGCATAGATACCATTGAGCTGATGACGCAACCGCAGAATTTCGCGCATCTCGATTTGGATATCGCTGGCCTGACCACGAGTACCGCCCGAAGGTTGGTGAATCATAATGCGGGAGTGAGGCAGCGCCAAACGGCGACCCTTACTACCAGCCATTAACAAGAAAGAACCCATCGAAGCCGCTAAGCCCACACAAATCGTCACTACTTCTGACTTAATGAGCTGCATAGTGTCATAAATAGCCAAGCCCGCCGAGACAGAGCCACCGGGAGAGTTAATGTACATATAAATGGGCTTAGAGCTATCTTCTGAATCTAGATATAGCAAATAGGCCACAATCTGGTTGGCAATGCCATCATCAACTTCTTCCGAAAGAAAAATGATCCGCTCACGGAACAGCCGCTCGTAGATATTAATCCAGTTTTCGTAGTTGCTGCCGGGCAGCTTATAAGGAACGCTAGGAACGCCGATCGGCATAAGAAATCTCCGGTTAAATTAATATAGTTATGACTGAACGTGATTATGACTTACTGCTAGTGATCACTCGATCGATCAATCCATATTCTACTGCCTCAGCAGGAGACAGATAAAAGAGTCGCTGCATATCTTGATCGACCTTTTCAGCATTCTGCCCGGTATTGTCAGCAAAAACATCCAGCATCAGCTTGCGTTTAGCTTTCACTTCTTGGGCATTGACCTGAATATCGGTAGCCTGACCGCGCACACCGCTGTAAGGCTGACTGAGAGCAATCATCGAGTGGGGCAGACTGGCTCGTTTGCCCTTGGTGCCCGCCGACAAAATCAGAGCCGCTAAGCCCACGGCTTGGCCAAGACAGATGGTATGAATCTCTGATTTGATATGGCGCATGGTGTCATAAATCGACAAGGTGGCCGCTACCGACATAAAACCAGAACCCTCATTGGCCTCACCAGTGGCCACCGGATCGCCGTATGAGTTGATGTACAAATAAATCGGCTTACCAGAATCTTGCGAATCCAAATACAGCATCGATGCTATTAGTGAATTGGCCAAACCCATGGTTAGAGTTTGGTTCAGGAAAATAATCCGCTCCTGGCTCATACGAGTGAAAATATTAATCCACTGCCACTGCTGGCTACCAGGCAGATTATAGGGAACGCGCAACGGCGATTCAACGGCCATAGAGTCTCCAGATAGGTGAAATTTTAGATGACGGTTTAATCACCACAGCCCAGACAACGGCAGTCTAGACAACGGCAGCCAGTGGTACAGGCAGATCTTTCGAGCTGGTTAGAACTCGATCGATTAAGCCATATTCCTTGGCTTCAGCCGGGGTGAGATAGAAGGTACGCTCCATATCTTTGGCCAGTTTCTCAGCAGAATGACCAGTATTATTGGCCAAAATATTTAGCATCGCGGCCTTGTTATCTAGAACTTCTTTGGCACGAATCTGAATATCGGTGGCTTGACCACGCCCCGTGCCGGTTTTGGATTGGTTCAACACAATGGTCGCGTTGGGCAAACTAGCCCGACAGCCCTTGGTGCCACAAGATAAAATCATGGCGGCGGTGCCCATGGCTTGACCAATACAGATGGTGTGAACCGGCGGCTTGATGTAGGCCATGGTGTCACAGATGGCAAAAGCTTCGGTTTCTTGGCCGATCGCCTCACCACCATACCAAGAGGTACCAGTGGAGTTGATGTAAAAGTTAATTGGTTTTTCAGGATTATCGAACTGCAAATAGAGCAACTGAGCAATAATTAGCCTGGTCACATCCACTCCGAGCTGGCGCTTGTATTCGTCGCTAGAAACCAGAGGTAAACCCAAGTAAATAATTCGCTCTTTTAAAATTAGCGAGGGTAGATCTGGTGGGGGAGTGCGATAGGCGCTATCACCGTAATAAGGAGCTTGAACCATGGTTATTTCCGCAAAAATCTACGTTCCATCTTAACTCGCTACAGCCAGTGCGGGGTGGGATGATTGCCGAAACAATATCCTCGTGAGGTAAAATAGCAAAATTCCTTGCCCCTCATACCCTCTATGGATGTCACCCAGGCCGTTCAGCAGCTTTATAATACCTATCCATTTCCCCCTGACCCGATTTTGGATGAAGTGCCCCCAGGGTATAACTGGCGCTGGCATTGGCAAGCAGCTTACAATTTTTGTCTGGGGCAGATGCCAGCTAAGTCAGATGTGCGGATTTTGGATGCGGGCTGTGGCACGGGGGTAAGCACAGAATATTTGGTGCATTTAAATCCGGGGGCACAGGTGACGGCGATCGATATCAGTCCTGGAGCCTTGGCGGTGGCTAGGGAGCGTTGTACGAGATCCAAAGCATTGGGTGTAGAATTCCATCAAATGAGTTTGTTTGACGTGGATCAGTTGCCAGGGGAGTTTGATCTGATCAATTCGGTAGGCGTGCTGCACCACACGGCTGACCCGAATAGAGGCATCCAAGCTCTGGCAAAGAAATTAGCTCCTGGCGGTCTGCTGCATATTTTTGTCTATGGTCAGGTAGGACGCTGGGAAATTACCATGATGCAGCGGGCGATTGGTCTATTGCAGGGCGATAAAAAAGGCGACTACCGTGATGGAGTCAGGGTCGGGCGAGAGATTTTTGCCAATTTGCCAGAAAATAACCGAATTGCCCAACGGGAAGCCAGCCGCTGGTCATTGGAAAACTTCAAGGACGAATGTTTTGCAGATATGTATGTACACCCCCAAGAGATTGTCTATAATGCCGAGACAATTTTTGAATTGATTGATGCAGCGGGCTTGGAGTTTATTGGTTTCTCGAATCCGCAGTTTTGGGATTTGGAGCGATTAATTGGAAAAGCGCCAGATTTGATGGCCAGAGCTAAAGATTTGACCGATCGACAGCGCTATCGCCTGATTGAGTTGTTAGATCCAGAGGTGGCTCACTTTGAGTTCTTTTTGGGCAAGCCACCGCTGACTAAAGCAGACTGGTCGAATGATGCAACTTTGCTGACAGCAATTCCTCAGCGACATCCTTGCTTAGAGGGCTGGCCAAGTCGGGCATTTTTTGACAGCAATTATCAAATTGCCAAGGTTGATGATGCCGAGTTTGCCTGTATGGATGCCTGTGATGGTGTTAAGACCGTGGGTGATTTGGTGGAATCTATTGGAGATGTGAACCTGGCGGTGGTGCGTGGTTTACAGTCCCGTTTTTTGATCACATTAAAAATGGCAACCATTGGATGATTGCGGTGGGGGCGGGCAGGTTTTTATTGTTTGTGTTTGGATAGAAAATGGTTGGTGGATAAACCTGCCCCTGCGGTGATGGGTTCGATCAATTTTGGGGATCAGATTACCGCTTTTTAAACTGAACGCTGTCTTCGGTCAGGGTGATGTCATAACCTTTGTAAACGTCATGGCCTAGTAATCCATAGTTCAGGTTATTGTCGCCGACTGCTACTGATAGGTCGGTGACTTTGCCTTGGCCAAATTCTACGGTATCAAGCTTTACGGTATCAAATTCAGCATTGCCATTGGCAGTTTTAGCTTTGGTTTTGCCAGCAGAAACTAGCTGTAATCTTTCAGCTACGCCTTTGGTCAGTAATGTTTTGCTGGCACCAGTATCTAACATCATTTGGATTCGATCGCGGCCATTGATAACTATTTCAACAACTGGCACATTGTTATTTTTAGAGACAATCGGCAGCGAAAAAGATGTAGCTTGTTCGATTTTGGTGATAATAACTGGTTCGCTTTGGTCGATTTTACTGTTTTTCTTGGTTGAATTAGCTTTGTTTAAATCAGAAATTAGCTGGTCAGTTTTGGGGGCTTTAAAATTTGCTGCTTTTTGGCGGGCGTTGGTTAAATTCTGCTGAAATTGCGGCAGAATTTTCATTGCTAATGGATAATTAATGCTGTCTTGAGGGACTTTTCTTAGTTTGTTGATCGATTCTTGCCATCGATCGGCCACCAATGACCAGTCTTCTTTGGCCAAAGCAGTCTCACTGATTGATCTGGCCGATGCTGCCATATTTAAAGCATCTTGATATCGATCGTTGGCGATACTGGCATTCATGGCCGCAGTGTCAACGGGCACTGTGGGGCTGGGGGCAACGGCGGCTGGGGTAACGCTGACTTCTGGAGTTGGTGCTGAAGTTTTTGTGCCACAGGCGCTCAATAGCATCATGGCCGCAATGATCATTCCCAGTTGGTTATTTGGCATCCCGTTCACTGTCAGCTCTCCAGTCTATTTTGATCTTAAGTAATTCCTCAACCTTATTCCACGATACCCATCGCGCCTCCGGATATTTACACCCACATAAAATTCATAAAACAATCCCATAGTGTAGGGTCTGTACTGCCTCTACACCATGAGATAGCTAGAATTAGCGTTTGCTTAGCGACCAAATTTTTTCAAGATCGATCGATAACCATTAGCCGCAGTTTTTTCTATATTCTGGCGCTCAGCCTTGGTGAATTTTGTTTTCACCTTGATTCCACCATCTTCATACATTTTTATCAGCTTGCCATTCTCAATAATGGCTAGATCGCCGCTGTGATAGAACACAGCCACCACTTTAGCGTTGCTGAAAAAGTAAGTAATACCCCCAACGTCAGGCGCTTCTGTGTTCCATTCCTTAGCCGACAATACTTTGCCATTAGATAAACAAATGCTATAGCTAAAGACACCTTGCTGCTTCTCGGTATCCTTGCAGCCGTATATCATCGCGGAGAGGCGATAAAATGCTTGGTCGTTTTGGCACTGAGCAGAGTTATCGGTACAGGTAGGTTTAGTGGGGGCATCCTCTTGGACTAAGGCTTTGCTCACGCTGGCCGAACTAAGACCCGCGGCGAGAACAGCAACAATAACAGTCTTAAAATTCATGGTCGTAAATATAGTTATGTAGACTCAGCGATTCTCAATTCACCAGCGTGAACTAAAATTTAGAATTGCTGATACAGATCATTGTACGATAACTATTAGGGCTGGATAGCTCCTGCACAGCCGCAGAAATCTCATTTACAGCATTTAGCAAGTTGCAGAGCAAGAAAAATAAATCGAGGGAAAATAGAGTAACTTTCCAGTTGCTGTCCTCATTCGACCCTAAGTCCATTCATTAACTCATATTTTCTAATTTTTTATTGTCTTAGACTCCGTGTTGTTTGAAAATCCTTGGTGTGGCATTGCTGTTAGCGCGGGGGTTCAGAAAGTGATCTCTCTAACTTTTTCGAGAAGTTGCGTTAGAGGGTTTCATTGTATTAAGATACAGAAAAGGTTGCTGTCTAACGATTGTTATACTTCTGTATTTAGGTGATAAAGAGTTCATGATAAATTCATGGGAAGTTGTGAGATTTATTCATAAACTCGGCAGTCCGTTGAATGCAAGCGTGATTGGATATGATCAATATGGTCGTGTTTTGATGGAAACAGGGAAAGGATACCAGGCAATTCTTCCCGCTCATTGGATGGAAGATTCACCGTCAAATTCAACATGCTTACCCGAAATTGGTGAAGAATTTGCTACGGTCGTTATGAATTGTGTTGATGGTGTTTTATGTTTGAGTGCTAGACCCAGCGATACATCCCAGCAAAGTATTGAAGCATGGCGGGCTTACTATGATTTTATTGATACGCTGAAATTGGACAGTCGAGTGCGAGGAACTGTCACCCGAATACAAGCATTTGGCTTATTTGTTGATATTGGTGCGCCCTACATTGGTTTAGTTGATGTGGGGCATAGTAGATGGAGTGGTGGCGACCCACTGCCGGATGGTATGTCGCTTTGGCCACAGGTAGGAGATGAGGTTGATTGTCACGTCAAGTACTTTCGACTTCGTAATCAGCAGATTGGGTTAGGTTGGATTAATGCCAAGATTAACACGGAATGTGAGATGTAGCTAAACCAAAGCTTGCCATCTTTCGTGATCGTGGCAAAGCCTAACGAATAAGAATGTCTAAACTAGTATCGATCGCCTACTACACCTGCACTAATCAGTTTGATTGAATTAATATATCAAACGATTTCCACTTTGGTTCAGTTGGTTTGAATTAGAGAAACATGCCGCCAGAGACTTCAATTCTCTGGGCATTGACCCATCGGTTGTCTTCGGAGAGTAAAGATGCGATCGCCCTGCCGATATCATCCGGCACGCCAACACGACCTAAAGCGGTTTGCGAGGCAATGAAGTTGTTAAGCTCTGGATTGTCACGGACTGCACCCTCCCCAAAATCTGTTTCAATCGCGCCAGGGGCAACTACATTCACCGCAATCTGTCTTTGACCTAATTCCTTCGCCATGTATCGGGTCAAAACCTCGATCGCCCCCTTCATCGCGCCATAAGCGGCATAGCCTGGGAGAGTAAAACGGGCAAGACCAGAGGAAATATTGACAATTCGCCCACCATCTTTCATCAGCGGCAGAAGTTTCTGGGTGAGGAAGAAAACACCCTTTACATGAATGTTCATCAAGTGATCGAAGTCTTCCTCTGTGGTCTCTACAAACGGTGCATAAACACCAACTCCCGCGTTGTTGACCAGGAAATCAAACCGCTCTGTCTGCCATTTGTCTTGGAGTGACTGCTTGATTTGCACCGCAAAATTGTCAAAGGTTTTAGTGTTAGAAGTATCCAGTTGCAATGCAACCGCTTTACCGCCAATTTGTTCGATCTCAGAGACAACTTCTTTTGCTTCTGCCTCGCTGCTGTAATACGTCACGATGACATCAACGCCTTTTTGAGCAAGTGCCAAAGCAGTATTTTTGCCTAACCCTCGGCTCGATCCTGTGATCAAAGCGATTTTTGTTATGTCCTGTACCATTGCCTCATCCTTTCATGACTTTCTTGGATGGATTCATCATAGGCTTGAAACATCTGGCTTTAAATACACAAACCGCGCATATTATTGCCTAATCCTGTCAGACGAGATATTGGTAAAAAAGAAAATTCTCTATAATGAGCGCATGAGAACGGTTAAATTAGCCAGGAAACCAGCATAGTGATTAAAACACTACCGCACGATATAGTCATTAGTGCTTGTCAAGAACTAGCCACATTAGTCACACAGCACACTGATGGCAAGGGAAACGGTGTCCATCAAACTGATATCAGTCAGTTGGAATTTATGCGGGAATCTTTCGCTGCCACTGCCATCTGTGGTGTCGCTGAACCGATTCTCGCCATCATTGTTCAGGGGAAAAAAGAAGCGTTGCTGGGGGAAGAAACTTATCTGTATGGCGCAGCTCAATACCTCGTAGTCTCGGTGGATTTGCCGCTTAGTGGATTTGTGCTAGAAGCAACACCCGACAGGCCATATTTAGGATTTAAGCTGAGTCTAGATCCCATCCAGCTCTGTGACATTATTACTCAGATCCAACCCGGCACAGGGAAGAGAGAAAACTCAGTGAGAGGTTTGTTTGTTAGTGACGCTGACATAGCGTTAATTGATTGTGCCATCAGACTGACACGACTTCTGGATACACCACAAGATATCCCGTTTTTGGCACCGATGATTATTCACGAAATCTATTATCGTCTTTTAATCGGCAAACAAGGCGAAGCGGTTCGCCAGATTGCAACACCTGACAGTAACATGCAGCGTATTGCTGAAGCGATCAAGTTCCTCAAAGCTGATTTTACAAGGTCACTACGGGTTGAGGACTTAGCCGATCTAGCCAATATGTCTTCTGCATCGTTCCACCGCCACTTTAAGAAAGTCACCTCTATGAGTCCGCTGCAATATCAGAAACAATTGAGGCTACTGGAAGCGCGTCGGCTGATGCTGACCGAAAATACTGATGCCACCAACGCCGCTTATCGGGTTGGGTATGAAAGTCCTTCACAATTTAGTCGAGAGTATTCCCGCATGTTTGGTGCACCACCAATCAAAGATATTGAACGTTTACGGATAGCTTGAACATTGTCTATCGATGCTGAGGTTGAATCGCAAAAAAAGACGGCCATGGCCGTCTTTCAACAAAAATTAATTGGGCGTAGACTACATCATGCCCATGCCGCCCATACCACCCATGCCTCCCATTCCGCCCATATCAGGCGCAGCAGCTTTGGGTTCGGGTTTTTCGACGACTAAAGCTTCGGTAGTGAGCACCAAACCAGCGATCGAAACAGCATTTTGTAACGAAGAACGCACCACCTTAGCCGGGTCAATAATGCCCGCCGCAATCAGGTCTTCATATTTGCCAGTTGCCGCGTTATAACCCATGTTAAATTCGCTCTCGCGCACTTTTTCTACCACGATCGAGCCTTCAGCACCGGCATTGTCTGCGATCTGACGCAGAGGCGCAATCAAGGAACGAGCAATAATATCAGCACCAATCATTTCTTCAGGCGAGAAGCCTACTTTGAACGCTTCTACTTGCTTAGCTAAGTGAATCAATGTTGCACCACCTCCGGGCACGATGCCTTCTTCGATCGCGGCTTTAGTGGCGTTCAGAGCATCTTGCAAACGGAGCTTGCGATCTTTCAGCTCGGTTTCAGTAGCGGCACCGACTTTAATGACGGCTACACCACCAGCGAGCTTAGCAATGCGCTCTTGGAGTTTTTCCCGATCGTAGTCAGAGTCAGTATCTTCCATTTGCTTGCGCAAGTGAGCAACCCGAGCAGCTACATCTTCTTTGTTGCTGCCTTCAGCCACAATTACGGTGTTTTCTTTATCGATCGAAATCTTAGTGGCTTGACCAAGCATTTCTATTTCTACGGTGTCTAAGCTCAGACCGATTTCTTCGGAAATTACTTGGCCACCGGTCAGAATAGCGATGTCTTGCAACATAGCTTTGCGGCGCTCACCAAAGCCGGGAGACTTGATGGCTGCGACGTTTAATACGCCTCTGGCTTTGTTTACGACCAGAGTAGCTAGGGCTTCGCCTTCTACGTCTTCGGCAATAATCAGTAAGGGCTTACCAGCACGGGCAACTTTTTCTAGTACGCCCACTAGTTCTTGGATAGAGCCAATTTTTTTATCGACAATCAAGATTAGGCAGTTTTCGTACTCGATGCACATCCGCTCGTTGTCGGTGATCAGGTAAGGAGATAAATATCCTCGATCGATCTGCATTCCTTCTACTACGTCCATTTCGGTAGAAAGAGACTTGGATTCTTCGACGGTAATTACGCCATCTTTGGTCACTTTGGCCATGGCCTCGGCGATCATTTTACCAACTTCTTCGTCGTTTCCAGCCGAGACGGTGGCTACTTGAGCAATGCCGTTGCCTTCTACGGGCTTGGCGACTTTAGCAATTTCGGCGACTAGCTTGACAACCATTTTGTCCATGCCGCGCTTGAGTCCGATCGGGTTAGTGCCCGCTGCGACGTTCTTAAGACCTTCGCGAATCATTTCTTGGGCGAGGACTGTAGCGGTGGTGGTGCCGTCGCCTGCGAGGTCTTTGGTTTTAGATGCCACCTCTTGAATCAGCCTTGCCCCGGTGTTTTCGAGGGGATCGCTGAGTTCGATTTCTTTGGCTACGGTGTTGCCGTCATTGACGATTTGGGGGGCACCAAATTTTTTCTCTAGCAGTACGTTTCTGCCTTTTGGCCCAAGGGTAATTTTAACTGCGTCGGCTAGGGCGTTGACACCGCGCTCTAGCGCCCGTCGCGACTCTTCGTCGAATACTACTATTTTAGACATAAGAATTTGTATGAAGACAGTCCTTCAAGAATTTAGCACTCTAGGGGCAGGAGTGCTAAACAGATTTGTCCCAATTTGGTGCGGTTTCCCGAACTGCGATGAATTCATCCTAATAAATTCACTACATATGTTGAACCTACCCAACAAAGTGACCCCGCTGATTTTAGCCAGCAGGGTCACTTTCACGGTTCGAACATTAAGCTTCAAACTTCAAATCGCGCAGAGAGTTGACATCGATTTCGATACCCGGGCCCATAGTGGCTGAGATATAAATACTCCGCCAGTAACGACCTTTGGCTCCAGAAGGACGGTTTCGATCGATGCTTTCTTGTAAAGCTTTCAGGTTGATCATTAAATCTTCGGCAGAAAAAGCAGCTTTGCCAAATATTACGTGAACAATACCAGTCCGATCGGCTCTGTACTCCAATTTACCTGCTTTAAATTCAGAGATTGCAGTCGCTAAATCGGTAGCGACCGTACCAGCTTTGGGCGAGGGCATCAAACCGCGTGGGCCGAGTACTTTACCTAGCTTAGCAATCTGCGGCATCATGTCAGGAGTAGCAATCAGCAAATCGAAATCCATCATGCCTTTTTGGATTTGTTCAATTAGCTCTTCGGAGCCTGCCATGTCGGCACCAGCGAGAGTTGCTTCATTAACTTTTTCTCCACGGGCAATTACTGCTACCCGAATCACTTGACCAGTGCCCTTGGGTAAAGCCACGGTGGTGCGCAATTGTTGGTCAGTGTACTTGGGGTCAATACCCAAGCGAATGTGCGCTTCTGCCGATTCACCAAACTTGGCAGTGGCGGTTTCTTTGAGTAGAGCGATCGCGGCTTCAGGTTCGTAGGCGCGCTCTTCTACTTTTTTTTGCAGCTCTTGATAGCGGCGAGAATATTTTTTAGTCATGTTTTAGTTGGGGGTCGATCTCGAAGCCAATGGCCTCTGCCCCGTAAGTGGGTAAATAGAAAAAGAAAATTAATCGGTAATGGTTACGCCCATATTCCGAGCGGTGCCGCCTACGATATTCATCGCAGCTTCAATGTCGTTAGCATTCAAGTCAGGCATTTTGGTTTTGGCGATTTCAGCCAACTGCGCCCGAGTAATGCTGCCAACTTTTTTCTTTTGGGGTTCGTTAGAACCGGTTTCGATGCCAGCGGCTTTTTTGATTAAAACCGAAGCAGGGGGAGTCTTGAGCACAAAAGTAAAACTGCGATCTTCATAGACCGAGATTTCTACCGGGATGACCATACCTGGTTGGTCTTGAGTCTTGGCGTTGTAATCTTTACAGAATGCCATGATGTTCACACCGTGCTGACCTAATGCAGGACCAACTGGTGGTGCGGGGTTCGCTTTACCAGCGTTTAACGCTAGCTTAACGATTGCTACTACTTTTTTTGCCATTTTTTACTGTTTTTGAACCTGATTGAACTCTAATTCTACGGGGGTATCGCGCCCAAAGATCGAGAGGAGGGCTTTTAGTTTGCTCCGTTCGGGGCTAACTTCAATAACTTCTCCGGCAAAATCTTTAAATGGTCCAGACAACACCGCAATTTTGTCACCTTCGTTGAGGTTGGTCTTGACTACCGCTTCTTGTTCGGTAACTTGGCGGAAAATCCGATCGACCTCTCCAGGAGATAAGGGCAAGGGTCTGACGTGACCGCGCCCGCGTCCGTAGCCGCGTTTTTGCTCAGCACCTACAAAGTTAATCACGTTGGGAGTGTTTTTAACCACCGTCCAAGCGTCGTCGTCCATGGCCATGCGCACTAGCACATATCCTGGAAAGACTTTTTCTTCGGCGTGCTGTTTAGATCCGTCTTTTTTGAGGCGGACGATCGCGGCTTGAGGTATTTCTACCTGAATGATTTGATCGCCAACACCAAAAGAGTGAATCCTTTGTTGCAAGTCGAGTTTAACTTTGTTTTCACAGCCAGATGCTACTTGGACTGCGTACCAACGAGGTTTTATCTGGGGGGCTGAACCTGTTGAACTGCTTTCGTCGAGCAGCATATCGTCTTCTGTCGTCGAACTCATAAAACTATCCTAGCCTGGAGTTTTGAAGATGATTTTAGCTACCTCTGCAAACAGGCCGTTAACTCCGTAGATGACTGCCGCAGACAGGGATACCATCAATACTACGGCTAAAGATTCGCTGATGAGCTGTTGGCGGTTTGGCCAGATGACCTTGCCTAACTCAGTTTGACTATCTTTGACGAAACCGACTAAGTCTAGCTTAGGCTTCTCGTTAGCTGTGGTACTATTCGGTGTCTTATCGGTGGCCACGTTGTTACGCCTCGTTTAGTTTGGGTAAAATGTCGATCAGAACAGAAATCTTCTGCGATCGGCTGGATGATCAGGCTAATAAATAAATCTGCTCACCAATCTCTTAGTTTAGCTGAGATTTTGTCTGTGTGGCTAAGTTGATCGACTGATTTTCTGATGACATCCAGATAGGAAGCTTTCTGGTGGCGTTTTAGACTATTTTTTGGAATCTGATTTGGTTGGCAAGTATTTAAATGATGACTGGGCAGATATGATGGCTCTTTCTTATGTGATGGAAGATTTGCAGCGAGATGGCAAACAGTTCTATTCGATCGATAATGGTCAGGCGATGATTTTGTTCTATTTTGATCCAGAAACTGCTGCTAAGCTAAGTGACCTCTGTAATGAAGATTTAGAACCAGTGATTCCGGCTTGATCGATGTTCCTTTAGCGCCTTCAAAATATGCAGATCCAGAAAATTCTTCGCTTGCCCAATCTACCTTGGATACTGCTGTGCGGAACTTTAATAGCTTTGGGGGTGCTGGTGTTACGGCCACCGCGAGCGATTTTTCAGCTAACTAATCACTTTTTTCCGGGGGCAACTTATTACACCACCACCGACCAACCTGTTATTGCTCTGACGATCGATGATGGCCCTGATGCCAAAACTACTGGTCGTATTCTGGATGTGCTCGATCGGCATAATGTTACGGCTACCTTTTTTATCATCACCGATCGGGTTGCGGGTAATGAACAAATTCTGCAGCGGATGTTGGGATCTGGCCATGAATTGGGAAACCACACCACGGCGGATATTCACAGTATTGGTCTCAGTACGACCGAATTTGAGCAAGATCTTCTCAAAGCCGATTCCATCCTCAAGACTTTTGTACAGCCTCAGTGGCTGCGTCCTGCTGGTGGCTGGTATAGCCAAGAAATGATTGGCATTGCCCAAAAATACAACTATAAAGTCGCCCTTGGCTCAATTTTCCCTTACGATACTAATATTTCTTCGCCTTGGTTTGCTGCGCAATTTATGCTGGCCAATGCTCAACCGGGTGGCATTATTGTAATGCACGACTCTGGCGACTGGGGCAAAAACACCGCTGAAACCTTAGATCAATTCATACCTAAGCTAAAACAGCGAGGCTATAAAATCGTTAATTTATCGGAACTGGCGGCTCAGAGTAAGTGATAAACCTTTGGCAGTCAAACCCCACATTTATTTGCTAAGATATCTAAACCGTCGTGGGACTTTGGTGCGACTTCCGAAATCCAACTATAACTTGGCCATAGCCCGTCGTGCCGCCTCGCCCCGTCGGCCACTGTACCGATTACATCTCTCCAAATGAAGCTCATCGAACAAGTCGAACGCGAAGACTTGGTAATGTTTATTAACGCCTGTTTGTCCTGCACTGGTCAGGGTGAATTTTATGATGAATACAGCTATAGCTATGGTCAAAAGATTTCTTTAGATTTTCTGCATGATTACATTCTGGGTAACTATCGGCAGCTTTATACTCTGACACTTGCTGCTGGCATTAATCACTTCAACCAAGCTCAGATTATCCTCAAATTATTGGCTACCGGTAAATCGGCCTCCCCCAATAAGCAATCAATTGAGAATCAATTAATTACTGTTACTCTCGATCGATTGCCGCCCCAAAGAGCATGGGGATTATTATTACAGCTCCGCAAAAAAAGCATCAACAATCGACGGGCAAGATCGATCGCCCAAGCCTACATCAATAGCCGAGGTGATAAGCTAGCTTTCCAAGCTGTTAAATATCGATCAAAGCTGCGGGCGATCGCTTCTCACTTTCATCTCAAGCTAGAACCAGAACTTAGCAACTTTTTGTTTGGTCACTGGGAAAAAAGCTTTGATACCGAAATTTTTGAGAAGTTTCGCCAAGCTTTTTATAGCGCCAGTGCCATTTATGCCCTGCCCTTTACTGTAGCTGAAGGATTAGCGGTAAAGCATCAGATTCCTCGCAAGGTATTTCTAGAAAAAATCCAAGGGCAAATGACGACAGGGGAAAAGCTGCGGCTGCAAGGTAGCGCCCATAAGGCTGAAATGGAATTATCGATCGATCCTCAGCGTCTACCGCTCACGAAACTGGCGCTCTATTTGTTATCTCTAGATCTTAAACAGCGCCAAGAGCAGCGGTTAGAACTAGCTGACTGGCTGGCCAAAAGTGCAGCGACAATATTAAAAAATACTCCTCTGCAACTTGGGAAAGTAGCAGCGGTGCTCGATCGGAGCTACTCTAGCTCGGGTTCCCGTGAAAAACGCCGTCGTCCGCTGGGGATTGCCCTAGCTGTGGACTGTTTACTGCAACAAGTTTCTAGAGAATATCAAGCTTTTTGGACAGTTCCACTGGCTGACCCTTTGTTGGCAACGCCCCGAGGTCAAACTGATCTGGCCAATCCTATTTTAGATGCCTTAGATTGGCAGCCGGAGCTGATTGTAGTAATTTCTGATGGCTGGGAAAATGATCCGCCAGGGGCAGTGGCTGAGCTGTTGCGAGTTTACTATAAAAAAATAGATCTCCAGCGACAGGTCTCGATCGTCCACTGCAACCCGGTGTTTAATGCTAATGACTATGAGCTGAAGCAAATTAGTCCTTTGGTGCCGACGATCGGCATACGGGAAGCCGAAGATCTGCCTACTGTTTTGGCTTTTATGCGTTTTGCTAATGGCCAAGGCAGCCTAAATGAACTAGAAACCTATTTACTCCAGCGCGCTCAAGATATTCTTGCTAAATCTTAGATCATGACTAAACTACTTGAAACCATTGCTCTTCATAACTTAGAGGTTGCTCCTAGTCAAGTCTGGGGGTCAATCAGGTTAGTACCATTGGTGAGTAAGGGTTATAGAGAAGATCTACGATTGGCTAAGCGTAGTTACAATAGTCGGGTTGTTGTCAGTACCGACGACAACACCTTATATCATAGCTATGTGCCCCACGGTTTGGTGTTGAACTGGAGTGATGATGGAGAGCCAGTGGCATCTTTAGGTGGTCAGTTGGGCGATAAGTCTGATCAGTTTGGTGGCGTTAAAGTTATGCGACGGATGGCGCAACGAGAAAATAAGGGGGGAAACAAAAACTCACTGCGTTTTTTGCCGTTAGAAATGGCCATGGAGGGTTTTATGGGGATGTTTTTTAAGGGGCCAACCATTGCTTGGCAAGAGTATTCACGACGCTCTCGGTCTACCGGCTTGTCACCGCGCACCGAGTATTCGATTACTGGTCGATCGATCTCTGATCTGAGTGAAGCTTTGCGGGTGTTTGAAATTCACGAAAATCAGGTAGGGGTCTTGTTATTTGTGGGCGAGATGCTGGCTACCGCTTTTATTTTGCCCCACCCCAAAGACTATCGAGACCTGCATGAAATGCTGTTGACCGATGCCTATGGTGAAACTTTTTATTACTATGGACTCTATGGTCAGGCTCAAGAATTAAGGTGTGCTATCAAAGATCAAAGCATTCATAACTTAGCTGATCTGCGATCAGCATTAACTAAGATGCGTCAAGAATGGAGCGACGTACAATCGATGATGAGCGAAGACTTATTACAGCGACCCATTCAATCACAGCAAATATATCAGGCCGGAGTCTTTAGTCTTCAGCGATTCATTACTGATTTAGATAGAACCCATACTAACTATATTGGCGAGTCGATCATAGATGATCATGGTAATTTGCAATATCTAAAAATTTATGGCCTATCGGCGGTACAGACTCGTAGAGCTTACTTATTGCAAACGCTCGATCGGCATAATTGGCAACTAGAAAAAGCCGCAGCTTCACTCAATGAAACTTTGGCTAGTTTAGTAAAACGAATGGAAAAAGCTGATTTGGGATACCTCATCAATAATCAGGTGCGGGAGCAGGCTGAAAAAGCTCTGCGTAAATATTAGCCTAACCAGATGGTGAGAACTGCAAACAAGATAAAAAGTAATCCGCCAACGATCGTAATTATTTTTTCAGAAATGCGACCAGCAATCATTTTGCCGCCCCACACGGCAATCAAAGAGCAAATTGTATGTCCTAGAATGCCACCAATTGTTACTCCGATCGGGTTTTTGGCAGCGGCTAGGGTAATGGTGGCTATTTGGGTTCGATCGCCCCATTCAGCAACGAAAGTTAGGACAAAACTCTCAATCACAATTTTCCAGAAAGTATTGCGCTGTTGAAACTTGCGCTCTCCTGCTTCCACAGCTTCTGCGGCTTCATTTCTAACTTCCTCATCGGTCTGCGCCGACATTTGCCGAGACTCATATAAGAGTTTCAGGCCAAACAAGAAAAACAAAAGGGCAGCGACTTGCTGAATCGTAATCTTGGCTAAAAAAGCCAGATTAGATGGTAAATGTTGCAGCAAAAATTGGGGCAATAACATCAAAAAATGCCCAATGCCTACTGACAATACGGTCATGGTCGCCAGTGCGCTGACCACGCCGATCAACACGGGCTTGCGAGGATAGCGGGTCGCCAAGACCACGGCCATGAAAAAGGTTTTGTCTCCTAATTCCGAGGCAGTGATTAATAGTAATCCAGCAGTAAAAGCTTCTAGCATTCTTCCCAAGCAATATTATTCTGATGCTGTTAATTTTACTAGAAACTTTGCTCCAAGCCATTTTTACTCATTTTTCTATCATCTTCTATTGCAGATTTTTGGCACCTAGAAATTTAGTGCCGCTTAAATTCGCTCCACTCAAATTTGCCTGAAATAAATTAGCTCCCCGCAAATCAGCCCCACTCAAATCAGCCCCGCTCAAATTTGCCCGCACTAAATAACAGCCATACAAATGTGCCTTACTTAAGTTTGCTCCACTAAAATCTGATCGATAGAAATAAGCCCCTTGCACCTCAGCCTCATACAACTTCGCCCCACTCAAATCTGCGCCACAAAGATTGGCACCGCGCAGATTAGCAAAACAAAGATTCGATCGATGTAAACAAGCTTCTCCCAAATCGGCATCCTGCAAGTTTGCCCCGGTAAAATTAACTCCGACCAAATTCGCCCCAGTCAAAATTGCCTTGTACAAACTGGCTCCAGCCAAATTTGCCCCCACCAAATTACAGTTACTCAAATCAGCCCGATCGAGCACAGCCCCCGGCCATTCCACCAACCCCAACTCTGCTCCCGGCAAATATAAAGGTGAGGGTAGCGATCTCCAATCCACTCGGTCAACTGACATCTAGCTACTCCATTTGATTTTTGATCGGCGGCTGCACCCGGCCAGCCACATTCTCGATCGAGCTAACTGCCGCTGCTGCCCCTGCCAAAATATTTTGCTCGCTGCCACCCAAATACAGGCGACCAAAGCTGCCTACAGCTTGAACTTCCAAAATATTAATTGCCGCTGCCTTTTCGGCTTCATTGGCAGCCAATGAAGCATAGGCCGCAGGCTCTACTTCCAACACAAACAATGTTTGCCCAGCCAACAGCATCTGTCCCCTGGCCATCCGATTGATAATTTGGGTTTGGTGAGCGTTGATGTTGCGAATAATTTGACTAGAAACCACCCGAGGCTTAATGCCATCACTGCTCTTGACCCCAATATGGGCAAGAATCGCTTTGCCAGCAGCGCGGGTTTCGCCTTGAGACGCTGAGTGAATTTCGAGCAAGCCATATAGTCGTTCGACAATTTGTACCCCAGGAGTCACAGAGGCGGCTTTTAAGGCAATGTCAGTAATTTTGTTGATTTCTATACCGGGCGAAATCTCGACCCATAGAGAGCTGTCACCAGGAACCGGTAAAAATCCCTGCACTATTTTGCCTAAGTAGGCGGCATGTTGCGGTTGGAGGCTGTCTAAATAGACATAGCTGCGTAATTCGATCCCCAAAACTGTTTCTCTGTATTTTTCGGCTGTTATTCACTGCCATCATACAATTTAACTTGACCCAAGTTGTCAATGGATTCATTGACGGGAGTGATAAGCGATGATTTTGTGAAATAGAAGAATATCAAGCCCGTATTTTTGCCACCAAATCATAAAATGGCTGCCAATTGTCTTCTTGAGCGATCGACTCCCAAACTCCCTCAATCAAGGGTCTCAAAGGCACCGTGGCTGGATTTATTTTTATTAAAGTCTCACCAACTAACGCCAACTGCTCAGGGGTCAAAGAGCCGATCGACTGTTGATACAACTGCTGCCACAGATTTTTAATCGACTCCTTGCCCTCTACTGGTAGCCAATTAGTATCACCAAGAATCAGATTAAAGTCTTCGTGCCATTTACTTGCCCAGCGCTCTGTCACCAAAGTAAAAAACTGATGATAGCCAATTTGGGTGGTATCCAGCAGCTCCAGGGTGGCGTTCAATAACTTCAGACCTTGATCATTAACTTCTCCCGTTAGACCCAGCTTTTGCCACATCAAATTTTGATAGCTGTGAGCATATCGATCGTCAAAAGCCTCTAAAGCCTCATCCATATCTCCCTGGTTCAAAACCGCCGCCAAAGGCTTTTGCAGAATTTCTAGGTTCAGCTTGCAGATCCCCGGCTGATTTTCGTAGCTATACCGACCACCATAGTCAAAATAAGCCGCTGTGAAATTGGGCTGATAGGTGGGCAAAAAAGCAAATGGCCCATAGTCAAAGCTTTCCCCAGTGATCGACATATTGTCTGTGTTTAACACCGCATGGCAAAAGCCCGCAGCCATCCATTGGGCAGCCAAGTCTGCTACTCGATCGACCAACTCCTGATAAAAGCTCAGATGTTTATTTTCTGCGCTAACTAAATGGGGATAGTAAACGGCAATCACATGATCTAACAGTCGCCGGGTTAAGTCTGGGCGTTTGAGATAGTGCAGTCGATCGAAAGTGCCAAACCTAATGTGCGATCGGCTAAACCTCACCATTACTGATGATCTGGTGGGTGAAGGTTCGTCGCCTCGCCATAAGTCTAGCCCGGTTTCTACCACACTCAAACAGCGAGAAGTTTTGACCCCCATTCGATGCAGCGACTCCGCCGCTAACACCTCCCGCAGACCTCCTTTTAACGTCAGCATCCCATCTCCGCCTCGGGAGTAGGGAGTGCGGCCAGAACCCTTGGTGCCGAAGTCGTACAACTCGCCATCGATGCCGCGCACTTGGCCATAGAGAAATCCCCGTCCATCGCCCAAGCCGGGATTGTAATTGCCAAACTGATAGCCATGGTAGCGCAGAGCCAACATTGGCTGAGAATGACCGCTGAACTGACCAAAAGCTTCCTCAAAATCTGCATCACTCACGTTGGTCGGGTCTAAACCCAACTGAGCTAAGATGTCATCATTGCGCCAGCGTAAGGTGTGCTGAGGAAAATCTTCCGCTGCCACATCGTCATAATAATCATTGCCCAGGTCGGCGAGGGCGGGTTCGTAATTTAGGCTAAGAAGAGGATTCATCTAGATGACAGATTCATTAATGTTTCAAGAAGATGAGTATGTGGTGCTCACCAGTGGCCAGCCAGAAGAAATTTTGACTGCTGCTGAGATGTTAGTGAAACTCTCCGAGACTCTATTGAATCACGGAGAGATCGATTTTCCCGCAGATGTTTTGGCAAAAGCTTCTACAGCAGCGCGGGCAGCTTACTTATTAGACAATTACTGCGAGTTGGACTTAGGTGCAGGTCAATATATACAGTGGTATGCCGTGCGGTTAGAAAAAAGCTAGGCGGCGGCAACTGGAGCCGGTTCACCCACAATTAATGCCACATCAATATCTTCATCGCTGGTGCGCTTGAGAGTGACATGAAGGCCAGGGCCAAAGAACTTAGTAATTTTTTCGTGTTTTTCTTCCCAGGTGGTGAAGGGAATCAGGGGGGTATAAAATTCCATGATCAGAGCGTACTTGCCATCGACTAACTCTTCGCGCATTCCTCTGATTACTGGGCGTTCATCATCGGTAGGTGATAGGCCGAGTTTTTCTAGAGCCACATCCAAATGGGCTTCTTGACCATAGCGAAACCTAGTTACATCTTGACGAATCTGCTTTTGGATCGCAGTCTGCTGCGCCTCGCGGATCTCCTTCATTTCTGGCTCAGGGTCTTCTAGGGGGACTGGACGCAGTTCTGCCGACTTTAGTGCCAAACCACCCAACAGCAGGGGGACTCCATAGAAAAAGCCAATCAGGTTGAGGGTGGGGTTATCAACGGCGTAGGCACCGAAGCCGATCAGGGTGAGCAAGCCACCGATACTAATCAAGGTGGGTCCGAGAGGAATGCGGCGCAGCAGGGACATGGGATAAATGAATATTGTTACAAAACTTCTCATATTATCCACTAATTTTCAGCAGATGGGTTGCTCCAGCACAAATACTCGCGGAAAGTATTTACACTCAAAATGCTTTTGGTGCTTATTAGTAGCTCGATCGATTGCTGTATATGAATTTTGGATTTCAATTTAAAATACTTTAATCACAAAATAATTTGATTTATTTTAGTAAAAGATTAATTCAATACAAAGCTTCGTAGGTAATTAGACTCAGGAAGTTTTTGCAAATGTAACAAATAGTTGCGATCGTCTCATGCTTATTAGGGATGATCCTTTATATTAAAGACACCAAGCAATCGATCCCCGCCGGAAGTAAGACAATAATTCGTCGAATCTTAACCGGTATTCATATAAACCACTGGAGATTAACATCATGCAAGTAACTGAAAATTCCCTGAACAGAAAGAATTCCCTCGCTGTCACTAAGAGCTTTTTAGTATGGTGTTTTGCTCTAGCAGTTTGTCTGCTGGTAGTCGGTTTTCCTTTAGTAGCAGTGATGGCTACTGTAGGCGCACTATTATCTATGGCTCTTCACCCTATTCTGCCAATGAGCGCAGTGTTGTTGGTAGCCGGCAGCATTTTGGCCATGAATATTTTTGCAGTAGTGGCAACCGCCGCAACTTTGACGGCTAAGGGTGTACATCCTGATGAAGTGAGCTGGTTGGGCTGGCTAAATGGCAGCAGCGAAGTTCTGCAAACCACCACCTATGCTGCTTGTCCTTTGACTTGTGAAGTCAAGCAATAAATAAGACTTGTCAAGTAAAGCAGTAAATCAACAGTTTTGAAATTCATGCTCTTGGGGCGCTTGATCTTTGATCAGGCGCTTTCTTATCGAATTAATTAATCTAGACGACAGGAATCTTTTTTGGGGCACATGTGAAATTCGTCTATCCACCAGAAACCCGACATTGAGACAAAATATGGCGCAGCCGATCATAGTCTTCTCTTAAAATTAGGCTTAAATTCCGTCCTGCCGCAATCAGCCAATCTCGATCGAACTGGCGCATTTTGTAGACTGTTCGCATCGCCGCTGCGGTCAAAGCATCGGAAGGTGCCCCGGCCACTTCCAACAATGGTCGCAGAAAATCAAACTGCTCGCTAAAAGCTACGACTTCTTCTGGAGGGCATTCATAAACTGACTGATGAATTTGCGGTGGGCGCGGCGGTAAATATTGCATATATCTTCCCAGCGGATCGGCATAGCCCACAATGATCGATTTAAACTCGGTTTTGAGCATCGCAAAAATTTGGGGTTGTTCTTCCCGCAGTTCTTCGATCGATAACCCCAGTGCTCTGGCTCGATGCACCGAATCGATCGGGGCAGTAGTGGCAGCATAAACCACGCCCAAAATCTGGTTGCCAGTTTCTTCATCTTTCGCTTTCACAAAGCTGCCAAAATCTGGCATGGTAGCCAGTTTTAATTCTTCTGAAGACAGACATTGAGACAAAAACTCGGTGGTACTGGTTTCGATTACTTCGGCAATGTGTGTAGGGTGGCGCGGGTTGCCGGAGAACTGGGGTAAAGGTAAGCGCATAGTGGCATCAGAAATCAGTAGCTTTATTCTATACGCTTCGTAGATTTTTTGATTTGCCCTATCCGCCTGCTGATAAAATGGAGCGTTGTCGATTTTATGAGCGAAATTCAGCATGGCAGGACTCTTGGACGGAAAAGTATCGATCGTCACCGGGGCTTCACGGGGTATTGGCAAGGCTACGGCCTTAGAATTAGCCGCTCAAGGCTCTAAAGTAGTGGTGAACTATGCCAACTCTAGCGGTGCTGCTGATGAAGTGGTTGCCAAAATTGTTGGAGCTGGGAGAGAGGCGATCGCTGTCCAAGCTGATGTATCTAAAACCGAAGAAGTCGATCGGCTGTTTGCCACCGTCATGGAAAAATGGGGACGGGTGGATACGTTAGTAAACAATGCTGGCATCACTCGCGATACTTTGCTGCTGCGCATGAAGCTAGAAGAATGGCAGGCCGTGATTGATTTGAACCTGACCGGGGTTTTTCTTTGCACCAAGATAGCCAGCAAAATTATGCTCAAACAAAAATCTGGGCGAATTATTAACGTCACCTCGGTTTCTGGTCTGATGGGCACTGCGGGACAGGCCAATTACAGTGCCGCCAAAGCGGGCGTGATTGGTTTCACCAAAACCGTCGCCAAAGAACTTTCTAGTCGGGGGATTACGGTAAATGCCGTAGCCCCCGGATTTATCTCTACCGATATGACCGCCGATCTGAAATCTGAGGGAATTTTACAATTCATTCCTTTAGGCCGTTATGGTGAGCCAGAAGAAGTAGCTGGAATGATCCGCTTTTTAGCAGCAGATCCAGCCGCTGCTTACATTACTGGTCAGACATTTAATGTAGATGGTGGGATGGTGATGTTTTAGATTTTAGAGAAATATGAGAGTCTGAGCTGGGCAATTTTAGCCGTCTAGCTCTGGCTCAGATGAAAAATATCTGGGTGAGGCATTGAAAAAACTAACATCTTTGTTAAGATTAGTTAATCTTATTAAAATTTTAATTTAGCCTAATCTGACGATATATCAATCTACTTAGCTCTTTTTTAGGGTCAAATGACTGCTGCATCTCGATTAGTGACTGAATTACAATAGATTGCCATACATCCATAAATTTATATACTTCCGAATCGATGCAGCTTACTATGACACCGCCGACTGAAATAACAACTGAGACAATGTGGTCCGCCGCCGAACATGCTATTGCCCAGAATGCTTTTGAGACTGCTTATGGCCGTGAAATTACAGCTCTCATGCTAGATGTTCGCAAGCAATGCACTTCGATCGATAACCTAGAACAGGTTTGGAAGCTCAATGACTTTTTGAACTCCAAGCGCCATGAGATCGAAGGCAAGTATGATTATCGGGAACCTGCTTTGGTGTTTGTCTTCGCGACGCTGCTGCACGATGGTTGGTTAAGTATGGATGACCTCTCTGGGTTGGATCGACTAAAGTTAGACAAGATTTCGGTATTAGCTAGCATGTAGATTGGCAAACTTGCCGCTCGTAATATATGGAAATATCTGAAATTGGTGAGGCTGGGCTGTTACAGCTAGTCTTCCCGTATTGTTTACCAGGCACCGTTGGCGATGACGCAGCGGTGCTTGCGTTTAGGGGTGAAAATTTGGTGGTGACGACTGATGTGCTGGTCGATCGGGTGCATTTTAGCGATCAAACCACTTCTGCTGAAGATGTAGGGTGGCGATCGGCAGCGGCTAACCTCTCAGATTTGGCGGCCATGGGAGCGATGCCTTTGGGTATTACCGTTGGTCTGGGTTTGCCACCAAATACTCAGGTTCAATGGGTGGCAGATTTGTATCGTGGTTTGGCAGCCTGTTTAGAGCGTTACGGTACTGGTATTGTGGGTGGTGATGTCTATCGATCGACCGTGCGGACGGTGGCAATTACGGCTTTTGGCCGAGTGGAAAGTTCAGCGGTGATCCGGCGAGATGCGGCTATGCCCGGTGCGGCGATTGTGGTGACGGGTGATCATGGTAAGTCTAAGGCGGGCTTAGAATTATTGTTGGATTTGAATTTGGGGCAAGATTTGAATTTGCTAGATCGACAGGAATTGATCCGCGCTCACCAGCGTCCGGTACCTCGGTTAGATGTAGTGCCTCTGCTTAATAAGTTACAGCCGGAATTTGTGGCCGGGATGGATAGTAGTGATGGGTTATGGGATGCTATTGCTCAGCTTTGTCGGGCTAGTGGGGTAGGGGCAAGGATAGATCGATCGGCGATTTCGATCAATCCAGGGTTATGGGGGTTGACTGAGCGTCCGATCAATTGGGTATTGGGCGGTGGAGAAGATTTTGAGTTGGTGCTTTGTTTGCCGCTGCCTACGGCTCAAGCATTGGTAACGTTGATTGGTGGAAAGGCAGCGATTATTGGTCAAACCACGGCAACACCAGAAATTTTGTTGATAGATGATGGTCAAGAGCTGTTATTAAGCTCTGATAGTCAGTTTCAGCATTTTTGAATAAGGCGGATTACGTCTCTAACTTAGTCGAGAAGACACGTTGGTAAATTTTGCATTACGTTAAGATAGGTGGACAGATTCAGCAGATCCACCTTAAATAGGATGATAGGCAGAACAGTTCTGCTTTTCCACTGGGAATATGCCGAATTCTTCGATGTATCTTTCTAGTTTTGGGTGGATAGATAGAAAGTTTCTGTCTAATAATTGTTAGCTGGCTTCAGTTTTTTGTTGCGGCAGTGGTTTGAATCTGATCTGTTGGTATCAATGTAATCTGTAGGGCAGCATTTGGAATTTCCCTATGAGGTTGGCAGCATTAAGGTGATTTTAGAGTGCTACAAGAGGTTTAGCAGAATGGGTTACTACGAAAAAATTACTGACATCTACGACCAAACTCGTTGGTTAGCAGAATCCGTTGCTGAGTGGGAAGCTTGTTTCTGGCTAGCCTACCGAAAGTCTTTGTCTAAAGCTATTTCCAGTCTAGTTAAACGCACCTCATTCACAGCGAAACCTCTGTAACTTATCTTTGGTGATCATTATGGGCAAGAGAAAAAAGTATAGCGTATCTGGATTTATATTTGATCTTTTAGTAGAAAAGTGTGTGGAAATTCTGACCTATTTTGCAGAGATGGCACTGGGAATAGGATGTTTAGCTATAATTTTGCTGGTTTTCAATCTGATTTTTAGTATTCCAATTGTTGTCTGGATAATAACTTGGGCATGTACTATCTGGATGTGGGCATTTACTATCCTTTCATGTCTTCTTGTTCCTTGCACAATCGCATTTATGATTATCTCCCCAATTCCATACTTGCCTAAGGCCAGCCATAAATTTAAGCCTCAACTTGGAGAAAATCATACAAGTAATGTAACTAATAGATCGAGTTTTACCAGTGGTAATAATGATATCAACGAAAGAGTAATCAATTTCGATGATTATTACCGCTATAGCGAGTGTGGTGGTGGAGATCTCGAATCAGATGATTGGGGAACCACTTGGACAGCAGTACATGAACATCCCGAATCAGATAATGAGCTGATCGGGATGGTTGGACTTGGGGATCTGACTTGTGACTATAATGCTAATTCTGCTTTTCTTCGGTGTGCAGTACATCCCGGTGCCGAAACCTGTGAAGGATGTCGCGATTACATACAAAACAATTTCGTGCCATTCGTGCCAGATGATGAATCGCATATTGACTTCAGCTAAGGTGATCTTGGGGCAAACCTTGCGCCCCCATCCAATCTGGCATGGTGCCAGAATTTTTTTCACAGCAAAGGTTATCAGTCTAGCTATGTTATTGCTAGACAATGGATGGTAAGTAATACAGTTGGGGAACTGTTGAATTATTTGAAGTCACGAGCATACGGAATTTGTTGGCGAGTGTCAGATGAGAGGTTTCATGACCTGATTCAATAGTTTGAAGAGTTTTGTTATACTCAGTACGGTTCATTGAAAACAGCGTTATCCTCTGAAGCGAAGTTCAAGATTTGGGTGTATGCCGCTAGCTAACAATCCGCCTGCTAAGCTCAGCATTTGTCGCGTTTCATATAGTTTAAGGTAAGGTATGACAATACGAACACTTACGCCCGCAGACGTAAAAGAATATCGAGTACTCCGTTTGGCTGCATTGCATGAGCAACCACCTGCATTCGGTACTCCATCTGAAAAGGAAGAAAATCTCACACTCGAAGCAGTGGCTTCACGTCTCCAAGAATCTGAAGATACATATATTCTTGGAGCTTTTTCGGATGATATTCTTGTCGGCACCATTCGCTTTTCACGTTTTGACGAAGTGAATGAAAAGCATCGTGGTTTTATAGCTGGACTCTATGTTAGACCTGATTTTCGGCGGCGTGGTTTCGCACGGGCACTTACAATCGAAGTCCTTATACGTGCTCGACGAGATACTGACTTGCGTAGAATACATCTCACAGTCGTTACAGCCCAAGACGCGGCCATCCAACTTTATAAATCGCTATTGAATCGGAGAAGTAAATCAGCTATCTTGAGCTGCAAAAGTACCTAGTAAGGGAATAATTTTCCGGTTAAGCAAATCGATCAGTTCTGGTTGCATGTATTCATAGTTATCAGGGATATCTAAAGAGACAAGTCGCTTATTACGCAGGCAGGGGTCTGATTTAAACTTGGTGCGCAGTTTACGCAAATGAGTTTTTTCCATCACAAAAATAATATCTGCCCATTCAATGGCCTCAACTCCTAATAGTGTTTCAGCATCTCGATCGACTCCTGCCGAATCCACTTCTAGTCCAGGATATTCCGCAAATATGGCTTCAGCCGTAGGGCTACGCAACATATTTTTGCCACAGACAAACAGCAGCTTCAGATTTTCCATACTTACTTCTCCAAAACTAAAGCTTCGTTGCCAAGATAATGCCACTAGCCCAAGACATTTTGACCAACTTTAGATCACTACGGTTTTCTAGGTCGGCAATCAAAGCAGTAGCTTTTTGCTCGTGTCCCTCTGGCCAGTTGGGTTGAGGCAACATATCATCGATCACATAAATTCCACCTGATTTAAGAAGTGACAATGTTTTATCAAGAAAGCGATATTTACCCGGCCAAGCATCGGCAAAAATAAAGTCAAACTCTTGTCCAGCCAAGGATGGCACAATCTGATCCCCATCCCCACAAACCACCGTTAACCTGGGATCTGAACCCAAATGTTGCCTCAGAATTTGTAACAGAGATTCTTCATTGTCGATCGTCGTTAACCGAGAATTTACATCCATTCCATCCAAAATCCAGGCTGTGGACACCCCTGTCCCAGAACCCAGCTCTAAGAAATTGCCAGCGGGCTTAGATGCAGCAAGAACCCTTAAAAGTGAACAGGTCAGTGGCTCAGAAGGCATGTTGAAGCCGATCGATTTACCATCAGCATCGATCGCGGCGATCTCTTTTGGTGGGCACAAATTATTTAGATCGTTCATAGCTCCATTCCGGGTTCAGGTTCCTAATTGTATACCAAGCTTCCCTGAACGTTTTGACGACAAACTCCTTCATGCTCTAGTAACCACTGTTTGCGTTCTAACCCTCCGGCATAACCCGTGAGTTTTGCTTTAGCCCCAATCACCCGATGACAAGGCACCACGATCGCTACGGGGTTTAGTGAATTGGCCATGCCTACAGCTCTAGAAGCGGTGGGCTTGCCTAAGTTGGTCGCTAGTTCTCCATAGGTAAGCGTTGTCCCAACCGGAATTTTGCGTAGTTCCTGCCAAACTAGCCGCTGAAAATCGGTGCCGCCAGCATTCACAGGAATATTATTTAAACTACCAAAATCTCCAGCTAAATAAGCCACAATTTTACTACTAAATCCTTGCGGATTGATCGCCTCCACCAACTCCACCGAGGCATAGCGTTTTTGCAATAACCCCATCATCCGCGTCTCATAGTCAGCAAAATCTAATGCGCATAGACTTTCACCATCAGAAACTAGCAGCAGAATGCCCATGGGCGAAGAGATTCGATCGATTAAAAATTTCATAGCTATAAACCCCAATAACGGATTCTCTCTTGGAGCCAACCTTCCTTCTTCCATCGATCGAGCGCTTCCTGCACAAACTCTCTTAGCTCCTGATGCTGGATTCCTTTAGGCATAGCGATTGCCAGTGATTCTACGCTCAGCTTTTCTGGCAACAGTCGATACCCCTGCGGAAATTCCTGTACCCAACCCACCAGCAAACTATAATCTGCCGCAAAAGCAACTACTCTACCCTCATCTAACAGCTTTTTTGCTCCTGCATAACTGCCCACCGGCACTAGTTTTGCCCTTGGAATATTTTCTGCTACTGGATATGAGCTAACCGAAGACTGAATTACTGCTACTGGTTGTCCGGCTAAATCGGCTAGTTTTTGTACTTTAGCGCTATTGGTTAACAACCCCGTTCCATCTTGATAATAAGGCTTGCTAAACTCTACCACCCGCGATCGACCGCGATTTATGCCCAAACGAGCAATAGTTACATCTACTTTGCGATCGAACAAAACTTGCAATCGATCTTGATTATTGATTGGTATCAAGTCTACTCGATCGGGCTGTCCCAAAATTTCTGTTGATAATCGCTGGGCAATATCTATTTCTAAACCTTGCAAACGCCCTTGCTGATCTTTAAAACCCAAGGGACGAGTATTGTCTTTTACTGCCACAATCAGCCGACCTCGCTGCCGCACACCTTTGAGTGTTTCTGCCGAAGCGGGAGCCAAATACAACAAAGCCAGCCCCAGTACTAAAAAGATCCGTAGCTGACTTTGCATGGAGTATTCTCCTAAATTGAAGTGGAGTATTCTCCGGAGTTTATTTGGCAGCCATGGCTAGTTTTACCACTTGCTCAAATCCGGCCATATCTTGGATCGCCATCTGCGCTAGCATCTTGCGGTTCAATTGGATATCGGCTTTTTTCATGCCACCAATCAGACGACTGTAGGTAGTGCCGTGCATTCTAGCCGCAGCATTTACCCGAGCAATCCACAGCCGACGAAAGTCCCGCTTCTTTTTGCGCCGATCGCGGTAAGCATTCCGCAGGGCTTTCATGACCTGCTGGTTGGCTATGCGGAACAGTTTAGAGTGTGATCCTCTGAAACCGCTGGCTAGTTTTAAAATTTTGTTGCGATGTTTGCGGGCAACATTACCGCGTTTTACTCTGGTCATTTATTTGGAGGTGTTAGTCGATGGTGATTTGGTTTTGATGGCTCTACGGTACCTAAAGATTAATAAAAATCTTGATTCCTCAAGCTACCAAGCTAACTGAATGGGATCTGTGAGCCGAGCTTACAAATATGGCAACATGCCACGTACCCGATCGGTATCTACTTCACTGACAACCGCAATCTTAGAAAGATTCCGGCGACGAGTAGGACTCTTGTGAGCTAGTAAGTGGCTCTTAAAAGCCTTGCGGCGCATGATTTTGCCGGTGCCGCTGGCACGAAACCGTTTGGCGGCAGCGCGGCGGGATTTGAGTTTAGGCATGATTTATCTCAACTGTAAGACGCAATCTACAAGTCTACAGCATACAGAAGTTCCCTGGCAACCCTAGCCCGGTGCGTACCGCTGGTTCAAAAATGCCTGTGATATTGGCGCGAGCCAAAACCATGCTGGGCAAAGGGTAGTTGCCATAATTCCGCCCAATATCCGCCGGAAAAATATCTTTGTTAGACAAAGAAACCCAGTGACCACCTGCGGCATGAAAAATTGGCCAGACTGCCGCCAAGTCCCAAATCTTAGGAGTAGACTCCACTGCTCCCATCATAAAACCGGCGGCTACTGATAAAAAGCTGTAAGTTGTCACGCCCACCATCCGCAGCTTAGCGGGCACTCGATGCTGAACGATCGCGGTGCTCCGAGCACAAATTCCAAACAGGTGGCTGCTGCTGGGCTGATCGCGGGTGGTATGGATAGATTTACCGTTTAACCAGGCACCAGTTGGCATTTCTAGGCCACTTTCCCCCGGCCAGTAGCCATAGAAAGATTGCTGAATTGGTGGGAAGTATACATGACCAAATACTGGGTGCCCATGATAGAGCAGACCGATCGAGATTCCCCACAAGGGCATTCCTCGGGCAAAGTTAGTAGTGCCATCGATCGGGTCGATTACCCACGTCCAAGGAGTATCAGTGAAGAGGTGAAAGTCTTCTTCGCTTAGGACGGCGTGATCGGGGAAGGCTTTTAATAGCGCTTGTTTGATGAAGTTATCTGCCCATCGATCGGACTGGGTGACTAGGCTGCCATCAGATTTGGTTTCAGCGGTGGCGCTACCAAAGTCAGTGAGCAGTCGATCGCCTACTTCTTTGCTGATTTCGTGAGAGAGGGTCTGTACCTGTTGCCAAAAGTCCATAGGTGGTGATCCTCATGTTTACTTAGCATCATAGCTAACTCCCATTGCACTCTATTGAAGTCTTCTGATATTGCATGTGTTATTAGAAATTCTGCGGCAGCAAACCCAGAGCAAAATGACTAATGGATTGAGCAAAGTTTTGACCCACCTGCCAAATCTGAGCATCTAACTGATGAACCACAGGTAGACTGTCTACCACCATAGCAGTACAGAGCACCATAAGATAGAGAATCGAGAACTTGAAGAGAGACTTTGCCCGATCACGGCTTTCTGGTTCAGCCATCAACTCTTGTACCCGTTGAAACAGCATTAATCCCAAAATGAATGCCGAGACACCATAGACAGCGCCCGAAACACCCAACGGATATACCAACAAACCAGTGGTTGGCACCAGCAGCAGAGTATATAGCCCAATCTGATTAGTAGTTTCCTCCGCCCCAGCCACCACCGGCAACATCGGAATCCCCACCTTGGCATAGTCATCCTTCAGCATTAGCGCCAAAGACCAAAAATGAGGAGGAGTCCAAATAAAGACGATCGCAAACAGTAGCCAAGCCGTCAAGTTCACATGGCCAGTCACCGCAGCCCAACCTACCAAAGCCGGAATCGCCCCAGCCGCACCGCCGATTACAATGTTTTGGCTAGTATGACGCTTTAAAAAATGGGTATAGACCACTACATAAAAACCGATCCCCGCCATAGTCCACAGCGCCGCCGCCAAATTAGCGAAAGTCACCAGCAGCCAGAAAGACAGCGCAGCTAAAACCGCTGCAAAGATCAACGCATGGCTAGACTGTACCCGCTCTGAGGGGATTGGACGAGAACGAGTACGCTCCATTGCATAATCGATATCACCATCGTAAATACAATTCAAAGTCTGAGCAGAAGCCGCCGCTAAAGTACCACCCAGATTAGTCACCAACAGCAACAGCGGATCGACAGTACCTTCGCCTGCTAACCACATTGAAGCGGAAGTGGTAATTAGCAGCAGAGGAATAATTCTGGGCTTAGTGAGTTGATAGTAACTGCGAACGGTTTCTTGCCAGTTAGAACTCTTGAGCATTTCTTGCATGATTTAAGTCGTCTCTAAAACGAAGATAGATGAGCAGTTGATTCAGGGCGAGATGAAGAGGGTTCGCACTGAGTAAAATTAGACTGAGTAGAATTAAACTGGGTGAAGATTAAACAGATTTGAGCTGAGTCGAAACAGACTGACCAGACTGCATCCTGAAAGAGAGAGTCGTGAAGATAACCAGGGTGCCTAGGAGTAATGCCCCGATCGATTGATGAGCCACCGTGAGAGTCGCGGCCTGTAAATGCAGTCGAAACGTCGCCATCCCTAAAGCAATCTGTAAAATAGTCAGCAGTGCCACACTGCCACCAAGCTGGCGTAACACCTTGCTCAAACCCGCAGTGCGCCAAACCAACAATAAGAACAGCAATACGCTGAGAGTTGCTGGAATCACACCCCAAAGATGACTATTCATCACGCCACAAAGTCTGTCGTTGCCAAAACACTGGTGCAAAGCCCATTGGGACCCCACTAGGGCACCGAGTAAACTCTGGCCGTAAATGAGGAAAGCGCTGATCCCGGCGGAGGCCGTTAACCATTTGCTACTAACACCAGTTGCCGCTGATAAACTGCTGCTAACTACTAGCAGCACCGAGAAGAACAGTAGCGCAGTTCCCAGATGAGCGGTGACAATATCGAATCGCAGAAGCTCAGTGACCGTAAAAGCACCCAGTGCCGCTTGAGCTAAAATCAGCAGCAGCGCCACCGTGGACATTACCGGCAGCCAAGCTGGCAAAGACTTGCGGCTCCACCAAGATCGACCACAAAGTGCCATAGTACTCAGCAAAATCAAGCCAGCATCTAGACGGTGGAACCATTCCAAGAAAACTTGTAAGTTCATCTGCTGAAGAGGCACCGCCTGACCATAGCAGAGTGGCCAATCTGGGCAGGCCAGACCAGCATTCATAACTCTAGTAGCGCTACCCACGGCCATTAACAGCCAGGTGGCCACCGCAATTTTCCAGACCGACTGATAAATTTTGCTAGCAGCATCTACCGGCAAAGATGTCTTCGAAGACGCACGGGGAGACTGACTATTCGGCGTAAAAGTGGAATCTGACATAGCTGATTTCTACAATGTTTTTACCTTTACAGGTTTTTACCAGCGACTGGTAATTTTAAATAGATTTTACCTGGATAAACCTCACAGTACCTCCCTAGGGAGCTAGTGAAAAGAATCAATGGAATCTTTTAACAAAAGTGCCTAGAATTGTAGAGAACAAAACTAGTCAAGGATTTTCTTTTGTCGCAAGTTATCATAAGCTAGCACTCCCACTTGGGGATCGCGGGGGGTAAATTCAACTCTTAACAAATCGAAACAACTACTCTGCACAAAAGCGATCGATAGTTAAATAATTCTGAAGATTGTTAACGGATAAGGGAGTTTTCCAAAAGTCTACGGTAGATTAGCAGTAATGCCGGAAACATTGCATTCTGTTTACATGAGTTAGTGTGTTACTGACATTCGATCATGTGTTTATTTGCTGTGCATTGGATTCGCGAACTTTTCAAGCTAATCGATACGGTATCTATAAAACATGACAAGTATCCCAAATTCTATTCTGACCCTGGTCGCCGGAATCTTGCTGACCGTAGTGAGCCTGTGGTACGGCTACAACAATGGTCTGATGCCGGTGGCAGCATCGGTCGAAGCCACCCACGTGGATGCGCTTTTTAATGCCATGATGGCGATCGCCACCGGTTTGTTCATCATTGTGCAAGGCGTTATTGTCTATTCTGCCATTATGTTTCGCCGCAAAAAAGGCGACGACACCGATGGGCCAGCGATCGAAGGCAATGTGCCCCTAGAGATTTTCTGGACAGCGATCCCCGCTGCGATCGTGCTCTGGATCTCTATATATAGCTTCGAGATTTACGGCGAAATGGGCGGCTTCGATCCCTCGGCTGCCAACGATATGCACGCCATGCACGGGGGCAAAAACTCCGCAATGGCCGCAGAAATGCCTGGAATGGATATGAAAGCAATGGAGGGCATGACCGCCAGCGGTATCGGTGCTTCTCCTGCTAGTCAGGGCAAAGAAGCAGCGGTAAACGTGAATGTCACCGGCTTGCAATATGCCTGGATCTTCAACTACCCCAACACCAATATCACCGCCGGTGAACTGCATGTGCCGGTAAATCAAGAAGTCAAGCTGACTCTCAAGGCCAATGACGTGATCCATGCTTTATGGATTCCCCAACTGCGCCTGAAGCAAGACACTATTCCTGGCGAAATCACTCAGCTACGCTTCACTTCTAATAAGGTTGGCACCTATCCAATTCGTTGTGCTGAGCTTTGTGGCGGCTACCATGGTTCGATGGTCACTAATATGATCGTTGAAACTCAAGAAAACTACGACACTTGGGTTGCCAGCCAAATTCAGCCTGCTGAAACTACCGGATCGGCAGTAATGCAGAGTACCTTGGCCTCCATCGAATCCATGAATCCGGCCACTATGCCCACCCACGAGTATCTGGCTCCCTATGCCCACGAGATGGGTGTAAGAACCGAAATGCTTGCCAAGTTGGTACGTGACCAGCAAGCCAAAAACCACATCCACCTAGATAGCTAAATCATGACTGCCAATATTTCTCTCCCACCTGTTGCGGAGCAATCATCTCCCAGCCACGGCCACGGCGAACGCCGTTGGCAAGATTATTTCACCTTTAATACCGACCATAAGGTGATTGGCATCCAATATATGGTGATGTCTTTCTTTTTCTACTTGGTAGGTGGCTTGCTGGCCGAAGGTATTCGGACTGAACTTGCTACTCCCGATCCCGATTTGGTAGATCCGGCGCTCTATAACAGCATGTTTACCATGCACGCCACGATCATGATCTTTTTGTGGATCGTGCCAGCAGGCACCGGGGCTTTTGCTAATTACTTGATCCCCTTAATGATTGGGGCACGAGACATGGCATTTCCGAAGCTGAACGCTGTAGCCTTTTGGATGCTGCCCCCAGCCGGTGTAATGCTGATTGGTAGCTTCTACTTTGGCACCGCCCAGGCAGGTTGGACTTCTTATCCTCCCTTGAGTTTGACCACTGGTAAAGTGGGCGAAGCTATCTGGATTTTTAGTTTGCTCCTAGGTGGGACTTCCTCCATTTTGGGTGGGATCAACTTTATGACCACCATTCTCAAAATGCGGGTGCCCAGCATGGGCATGATGCAAATGCCCTTGTTCTGTTGGGCAATGATTGCAACTTCGGCCTTAATCTTAATTGCTACACCGATTTTGGCTGGTGCTTTGATCTTGCTTTCCTTTGATCTATTGGCGGGTACGGCATTTTTTAACCCCACTGGTGGCGGTCATCCGGTAGTTTACCAACACATGTTTTGGTTCTACTCTCACCCTGCCGTTTATATTATGGTGCTGCCATTCTTTGGCATTATCTCGGAAGTTATTCCCATCCACTCCCGCAAGCCAATTTTTGGTTATGGTGCGATCGCCTATTCCAGCTTAGCCATTAGCTTCTTGGGTCTCATTGTTTGGGCACACCACATGTTTACCAGTGGTACTCCAGCTTGGTTACGGATGTTTTTTATGATCACGACGATGATCATTGCGGTACCCACAGGGATCAAAGTCTTTGGTTGGTTAGCCACGATGTGGGGCGGCAAAATCTCCCTAAATAGTCCCATGCTATTTGCGATGGGTTTCTTATCTACTTTTGTGGTTGGTGGCATCAGTGGCGTAATGTTGGCAGCCGTACCTTTTGATATTCATGTTCACGATACTTACTTTGTAGTTGCCCACTTACACTATGTGTTGTTTGGTGGCTCGGTATTTGGGATCTTTACTGGAATTTATCACTGGTATCCTAAAGCGATCGGCAGAATGTATAGCGAATTCTGGGGCAGGGTACATTTTGTGATGACTTTTGTAGGTTTTAACGTCACGTTTTTACCCATGCACATTTTGGGTCTACAAGGTATGCCTCGCCGGATTGCGATGTATGCGCCGGAGTTTCAAACTCTGAACCAGGTTTGTACTTGGGGCAGCTATTTATTGGCGGTTTCTACGGTGCCGTTCTTGGTCAATGCTTTATGGTGTTGGTTTAAGGGCGAAAAAGCTCCCGATAATCCTTGGAATGCTTTGACTTTTGAATGGATGACTAGCTCTCCACCAGAAATCGAAAACTTTGAGGTATTACCTGTTCTTACTACTGGCCCTTATGACTATGGGGTAGAAGAAGAAGAGCACTTGGCGACAATCGCGAGTTAATTTCAAATATCAAACGTCCTTTACCGTCTAGAATTTTATGCAGGGTTCGATCGATAACAAAAACCAGTCCATCCAAATCTCTGGCACCGCCGAGAGTGTAGCAGTTGCCCACGGCCACGAAGAACACCCCGATCTCCGAATCTTCGGTTTATTCATGTTTCTGGTTGCAGAGAGTGCGCTGTTTATTGGGCTATTCGTAGCTTATTTAACTTTTCGGGCGGTGGCTCCAGTGTGGCCACCAGAGGGCACTCCGAAGTTAGAGCTGCTGTTGCCAGGAATTAACACGGTAATTTTGATTTCGAGTAGTTTGGTGATTCACCAGGCAGACTCGGCAATTAAAAAGAACGATGTGGCCGGACTGCGCAAGTGGTTTGGTATTACAGCGCTAATGGGTGTCGTGTTTCTCTGTGGCCAAGTATATGAGTACATGCACTTGGAGTTTGGGCTGCGGACTAATTTGTTTGCAAGTACTTTCTATGTGCTAACGGGCTTCCACGGCTTACACGTATTGGTGGGTGTGATGTTGATGTTGGCGGTGCTATGGCGTTCTATCAAAAGCGCTGACCACTACAGTAGCACTAGTCACTTTGGAGTAGAAGCCGCCGAAATTTATTGGCACTTCGTTGATGTCATCTGGATTATTCTGTTTATCTTGTTGTATTTGCTTTAATTGGCAACGGGTTCGATTTTAAAGGAGGCTGGTATACAAAGCCTCTTCTTGAAGTCCATTACCAGACAACTTAATCTTAAAGCCACCCAAGCTGTAGGATCTGAAGAGAACTACAGCTTTTACTATATCTATGAGCGACCTTGCTATTCACCACACCAGCCCAGGCGCAACCTTCGATGCCCAATATCCGGCCATCCCAGCCAGCTTTGGTAACAATGCTCAGGCTTTAGAAGCTGCCAACTCTGGAGCAATGTTGGTCGATCGATCACATTGGGGACAAATCTTAGTCAGCGGCGAAGACCGACTGCGCTTTTTACACAACCAAAGCACCGCCGACTTCAACGCCCTCGAACCCGGATCGAGCTGCAACACTGTCTTCGTCAACTCCACCGGCAGAACGATCGACCTAGCTTTGGCCTTAATTTTAGAAAACGCAGTGCTGCTAATGGTTTCCCCTGGTCAAGAAAATGCCATATTTCAACTGCTCGATCGATACATCTTTTTTGCAGACAAAGTGACCATCCAAAAGACCACCCAAGCAGCTTTTAGCCTAGTTGGCCCTCAGAGCCTCCAAATCCTCGCCGCCGCCGAAATCCCCAGCGGATTCCAACAAACCATAGATATCGACGGCACTCCAGTACGCATCGTCGCCGACTCTGGCCTTGGTCTACCGGGCTACACCTTGTTTATGGATACTGCCGCCCCCCAAATTTGGCAAAAACTAGTCGCTCTTGGTGCTATCCCCGGCGGTGAAGAATGCTGGGAAGAACTGCGCATTCGCCAGGGGCGGCCGGCAGTTGACCGAGAACTAACAGCAGATTATAATCCCCTTGAAGTTGGGCTATGGCAGACCATCTCGTTTACCAAAGGCTGCTACATTGGCCAAGAAACGATCGCCCGTCTCAACACCTATAAAGGAGTTAAGCAATATCTCTGGGGCATCGAACTACAGGGATCAGCAGAAATCGGCAGTGACTTGATTTTGAACGACACTAAAGTTGGCACTCTGACTAGCTGTTGCGGTCAGCGCGGTCTGGTATATCTCAAATCTAAAGCAGGCGGGGTGGGTCTGCAAGTCCAAGTGGGCAATACCACCGGCAAAATCGTGGATATTCCTTTTGTTAGTCATGAATATTATGGGGGCTAGTGGTTGGGCAGAAGTATGGATTGATCGCTTAGATTTAACCGAAATCGAAGTAGCTACTCTTACCAAGTTTTTGACTCCCGCTGAATTAGCTTTGTGCGATCACTGCCGGCTGCCCCATGTGCGTCAGCACAAAATCGTAGCGCGGGCAAAGCTGCGTCAAATTCTAGGAAGCTATTTAGATCAATCGCCCCCAAAAATTGAAATCTCTACTGGTCTTCACGGGAAGCCCCAAGTGGCCGGCATAGAATTTAACCTATCCCACAGCGGCGATTTGGTGGTTTACGCTATCAGCGATCGACCAATAGGTATTGATATCGAACGGATCAGATCGATGGAACTCTCCGGCATTATCCAGCGTTTCTTCACCTCCAACGAATTTGCCACATGGCAGAAGTTGCCCCCATCAGAGCAATCAGCCGCTTTTTTTCGCACCTGGACAGTAAAAGAAGCTTACTTGAAAGCGATCGGCACCGGACTCTACACCCCATTGTCAGCAGTAGAAGTTAGCATGGATAGCAAAAACCCCAAAATTATCCAAGCCCCCAACCACCAAAGTTGGCAACTACACCCCATCAGTTTACCGATTAACTATATGGGCGCATTAATCACAGCCACTGATATAGATAAAATTAAATTCATCCAGCCCAAGTAATTCTATTCAGCCCTGATTCAACTCCTTCGATCGATTAGCAGCAGCAATCACGGCTTCTATGATGGTCGATCGAAACCCACCTTTTTCTAAGGCTCTAATGCCAGCAATGGTCGTACCACCAGGGCTTGTCACCCGATCTTTGCAAATTGCCGGGTGCAACTGCTGCTGATCTAATAACTGTGCAGTTCCCAAAACAGTTTGCAGCGCCAATTCTTGCGCCATTGCCCTGGGTAAACCAGCGGCCACACCACCATCAGCCAAAGCTTCTACCATCAAAGCTACATAGGCCGGGCCAGATCCAGAGAGTCCGGTAACAGCATCAAGCTGCGACTCCGAAACCTGGACTACCTTACCAACTGCTTGGAATATATTGCTGACCAAAGCATATTGAACATCGGTGACTCGCTCATTCCCAGCGATCGCCGTCATCCCAGCCCCTACTGTTGCCGGGGTATTGGGCATGGTTCTAATAATTGATTGTTGAGAGAAAACTCCCTCCAGTTGGCTCAGGCTTACCCCCGCCAAAATAGAAATGATTAATTTGTCCGCCGAAACTTTTAAACCATTCACAGCCGATCGCAGCGCCTGAGGTTTAACCGCCAAAACAATAGAGGCAGCTTCCACCACCTCTTGATTATTACCAGTAACGGTTACACCGTACTGCTGATGTAAAAATTCTCGGCGATCCCCTAAAGGATCACTCACTATCACAGCCTCGGCTGGATATATGCCGACAGTCAGAAGGCGGGAAATAATAGCTTCTGCCATTACCCCGCCTCCAACGATTCCAAGTTCCTTTCGCAATGCAGTCTCCAGCTAGTAAACGGTAGCAATTTGCTGCACAGCCAGATTGCTCTACTGAGCGATCGCTTCGCTAGCCCAAGGATTACCAGGAGTTACTGAACGATGAGTGCGAGCAGGAGCTTGAACTACTTCGTTTAAAACGTTAGTAGGAGTGCTGACCTGAACACAGCTAGGAGTGAACAAGAAAATATTATCGCCAATGCGCTCGTAGTGACCATCAATGGCATAAGTACCACCAGCCACGAAATCTACGGCGCGCTGAGCTTCTTCTTGACGAATCAAGGTCATGTTCAAAATTACTGATTTGCGCTGGCGCAAAGCATCAATAACCTGAGGCATTTCTTCAAAAGCACGGGGTTCAATCAACACCATTTCTGATGCGCCATGAGATACACCGGGCATACCAATAACGTTACTAGCCTTAGATCTCAACTCGGCGTTGAAAGAAGTACGAGCAGTAGGAGCCTCTGCTGGGGCAGCAGGCGCTGGAGCGGCGTAGTCAGCATAGCCATGATGCTGTTCTACATCTTCGTACTCGTAATCGTACTCGTCTTGATCGTTGAGGCCGACGATATCTTTTAGTTTGCTAAGAAAACTCACGGTGGTGATGCTCCTGGAGGTGATTAAAATGAGGTTAACACAAATCTTATTGAAGGCTATAAAATACGGTTTTTCTTAAGATTTCACAAAAAATTGTGGGTCTTTAGTTCAACTCTATGCGCTGATTACTTACACACAACAATCTGTATGAATTACAAAAAACAATCAATGAAAGACAAATTAACAGAAAAGATTATTAAAATCTAGCCGGTTGAACACAAAAAAAGTTGGGTTTTCCGTAAGATTCTATAGAGCCACATGAATTTGATAGTACGTAGCAGCTACTTTATTATTTTTTCTTGATAGGCAAAGATTTTACTGCCGACTCGAATTATGCTAGAACCAGCCGCTACAGCTAGCTGGTAGTCTTGAGACATTCCCATGGACAAGTGTTTTAAGTTGATGGATAAAAAATTGCATTTATTTACTTTGTTTTGTAAATCTCTCACTGACGTAAACAAGCACACCAATTCTTGTTTGCTTAATCCCAAAGGCGCGATCGACATTAAACCGTCAATTTTCACGAATTCACACTTGTTTATCTCTGGCAAATCTATTAATAATTCTGCCTCTGACCAACCAGATTTCTGGGGATCGGGCAGCATTTTTACCTGCAAAAACGCTTGAGGCGACTTACCAAGCTCTCCAGCTATTCGATCGATCTGCTGGCAAAGCTTTAAACTATCCACCGAATGAATCACATCAAACATCTGCACGGCTTTGCGCACCTTATTACTCTGTAGTTGACCAATGAGGTGCCAACAGATATCTGGCAGGTCAGCCAAGGCCGCTTGCTTTTCGATCGTTGCCTGAATCCGGCTTTCCCCAAAATCACGCTGTCCTGCTGCGTATGCTTCTCGCATTTGCTCAATGGTTGCCCCTTTACTAATGGCAACTAATTTGACAGTTGGAGGGATCTCCTCACGGATGGTGGCTAATCTTTGGGCAATTGAGTTCGAGTCATTCATAGAAACACTAAGAAACTAATGGTGTAACGGCAGATCTGGAAAGGAATTGGGAAGATTTGCTGAAGATCGGAAAAATAGGCTCACGAAAAGTAATTGTTAAGCATTTGTTAAGCTAAGATTGAAATCACCCTTTGCTGCTGGAGTGTTGCCTGAATGATCCCCCATGACTCTATTTTCCCTCAAGAGACCGCTGCCGATAAACCCGAGGAAGCTTGTGGAGTGTTTGGAGTTTATGCCCCAGGCCAAGATGTCGCCAAATTAACCTATTTTGGCATTTATGCTCTCCAGCATCGCGGCCAAGAATCAGCGGGCATTGCCACCATGACTGCTGACACCATGCATCACTACAAAGATATGGGCTTGGTTTCTCAGGTATTTAAGCCCGAGATTTTAGAGGAATTAGGTGGTAACTGGGCGATCGGCCACACTCGCTACTCTACCACTGGCTCTAGCCGTCGGGTCAATGCTCAACCGGCGACAGTTGATACCCGCTTGGGTGGCTTGGCACTGGCGCACAATGGCAATTTGGTAAACGTGCTAGCACTCAAAGAGCATTTAACAAAAAAGAAATGGGATATTCAGAGCACCACTGATTCAGAAATGATCGCTTTGGCGATGGCCAACGAAGTCAACGAAGGCCAAGATTGGCAAACAGCCTTAATTACCTCGCTCAAAATGTGTGAGGGTGCTTTTAGTCTGACCATTGCTACTCCTACCGGCATTGTTGCCGCCCGCGACTCCAACGGCATCAGACCCTTGGTAATTGGCATGTGGCCAGAGCATCCCGGACATTATGCTTTTGCCTCAGAAACCTGTGCTCTCGATATTATTGGTGCCGAGTATTTGCGCGATGTGTTACCGGGCGAATTAGTCTGGGCAACAGCAGATGGCCTAGCTAGCACCATCTGGGCAGAAGCTACAAGCCCCAAGCTGTGCATTTTTGAAATGATTTACTTCGCTCGTCCCGATAGCTGGATGAACGCCGAGAGCCTTTATAGCTACCGGTTACGCATCGGTCGCCAGTTAGCCAAAGAAGCTCCTCAAGATGCCGATATTGTAATTGGAGTGCCAGATTCCGGAATTCCGGCAGCGATCGGCTTCTCTCAGGCTTCTGGCATCATGTATATGGAAGGCTTAATCAAAAACCGCTATGTGGGCAGAACTTTCATTCAACCCACCCAAGAAATGCGCGAATCGGGCATTCGGATGAAGTTGAATCCTCTTAAAGATGTTTTAGCAGGCAAAAGAGTAATAGTTGTAGATGACTCGATCGTGCGGGGCACCACTAGCCGCAAGCTCGTCAAAGCCATCCGCGATGCCGGTGCCACCGAAGTCCACATGCGCATATCTTCGCCGCCAGTAACTCATCCTTGTTTCTATGGTATCGATACCGATACTCAAGATCAGTTGATTGCTGCAACTAAAACCGTGGCCGAAATTGCCGAGCAAATTGGGGTAGATTCTTTAGCTTACTTATCTGAAGCTGGGATGCTAGAAACTACTACTCAAAGCATCGATCGCTTCTGCTCGGCCTGCTTCAATGGCAAGTATCCTGTGCCAGTTCCCGAAAGTATGCAGCGCTCTAAGCTCATGCTCGAAAAATTAGCCGCAGCAACCTAGACAAAGCATAGCTCGACCTCTCGTTAAACGCCTCAAAGAAAAGCCGGGGCTAACTGATGCTCTCAAAAAATATGGTCGATCGAAAGAACCCAAAAGTCTGTCTCATCAACCAGATCAGACAGACTCCGCATAAACATTCTACTCTGAGTCAGAGCAAGTCAGGATTTTCACCCAACTCCCTCAGTCGAGCCGCTAGTCGCTCTACTCGTTGAGACCCAGCCTCAGCACGTTGAAACTCAGCTTCGGCCTTTTGTTGCGCTATCTCAGCGTTTTGCTGCGCTACCTCTTCTGGTAAGAGCACCAATCCACCAGTTGAGTCATAAAATCTCAGCCAATTCATCGTCTCGCGGTCGATTGTCCCTTGCCAAGTGCCCAACCACAAGCCCAATTTCTCACACCAGAGCCAGCCGCGCTCATCGGGAGCAATTTCTTGATAGGCGTTACTGCGATGCCAACCAAGCAGAGAGGTCGCATCAAAGGGATTATAGACAAAGTAGTTTTGAGTTTTGAACACTTGATCGTATAAGTCTTTTTTCACCCCCAGATCGACCTTGGTGGTACTCGGCGACATTAGCTCGACGATCACATCAGGATAGCGGCCTTCTTCTTCCCAAACTACCCATCCCAGCCGCTCTCGCTCTCCATCGACATCTAGTACTACAAAAAAGTCTGGCCCGCGAAAGTCACGATTTTTGACTTGGGTACTGCTGTAATAAATAAACATATTACCGCCAACATAAAAGTCTGTTTGTGCGATGCGGTATTGCTGATAAGAGCGAATCAGCACATTCATCGCTACTCGGTGTTGGTTAGTTTCCAAAGACTCTCCATCGTCAAAGATTAGATCTGTAGGTGGTGAAGGTGGATTCCAGCTATCGACTTCGATCGCCGTTTGTTGCAGGACAGTATTAGCCATAGTATCTACCCATAAGAAAACCTGTACTTATATCATAAGACTCTACACACTTAAAGCAAGAGATTATTTATGATATACTTTAGATATCTAAGTTAAGCGGTGAGAACATAAAATTATGAAGTCACAAATTGGCCAGTGGGGAAACTCTCTTGCTTTGCGGATTCCCAAGTATGCCGTTGAAGCACTGGATCTAAAGCCCAATGATGCGATCGAGTGCACTGTTGAGGGCGGTAAATTGGTGATACAGCGCATTCAAGCATTACCAGAATTTACCCTAAATGAATTGCTGGTAGGCATTACCGAAGAACCTGACGGCGAAGTGGAATGGGGTAAACCAATGGGGCAAGAGGTTTGGTAGTGTACATTCCAAAACGTGGGGATTTTATTTGGATTGATTTTGATCCGCAGGCTGGTCATGAGCAAATGGGTAATCGACCAGCTCTAGTGATTAGCCACGACGATTTTAATGCACAAATGGGTTTTGCTTATGTTTGCCCCATTAGTAATACCCAAAGGAAAAATCCTTTCTATGTAGTTATACCAGAGGGTGAAGCTGTTACCGGCGTTATTATGACAGAGCAAATGCGATCGCTTGACTTTAGAGCCAGAAGGGCTACTTATCAGGGTGCTTGTCCAGAGCTTTTGTTACAGGATTGCCTGAGACGAATCAAGCCCATCATTTTTTAGCCCACGTCAGGAATCTGGCCGAATTCTATCTCCATCACAGCTTGCCTAAATATCGCTGTAAGTAAGGCGAAAAAACCTCATAGATCAAAGTCAATGGCTTGCCCTGGTGCCAAAACAAATAGTGCCGACCCCAAAGAATTCCTGGCTCTCCAAAGCCCTTGCTCAGAGCTGGCGAAGTGCCGCAGTAAATGCCGCGCACATCTCGATGGAGTTCAGTGCGGAGCCTCGCCAAACTCGCCCAAATCGGCAGACTGCGATTTTGCAAATATTCATCTACATGTTCAGCGTTCCACCAGGAAGCCGCATAGGCCAGCCTTTGCCCTGAAGCAGTCCTGAGCCATACTTGTCGCCTCAATCTTGGCCCCGGCACTTCTTGTAGCTCGATCGGTGCACCATCATCAATCATTCCTACCACCGACATATCTAACACGTCCACTTCAGTGGCTTCACCAGTCAATAATTGCAGGTGCCTAGTCGGTGAACCATCACCCAAGAGCAACAACTGCCAAGCTGGTGGTAACTGACTGTGGGGCAAGCCTGACTGGACTTCTGAGGGATTACTAGACCAAACTGGATCTAGACGGTGCCATTTTTTGATCAAAATACTCTTTTAAAAAACAAATTCCGGTAGCCTCTTAATAATAAAGAAAGCCACCGGAAGTTGCTAGTGCGATGCAGATAGCGAGACTCGAACTCGCAAGGTCTAGGACCACACGCACCTCAAGCGTGCGCGTATACCAATTCCGCCACATCTGCTCGGCGTTAGGACAAAGCGATTAATCACTATGCCAATCTCTAACGATACCATAGACCCTGGAAAGAATCAAGGATTAACGTTAACTAACGACCACGCTGATTTTTGAGACGGTAAGTAATGCGCCCTTTACTCAGATCGTAAGGAGTTAGTTCGCACTTAACTCGATCGCCTTCCAAAATTTTGATGTAGTTCCGGCGAATTTTGCCAGAAATATGCGCCAGCACATTAAAGCCGTTGTCCAGATCTACTCGGAACATTGCATTGGGCAGTGACTCTGTCACGGTGCCTTCCATTTCGATCAAGTCTTGTTTAGACAAGCTTTGAATACCTCTAAATTTAACAAAGTTGACTGCTGTCAGTATTTCTACCTGACACATTGTAGCAAAATTAGCCGTCATCTGTCTCAGGTAACGGCTAACTTCTTATTTGTCTCAAGCCAAAGCAGTTTGCAGGTCTTTAGCAACCACTTCTAGCTCCTGATGACCATTGACTTGGCGCAGGCGCTGTTGGTTTTTGTAAAAAGTCGTCAGGGGTGAAGTTTGTTGATGATACACCCCTAGGCGGTGGCGAATCGTCTCGGCGTTATCATCGGCTCTCCCTCGCAGCAGCAAGCGTTCGACCAAGATATCATCTGGTACAAACAGCTCTAAGCCCACATAGTCGTGCTGATTGATTTCAACTAACAGCTTATCTAAGAACTCGGCCTGAGCCACATTCCGAGGAAAGCCATCCAAAATCCAGCCAGTTGCCGCATCCGACTGAGCCAGCCGATCGCGGATTAAATCCAAAATCAAAGAATCGGGCACCAGGTCTCCGGCATCCATATACTCTTTGGCTTTGATTCCTAGTTCGGTCTGGTCTTTGACCGCCGCCCGCAGAATATCACCAGTAGAAATATGGGGAATGTGAAAGTGTTCGGCCAAAATAGCGGCCTGAGTTCCTTTGCCAGCGCCCGGTGCGCCGATGAAAATTAGTCTGGTCAAGTTACGTTGCGCTCCAATGTTGCTATATCGCTTAAGTTGTGCATGTTTTTACTGTTTCACTTTACTGCTTCACCATGCCCTCATAGCGTTGAGAGATAACGTATGTTTGAATTTGTTTAGCCGTCTCGATCGCCACCCCTACTAAAATTAGCAAGGAAGTTGCACCAAAACCTCTAAAGGTGGTGATGTGTAACGCAGACTCAATAATGCCAGGAATAATAGCCACGGCACCCAAGAAGCAAGCACCCAAGATAGTCAGGCGATTCAAAACTCCTTCGATGTACTTACTAGTAGCTTGACCGGGCCGAATCCCAGGAATACTAGCACCCATTTTCTTCAGATTTTGCGCCATATCGATGGGGTTAACCACCAAAGTAGAATAGAAATAGCTAAAGAAGATAATCAAGATCATATACACACCCAAATAAATCCAGGGAGTAGGACCTTCTGGGTTCATAGCAGTAGATACAGCATTTGCACCAGTATGCAGGGCACTCATAAACTGATTTTGAGTAACTCCTTCAGCAGGTCTGGTGAAACCAGACAAACCTTGAGGCAAAGCCATGACCGAAGAAGCGAAAATGATTGGCATCACACCGCCCTGAATTAAACGCAGGGGCAAATAGCTAGTGCGTTCACGATATAGCCGCCGACCAACCTGACGCTTGGCCGAAATAATTGGGATCTGACGAGAGCCTTCTTGAATAAATACGATACAAACGATCGTCACCAAAAATACTGCTAGCAAAATCAGTACATTAATAAGCACTTGGTTGCCGCCGGTTTTAGCCTGGTCAAAAGTATCCGCCAAAGACTTAGGGAAGACAGCCACAATGTTGATGAAAATTAGCAGCGATGCTCCGTTACCAATACCCCGTTCGGTAATCAATTCCGAGATCCACATAATGAACATTGAACCAGCTACCAAAGCGATCGCGGTACTAGGAACGAACAATGGACTGGGGGTAATCGCAAAATTATTCAACCAAAAGGCGATTCCCACACTTTGGATAATGCCCCAACCCAAGGCCACGTAGCGAGTAATCTGAGAGATCTTTCTACGACCAGCTTCACCCTCTTCTTTTTGCAGCTTTTCCAGCGCTGGTAAAGCAGTAGTCAGCAGTTGAATAATGATCGAGGCATTGATGTACGGCAAAATACCCAGGGCAAATACCCCTACTGCCGAAATCCCCCCACCAGAAAAGATATCTAAAAAGCCGATCGCCTGGTTGCTTTTTAAGCTTTCGGCAAAACGCAGTCTATCAATACCTGGTAAAGGTAAATACACCCCCAAACGAGCCAAAATTAGTAGCCCGATCGTCACCAGCACCCTTGCCCGCAGACCTGCCGTCTGCGCCATCTGGGTAAAAGTCTCTTGAGCGCTGGGCGCTCGTTCTCTGCTCGCTGCATTCATCGTAAAGAATTCCTTGATCGAATATCTGTATTATTTGAGATTAAAGCGGCCTGCCTCCCACAGCTAACAAAAGCGATGGGTTGCCATAAGTCGCAAATATTAATGATTGATTAATTATTGTAACTCTCTCTTTACCTTTGTAGAACGATATAATCAAAACAAATCGCCCTCGACCAGCTAAGTAGCCGATCAGGGGCGATTTATATAAAACTTGTATCTTTGCCTAAACTATTTCGCAGGTGCCACCGACAGCTTCGATTTTAGCCTTAGCACCAGCAGTAAACGCTGCGGCCTTACAGGTCAAGGCTACTGTCAGTTCGCCATCACCTAAAAGCTTCAAAGGGCCATCATTAGTGGTCACAATACCCACAGCCATCAAGGACTCTAAAGTTACCTCGGTGCTGGCAGCCAATTCAGCTAGCTTGCTCACGTTGATAATTGTATATTCCTTACGGTTAATCAGCGGGAAATGCTTCAGCTTGGGCAAGCGCCGATACAAAGGCATTTGACCACCTTCAAAACCGGGGCGAGTTGGTTTACCGGAGCGGGACTTTTGACCGCGCATCCCGAAACCGCCGCTGGCACCTTGACCGGCAGAAATACCACGCCCGATCCGGCGTTTGCGGTGTTTAGAACCCGCTTTTGGTTTTAGATCATCTAATCTCATAGGACTAACTTCAGCTTAGAGTGTTTAAATTGGGGGTTACGCGAACAGACTTTCGACGGAAACACCGCGATCTTCGGCTACCTGTTGGAAGCTACGGAGAGTCTTGAGCGCATTAACCGCTGCGCGGGCATTGTTCAAGGGGTTACCAGAACCTAATTGCTTGGCCAAAATATTCTTGACTCCAGCTAGTTCTAACACAGTACGTACTGCGCCCCCCGCAATTACTCCAGTACCTGGTGCGGCTGGCCGCATCATGACATTGGCACCACCACCTTCACCAACGATCGGGTGAGGAATAGTGTTGGACTTAGTTAAAGGCACATCGATCAGGTGCTTTTTGCCATCGGCTACGCCTTTGCGTACTGCACCGATTACATCACTGGCCTTACCAACGCCTACGCCTACTTGGCCTTTTTCGTTACCGATTACCACAATGGCGCGGAAGCTAAGTTTTTTACCGCCCTTAACTACCTTGCTTACCCGGCGAATCTGGACGATTCTTTCTTGGTAGCCAGAATCTTTTTCTTTGCCACCCTTGCGATCGCGGTCATTCCCACCCTTACGGCGAGAATTCTTATCCTGCTTATCGGGCTTGTCTTGCTGCTGTTGGTCTCTTGCCATGATTTTTTAATTGGTTAAGTTTATTTAGAAATCTAGACCGGCAGCGCGGGCGGCTTCGGCGAGAGCTTTGACCCGACCGTGGTACAAATTACCACCGCGATCGAATACTACTTGTTTGATGCCTAAAGCCAGGGCACGTTCGGCAATTAATTTACCGACGGCAGTAGCGGCATCGCTGTTAGCACCAGTGTCTAACTTTTTCAGATCTTTATCAACAGTAGAAGCAGCTACCAAAGTGTGCTGCTTGGCATCGTCAATGACCTGAGCATAGATGTGCATGTTGGAGCGAAATACAGCTAAACGAGGCCGATCGGCAGAGCCATTGACCTGTTTGCGGACGCGGAAGTGTCGCCGCTGAGTTGAAGCCTTGCGAGTTAATTTCATAATTATTATTTCTTACCTGATTTACCAGCCTTGCGTCTGACAACCTCACCGGCATAGCGGATCCCCTTACCTTTATATACTTCTGGGGGACGTACTTGGCGGATGCGAGCAGCAGTGTTACCTACTAGCTCTTTGTCGATACCGCTGACCGTCAGGTTGGTGTTTCCTTCAGCCACGATCGAAATCCCGGCTGGTGGCTCAATTTCTACGGGCTTACTATAGCCTACGTTTAAAATTAATTTAGTTCCTTGATTAGAAGCTCGGTATCCGACCCCTTGGATTTCTAGCTTTTTGCTGAATCCTTGAGAAACACCGTCTACCATATTTGCTACCAATGTCCGGCAGAGGCCATGACGTTGGCGAGCGGTGCGGGACTCATTCGCCCGCGTGACCACAATAGTTTCACCATCTTTGGCGATTACTACGCCGGTGGGCAGCTCTCTATAAAGCTCGCCCTTAGGGCCTTTAACAGATACCTTACGGTCTTCGATCATTACCACCACTTTGGCCGGGATGGCGATCGGTTTTTTGCCGATACGTGACATATATTAGGGATTTCTCCTTGTCAATTTATTAAGTGTCAACCTAGCTTGAATCAGGGCTGAGTTTGAATCAGGGGAGAACGGGTCTACCAAACGTAGCAAAGAATCTCGCCGCCAACGCCCTGTTTGCGCGCTTCGCGATCGGTCATGATGCCACTAGAAGTGGAAATTACCGCTATGCCAATACCACCCAATACTTTGGGGAGATCTTGGTGGTTAGAATACACCCGGAGACCGGGCTTACTCACCCGCTGCAAAGCGGTGATGATGGGCTGTCGGGTTTTGCCTTTGTACTTGAGGGTCAAGACCAACTTACACTCAATGCCTTCGCCGCTTTCGCTAACTTCCCCAATAAAGCCTTCGCTTTGCAGCACTTTGGCAATGCTACGGGTCATTTTAGTCGCAGGAATTTCGGTGGTTTGGTGCTTGACTAGGCTCGAGTTGCGTATCCGAGTCAGCATGTCTGAAATAGTGTCGTGTGCCGCCATTGTTTATATCTTGGGGATTAGTGGCCTATTGGTCGCGGAAAGGCATACGCATTGCTTTGAGCAGCGCACGTCCTTCCTCATCGTTGTTTGCGGTGGTGATGATAGAAATATCCATCCCGCGAATTTGATCGATTTGGTCATACTCAATTTCAGGGAAAATGAGCTGCTCCCGAATACCGATGCTGTAGTTGCCGCGTCCATCGAAGCTATTCGGGCTGATGCCGCGAAAATCTCGAATCCGAGGCAGAGACAAATTAATAAATCTATCTAGGAACGCATACATCCGATCGCCACGCAATGTCACCATTACGCCGACAGGCATACCCTGACGGATTTTGAAGCCAGCGATCGCTTTCTTCGCGCGGGTAATTACTGGCTTTTGACCAGTAACTTTGGCAATTTCGGCTACCGAAGATTCCAATGCTTTAGCATTGGTGGCCGCTTCACCCAAACCCCGGTTAACGGTGATTTTGATGACTTTAGGCACTTCCATCACGTTCTTGAAGCCAAACTGCTCTTGCAGCTTGGGAACGATGACCTGTTGATAATTGAGCTTGAATGTTTGTGACATGATTTGTATTGCTGGTTCTGGGCTTGGTCAGAACTGAATTGATTAATCGATAATTTCGCCGGTTTTTTTCAGCATCCGTACTTTTTTACCCTCGGCAGTGTAAGTGTAAGATACCCGACTGGCCACTTGGCCTTTTTTGGAATAGAGCATCACTTTAGAGCTGTGAATTGGCGCTTCGGAAACATCGATCCGACCAGATTCGTTCTCTTGGGTAGGCTTAACGTGTTTGGTACGCATATTTACGCCCTTAACGATCACCATGCTTTTTTCAGGGATAGATTTCAAGATTTCGCTGATTTGGCCTTTCTCTTTACCAGAGATTACCTGCACAGTGTCACCCGCTTTTACGTGCATTTTGTAAAAGACTTTGGGCTTAGGTCTACCCATTACAATACCTCCGGTGCCAAGGAAACGATTTTGGTGAAGCTTTTCTCGCGCAGTTCGCGAGCAACTGGACCAAACACGCGGGAGCCTCTGGGATTGCCGTCAGCATTGATCAATACGGCAGCATTGTCGTCGAAACGAATGCTTTGGCCGCTATCTCGGCGCATGGTGTGACGGGTGCGGACAATTACTGCACGCACTACGTCAGACTTTTTCACGGCCATGTTAGGAATCGCATCTTTGACTACGGCTACGATTACATCGCCCACGCCGCCAAAAGTACGGTTGCCGCCGCCGATTACGCGAATGCACATGAGCTTCCGCGCGCCGCTGTTGTCGGCTACATTTAAATAACTTTGTTGTTGGATCATGATGATTTCAGGAGGGTGTGCTCTTTCAAATTAAAGAGCTTTAGCTGAAGATCTCCGCAACCTGCCAGCGCTTGGTGCGGCTGAGGGGGCGAGTTTCTTGAATGCGTACTCGATCACCAGCTTTACACTGGTTTTCTTCGTCGTGGACTTTGTACTTTTTGGTGCGGACGACTACTTTGCCGTATTTAGAGTGGGCGGAGCGGTTTTCCACTGCTACCACTACAGTTTTCTGCATTTTGTCGCTGACGACCAAACCGACTAGTTCTTTAACTGCCATAGTGTTATTCAGCTTCTTGAGACTGTTTAGTTTTGCGTTCGTGCTCCACTGTCATCATCTGTGCCAGCTTGTGACGAGCATGTTTGAATTGGTGGGTCTTTTCGAGACGACCAACAGCTTTTTCTAACCGTAGATTAAACAGGTCACGCTTGATTGCTACGATGCCATCGGCTAGTTCCTGGTCGCTGAGAGCGCGAATTTCAGTAGCTTTAGATAGGGCCATATTAGCTTTCCTCCTCGTCATAGACTTGTTTAGCTATGAATTTAGTTTTAATCGGGAGCTTGTGAGAAGCCAAGCGAAGAGCTTCTTTGGCGATCGGCTCACCAACACCGCCAATTTCAAACATGATTCGACCGGGCTTGACTACGGCTACCCAGAACTCTGGAGAACCTTTCCCGGAACCCATCCGGGTTTCTGCCGGACGCATAGTCACAGGCTTGTCAGGGAAAATTCGGATCCAAACCTTACCACCACGCCGCATATAGCGGTTAATGGCTCTCCGGCAAGCCTCGATTTGGCGAGAGGTGATCCAAGATGGTTCGATCGCCTGGAGGCCAAATTCACCGAAGTTGAGATTACAGCCGCGTGTCGCTAGACCGCGCATTCTTCCGCGCTGCTGCTTGCGGAATTTCGTTCTTCTGGGACTTAACATAGCTCTAAATTAGGCTCTAGATTAGGGGAGATATACAAAGAGATTATTCTTCGTTCGATCGATCTTCAAACTGACGACGACGACCACCGGGTGCACGACGCTTCGGCTGATCGTTAGGAGCAGCGGACAGCTCTTGACCAGGAATGATTTCACCCTTAAAGACCCAAATCTTGACTCCCAAAATCCCGTAGGTAGTGGAGGCAGTTTTGTAGGCGTAATCGATGTCAGCGCGCAAGGTGTGCAAAGGTACACGACCCTCACGAGTCCATTCAGTCCGAGCAATTTCTGCACCGTTTAAGCGACCGCTTACCTGCAGCTTAATTCCTTGAACCTCAGCACGCTGGGCGCGCTGAATTGCCTGCCGCACGACTCTGCGGAAGGAAACCCGTCTTTCGAGCTGTTGAGCAATAAACTCAGCAATCAAAGCAGCGTCAGCATCAACCTTAGCGATTTCAATCACGTTGATCCGAATCTGGCGATTGCCACCACCCAAAGCAGTTACCAAACCTTGGCGCAGAGTGTCAATTCCAGCACCGCCTCTACCGACTACTACGCCGGGACGAGCCGTGTGAATTTCTACTTCTACTTGGTCAGCTTTGCGCTCAATGCGCACTTTAGAAATACCAGCAGTGCTCAGCACCGGGTCTTTCTCAATATACTGACGAATTTTGTAATCTTCTTGCAAGATTAATGGATAGCGTTTACCTTCAGCAAACCACCGAGCACGGTGCTCTTGGGTAATGCCTAAGCGAAAGCCGATCGGGTTTATTTTCTGTCCCATTTTGAGTTACCAGTGATTATTTATCGGCTGCCGCTACTGCCACAGTGATGTGACAAGAGGGCTTGCGAATTTGAAAAGCTCGTCCCTGAGCGCGAGGGCGGAAGCGCTTGAGCACTGGCCCTTGGTCAGCAAAGGCGGTGGAGACCACTAAATTAGCGGGATCCATACCATTGTTGTGTTCAGCGTTAGCGGCTGCGGAGCGCAGCACCTTAACGATTTCTTCACAAGCCTTGTAGGGCATGAATTCTAGAATAATCAGCGCTTCTCTATAAGAGCGACCACGAATTTGGTCTAGTACTCGACGCACCTTAAAAGGAGACATTCGAATATATTTGGCTATTGCCTTAACTTCAACTTTCTTTTCTGTTACTGCCATGGTGGTTTCCTGTGAGAGGCGTTATCTACCTGCTTTTTTGTCGCCCTTCGCATGGGAGCGGTAGGTGCGAGTCGGTGCGAACTCTCCCAGTTTGTGACCCACCATTTGGTCGGATACAAAGACGGGGACGTGCTGTCTACCGTTGTGAACGGCGATCGTGTGGCCAATCATCTGGGGGAAGATGGTGGAAGCGCGAGACCAAGTCTTGATGACTTCTTTTTTACCGCTGGCATTCATTCTTTCCACCTTAGTCATCAGGTGGTCAGCGACGAATGGCCCTTTTTTGAGTGAACGACCCATAGTAATTGCTTAAATAAACGACTGGAAAAACTGTAACTAGTTCTGACGACCGCCCTTGCCGCGTTTGGAAGACTTGCGACGACGACGTAGGATGAGCTTGTCGCTGAGCTTGTTCTTTGGCCGAGTTTTGTAGCCAAGAGTAGGTTTACCCCAAGGTGTAACAGGACCACTGCGTCCGATCGGTGCCCGACCTTCACCACCACCGTGCGGGTGATCCACAGGGTTCATGACACTACCGCGCACCTTCGGTCTGCGGCCTTTCCAGCGGTTCCGACCAGCTTTACCGGCACTCATGTTGCGCGCTTCGGTGTTGCCGATTTGACCAATGGTGGCATAGCATTCTCGACGTACCATGCGGATTTCACCAGAAGGCATTTTAAGGGTGACATAGTCACCGTCTTTAGCCATAATGGTTGCGCCTGCACCAGCAGAACGGGCGATTTGTGCGCCTTTGCCAGCAACCAGCTCAATGCTGTTTACCATGGTGCCTAAAGGAATGTTACCCAGAGGCAAAGCGTTGCCAATTTCAAACGGCGCTTCGGGCGAAGTTACAATTTCGGTGCCGACTTCTAAGCCTAATGGGTGCAAGATGTAACGCTTTTCACCATCGCGGTAAAACAGTAAAGCAATCCGGGCGTTGCGGTTGGGATCGTATTCGATCGCAGCCACTCGCGCCGGGATATTTAGTTTGTCTTGACGGCGGAAATCGATGATCCGATACATCCGCTTGTGGCCGCCACCCCGACGGCGACTGGTGATCACACCACGGTTGTTGCGCCCTTTAGCACGATGCTTGTGGACGACGAGAGATTTTTCCGGCTTACTCGCGGTAATTTCTGCAAAGTCAGAAATTACGGTTTCGCGAGTACTCGGGGTATATGGCCGATATGAACGAGTACCCATAAGTTAACTCAATCTAAAGATGGAAATAAAGGACTGAACTGAGGCTTTATTCTGGTGGAAATATCCTATGGTTCGGGGAAGATGGGAATAGTTTGGCCTGCTGCTACAGTGACGATCGCCCGTTTGAAGTGAGGCTTGTAGCCAGCAAAGCGACCAACCCGCTTTTTACGTCGAGGTGGGTTGTAGGTATCAACCCGTACCACCTTGATGTTGAACATGTTTTCCACTGCCGCTTTAATGTCAATCTTGGTAGATTTAGGAGCAACGTCAAAAACAAATTTGTTTTGCTCCATTTGGCGGGTAGCTTTTTCAGTGATGATCGGCTTGTGCAAAACGTCTGGCAAGTCGCGAGAATCAATTCTGGTCGGTTCTGGTCTTCTAGTCGTCACTGTATATCTCCTGGATCTTGGTGAGAGCGCTCTTGGTGACGATCACAACATCAGCATGAAGCACATCATATATGTTCAAACCATTAGCCGAAATCAGCTTGAGCTTATCGAGGTTGCGGGCAGACAGGTAAACGTTCTCAGACTCGGCCATGTCAGCCACAATCAACAGAACTCTTTGACCAGGGACAACACCCCAACGCTGAACAGCACCGATCATTTCTTTAGTGCTGGGCTTGGCAAACTGGCTAGCAAAATCTTCTACTACTACCAGTTCATCTACGCGACTAAAGAAAGCTGTGCGCATGGCCAGTCTTCTTTCTTTGCGATTCATTTTAGTGCTGTAGTCTCTGGGTTTTGGCCCAAAAATTACACCGCCCCCCCGCCATAGCGGAGACCTAATAGAACCAGCACGGGCGCGGCCTGTACCTTTTTGTTTCCAAGGTTTGCGACCACCACCTTTAACTTCGGCGCGGGTCTTAGCAGAAGCTGTACCCTGGCGTTCGTTATTCATTTGCCGCACCACTGCCCGATGGACGATGTGGGTAGCATTTTCTTCTGAGGCAACTTTCAGTTCCAGAGTGGCTGAGCCAGCTTCTGCGCCTTGCCAGTTGCGTACTACGCAATTAGTCATTTTTCAATATCCTCCTACTTGCCAACTCTAACTTCAGGTACGATCCGCAGGAGGGTGCCGCGCTTTCCGGGCACGGAACCGGCGATTAAGATCAGGTTCTTTTCAGTGTCTACCATCACGATCGGCAGTTTGCCAATGGTGACGCGCTTACCACCTAGTCTACCGGCCATTTTCTTACCTGGGTATACCCGACCAGGGGTGGTACCTGCTCCGGTGGAACCAGGTTCACGGTGATTCTTAGAACCGTGAGTCATGGGGCCTCGGGCAAAGTTGTGACGTTTCTGCCAGCCGGCGAAACCACGCCCGATGGTGTTGCCGACTACGTCTACGATTTGACCTACGGCAAATACATCAGACTTAATTTCTTGACCGACTGTCCATTCGCTGGCAGAGGGAACGCGAAATTCTTGTAAGTGACGCAGGGGGGGAGCTTCAGTTTTGTTTAAATGACCTAACTCTGGCTTGTTTAGCTTTTTGGGGGTAACTTCATCAAAGCCGAGCTGTACAGATTCATATCCGTCTGTCTGCTTGGTTTTGATTTGGGTTACTCGACATGGCCCGGCGAGGACAACAGTTACAGGGACTGCTCTGCCTTCTTGGTCAAAAACCTGGGTCATGCCGACTTTGGTGCCTAATATACCGATCGACACGGCGTTTGTGTTCCTAATTTGTTGAGACACTAATTTGTTGATGGACTTCCACCGGCTGGCGCGTCCATTTGGTTAATTATGCTGCTGTACGGAAAGGGGTAGGTAAAGACGCTGCTAAAACAGCGTTTTCAGTAAATTGCTGAGACTCTACGATCGCTCTAGGTACTGTTCAATGCTGTTGTTGCGCTCGATCGGACTGGGGCTGTTTTATCAGCTAGTATCCAAGCAGAGCCAGCGTTGAGCGCGTGCGGTAGCCGAGGCTATTCGCGCAAAAATTTGACCACAGCCTCTTACTATACGTCAGTGTGTCTTTTTTGTCCAGATTTTTTTTAGAATCCCAAATCACGCATAATATTTTCTGCTATCGAGATGAAAAATCTGGAAGCCATGACAACATTTATTCACCAGTACAGGCAATGCTATGAAGCGCCTCCAATTGTCAAGACAAAAAACTACAAAAGTTAAGATATAAATCCCCGCAGGAAAAATGCAAACAAAATTACTATGTTTTACCCCCTGTTAATCGGCGAGGAATTCTGGCCATCGATCGACCTTTAAATCAATTTTTCCTTGGGCATTAAACTTAATGCCTTCTTGCTCCAACAAATTTTTTTGCAAATGGTCAGCACCATTGCGGGCAGTAGAATACGAAACTTGACCTTGGGCATTAACTACGCGCTGCCAAGGAATATCACCAGCAATCTCTACTTTATAGAGGGCATAGCCTACTAGTCTGGCTTTGCCCGATAGCCCAGCCAAGCCAGCTACTTGGCCATAAGTAGCGACCTTGCCCACGGGGATGCGGCGAACAACAGCATAGATTTTTTCGTAAGCCGAAGTCATCAGGTCAAACCAGAGAAACAGACCGCTACTACCATACCCAACATAAACAAAATTGAGTTATCTAAAGACAGGTGATACATAATGTTTTCTTGGAAGACACGACTAGATTATGCCCCGATCGGAGCCTTAACTCACTGAGACTACGAACCGTCTAGCTTAAGTTCCAAATCTAGGGACTATTGGCATCATCTAGGCGCGGATTAAAGGTTTCGATCGACCTAATCTTTTCATATAGCTCCCGCTCTGCCTGAGAAACAGTTCTAGGCACCGCCACCTGAATTTCTAGTAGCTGGTCGCCACGTTTACCATTTTCATCGGGGAAGCCCTTACCTGCCAGACGCAGCTTTTGGCCGACGGTGACTCCGGGGGGTAAAGAAATCTTGACCAAGCCATCTAGGGTGGGAACTTCCACAAAGCCGCCTAAGATCGCTTCGGCAGGAGTGACAGAGAGAGCACAATGAACGTCATTGCCCAATAAGCGAAAGCGATGATGGGGTACCACATCAATTTTTAGGAATAGATCGCCGTTGGCAATGCCTTGACCACGCAGCCGAATTTTGTGACCGGGCACCATGCCAGCGGGCATATCCACTTCCAGCGATCGACCGTCTTCTAGCTTGATCCTTTCTCTGCCGCCTTGATAGGCTTTTTCTAAGGGCAAGCGCAGTTCAGCTTCGACATTTTTGGGGCGAGGTGGTGCGGCTTTAGCATTATCTCGAATATTTTTCGAGGGGAAATCATCTTCGGGTTCCACCGTAGAAGTCCGACCACGGCGACTGCTGCCCACTTCTTCTTCGTCATTACGGCTGTAGCTATTTGGCTTGGATCGGCGACCTAAGAGCTGATCGATAAAGCTATTGAAATCACCAAATTGGCTAAAGTCTTCTTCAGATTTTGATCGATCATTCCGGTCGTCCTCACGGCTGGCACTCCAAAAATCCGGGCTATTGCGGTTTTTTTTACCTCGCCAAAAGCGGGTGAATTGGTCATACTGACTACGTGCAGCCGGATCCGAGAGTACTCGATAGGCTTCGTTAAATTCTTTGAACTTTTCTTCAGCACTTTTATCACCCTGATTTAGATCGGGATGATACTGGCGAGCTAAGCGCCGAAAGGCTTTTTTGATTTCGTCAGGCGGCGAGTTACGCTCTACGCCCAGCAATTCATAGTAGTTGCGAAAGTTTTCCATAGAAATTAGTTAGTACCACTCGTCTTCGTCTAGCCAGTCAGGCGGTGGAGAACGGCGTTCAGGTGGATTGGATCTGGGGCGAGAGTCGCGGGGCTGATTCCCTTCCGGATAGCTCACGGGAGGATTGTTGCCGCGAGGGCGACTATCACTATCGCGGGGGCGATTTAGGGGACGATCGAGATCGTTTGGGCGTTGCCCTGAACCGGCAGAAGGAGGACGACGGTCAGAGTTTTCGGAAGATCTGGGTGATCTTGGCTCGGAGTCCCAGGGGTCTTGATCTCTGGGCGATCGAGGATCTACATCTCTAGGTCTTTGGTCAAAGTTGTCGTTGGAACGGCGATTTGATCGATCACCGTAATTATCTCGGTTATTGGGAGGATTGTCGTAGTAATTACCGTCATAGTTCCGGTCTGCTGATCGATCGTCCCGGCGATCTTCTTCATAGCTGCGGCTGTTGGGGTAACGGGGTGGATAATCGTTGGGGCGATAGGGTTCATTATAGCCAGAGGCCGGCGGTAACATCCTGGGACTATTGTATCCACCGTAGTCCCGATTATAATCGCGGTTATCAAAAAACTCATCGTCGTCACCCAAAATGGTTTTCTTGAGGGTGGTGAAAAAGCCTTCATCTTCGGCGGCAGTGAGCTGGCGAACTTGACGGTTGATATCTTGGAGCAGCTCGTCTAGCTCGGCTTTGATTGCTTCAATGTCCCGCTCGTTGTTGTCTTGCAGGGCACCGCGTAATTCTCGCACCAAGTTTTCGACTTGGCGACGTTGGCCGCTGGCAAACTGCATGCCAAACTCGATCGCAATCTCTCGCATTCGGCGTTCGGCTTGGGAAGTGAGGGCTTCGGCTTTGTTGCGCCGCTCTACTTTGTCTTTTTTTTGCCGATCGACTGCGGCAAACTCAGCGGCTTCTGCCATCATTCTTTGGACTTCTGATTCGCTGAGAGTAGAGGCTCCTTGCACGGTGATGGTTTGCTCTCGTCCAGTGGTGCGATCCAGCGCCAAGACTTGCAGAATGCCATTGGCATCGATATCTAGCGAAACCTGGATTTGGGGTAGACCTTTAGGAGCAGGCGGAATGCCCGTGAGCTTAAAGCGCCCCAGAGATTTATTGTCGTTGGCCATATCTCGTTCGCCCTGCACCACATGGATTTCCACCATAGTTTGATTGTTTTCGGAAGTCGAGAAAGTGTCTGACCTGCGAACTGGGATAGTGGTATTGCGAGGAATCAGCTTTTTCATCAAGCCCCCCACGGTTTCTAAGCCCAAGGTGAGAGGGGTGACATCTAGCAGCAGTATTTCTTTTACTTCACCAGAGAGTACTCCAGCTTGGATAGCGGCACCGATCGCCACTACTTCATCGGGGTTCACGTTCTGGTTCGGGCGCTTGTTCAAAAACTGCCGCACAATGTCTTGGACAGCCGGAATCCGGGTAGAGCCGCCAACTAGGACTATCTCATCTATCTCTCTGCCAGTCATCCCAGCATCAGCTAAGGCACGCTTTACAGGCGCTTGGAGGCGGGAGAGCAGATCACCACACATTTCCTCAAACTGCGCACGGCTGAGGCTGGTTTCAATATGCTTTGGCCCTTCGGTAGTGGCAGTGATAAAGGGTAGGTTGATTTCGGTGGTGGCCATGCCCGATAGTTCAATCTTGGCTTTTTCGGCGGCATCGGCTAGTCGCTGTAAAGATTGGCGCTCTTTGCGGAGGTCAATACCTTCGGTTTTAAAAAATTCATCGGCTAACCAGTTGACGATTAATCGATCGAAGTCATTTCCACCCAACTGAGTATCACCGCTGGTGGCCTTGACTTCAAAGACTCCTTCGCCCACTTCCAAAATCGACACGTCAAAGGTACCACCGCCCAGGTCAAAGACCAAAATGGTTTGGAGTTCCTGTTTGTCTAGACCATAGGCCAAAGATGCTGCCGTGGGTTCATTTAGAATCCGTAAGACTTCCAGACCAGCGATCCGGCCAGCGTCACGGGTGGCTTGGCGCTGGGAATCATTAAAGTATGCCGGGACGGTGATTACGGCACCAGTGACTTCTTCACCCAAATAGCGGCTGGCTTCGTCGGCCAGCTTGCGCAAGATCATCGCCGAAACTTCTTCGGCAGTATATTCCTTATTCAACCTGGGACAGCGAATTTTGATGTTGCCATTGTCATCTTTGCGAATAGTGTAGGGAACTTGTTTGGCCTGGGGACTGAGTTCGGCATATTTTCTGCCCAGGAAACGCTTTACACCATAAAAAGTATTCTGCGGATTCATTTCGGCTTGTCTTCTGGCCATTTGACCAACTAGCCGATCGCCATCTTTGCTGAATCCCACTACTGAGGGAGTTGTACGGGTGCCCTCCGAGTTGGCGATTACTACCGGCTTGCCACCTTCCATCACGGCTACCACCGAGTAGGTTGTGCCCAAATCTATGCCGACTACTTTACTCATCCCTATTTCTCACACGAGAGCTTCTTGATTATATTAGAGCATTGCTTCATTTTTGGGGTGGTTGGGCGGTACGGGTAGTTGATCAAGGATTCGATAAATCCACTGCTGATCGGCAAGTGTATCTACATCAAAGAGCAAACTTTTTTTCCACCCCTTCTATTAACCTAGAAGTTGAGGTGGATCATTATTCTTGATTGGATAGATCTTGATAACTCCTCGCTCATTATGGTTTCACTTGTTTTTCCCATGTCGATCACTCCTCGTGATAGTAAAGGCTCACAATCTCCCTTGTCTGGCTCTGTACCCAATGCCTCACGGTGGAAAGGTCAATCAGATTTTGTGGTGATCAATGCGCTGCAAGCAGGTGACGATAAAGCTGTAGGTGAAGTTTATGATCGATATGGGCTAATGGTCTATCGACTGGCGCTGAAAATCTTACGAAACTCTAATGATGCGGAAGATCTCACTCAGGAAGTGTTTGTTACCTTCTGGCAAGGAGCGAATAAGTACGAACCCCAACGGGGAGCGCTCTCGACTTTTTTGGCCGTGGTGACTCGATCGCGGGCACTCAACAAACTGCGCCAAAACAAATCTCGCCAAAATTTGGCTGAGCAATATGGGCAAAATCATCCCCATTCTGTCCCAGCTACTGGTATGGACACTGCTCATCTAGAAACTTTGGCTGATCGAGTAGGAGCAGCCTTAGCCCAAATTCCACTAGAACAACGGCAGACGATCGAACTGGCTTACTACGGCGGCCTGAGCCAATCGACGATCGCCAACCAGCTTGAAATTCCACTTGGTACAGTCAAAACCCGTTCTCGTCAAGGCTTACTCAAGTTAAAAACGCTACTTCAAGACCTCCTGTAACTACTATGAAATCTTCTATCTCACCTGTTGAATGGTCGGAACTGCTAGCCGGATATGTTTTGGGTGATCTCACCCCACAAGAAATTGCAGCAGTGGAAACTTATGTAGCCAGTAACCCCACGGCACAACAGGAATTACAACAGTTACAGGCGGCTTTTTCAATAGTGGCCGACACGGCTCCTTTATCCGCAATATCGGTAGATAGTTTCTCTGCAACCCCAGCAGAACTGGAGAGCTTAGCCAAAATGCGGCAGCAGATTGTTGCCCCCCAACCCCTTGTTGCTCAGACTTGCCCATCTCTGAAAAATAGGATCTTACCTTGGCTTGGTTGGGGATTAGGTTCGATCGCCACCATTGCAGCGACTGCTTTGGGCTGGCAAAATTATCAGCTCGATCGACAGTTGACGTTAGTCCGCCAAGAAATTCAACAGTCTGGACAACAGTTCAATAAAAAGTTGCAGGTGGCGCAGCAAGAAATTCAAAGTCAGCAGGTATTGTTGAGGCAATCTGGCAACAAGTTACTGGCGATCGACGGCATGGATGGCGGTAAATCTACGGGTAGTTTGATCATGTCTCCAGCCATGGATACAGCGGTGTTGGCGCTGCAAAAGGTGCCTGCATTACCTGCTGGCAAGGTCTATCGGATGTGGGCAGTGATGGGAATCGATGAAATGGCCTGTGCTGATTTTGTGCCCGATAAATCTGGCCAGGTGTTTCAAAAAATATCAGTAAAAGAATGGCAGTCGGCAAAAACAGTGGTGGTGACGATCGAGTCGGCCAAACAATCCCCAATGCCGGAAGGAGATGCGGTGATGATGGGCGGCGAAAAAATTGATTTGTAAAACATTCCACTTTTGTCAAAAACAAGATATAATCAGAATCCTGTGTTTGGGGGTGTGGCGGAATGGTAGACGCGACAGACTTAAAATCTGTTGGTTGTAACGGCTGTGCGGGTTCGAGTCCCGCCACCCCCATGTCATGACTGATAACTATCTATTTTTTTTTGGGCGCTACCAGCGTCCTTTTTTATATACGTTGCAGACTGCCCATGGTCAGTGGGCGGTGCGAGAGGGATTAATTATTCAGTTAATTGATGAAGCCGGGAGCAGCTATTGGGGCGAGATTGCGCCGATTCCTTGGTTTGGGTCAGAGAGTTTAGAGGAGGCGATCGAGTTCTGTACTTCTCTGGGTAACACAGTATCTTGGCCCATGGAAATTCCTGAGCAGTTACCAGCTACCCAGTTTGCTTTTAGCGCAGCGATTCCCTATGGCTATGAGCCGTTGGAGCCGGTGATGGAAGATGTTAATTGGAGTTTTTTGTTGCCAGCAAACGAGAAAGTCTTAGAGGCTTGGCAGCGACCATGGGAGTTAGGGCATCGCACTTTCAAGTGGAAGATTGGGGTGGCGGAGATAGCTGAGGAGTTAGAGATTTTTAATCGATTGCTCACTGCTTTACCCAAAGGCGCAAAACTGCGACTAGATGCCAATGCTGGTCTGAGTTACGAGGATGCTTGCACTTGGTTATCATCATTGCCACTGGGTGCTATTGAATTTTTGGAGCAGCCAGTGGCTAGTCTGACCGAGATGCTGAGGTTAGCTGAGCGCTTCGAGATTCCTCTGGCAGTCGATGAGTTAGCAAGTAATTTGGGGCGATTGCAGAACTGTTATGAGCAAGGCTGGCGAGGAATTTATGTGATTAAACCCAGCATTGCTGGTTCCTTGGAAGGACTGAGTGCATTTATTCAAGAGCGCCAGTTAGATGTGGTGTTGTCTTCGAGTTTAGAAAGTTCGATCGGGCAAACGGCAATTTTACGTTGGGCAGCAGAACAAAAGGTGATCGATCGATCTGCTGGGCTGGCGACCAGTAATTGGTTTGCCTAGTTGACGTTGATGATAGATAAATTTATTGGTTGATTTAATATTTCAAACCTACTAGTGACGATATATTGATCTACTGCTCGACTACTTTTGATACCGATCGCTCAACTCTGATACTTTCTGCCGAAACATTGCCACTATTTCCGGCGGGCTAACAATTTCGCAGTCAGCTCCATAGGGAAATACTTCCCTAAATAGCCAGAAGGTACTAGAAACTGGGCGAACTACTCTCCTAACCTTAGTCTGTTCAGGATGCCAGTCATTTTCTAGATCACTAGCTTTTGCTTCGTAGGCAAAAGCTAGGCGATTGTGGAAATGGAGAGTTACCGGAATAGTTTTTAAACCTGGATGCCATTTACCTTTGAGGGCAGTAATTGCTGCATCAGAGATGCGATCGAGTCTTAGTGTCCAATTGTGGTTCAGGGGCGGCAGATCTTCGTTGCCGGTGCTTTCTTCGCACCAGCATTGGAGATACTGTCTTTTTTCGATCGATTCAATGGCAGCATAGCGAACAGTGAAAGTAATGGCTCGATCGGCGGCATCGCGGTAGGCTAACTCGAAGGGTTTGTTGCTGGCAATATATCGATCTATAATTACTCGCCAAGTTGGTTTGGGTTGAGCCAAGAAGCTTTGGAGTTCGCTGCGCAAAGGAATCTGTATTTCACTCCGGGATACTAGTAATTCTGCAATAATTCTTGATGATTAGTTAATCAGTAATTTTTAGAATTGATCGGACACAATAAAGTCCGCAGCAGTCAATGCCGGATGATTTCAGTCTGTTTGGCCAAGGGCATTTTCGGCACGGATCTGCATCAAGATGAGACCCAGATAGTTACTGCCCGATCGATCTAAGCCGCAGCCCCAGAAGTAATCTACTGGCGAATCTTCAATGATTGTGGCCGTTCCGGTATCTAACAAAAGCTGGTGTAGATCTAGATGAGTATTGAACTTCTGACGCAAAGCTTTTTCCATTACTGCTAATTTTCGCTGAGGCCAATCAGTACTGGGTAAATGATCACTTTTTCGCCCGATTGCTGCGGCTAATTCTGGAGTGGTGACTGATCGAATTTTGGCTATCAGATACTCAAACTCACTACCCAAGAATTTTTGGGCTTGATAATAATGCTCTACGGTTGGCCAATGTTGGCTATCTAGCTCAATAGCATGGGGTGAAAAGTTAGAAAAATAACCGTAAGATCGATCGACTTTGTAAAAATAGATATTAGTCATGGGGGATTGCATCTATAGCGCTGTCACGTAGGTGGCTGAATATCTTTTGTAAGCAGATTCGATCCACCATCTATGTTCTAGATAATTATGCTGACCTATTTACAGCGATCGCAGTGGCCGCAGCGCCAGTTCATACCTTGATCGGTAAAACCAAAGGCACCAAGTAAATATTGCCAACGACAGCTCTTGGTCTTAGCATATTCCGAAACTTGCTGATAGGCATCAGGGTCACGACTTTTTAATTTGCCGGGGTTTCGCTGAAAAGTAAAAGGAGTCTGCCAAGTGAGCTGTCCCTGACTTTGCCAGATGGCTAAAGAAATTTCGGCATGAGGAAACTGTTGTTTGAGTTCGGCTAAGTTGCCTGCGATCGGGATTTTCTTGGCCAATTGCTGCGCTTGTAAATCTAACTGGGCAAGCTGGCTGAGAAAAAAGGCTTGGCGCTGCTTGTCATCGGGATACAGCCAGCCGGTAGGTTCACAGACCAACATCATGGCCGCCGCTGATTTACCATCTCGCCCCGCACGGCCTACTTCTTGGACATATTCACTGAGGAGCAAAGGCGTTTGGTAGTGGGCAATCCAGCGCACATCAGGTTTATTTATCCCCATGCCGAAGGCACAAGTACAAACTACAAATTGCACTTCATCGGTCAACCATTGCTGCTCGATTTTTCGCCGCTGTTGGGCACCGAGTCCGGCATGATAGGCAGCAGTTTTGAAACCAGTTTGAGTCAAGAGCGCTGCTAAATCTTCGGCATCGCGGCGGGTGCGGACATAGACCAACCCAGCTTCTTGGGGAAAGCGATCGATGAACTCCTTGAGCTTTTGATGGCGACCTCGGGGAGTCCAAACAGTTTGGAGAGATAGATGAAGATTGGGGCGGTGAGGGTTGATCAGGAATTTGACGGGTCGATCGAGCTGCAATATTTCGGCAATTACTTTTTGAGCAGCAGGGTCAGCCGTGGCCGTGAAAGCGGCGATCGGAATTTTTGTCCCCACTGGCTTTTGAGCCAAAATCGCTGGACGCACAGCACCCAATCGCCGATAGGCTGGGCGGAAAGTTTCGCCCCATTGCACCAGACAATGGGCTTCGTCTAGAATCAGGCCGTTGATTTGGATCTGGGGCTGGATCAGGATTGACCAAACTCGATCGCTCAACAACGTCTCTGGTGATAGATAAAGTAGTCGAAGTTTTTGGGCTTTGAGGAGTTCGATTGTCTGGCGTTGCTGAGTATTTGGCAGTTCGCTGTGTAAGGTGGCAGCGGCTAAGTTTTGTACCCGCAATTCTTGGACTTGATTTTCCATGAGAGCGACCAATGGTGACACCACGATCGTCACTCCCTGCTGCAAAAGCGCTGGCAACTGAAAACAAATTGATTTACCGGCTCCGGTGGGCAAGACAATCAAAGTGTCATGCTGGTGCAAAAGGCTGCGCACGATTTCCCCTTGAGGTGGCCGAAAATCTGGGTAGCCCCAAATCTTTTGGAGCTGGGCGCGAATATCTTGCTCGGAGACCTGCATGGAATTGACTGAAAGAATGGTCAACCAATGTTATCCAGTGATTTATGAGCTGGTCATCGGTCAGGTGGCGCGATTTGTGGTTCGATCGGCATCACCTCAGAAAGGTAGGAATCCGTTTGGACGCAGCAATAGTCAATTTGAGCTAGAATCGGGCAGTGGATTTTGATCCATGAGCCAATCGAAGACTGTGTAATTGGTATCTAAGACTAAATTACCCTTAACCATTTAGAGCAATGACAGAGCGGCCAATCGAGTTTAGCGATAGATTCGCTTGCACCATAAGTGATCGCCAGCAGGATGTAGACCTGCAACAACTGCAATCACTGTTTAATGCCAATGCCTTTTGGGCAAAGGGTCGATCGATCACCGATTTGCAGATCATGGTCGAACATAGTGACCCGACAATTTCGATGTGGGACGACCAAAAACTTATTGGCTTTGCTCGATCAACCTCTGATGGCATCTACCGAGCAATGATTTGGGATGTGGTGATTGATGAGAATTATCGCAGCTTGGGTCTGGGTAGGCGGTTGGTGCATACTTTAATTCATCATCCCAAGATAGCGAGAGTAGAGCGGGTTTACTTGACTACGAGTCATCAGCAAAATTTCTATGAACGTTTGGGTTTTGTGCGCAACGACACGGCTACGATGATTCTAGATCGCTGTTCTGCAACGGAGATGCTGCAAAGTACAGCGATAGAATTTTAGCTGCCAGATTAAACATGCCAGAACTTGCCGACTTGCCTTACATACCTTACATCGATGATCATGGTCTAATCCCTGTGTTTCCACCCCGTCAGGTGGGAGTTTTTGCGATCTTTAACATTGAGCAGAACCTGCAATTTGTGGGCTATTCACGGGATATTTTTATTAGTCTCAAGCAGCATTTAGTGCGTCAGCCCCAGGCTTGTCAGTGGGTAAAGATTTATTTAATTGATAAACCTAACCGCACCATCCTAGAAGAGATTGTAGCGGCTTGGACGGCGGAACAGAATCCACCAGGAAATGGTGAGGCAGCTCATGATTGGCAAGAATCGATCGATTGCCGATATGCCATGACTGTAGAAGAAACCGCCAAATTCCCAGAAATGGAAGAAATTGCTCAGAGCAAGCTGCTAAAACAAGTGGCGCGGCGAGTAGAGGCGACGATTATGGAAAAACTTCAGGTGCGGGGCTTACAGACCGAGATTCGCTTTAACCCTAAGACCAAAGAGCGAGGCTTGTTGGATATATGAGTCACTGGTTAATGAAGTCAGAGCCAGATGTGTTTGGAATCGATCGATTGCAGCGCGAGCAAACCACTCTCTGGGATGGAGTGAGAAACTATCAGGCCAGGAATTTTTTAAAGTCGATGCAGGTCGGCGATCGGGCTTTCTTTTATCACTCCAACACCAACCCGCCAGGAATTGTGGGCTTGATGGAGATTACCGAGTCCATGGTAATAGATCCGAGTCAATTTGATGGGGAGGGTGAATATTTTGACCCCAAAGCGACTCTAGAGAATCCCCGCTGGCATACGGTGCGGGTGAAATATGTGCAGACCTTCGATCAGGCTTTGAGCCTCAGTGAGTTACGGGAGGCTTTTACGACTGAGGAGTTACTAGTAGTGAAACAGGGCAATCGGTTATCAGTGTTGCCGGTATTGGATGAAGTGGCCGATCGGATTTTGCAAATGGTTTCTGGAAGCTAACAGCTTACAATAGTCCGGACAGATTTCAGGAAAAGTCAAGCCCTAAGAGTACCGTGATGTATGAGTTTTTGGTAGTTTGGGTGTAATTTAATTAAAGTTGGGT
>JANYHM010000054.1 GCA_025359065.1 Synechococcales cyanobacterium GL140_1_metabinner_5_sub | reverse complement strand
AATGAGCACTTATTCGAGTTATTTATGGAGCAGTTTGGTTTAAACCCAACTTTAATTAAATTACACCCAAACTACCAAAAACTCATACATCACGGTACTCTTAGGGCTTGACTTTTCCTGAAATCTGTCCGGACTATTGTTAAAGTTTAGCGTTAAGTTACACAAACAGGAAAACCGTATGGAAAATCTTGCAAAATTACCAAAGAGTTTACCTGTTCCAGCAGATGATGGTGATTGTAATCACCTGTTGGAGCAGGTTTTGCCATCAACTACTTTATCTTCAACGCAGGGTAAAGATGTAAATCTGTCAGAAATTCTAGGTTATGTTGTCATTTATTGCTACCCAATGACAGGTCAGCCTGGTATTTCGCTACCTGATGGATGGGACGAGATTCCTGGAGCAAGGGGGTGTACGCCACAATCCTGCGCTTTTCGGGATCATTACCAAGAGCTAGGCGAGTTGAAAACAAAGGTTTTTGGGCTTAGTACACAAAGCACTGAATATCAGGTGGAAGCGGTAGGGTGACTTCATCTACCATTTGAGCTTTTGAGCGATTTTGACTTGAGATTTACCAAGATGCTTAAGTTGCCAATGTTTGAGATAGGAGGAATACAACTACTCAAACGAGTTACGTTAATAGCAAAAGATGGAAAGGTTGTCAAAGTTTTCTATCCAGTGTTTCCTCCCGATAGAAATGCTTATGAAGTTGTTGACTGGCTGCAAAGCAACGCCACATAGCAAGTCGTTGGAGCGGAATGGAGGTTCACGCTTAGGGTGCAAGGCCATCCGCTCAACTCCCAGCCGTTAGGCAGAATTAGCTCAAGGAAAGTGAAAAGAAATCCAGAAGAGAAAGATTATGACTGAAGATAGAGCGGGGAAAAGAGTTGCGCTTGTGACTGGCTCGACATCTGGGATAGGGATGGCGATCGCGAAGCGACTTGCTGGAGACGGATTTACCGTTGCTTTTCATTCCAAGTCTTCCGTGCTGGCAGGGCAATCATTAGCTGAAGCGTATGCTGGGGCATCTTATTTTCAAGCAGATCTGTCCGATCAAAGCCAAGCCCGCGACTTGATTGCTAGAGTTTTATCACATTATGGACGATTAGATGTATTGGTCAATAATGCAGGCATTAGTGCGACAATTCCACATACATCGCTCAAAGAAGCTACACCAGAGATCTGGCGAGATCTGTATGAAGTCAATGTCATTGCACCTTGGACACTGATTTCAGAGGCTGAAAATGCTCTACGTCAATCATCTAGTCGTGAATGCCCTAGCTGTATTCTCAATATTAGTTCTCATGCTGGAATTCGCCCAAAAGGAGCCTCAATTCCATATTCTGCAAGTAAAGCAGCTTTAAATCATATGACAAAGCTGCTTGCATTGAATCTTGCCCCCTCGATCCGTGTGAATGCGATCGCACCAGGTTTAGTTGAAACCCCAATGAGCAAAAATTGGACAGCAGCCCGAAAGCTGTGGGAAGAACGATCTCCAATGGGTCGTGGAGCGCAACCAGAAGAGATAGCAGAGTTAGCTTTTATGATTATTTCAAGTCACTATCTTACGGGAGAGATTATAATTTCGGATGGAGGGCTAAACCTTACGTAGCAAGCAAAAATCCTGTCTAACAATCCCGTTGCACACCGACTGTATTAAGTTAGTCGGTGCGAAAGGTTACTAGCGGCGGGTGCGGGGTCGTTAGCTGTACAAGATATATTGCGTTTTAAACTGAGTCAAATGAGAGATAATGCTTGTAAGACTTATAGGCAAAGGTGAAAATAGTTGAATCGGCAAGCACTTATTGAACAAAAAGACAATATTATTACCCTTCAAAGTGCGTTTCTCAGATCTAAATCATTAGAAAGCAGGAAGATCTTAGGGCAGTTCTTCACAGGGTCTGTTGTGTCCGATTACATGGCATCTCTGGTTGCCAAGCCCAAAAGTAAGATTATTCGCATACTAGATGCTGGCGCAGGGACTGGTATATTAACTGCATCTACTGCTTTGTATTGCTTGAGTATGGGTTGTAAGACTGTTCATGCTGTATTGTACGAACTAGACTCCGAGGCAGTTGCCAGCCTTAAACAAACGCTGAATATCGTTCAGTATTTATTTTGCGAACAGCTAGGAACATTTACTTACGAAATTTGTTGTGAAGACTTTGTGATTGCTAGACCAGATAAAGAAAAAACTGTTCAGCCCTTTGATATATCGGTAATTAACCCGCCATACTTTAAATACAGTGCAAAAGATTCCCCTTATGCTAAAGCGGTAGCCGATTTGTATCACGGCGATCCGAATATATATGCTTCATTTATTGCAGTTGTAATGGCTTGCATGAAAGCTGGCGGTCAAATGGTAACGATAACACCTCGCAGCTTCACAAATGGTTTATATTTTAAGGGTTTTCGTGAATACTTGTTAACCGAATCAGCGCTGAGCTTAATTCATATTTTCAAACACCGAGACAAGGTGTTTAATAATGACAACTCAGCGGTGCTTCAAGAAAACATTATTTGCTACTTCGTTAAAGGCAATACAGTCGACACGATAACAGTTCGATCGAGTAACTGCGATGTCAATATAAACAATGCTGATGAAAATCAATATCCAGCTCATTTAATCATCGATTCTTCAAATGACCAAAGAATAATTAGAATTCCTGAATCAGCTTATGCTGCTAGTATTTTAAAGCAAGCTGAAACTTTTAAAACCACGTTTGAAGATGCCGGATATTTTATCTCGACTGGTCGTGTTGTCGAACACCTTACCCGCCAATACATTACCGAAGACACTAGCGCGGAAAATACAGTTCCGCTTTATCGTCCACATAATGTGACACCATTAACTGCAACTTGGATAGGTAATCACAAGAAAGACGTAGCCTTCAAGCTTAATCAAGACCATGACAAACATACGGTGAAGAATGGTACTTATGTGTTGCTAAAACGTTTTTCATCCAAGGACGAAAAACGTCGCTTAGTAGCTAGTGTTCACCTTGCCAATATGCACTGTTGTAAGTCGATTGCTTTTGGTAACAAAATAAACTATATTGGTATATTAAGTAGTGAATTATCTACTATTGAAGCCTTTGGCCTTGCGACTGTTCTTAATTCATCATTTATGGATAAGTATTTCAGGTGCATTTCTGGAAATACACAAGTAAATGCCACTGAAACAAGGGTAATGAAATTTCCATCCCGCGACCAAATAAAAGAAATTGGCGATCAAGTACAAAAGTTGAAGCTTTTTGAAACGGCTATAATTGATTTGATCGTGAATCCGGTTCTTGGTGTAGTAAATTCAATGTAAGGAGTGAAATTTGGAATTCACGGTAAAACAAAAAGAAAAGCTGAATGAAGCAAAAGCATTATTGACTGCTTTGGGGCTGCCCAAAGCACAATGTAACGAGCGATCTGCATGGGTATTTTTAGCACTAGCTAATACAAAGCCTTTAGATGACTGGAGTTCTTCAACAGCACCGCTTTTGCCAACCGTGAATATCATGGAATTCATCCGTAATGAATATGGAAAGGACTATAAACCGAACAGCCGCGAGACCATTAGACGACAAACACTTCATCAATTTGAGCAAGCCCGTATTGTCGATCAAAACCGAGATGACCCTACACGAGCAACCAATAGCAAAGACAATAACTATTCATTGAATCAGTCAATGTTAGAGATTTTGGCGGAATACCCACATGGTGGCTGGTTGGGGAAAGTTCAAGATTACAAAGACGCTGTGCCCGAATTGAAGGCACAATACGAACGTGCGCTCGATCTACATAAAATTCCAATTAGCTTACCAAGCGGTGAAACCATTACACTATCACCTGGTAAGCATAATCAGCTTCACGCCGACATTGTTCACGAATTCTGCTCTCGTTTCATCGGTGTTGGGGGGCGGTTGTTATACATTGGTGATACCGCTAGCAGTCGAAAGGAAGGTGGAAAGCTAATGTTCTTAGAAGCAGAATACCTAGAATTATTGGATGTACCCCCAATGTCACATGACAAATTGCCAGATGTTGTAGTGTATGACGAAGTTCGGAAATGGCTATTTTTGATTGAAGCAGTTACTAGTCATGGCCCCATATCTCCAAAGCGTTGGGTTGAACTTGAGGAAGCCTTCAAAGATTGTAAAGCTGGTCTTGTGTATGTGACAGCGTTTCCAGATCGTGCTGAATTTCGCAAGAATGCGGCTGATATTGCATGGGAAACTGAAGTGTGGATTGCTGATAACCCAGACCATCTGATTCATTTTAATGGTGAGCGTTTTCTCGGCCCTCATGACAAAAGCAGTTAACAAGCGCTTGCACGCGGGACGGCGAAATAAACTATCGGTTATGATGCCGTCCGGTGAAGCGCAAGCCGTTAGACCGCCCTAATCTATCAGTACAAGCAATAAGCAACTTACTCTCAAGATCGTTGCCAGAATCGTAGATTAAAAGGATAGTAATAAAATTCTCCTTTGGAAATCTTTTTAATTGCAATAACTGTAGCAATAAATCGACTCAACTCAATGAGTGGAACAATTGGTGAAAATATTAGAACCAATGCCAGTCTACCAAAAGAGTCACCAAATGAATTTGCAGTGATCCCTCCAGAATTGTCTAAACTCTCTAACAAAGTGAAGATAGTCATTGTCTGGTATCCGGTATACGAAACCTGAAAGTTGACAGCTTCTCGACAATGTGCATCAACTTCTGGGTACCGCACCTTAGCTTTGAGGCAAATATAGAGACAAGACAGCAGTCCTATGACTGGTGATGGAGCAAACAGCAAGAGTTCGAGCCTTGGCGATTGCAGATCAAAATTGTGAAATGAAGATGGAAGATGACTTAACACACCAGTAACACTGAGCAAAAATAACAATAGTAAATATCCTCCATACCCAAGTAACCAAGCCGTATGACATTCTAAAATTCGATTTGGCATAAATTTTGTTGATTGCGACTCCATATTTAAGACTTGCTAAATAAATTCAGAGAATATTCACTGCAAGGGTTTTGAGCATTTCTCAAATGATAGAATGCAAGGCTATAACAGTTAAATGCTCAAAACCCTTATTCAGTAGATCCTATTTAATATTCCCCGCCTCCTTGAGATAGTCTTCAACTCAGTTATTTTAAGCTGAGAGGAGGTGTCGGCTTAAAAATCAGTCTGGAGTATACTGTCCTAAGTAAGCAATCAACAGTTTTTTAGCTTTGCCTAGAACTTGGTGTTGAAAGGTGTGATCGCAGGATAGCGCAAAAATATGGGAAGTTTGCCTAGACTTTCCAAGAATTAACCGCAACAATTCCCACTAAGGAAATAAAGATCACGATAACTGCCCAGAACCATCCCTCTTGAATTGCACCAGCCTCAACTGCGAAGTAAATCGCCATTGGCATCGTTTGAGTCTGTCCTGGGATATTTCCTGCAATCATTAATGTTGCGCCAAACTCCCCTAATGCACGAGCGAAGGTCAACACTGTACCTGCGACAATGCCAGGAGATGCTAGAGGTAGAGCAATGTACCAAAATACAGCGATTTCTGATGCCCCGTCGATTTTCGCTGCGTCCAAAATCACCCCTTCAATCTGCTCAAAGGCTCCTAGTGCCGATCGATACATCAGTGGAAATGATACGACGATCGCCGCTAAGACTGCGGCATACCAAGTAAACACAAACCTCAAATGCCATTGGGTCAAGAACTGTCCTAAAACCCCATTTTTGCCCAGCAAAATTAGCAGCACGAAACCGATAACGGTTGGAGGCAAGACCAGAGGAATTGTCAGAATCCCATCAATCAGCGATCGAGCCTTCCCTCGATAGCGGTACATTCTATAGGCGACGAGGGTTCCGAGTTGTAAGGTAATAATCGTTGCGAACAGCGATACTTTCAGGGAAATCCATAGGGGAGACAGATCGGGTATGAGCATTTAGTTAAGGCTTGGCAATTCCAAATCCATATTTCTCAAATACCGCCTTTGCACTGCTACCTTGCAAGAATTCAACATACCTTTTCGATGCTTCCAGCGATTTACTCGCCTTCAAAACAGTGATGGGGTAAATGATCGGAGCATGAAGCTTTTCATCAGCCGTTGCGGCGATCGTCACTTTGTCTGAGCTTTTAGCATCGGTAACATAAACGATCCCGGCATCCACATCACCTGTTTCCACAGCCGTTAGCACAGATTTGACATTGTTCCCCAACACAAACTTAGATTGCACTTGCTCTAGAATTCGTAGATTTTTCATCACTTCTACAGCGTATTGTCCGGCTGGAACACTGCGGGGTTCTCCCACTGAGATGCGCTTAACTTCTGGCTGAATGAGTTGCTTAAAGTCAATCAAAGACACAGAGGTTTGCTTAGGGGCGATCAGAACTAACTGATTAGTCAACAAGTTCTTTTGAGTGCCCGCTTCCAGTAACCCTTTTTCCTGTAAAGCTTTCATTTGCTTGGCAGCCGCTGAAATAAACACGTCAGCAGGTGCGCCCTGCTCGATCTGCTGTTGCAATGCGCCAGAAGCAGCGAAGTTATAGTTAATTGTCTGGTTCGGATTTGCTTGGATATAGAGAGGCGTAACTTCTTGGAGTGCTTTTTGGAGACTTGCAGCAGCAGCGACTAAAAGCGTTGAAGTTCGAGCAGCGGGCTGAGTTGCTTGGGGCTGACTTGATTGAGGCGACGGCGCAAGTTGAGCGCAAGCAATCAGGAGTACCGTCAACAAAAATCCGAGTAGTCCAACTCGCCAGAACTTTGTACGCATAGGTGTATTTTTTAAACAGCCTCTTAGTTATTGTAATGGTCGCTGTGGATGATTAGAAGAAGTAGTCTAAGTAGAATTTCAAATGCGACAAGGATTGGTCACAGAAAAAATCAAATTGGAAGGCTCAAGATTTAACCATGCTAATTTTAGCAGGTCGTTCGATCGTCTGTGATTTATAGATAGCTTCGAGCCGACTATTGCCGCCCAACGGATCGTAGTTAGCTTGACGAGCGCGACCCAAGAAAGCAGCCATCAACTTCATTGCTGGTGGTTTACCCACATAAACCCAGTGCCAAGGCTCATTATTAGGGCCTAAATCGCCATTGATGTTGGCATAGGGCAACATGAAGCCATATTCACTGCCATGTTCTTTTATCCAACTAAATGCCTTGCTGGTACGGAAGCTAGTTTCTAGAGTGTTGATATCGATCGCCAGCCCGGTATGATGTTGGCTATGACCCGGTGGTGCCGAATATTCAGCGGCTCGGAGACCACCACCTTTGCCTTCAAAAATATCGGCCTGGGCGCGGATGCCCCGAAAACCCGAGATGACCTGTAACTTAACATTGTCTCTGCTGGCAGCTTGGCGCATATTTTCAAAAGCACTAGCGGCATCCTTGTGTAGACGTTGACCTTGATATTCGACGGTTTCGGCGGAGCCGATTTCGGGATATTGCTCTAAGTAGCCGGTGCGTTTAGCAATATCTTCATATTTTTCAGCGATCGGGTTATGGATTGCTACTGCTACGCGATAGCTGGCTGAATTGCCGGCTTGATTGCCAATCGTTGCGTTTACATCTTTAGTGCTTTTGTTAGCTGTTTTGCTTGGGAATTTTTGGTCGGGTTTGATAGAAATTGGCAGCTCAACTTTGCTGTCTGAACCCCCTGATAATACTTTAGCTAGTTTGGTAGGAGAGACGATTTTGTCGGCAGGTGTGAGGGTCGGAGCAAAAAGAGCTGATTGAATAGGACTAGGTGTGACTGGGGCGTTAAATGCCGCAGCTACTGGTGTGGAGGCAGTGATATCTGGCAGGTCAGGAAATGATTCAGCGATCTGCTCAGGAATCGGAGGGTTGTGATACTGAGCTACACCCGGATCTTCGTATTTGGGCTGGCAGCTTTGGATCCCAAGACTCATGACGAGGGCACATCCAGCTAAGATTACGTATTTCTGGAGCTTGGCTAATGACAACACAGGGTTTCAGAGATAACTTCCCCACTATCATTCCCAAACTGATGGGGTAATCGATCGCCAAAAGCACTTTTGCTGAATCAAAACTTTCACAATGAAAAGCGATCTGCTATGGTAATAGATCTTCCATAGCAGCTCCTACTACTCGATGATCTGAGTCTTTGCGTAGCTCAGTTAATGCTGCCTTAGCAGCAGGATCATCAAAATGCTTTAGTACGTAGGCTACCCGACGGCGCAGCATAAAAAAGCTATGGTCTTTCAAACTTAAAATATGGTTGAGGGCGGCGGTGGCCTGATCGCTATTCACAAAACTCGCCAAAGCATTAATCGCATCATCTTGCACCGAAATATCGTCCCCTTTGATGCCACAGACTGCCACTTCAAATAGTTCCTCTGGACAACTCATTTCCATCAGCGCCGCCAAAATGCTGCGGCGCAGCAGCCAATGATCATCCTGAAAAAATGCCTGCATTAAATGTGGTGCCGCCACGATCCCAAATAGCGATAAAGAATTTGCCGCCTCTGCCCGCACATTAGGCGTGTTATCTAACTTAATAATTTGTAGTAGTGCCGCAAAAGACTCAGCAGTTTGTTGATTGCCCAGCTCTCTTGCCACAAAAGAACGCACCAAAAACTCTGGGTCTTGGACATGGCGATTCAAAATCGGTACTGCCACTTCTGATGGGTAAATCTTTAACGCCGCGATCGCCTTGGTGCGGTAATTGAAGTCGCTGTTAAGCAGGTCGGTTTCGATTTGCTGGAGTTCCATAGAAAATAGGTGAAAAGTTGGTTTTGAATGCGCTAACCGAGATTTTAACTCAGTTAGCAGCTTCCAGGAAATTGTTCAAGATATGCGTTTAGACATTAGCTGATTGAGATCAGTTAAAACTTCGCTAAGGACGATCGGGCTTACCTCCGATAACTTGAGCAGCCTAGCTTTTTCTTGATTGCTCCATTGTCCCGCCGGATAATCCCAGCCTTTCCATTCTCCGGCCACAAAACAACAGCCATCGATCGAATCAGCAACATCCAAGTCTATCAAACTAACAAATACTTCTTGGTAATCTCCTACAATGGCCGTCACCTGAGCCGCCGCAAAGTATTTGAAGTGTGCCGAATAGTCACCGTGGTCGTGCAAGCCGCTGCGCTGCCAGCCCATGGCTTCTAAAGTTCGCACTAGTGAAACCACCGGAATTTGGATATCTTTAAACCTGGTGATTTCCATCTTATCTATTTCACTAGGTTCTAGAATATAGACTGGGCGACCAAGCTGTGGGAAAGGCTGAATGATATTGTAGTCACTAAATATTTCACCCCAAAGTTTACTGTCCTGTGGCGGAATCCCCAAGGGATGCACAATCCCTACTTTGCCTTCTGCATCTAACTTGTAGATTTCATCACTACTATCTGCATAGCTCTGATCTTCAGTAAGTCTAAACGTTTTGATTAACTTACCATCAGCACTATAGTTTACCCATAAAATGCGCTGCGCCAAAATCAACATTAAAGGATGACGAACTAACAACAGCTCAAAATCTGGGACAGACCAGCGCCGATCGTTGACCATTACTTGCTCTAGACGCAGCGTTTGGATTTTAACCACCTCGGCAAGCTGTTTTTTTAGCAGCTTCCAATCGGCGATCGCCTCAGCAGCTTTAGCAGCATCATCTTTACTGTTGGGTTTAGGTAAATCAGCTTTTAGCTTATGGTCGGCATCCTTAATCATTGGTTTCAAGTTATCTGCTAAAGCTAAATGAAACTGTCGATTGCCAAAATCAAAAACCTTGCTGCCCCGCTCATCTAAACCGCAGTCTGGCACAATCCGATCTTCTAACTCATCACGGCTCATTTTGCGATCGGCAGCGATCGCCTCCATCGATTGCTTTGCCTGAGTTTTGATCCCTTGAAACTTGACCTTTTGGGCAATGCCATTAATCTGCATTAATGCCGTATCGGTACCAATTTCGCGCAGACATCCCAAACCAGCAACAGCGCGGGCGTGCTGGCTTTCCCCTGGCCAATGACGAATCATTGGAGCTAGTTTCAGTGCAGAAGTATCGTTACCCAGCCAACCTACGGCTAACAATGCCCAGTTTTCTTTACTGGGTGCCCCTGCGGTTAGCCAAGCTTCAAATAGCTGCCAACCAAAGATGTCCAGGCTCACCGGATCACAGAGGAGCTTTAAATCGCCAATCGCAATGTGTGGCTCTGGTTTGCTTTGTTTCAATGCGGTCAAAACAGACTGGATTTGTTCAGGATTCAAGCAGTTCTCGCCAATGACGATCGACGGCAAATCGATCGGGTCAATCCAAGCAATTTTGGTAGCTTTGGGTAATGATGCGGCAAGATTTTTGGGTAAGTTGCTGTTAGTGAACGGAGTATAAGTTTTTTCGCTATGATTCAAAATTAATTCGATGACTCGATCACACACTGCTGCTTCTTGGTCAACCAAACAAGACTGGATATAGTCGGCGTAACCTTTGCGCTTTTGGCTACGCAGGTAGTCGATCGCTGCATCGGTTAACTTGCCCCGCCCTGTTACCAAAGGAATTAAGCCCGCAATGGCGTGTTCGGGATAATCAGTTAACCACTGTCTGGCTACTTGGGGAGCTTTAGATGTTGTCAGTAGCTCCAGCATGTGGGGCGCTGCTTCGGGGGCTTTGACTAGGGCGAAAACTTCTAGCAGTTCAGCGGCAATTGTTTTATCTGTAGCTACAGCGATCGACTGCTTAATTCGCTCTAGCTCAGCATACTCAGTATGAGCTAGCCATCCTCTGATATATTCGGGTTTATTCAGATAAAGATTAAGTCGTAGCATTTCAGATTGAACTCTGATAGGGTCTTGAAATCCTAAAATTAAGCGCTGAGTTTGGTGGTAGTGGTCATGAGAACCACTTGCAGCATAGAAGCTATCTGGTAGCTGGCTGACTGCTGCGGCTAACTCTTCTCCCATGCCAATGATTGCAGCTAAGAGTACGGTGCGAGGTTGTGTTTCATAGTCCTTGGTAGAGCATTGCAATTTAGCGACTTTAGAAGTAATGTCTCTACGAATATTTTGACGTTCTTCGATTGATAGATAGGGTAAAATATAGTCACGAACACCTTTATAAAAAGCATCTGCGTCCATTTCAGGAGCTGTAATATTCTCGATGCCGAATAATGTTTGGTAGATAATTATAGCACTACCGTCTAAATAACGAAGATTTTCTGCAAATATTTCGGTAAGTAAAACTTTACCTGTAAAATTGTGATTAGCTAACTGAGCAGCTATTTCTTGCAGAGTCAACTCAACGGAGAACAACATCATGGCCATGAACCAAAAATGGGCTTCCGCTTGAGTAATAGAAGCCTGGATTGCTACTTTCGACCAGTTAACTTGCCATGGATAGTTAATTTTGCCAATTTTTTGGAAGCGTTTAAGACATTCTTCTAAATTAAAAGGTTTCGGCTCAGGGCGTGGCAACGGCTGAAAATCTCGCCAGGTTGCCCAAAGCCAATCTTGAGGAGAAAGATCGATCGACTTTTGGGGTGGATAGGTGATGTGACGAGTGACTGTTTCCATTTGTAGCTGCCAGAGAAGCTGATGTACGTGGGGGAGTGGTTAGGTGGCATGTATTTCGATTCGCCTAAAAGTCATGCCTGAAAAGCCAAAAACCCCGATCGAATTTGGCAGTCAGGGCTTTTAATTAAAAAAGCCTTGAGTTCTTAAAGACTCAAAGCTTTTTTGTAAAACGGACAGGGAGAGATTCGAACTCTCGATACCCCTTAACAGAGTATGCCTTCTTAGCAGGAAGGTGCTTTCAACCACTCAGCCACCTATCCAGATGGGTGCTTCAGATGTACAATCTGTCGCGGTTGCTTGAATATAACATACCCTGGACTCGATCGACAATATCGATAAATGTTAAAGATTATTAACCGATGCCTTACGCCAAAATAACCATCAACGCCAAAAGTTTTAGCCTAAAATAGAGTTGTCTGCAAAAACTTACAACCCTTAAACCTACAGCTCATGAGAGAACTCACTCAAAAATTTAGAACTCAAGCCAGTATCCTGGGTGGTCTGGTAGGCATCATGTGGGCAGTGATGATCATTAACACCGTGCTATTTCGTGGACAACTTAACGATTTTGGTATCGCACCCCACAATATGGTTGGCCTGCGCGGTATTTTGTTTGCGCCGTTTCTTCACGGTGATTTTGGTCATTTAATGTCTAACACAGTGCCTTTCATTGTGTTGGGTTGGTTGGTAATGCTCGCCGAAACCACAGATATTTTGGTGGTGACTGGCTTAAGTATGCTGATTGGTGGTGCTGGCACTTGGTTATTTGGCAGTGCTGGAACATCTCATATCGGAGCGAGCGGCGTGGTTTTTGGCTTTCTGGGCTACTTACTTATGCGGGGTTACTTCGATCGCAAAATATCTTCGATTCTAATTTCGCTGTTTGTATTTTCGATTTATGGCACGGTGTTATTTGGAATATTGCCTGGAAGAGCAGGTGTTTCTTGGGAAGGACACCTCTTTGGCTTTTTGGGTGGAGCACTGGCAGCAAGGCTCTCAGCTCCAGAATCAGTAAAAACCTCTTATAAGTAGCCTTACGTTCACAGCAAAAAATTTGTAATGAAGTACGCTGGATTTGGCCAGATAGTATGACCCGAGGTAGAAATTCGGGTAACAAGATTACCTGCCACCAGAAAAACTTTGTCACTTAAGACCTTAAAAACAAGACCGAATGATTTCAGTAGAAATCATTCGGTCAAACAAAAATCTAAATATTAAGCAGTGACCAAAGAAGCTAAAGGCTCTGGGATGCTAGCTGATGGAGCACTAAACTCGCCAACCAACACGTACTCAAGGCGTAATTTCAACCAAACGATAAATTGAGAATTGGTAGAAACTACTGCTACCGCTGGTTGTGGACATTTGGCTTTGGCTTCGGCAAATTCTGGCGCATTCAGAAAAGCTGGCTGCTCAATTAGCCAAAAATCGATTTCTTTTTCTTGTTCGTGATAGTTGCGCACGCGCTCTTTGAGGACTTCCGCTAAGGGTTCCTCTTCTAATAAAAAATTCCGGCTGGCCAGAACATAATGATAGGTCTGCATAGGGATGGGATCAGAGGAAGTGAAAATCTCCCGTCAAGGATAACTCATTATTGAGTGGTTAAAGAGTATCAGAATTCAATCTTCCACAATCAGTTAGGTTCGCTGCGTAAAGATTGAGAACACCTTGTGGATATCTCTGTTGGATTAATCAGTTAGACTATTCCCCTCTCATGGCTAGCTTCATTTCGCGGATGGCTCGATCGATGCCCACCAATACCGATCGACTGATAATGGAATGACCAATGTTTAGCTCCTCCATCCCTGGCAACACCGCCACTGGATAGACGTTACGGTAAGTTAAACCATGACCAGCATTGATACGTAGACCACAAGCACTGGCTTCTAAACAGCCTTGCCGCAGATGCTCTAACTCTTTTGCTAGCGCAATTGGATCTTGGGCATTGGCATAGCAGCCAGTATGTAGCTCAATAAACTGAGCAGCGCTGGCCTGGGAAGCTTTAATTTGGGCAGAATCAGCATCAATAAATAAGCTCACCGGAATCTGCGCTGATTGCAGCCGATCGACTACTTCTTTCAGGTTTTCTAGCTGTCCAGCAACATCTAAGCCACCTTCGGTGGTGACTTCGGTGCGTTTTTCTGGAACTAGGGTTACATAGTCGGGCTTAAGATTGAGGGCGATTAGCACCATTTCTTTGGTAGCAGCCATCTCTAAATTGAGACGGGTAGCCACTGTTTCCCGCAGTAATCGCACATCCCGGTCTTGAATGTGGCGGCGATCTTCTCTTAAATGAGCCGTAATGCCATCAGCTCCAGCTAATTCGGCCAGTATCGCAGCAGCGATCGGATCTGGCTCATTGGCCTGTCTGGCCTGCCGAATAGTTGCTACGTGATCAATATTTACACCCAGAGTTAGCACGGTTCTAAAATCTCCTGAAATACGTTGGACTAGTGGGTTACGAGTATTACAGTATCGCACAGCTCACGTTACAGTCTATAATTGAATGGAACTTCGGCTGACGCACCAGCGTCTCTCAGGTCTTAACGTTTTTTCTTGAATTTTAAGTACTAATGAAGGTTCATTTATCCTACACACAATTAGGATATGGCAAGAAAGAATAATACCACTGCACAGGGGAGTGTATCGAAATATCATGACTCACAACAAATTAAAAACCAAAGCAAGTTTTATTGGCTTGTTACTAGGTACCGCATTGCTTTCCAACAGTGCCACTGCTTTAGCGCAGTCCAATACTAAGCCCAGCACACTGAAGTCAGCCGTAGCCAAAGACACTTCGGATCTGTTTGAAATTGATCACAGCGTAAATCTTGTACCTCAAATTGCTCAGACTACTTCGCTAAAGAGTAGTAAGCAGCAGCCAGCAAAGTCTTTGGTCGCTCAGGTTGCAGCACCCCAAGTTGATGACACTGTTACACCACAATTTTCTGTAGCACCTGCGACCGAAACCACTGCGCCAAAGAACGACAGCAAGCCATCCGAAAAGGCTCCTGAAGTTCAGCCTGTAGCACCTGCCGGTGAAACCACTGCTCCAAAAGAAAATCAAAAAACTCCTGACGCAACGACTGATCCTGGTACCAAGCAAGATGGCGTAGCGAGCTTAAGCGACATTTCTGGTAACTGGGCAGAGCCATTCATCAGAGTTCTGACCGACAAAGGAATTATTGCTGGCTATAAAGATGGCACTTTCCGCCCAGATCAACCCGTAACACGGGCTGAGTTTGCCGCTTTGATCAGAAGAGCCTTCCCTGATGCTCCTGAGGTTAATTCTACGAAAACTTTCCGGGATGTACCCCGAGGCTATTGGGCTGCTGACGCGATCGCTAAAGCTACTTCGATCGGCTTTTTGGCTGGAGATCCAGGCGGTACTTTCCGTCCTGCTGACAACATCAAACGGATTGAATCTTTGGTGTCTTTGGTAAACGGTACTAAGCTTCAGGCCAATGGCACTGCTGCTAATATTGATGAGCTGTTTTCCGATACTCCTCAAGTGCCGGTGTTTGGTCGTAATGCGCTAGTAGCTGCCGCTCAACGCTGTGTGGCTGTAAGTGTTTCTTACCCAGAAGGTCGTAACTTTAATCCAACTGGCGAAGCAACTCGCTCTGACGTAGCTGCATTCCTTCACCAAACTTTGGTAGCTGCTGACAGACTGCCTAAGCTTCCTGATGACAGCCCAGCCCAAAAATACATTGTTAACTGCACTCCAACTCCACCACCACCGATCGCCAGATTGACTGAGCCAGACGTATTGGGCAGGGTAAGTATTCCAGCAATTCCTCCTGTATTAGAAGCCTCTGCTCCAGCTCCAGTAAATGCTCCCGTTGGTGGTCTTACCACACCTAGTGGCTTTGGCGCGAATTGGGGTGACTTCTTCATCGCCGCTGGCTATCAAGATAAAATTCCAGCCGCTGGTCGTTCAATTGGTAACTTAGATTCAGTAGGTATTGGTGCCGGTATTGGTTTGGGTGATGCTCGTAACCTCGTTGGTTTAGAAGCTTCCTACAGCAGCTCCTTGAGCAGCAATACTCGCTTTCTCGATCGAGGTAACGTCAATTTCAAGCTGCACAAGCTCTTAGGCGATAATGTCTCGGCAGCAGTGGGCTACGAAAATGCTATTAGCACCAACTACAATGCTTCTGTCAACGAACCGGGCAGCACAATTTACGGCGTAGTAACTGGCGTTTTACCTTTGGGTGATACTAGCAATTTCACCGCTTCTGTTGGAGCTGGTAATGGTCGTTTCCGGAACTTTGGCAGCATTATTGCTGACACCCAAAGCACTAATGTCTTTGGGTCACTTGGCTTCCGGGCTTCTGAGAACTTTGCTTTAGCCGCTGACTATAACGGTCGGAACTTCAGCATCGGTCTACCGATTACCTTCAAACTAGGTGACAACGTAGGTCTCCAAGTTACTCCATCACTGCTAGATATCGCTGGTGATAGTGCTAGCCCCAGCAGCCGCTTTGGTATTGGTGGTGGTATCGGTATCCGCTTCTAGATTTCCTCTAATGAATTATCCCGTTCTAATTGTTGAGAACGGGAAATCGCAAAACTTGTGTAAATTACTTTCGGTCTACCAATGAACAACCAAAAAATCTTGTCAATTGTTGCTGCCATTGCTGGCATTTTGCCTTTAGCAAATGTCGCTCAAGCAGCTCCCAATGCTGGCCTTTATGACGTAGGCGGCAACGCCCCCAACAATAGTGGACCAGTCAGCGGTGTTATTGGCAGCGGCACTGTGCCCGGTACTAAAAACTCAGCCAGCTTTGCTCCAGAAATTCAGTCCAGAGTTAACTCAGTTGGTGCTACTCTCACTGCTTCCAGCATTAGTGGTTCTCAATCGGTTGGCGGTAACACAGTGGCAGTTGATCCAGTAGTCGCTCAAGCATTGCTTGATCTATCTGCTTCTGCTCCTGGTTCTGACACTCCAGCTTTAGCTGCTGTGGTTACGGCTTTAGGTGGCGGCGATACGGCCCAAGCATTAGCTAGCAGTATGCGCGGCTTGATTGGTAACAATGGCACCATCAACCCTACCGTGTTGACTGCTGCTGCTGGCAACTACAACACCTACATTAGCTCCCTAGTTACTAAGGCTAATGTTACTGAGAAGCCAGTCAGTGATTTAGAAAGCGTTTTACAAAGTATGCCCGCTGGCCAAAAAGCTGCCCAAGTATTGCTCACTAAGCTCTTAGCTAGCGGCTAAGTTCTAAAGAACGAGCAAATCAACAAGAGGGGCAGAGCAATGAGCTTTGCCCCTCTTGCTATATGAGATAGATTAGTAATGTTCACTTCAAAGATTGACTTAATGACAGAGGCCAGAGTTTTCAGTCTGCCGAATATTGATAGTGCTGTTGCCCTCGTGGGTATGCAGGAAGAAAATTTCAAGACCCTCCATCAAATAACTGGTGCCAAACTAGTATTGCGTGGCCAAGATTTATACATTGATGGTTCCGAAGAAACAGTCGATCGCACTATTGCCATCATTGAAGCTCTGCGATCGATCTGGCAAACCGGCAGAAAAGTAGGCCGAGTAGATATTCGAGCCGCTAGTGAATCGATCGAGCATGGCCATCAAGAAGAATTTCGCGGCCTGCAAGAACAGGTATTAGCCACTAGTCGGCGCGGCGATAAAATCAGAGCAAAAACTCTGGCACAGGGGCGTTATATCCGGGATATTCGTCACAATGACCTGACATTTTGCATTGGGCCAGCAGGTACTGGCAAAACCTATTTGGCGGCGGTGATGGCTGTGCAAGCATTGCTGCGCGGTGACTGCGAGCGGTTGGTACTTACTAGACCAGCAGTGGAAGCTGGCGAAAAGCTGGGCTTTTTGCCGGGAGATTTGCAGCAAAAAATTGATCCGTTTTTGCGGCCTCTGTATGATGCGCTCTATGAGTTTATTGATGCCGAGAAAATTCCTGGCATGATGGAAAAGGGTACGATCGAAGTAGCTCCTTTGGCTTATATGCGCGGTCGAACCCTGAGTAATGCCTTTGTGATTGTGGATGAAGCGCAGAATACTACTACTTCGCAAATGAAGATGGTGCTGACTCGTTTGGGTTTTCGATCGAAGATGGTGGTGACTGGCGATGTGACTCAAACAGATTTACCGAGTCATCAAACTTCTGGGCTATCAATGGCCAGGAAGGTTTTGACGGGGGTAGATGGGATTGCTTTTTGCTATCTATCTGCTACGGATGTGGTGCGTCATCCTTTGGTCGAGAGAATTGTGAGCGCCTACGATCGACACGAGATTTAATCAGTCTCAAAAACACCAGTGGCATATATGTACGCTGGTGTTGTTTGCTCGATCGTTAACTTTTACAGATTCAGAGCAGCAATTCCAAATTCAAAAACTTTGTGGGCAATACTTGCTTCCCGCGACAAATAGCTTTATCTTTCCATTTGTGGCTTTGATATTTTATCTTGCGTATTAGATGCTACTGTTTTAGGCTGCATCAAGTCATTTGCTTTACTAGTTAGACCTCCGATCCAAGCTGCTTTCTTCTCTGGGGACAGATTTTGACCAGCAGGAGATTCTTGCATAATCTGTTCTAGATCCCAACCACCAACTTTGCTGGTAATGGCGATCGCTACATTCAAATCTTTTTCATTCCTAACATCTAGTCCTAATGGTGTGTATTTTGCTGATTTTGCCATAATCTTAGACACGATTAGCTGATAATTAGGCTGGCCAGTAGGATTTTCCTGAGCATCTAATTTATCTATGACGGGTAAATTCTCGGTGTTGGCTCGGATAGTTTTACGAGGCTGAAGTGTTTTTTCTGCAACGACTGCTGGGCTTTTGGCAATGTGTGCAGGTTTATCATTCTGTATATTATTACTGCTCTGATTTGACAGTGCTTGGACTCTGTTTGTAATTATTGCTGCCGTATTGTTTGCAAGACTGGAAGCATTTTCCCGTAAATCGCGCTTTAGCATAACATACCCGCCAACGCTGCTCATTCTATCAACTATTTCTTGCTTATTAAGCAATTTGTTAAATTCATCTTTATCCACATATAAAATAGGAACAAAAACTTTGTTCCGGTCACCTATAAATGGATTATTAAAACTAGCAAGATTATTGGATTTTGTATTTATTAATTTACGACTATTAGCTGTTGTTACTTCGATAGCAGTTACTAGAATTTTATCGGGGTAGGGCTGATCAAAAACTTGGGATACATTATTTGGGTTAACTAGGTTGCTTAGAGTAGGAGCAATAAAACCTCCTGGAACCTCAAATTGTCCTTGAACGGCTAATATATCGGGGGTCTTATCACCAAATGCCTTTAAAATATTTCCTTGATATCCAGGAATTAATGCGGACCCAATGCTTTGCTCAAATACCGCAAGTTGGCGGACTGGCTCATAAACAACAACACCAGGATAAGACCGGAAATCTGTTAAAGCTATCGCTTCTCCCCATAACCCTCGCAGGTTATCTATCGCGCCTTCACCTTTTTCGTTGTTATTGTTGAGCTGACCGATTCTTGCTAAGCCCTGTAGTTGTCTATAATGCAGGCGTGAATTACGTGGATTCTCAACAGTACCAGTACCAGCAGCCGTTATATCCACAACCTCTTTAATTGGCCAAGAGGTATCTGCCTCTAATTCTGCAATAACACTTTCTGCTATGTCGTATTTTTCACGATCGAACTTACCAGCAACTTCGATTGGCCAATTCAAACTTGAACTAAACATGTATTTTCATGCTCCTTAAAATTATTGAGTAATACAAAATAACATTCCAGATTTATTTGAGTGAATCGCTTTACACATAGTGAAATTATCCCAGCTTAGAGACATTTTTAAGATTTCACCCACAAATTGTCCTAGCTTGATTTACCGCACAAGGCAAAAATAATTGAGTATAGTAAGACTGGGACTTGTTAGTTTCAATAAATTAATTATTCGCTCATAGAAATCAACCATTTTAAGTTGTCTTTCCAGATCTTCAAAAGAATTTTCTGGATCACGTAGTAGCTCGTAATCATCACTAATAATTTTACTGAATTTGGCAAGTTGACGAGTATTGAAAAAGCACGCACCTCTTTTATAAGGCAATTTCTCAACGCCAGTTTTTTCAAGAATACTGTAAATATCATCTCCAAAGAAAGAGTCCATTGTATATATATAATCAATGGTAGTTTCTGACTGAGGAAGTTCCTCATAACAAAAAAGTTGATATTTTGGACAGCATAATATTGTAATTAAATCAAATGCAATATTCTCTGGATACTCCTCATTTATTTCATCATATTCTTTCTCTATCCATTCTATAAATCTACCCTCGTTGATTAAATTTATCATAGACTGAAACGCCCAAAACTCATCTTTCGTTGATTTATCGTTATACTTCTTGAATTCATCAGATTCAATAATATTGACAGCCTCTTGTAACAATGGTTTTAGTTTATCAGCATTAACGCTCTGATTGAGTACATCATTAATAACAGGCTCTATCTCTCTGTATCTTTTTAGATCAAATAGCATAAAGAAGTAAGGATTTGGGGACATATTTTACCTCCAGTAAAATGTTTTGTACATCTTGACGGGTGTTTAAGCAGATCCCTGGAAGTACGTTTGAATCTTCCAGCGAGAATAGAGTAGGCATATGAACATAGCAGAAGAAGCATCTTACTGCTTATTTTATCTTCAATACTCATAGAATGCCCTACACATCAAAAACTATATCATCACACACTTCTCCTATCCCTTGAATTGTCATTTCCTTTTTTTCGCTCTCCGAAGGAATTATTTTCTGTATAGCGACAACGCGCTTTTGGATATCTTCGCTGGTAATTTGCGGATGCTGTAAATGATGTTTAAGCCTTTCTATGACTGAATTAAAGTTTTTCTCTCCATAGGCACGGCGCTGCATTTCACCATCCCCCACCTCCACTTTCAGCTTGATGGGTACACTTGCCTCATTTTTATTGGCATAGGCCGGATTAATAAAGATGCAGTCACCTGCTGGCAGCTTGAGAAACTCTTCTGGTGAAAAGAGCTTTTTAGTTTTGTCTTGGTCTGAGGTGCTAGTACTACCACCACCTTTACTGTTCGATCGACTTTTCTGCTTGTACTTTACCTCCTCATCCCCCAAATAATCTGAGAAATATTTGGCCGACTCATATTCCCCAGGGTTAAAAATGAACTTGGTGTTACAGCCCGACAAGATCGCCCGTGAATTTTCTTTGCCATAGGCTTTCTCTAATTGCGTCATATTTTGATACCCCAAAACACCGCAAAAGCCAGCAGATCGACTTTCATTTAGCCAGTTTACTAAAGAAGGCAATGATAAAGTCGGTAGCTCATCTAAAAACACCGCCAATGGATCAACCCGCTTTTTGGCAATATTTCTAGTCACGATCATGTGTAGCACAGTGGCCAAAATTGGCCCAATGATATCCCGCCGATTTTGATCCATGCCAAAAATGATCATCTTTTTACCTTCAAGATCTAGCGGAATTGTAGATTTGCCACAGAGGCAGGGCAGGATATCGGGTGAAACAAAGTTGGTGAACATTAAAGAGGCGATCGCAGCCACACTGGCCGCTGTCTTCTCGGATTCTCGCATGGACATAAACTGATCCCAGCTTGTTTTGACCCAGGGACTGATATTGGCCGCTTTTACTCGATCGATCAAATCCGAAGAATCCAAAGCCAGTATTTTCTGACAGGTTAAAAAATCTGGATACTCACTGAGTTTGGCTAGCTGCAAGACTGCTTTAATTAACTGATCTCCAGATAGCTGAAAGAAAGGATCTTCGCCGCCTTTACCAGCGTTAAGGCTAAAGTTACTGTTCAGAACCTTGGCAATTTGTCCCGCTGTCTCGGAGTCATCAGCAGATTTGAGGAAATCTAACAGATTGCAAGATTCAGTGCCTTCAAAGCCAGGAGCAAAAATGTGAACATCATAACCCTTGTTACGAGCATAGGCAGCATGAATCTCGGCTTGGCCGCCAGGAAATTTGAAGTCATACAAGCAGATCGGAAAACCCTGATCAATGACCGATCGAATCATCGGATCAATTACCGAGAAAGTTTTACCGCTTCCGGGAGCACCACAGACAGTTGTACCACGCTGGCCATCAGGGATAAAAACTGTGTGATGCTGCGGGGAAATATGGTAGCGCTTTACTATTTTGCCATCGCGTTCTTTGGGCGTTTCCAACGCTGTAATAATCGGAGTGTTAATCCAAGTCGTCAGACCATCTCGCTTGCGCTCATTGATTTGCTGGATGGCTATTTTACGAGCTGCTGATTTCTCGAAACTTCCTGCCCAGCGAGCACTGGCCATCCGATTTATTTTTTTGCTACCATCTCCACTCATTAAATACCACCCACCAGCTCCAAACAGTACCAGAGCGATTAAGCCTTGAGGTGTCCAGATCTGTTTTTTGTATGGTTCTGACCAACTTGGTACGCTAATATCAGGCAAGCTTTGGGCTTTTGATGGCTCAATCGTGCCAATGGCGATTATTGCTATGGTGGCAATCAATAAGATATAACGAAAAATAAATTTCTTCATAATAATTTCTGTAGAGTGCCGTTTGAAGCCAACCGCATAATCTTCGTAACGATTGCCTGAAGAAGTTTCTAGTGAATCAGAACTTAAGGTTAGAAAACCCATATCATCAAGGTACCCAAACTTTCTTCCCCAATTCACGATATTGGTAGCGGCTTAACTCCAGAAACAATAAGCTTTCGCTAAGTAGCAACGCTCAATTAAATGTAAGACGGATCAATCTGAAATCCTTGTCTAGACCAAAACTATCTTGAGTTTAATTAGGCACGCCTACTTAGTATCAACTAGCAATTCCAAATTCAGAAGCAATTTAGGTCATTCCAACCATCAGACACCTCTTAGAAAAGATTTATCAGCACGAATGCTCGACCTTTCAAAGCACAAAATTTTTGAATTTGGAATTGTTGGATTCAGAGCCATAAAATTAGGTTAGGCAATGCCTACAAGATCATTTAGCATCATCAACCTAATATTCCAAAAGAACAAGGTGAACCGATCAATTGACAGCTAAAATTTCTACTTTTCCCAAAATTATTTTATCAAACCAGGGAGTGTTGGCAGATTTAGACCGTAAATTTTGGCTATTAGCCACCCACTTCACCATCGGATCGAACAATACCAGCTCTTGCGGCACCTCAGATCTACAACATATCGCTGGGCCACAATTCAAACCTCGCCAAAGTTCTAGTGCAGTCAAATGTCCTGGCACCACCAATTTTTCCCACAGCACTGGCAAAGCCAACTCCAACCCGATCGCACCCGCCGGAGCCTCGCCAAACCCTACTTTTTTATCCTCATAGCTATGAGCAGAATGATCCACCGCGATCGCCCCAATCACCCCAGCTTTCACCCCGGCTACCAAAGCCAACCGATCGACCTCATTACCCAAGGGCGGATCCAAACGCCAGCTAGTATCGTAGCTATCTAAAATTGCTGTGCTGCCCAACAAATGTAGCCAAGTCACACTGGCTGTCACCGGTAAGCCCCGCTGCTGCGCTGCGGCCACCAGCTCTACCCCCCGCGCCGTAGAGAGCCGCATAATATGCACCGGCACCATCAACTCTGCCACAATCTCCAAAATTGGACTGAGCGCCGCAGTTTCACTACACACCGGGTTTCCCACCAAGCCCAACCGCAAAGCCGCTGAACCCATACGGGCTACGCCGCCGCTAGCTAACTTGCGATCGAGTGGCCACAGCATAACGGGTTTTTGAGAGGGCTGCAAATACTCCAATAGCCTTTGCACCAACTGCAAATTATCGATCGGCCTGCCGTCGGCAAACCCCACAATGCCGCTCCCCGCCAGATCTTGCAGATCGCTCATGCTCTCACCCTCTACTCCATGAGTCAGAGCGCCCCAAACTGCTAAAGCTGGAGCATAAGCCAACTGCGTCTTTGCTGCTTGATATAAAGATTGAATTTTAGCGACGACCGCCGAGTTATCAATTACTGGTAGCGTATTTGGCAAAATATTCAGACGCACAAAGCCCCCCGCTGCCGCCGCCGACAGCAAAGATAACATCGTTTCTTCTGCCTCCCGCCCCGGCTCACCACTATGACTATACAAATCCACTAATCCAGGAGCCAAGATTTTACCATGACCATCTTGTTCAGTAGCCTCCACCGGACAATCTTGCAGATCATCTTGGAGTTTGGTCAGTATGCCATTAGTAACTAAAGCATCAGTAACTCGATCAATTCCATTGACTGGATCTAGATAGCGAACTTGGCGAAAGAGAATCTGATTCATAACTATTTATTTTATAACTACAAAGCACCCGCAGCAGTTTGGTCTAAAATCCCCCCAGACAAATGGCTGGTCAAATTTAGCGATTGAATCACCGGCAATTCTTTAATTCCATTGGGATAACTCACTACTGTTACCGCACCATTACCCTGCTTCACCTTCCAAAAATCAGTCATTTGTAGTCCCATCAGTTGACAGAGCAACACCTTATTAGTGGCATCATGAGCAACCACAATCCCTGTTTGATCTACATCTCCTACTTTATTAAGTATATCTTGCCAAGCCTGACCAGCTCGATCCCATACATCTTGAAGGTTTTCGCCTCCTGGCATTTGCACAGTTTCTGGCTTAGTTCGCCAATCTACCAGCTCTTGAGCATAGTCCACCGCAATTTCGGCTTCTAGCTTACCTTCCCACAAACCGTGACTAATTTCTTGGAGGTCTTCATTAGTCTGCAAAGTTACCCCTGGATGAACCTCTAAAATAATCTGAGCAGTTTCTTTGGGGCGCAGTAAGTGGCTAGTAAAAGCAAAATCGATCGGCACTTCTTTTAAAAATTCTTGGGCATTAGCAGCCTGCGATCGACCATGATCATTTAAGGGCACATCAATTTGTCCCTGAAACCGACCAGCTCGGTTCCAATCGGTTTCACCATGGCGCACAATCAAGAACCTGGGGCCTTTGGCTGTTGCTTTCACTTCTGGCAGAGGTTTACCCATGTGGGCAACCTGATTCAAAGACTCCATTTGCACCTGACCATCGGCAAAATTCAGCACAGACACCGCACAATTAGACTGCTGAATAGATTGATAGTAGTGCTGGGGTATACCAGTCGCAGTGCTAATCAGGGCACGGTTAATGCCATTGTGAGCCACAATCAAAATAGTCTGGCCATCATGCTTGGACAAGATATCCTGCCAAAAACCTTGGGCTTGAGCATAGAGAGCCGGAATTGGGCGATGCTCTTGACCGTTTACAGTAAATACCAGCTCATGGGGGCGCTCATGCCAGGTTTTATATTCTGCTGGGAACTGCGCTGCTACTTCAGTGAATAGCATTTTTTCCCAGGATGGCAGGTCTACTTCTTGTAGTCGATCGTCAGTAATGGGCGTAGGTGCTCCAGCAACTTGAGCAACGACGTTTTGAGCAGTGAGATGAGCACGCTGTAAGGGGCTACAGTAAACCGCAGCCAGCTTGATGCCATTGAGAGCTTGGCCAGTGGTAATCGCATCAGCGATGCCTTTTTCGGTGAGAGCCGATTCATTGCAGCGACCTTGGACACGGCCTTGACTGTTATAACTGCTCTGTCCGTGACGCAGAATGATGACGCGAGTACCCAAGGTGTTGTCCTCCAATATAATTTGTAGAAAATGTGACCTGTAAAATCGATTTGTTACCGGTACCAGTTAGTAACTGATTAGTATCCAGTGCAATTTTAGCGGCTGATGGTCTTTTTGCGCGATTAATCCCGCAGCCGATCGTCAAAAAATCTGTTTTTCCCCACGTTAATTGAGCTGGGATTAGAGACTTCACTTCTAAGAATCAAAAATTTACAAGAATCAAAAGTTTGTAGTTGAAGAAGACTACAACTATGGCTTTCGAGTAATTTAACTACCAAGGCAGGTTGTCTGGAGTTTAAGCATTAGTTAAACTAGCTAGCACCTCCCAACTTTGCCCTGCATGAATGCCATCGAAACCTTTTATATTTCACCAATCATCCGAGGCACCCTCAGCCTGTTCTACGTGGCCTTGCTGCTGCCTTTGCCATTCCTTGCCCAAAAAACCGGTGGGGCTTCGCCGGTTTGGATGAGCGCAGGAATGTTATTGGGTATGATTGCCCTCCAAGGAGCGCTCAGTCAAAGGGTTACTGTAGATGACACCGCGATTCGGGTGGAATACCCCCGCTGGTTTCCGGCGTTCTTAGTCCAAAGTTGGTCATTGCCTTGGACAGAGATCTCCGCCTTAAAAATGCGCAGCACCGGCCAGGGTGGAATTGTCTATTACTTACTCAATAAATCCAACGAAGGTTACTTGTTACCAATGCGCATCGCAGGTTTCAGTAGACTAGTGACAGTTCTGCAAGAGAAAACGGCGATCGATACTCAGGATGTAAAGCCCCTAGCCCAACCCTGGATGTACTTTTTTCTCCTGATTATGACCTGCTTACTGCTGTTAATAGATACATGGTCTATATGGATGGCTACTACCCCCGGAATACTGCCCAAATTCCTGCAATGATAAGCTATCACAAGAAATACCGAGTCAGCTATGACTGAATCATTTACTCAGCACTACCACCAACGCACCAAATACAGCCCAGAAACCCTTGCCCAAAAGAGTACTGGCTTAGATTGGAGTTTGCAACCTTCGCCTTACAAAGAGTATAAAATTGGGGCGAACTTTGACCTGAAACTGTATTTGCAACAAGAAGCTCGGAGCCAGACAGACCAGTGGTGGAAAAGATTGTCACTGTTTTTGCTGTGCAGCTACGGCTTGACTGCCAAAATTTCTACCACCGTCGCGCCCCTGTATTTACGGGCAGCACCTTCCGCTGGGGGATTATATCCAGCCGAACTATACTTAATTTCCCGAGGAAGAGGCTTACTGCCACCGGGACTGTACAACTATCAGCCCCGCGATCACTCCCTGGTACATTTTTGGGAAAGTGACGTGTGGCCGGGGTTACAAACCGCTTGTTTTCAGCATCCCGCGATCGAACAAACCGAGTTAGCCTTAGTCACCACCGCAGTTTTCTTTCGATCGGCTTGGCGTTACCAAGATCGCGCCTATCGGCGAATTTGTCTAGATACCGGTCATTTGTTGGGCAACCTAGAGTTATCTGGTTCAATCAACGGCTTTCGGCCTTGCTTGATTGGTGGATTTCAGGATCAGGCCATGGATGAGCTGCTGTATCTCGATCGAGAACGAGAGGGAACCATCGCAGTGATGCCCCTACTCGATCTAGAAGACCATCTACCAGCCTCCGAGGACTTCCCCACGGCTCTGCCCAGCCCGACTGTGACAGATTTTCCTGGCCTGCCTGACCAGCAGTTGCTGAGCCACTGTCATGCAGTGACTAGCATGAGCGAATACCTGCCACCGCCGGAACCTAATCCGGTGGCGGATAAGTACAATTTCCCTTTTTGCTTGAAAGTCTCTACTATCGGACCACCAATTTCTTGGGAAAATAATTCGTTTTTGGATGGACTAGAAGATGCCATTTTGCAGCGGCGATCGACTCGCAGCTATACCAGTGGTAATTTGAGTTTCGACCAGTTGCTGGCGCTGTTGGACTTTACCTACCAACCCCAAAACTATATCGATACTGGATTGGATGAAGGCCCCGATTACTTTGATCTGAGTCTGATTCAAACCTTTATTGCGGTTTCGGGAGTCGATGGCTTAGAAGAAGGTTGCTACCATTATTCGCCCGCCATCCAAGAGCTGCGCCAAATTCGCTTCAAGAATTTCCGCCGCGAACTGCACTACCTCTGTTTGGGTCAAGAATTGGGACGAGATGCCGCCGTTACCATTTTCCATACCGCTAACTTGCAGCAGTCGATCGAACGCTATGGCGATCGAGTTTACCGCTATTTGCATTTAGATGCTGGACACTTGGGACAACGCCTCAACTTAGCAGCTACTAGGTTAGGGGTAGGAGTCAGTGGCATTGCCGGATTTTTTGATGATCAGGTCAACGAAGTCCTGGGTATTCCCCCCGATGAAGCAGTGCTCTACATTACGACTCTAGGTCAACCTCAAGATTAACAACTCACCATGAATCACAAGTCTAGGACAGAGGCACCTCCAGGTAGTTCTCTGAGCCATTATTTGCTCTGGGCAATTTTGCCAACTTCATTATTAGTATGCGGTATCGGTAAGCCGGTAATGCAGCGCTTTCAGTTGATGAATTACAATCCCCCTTCAGGGGTTTCTCAACTGGCCACCCAGGCAAATATGAGCGATGAAGGGCGCAAAGTTTTTTACCTGACTACACCCACGATCGAAGCCAAAAAAATTGGTCTAAAGCTTTGTAGCAGCAGCGATGCTGAAAAAACCATTACTTTGGGCTGCTATGTGTCGGGCAAAGGCATTTTTATTCAAAAAGTCACTGATGATCGTTTAGCTGGCACCATGCAGGTCACTGCTGCCCACGAGATGCTGCACGCTGTCTACCACGAGCATCTCTCTAACTCCGAAAGAACTGAACTCGATCGAGAGCTGCTGCGCGTATTTGATAATCTGAATAATCCTCGTCTCAAAAGACTGATTCAAGTCTACCGCGATCGCAATCCTAGCCATGTGAACAGCGAGCTTCATTCTTTTTTGGGGACAGAAGTGGCTGATTTGGGGCCAAAGCTAGAGCAGCACTATGGTAAGTATTTTGACGATCGACCTAAGCTGGTGGCCATGGCACAACAAAAGGATCAGTTGTTTGCTGGCATTGAAAATAAGGCTGGAGGAATCGACCAGCAGTTAAAAGTCTTAAAAAATCAAATAGATAACCGGGAAAAAACTCTGAGGGATATGGCTATGGCCGGTCTGACGACAGAAGATCAACAACGTCTTTATAGTGCCCACGTTCAGGCGCTACATGAAGAAACAGAATACTACAATCAGCTAGTCGGGACTTATAACGGCCTATCTTCTGAAGGCTCGTCTTTGAATGACTCGTTGCAAAACGTATCTGAGACCGAAAAATAGCACTTGAAGATAGTAGGGTGATTTGCCTAGGGCAACACTTCATGAGCAGGCAACATCTTCTCGTTCATAAATATCTATGCTCTTCTTGGAGTTTTCAGAGTATGACCAAAAATAAGATTCAGTAAAAATTTGGGAATTCCTTCAAAATAAGCTGTAATATACGTTTCGTGGTCAACCTCAAGATTAATCCAGTGGTGTAGTCAATAATGAGATATAAGTCCGGTTTAGCTAGCTATCTGGTGTGGGCGATCGTGCCTGCTCTCTTGCTAATTCGTTGGCAGGGCAAATTTGTTCAAGATAGCGTGCAGTTAGCCCGCTATACACCGCCACCAGAAGTGGCTGCACTAGCTCAACAGGCTAATATGAGCGAAGATGGACGGCGGGCTTTTTATTTGACCACTCCGACGATCGAGGCCAATAAGGTCGGTTTGAAACTCTGTGATAGCCACAGCACCGAAAAAACAGTGATTTTGGGCTGCTATGTATCCAGCAAGGGCATTTTTATTCAGAAAGTGACGGATAAGCGCTTAGCTGGCACCATGCAGGTCACGGCGGCTCATGAAATGCTTCATGCGGTTTATCACAATCATTTATCTGATGGGGAACAGAAAGAAATTGTTGCAGAGCTAGTTCGGGTTTTTGATGGCTTAAATAATCCTCGGTTAAAGAAACTAATTCAAATTTACCGCGATCGGAATCCTAATCAGGTTGGCAGCGAGCTACACTCTTTTTTGGGGACGGAGGTATCCAAGCTAAGTCCCAAGCTAGAACAGCACTATGCCAAGTATTTTGTTGATCGAGCGACTGTGGTAGCCATGGCGCAAAGAAACGAGCAAACTTTTGCCCAAATTGTCAGCAAAGCCGAAGCGATCGATCGGCAGCTTAAAGGTATGAAAGGAGACCTCGATCGACGAGAACAACATGTCAAAGAACAGGGCAGTATTATCGAACAACAGCGTCGGCAGCTAGAGCGGATTGGTAATCCTGATGAGTACAATGGTCGCTTGATTAGTTTTAACCAGCAGGTGAACTCTTACAACGGTCAGATCCAAGTGCTGAAACAACAAATCACCAATTACAACAGGCTGGTGAATTCTTACAACGCTTTATCTTCCGAAGAAAAATCTCTGAATGAATCTCTCCGAACTGGTGGCAGTCCGCAGGTATTACCATCGGCACCAAAAGAAGTTGCGCCTGGTAATCCACAGGAAAATTAAAGCTTCATGTGCATTGGACTTTTGCATTGGACTTTTATACTATGCAAAAATCACATACTAATTAGCTTTTTGTATCATTGGCTACTGTTGAATTATGCTGAGGCTGAAAAAATGTCAAAAGCCTTCAGTGAGTCGTCTAGCAATTTTCCATGGCCAAAAAAAATCTGGTAGTCGTCGGCAACGGTATGGTCGGCCACAAGTTTTTGCAAAAATCGATCGAAATTGGTGCCACCCAAGATTGGAATCTGATCACCTTTTGTGAGGAGCCGCGTGTAGCCTACGATCGGGTGAATTTGAGTGGCTATTTTAGTGGTCAAAGCGCTGAAGACCTGAGTTTGGTAGAGCCAGGATTTTATGACCAGCATGGAGTCAAAGTTTATTTGGGTGACAAAGCGGCCAAGATTGATCGGGCTGCTAAGAAAGTAATTTCGGCACAGGGTGAAGAGGTGGAGTTCGATCGGCTCGTAATTGCCACGGGTTCTTATCCTTTTGTGCCACCGATCGCTGGGAAAGATACCGAGGGGACTTTTGTTTATCGGACGATCGAAGATTTACAAGCGATGTCGGCTTATGCCGAGCAAGCCAAAATAGGGGTAGTCGTTGGCGGTGGTCTATTGGGGTTGGAGTGTGCCAATGCTCTAAAGAATATGGGTTTGAAGACTCATGTAGTGGAGTTTGCACCTCGGTTAATGCCGTTGCAAGTGGATGATCTGGGTGGCAATATTCTCAAGGATCAAATTCAGTCTTTGGGTGTGACTGTGCATACTGGCAAATCCACCACTGAGATTGTGAGTGTGGGTGGCAGAGTGCAAAAGATGGTGTTTGCTGATGGCAGCGAACTATTTACGGACATGATTGTGTTTTCGGCAGGCATCAGACCTCGGGATGAGATTGCTAAGGATTGTGGTTTGACCGTGGGTGATCGAGGGGGAATTGTAATCAACGAGCAATGCCAGACCTCAGATCCTCATGTGTATGCGATCGGGGAATGCGCCCTACATGAGGGCAAAATTTATGGCTTAGTAGCTCCCGGCTATACGATGGCGACAATCGCCGCTGAGCAAATTTGTGGTGATGGCAATAGCACCTTTGGTGGGGCTGATATGTCCACAAAGCTGAAGCTAATGGGTGTAGATGTAGCCAGCTTTGGGGATGCCTTTGGTCAGACTCCCGGCGCGAAAGTGCTAGGGATTACGGATGCGATTAAGGGCACCTATAAAAAACTAGTAGTTGATGGCAGCGGTAAGCATTTGCTGGGTGGCATGTTAGTTGGCGATGCCTCGGCTTATGGGAATTTATTACAGATTTCTCAGAACCAAATAGTTTTGCCGCCGAATCCTGAAGATTTAATTTTGCCTGCTCGATCTGGTACCAGCAACAGCATGGGAGTCGATAGTTTCCCTGACAGCGCCCAAATTTGTTCTTGTAACAATGTCACCAAAGGCGATATTTGCGCAGCAATCCAAGCTGACAATATCACCGATATTGGCACTCTCAAGAAATGCACCACTGCTGGCACAGGCTGCGGAGGCTGTGTGCCATTAGTTACCGACCTACTTAAACTAGAAATGAAGAAGGCGGGCTTGGAAGTTAAAAACAATCTCTGTGAGCATTTCGACTATAGCCGCCAAGAGCTTTACAGTCTGGTGCGACTAGAGAAAACCATGACCTTTGCTGATTTGTTGGCCAAGCATGGCAAAGGTCAGGGCTGCGAAATCTGTAAGCCAGCGATCGGCTCCATTTTGGCCTCAGCTTGGAATGAGCAAATTTTGAATCCGGCTCACGTCACACTCCAAGATACCAACGATGCTTTCTTGGCCAACATCCAAAAAGACGGCACTTACTCGGTAATTCCCCGCATCCCTGGCGGCGAAATTACACCAGCGGCTCTGATTGCGATCGGCGAAGTGGCCCGCGACTTTGGACTTTATACCAAAATCACTGGTGGTCAGCGGATCGATTTATTAGGAGCCAGAGTAGATCAGCTTCCGGCAATTTGGCAACGATTAATCGCGGCTGGTCTGGAGTCGGGTCATGCCTATGGCAAGGCTCTACGCACAGTGAAATCTTGCGTTGGTAGTACTTGGTGTCGCTTTGGGGTGCAAGATTCTACTACCTTAGCGATTCTGTTGGAACAACGTTATCGGGGGCTACGTGCTCCGCACAAGTTCAAGTCAGCCGTCTCGGGCTGTACTCGGGAATGCGCTGAGGCTCAAAGCAAAGACTTTGGCATCATTGCCACCGAGCATGGCTGGAATCTGTATGTGTGCGGCAATGGTGGCATGAAACCTCAACATGCCCAGCTTTTGGCCAGCGATTTAGACCAAGAGATTTTGATCAAATACATTGATCGATTCCTCATGTTCTATGTTCAAACTGCCAACCGCCTAGAGCGCACTGCCACTTGGCTGAATAAGCTAGAAGGCGGCATGGATTACCTGAAAGCGGTAGTGATTGATGATTGCTTGGGCATCGCCGATCGCCTAGAAGCAGAGATGGCCCACCAGGTAGCAACTTACCAGTGCGAGTGGCAAAATACCCTGGCAGATCCCCAAAAACTCGCTCGCTTCAACCACTTCGTTAACTCTCCCGAGCCAGATCCTAGTCTGCTACGGGTAGAAGAACGCGGCCAAGCCAGACCTCCCTATGCTCATGAGCGCGAGGTGCTGATGGCTATCCAAAACCGCTAAGCTTTCAGAGTCTATTTTGTAGGGTGGGCACTGCCCACCACAAAAACTTCAGCCGATCGCCCCCAATCAATTTGCTCTATATTTAAGTCAACCAATCCAGAAAAAAACATGGTTCAAGCTTCTGTCGAATCCCAAACAGTTAATCAATGGATCACGGTATGCCAACTAGAGCAAATTTTGCCAAATAGCGGAGTTTGTGCTTTGGTGGCCGATAAACAAATTGCCGTCTTCCGCACCGCCGAAGGCATCTACGCGATCGATAACTATGATCCTTTTAGCAAATCCTATGTCTTGTCACGGGGCATTGTGGGCGATCAGAATGGTGTGCCTAAGGTAGCATCCCCTATCTATAAACAAAATTTCAATCTCCAAACCGGCGAATGTTTTGATGACCCCACGGTACAGTTACCGGTTTATCCAGTGCGGGTCGCCGATGGCCAAGTACAAATAGGAATTGCTTAAGGTGACTTGTGATGAGTAAGGTCGTAAGTTCTCCGAACGAGCTTTTGGTAATCGTAGCGTTGCCTTTGGCAATAGTAAGCTATTGAGAAATCGAATATAATGTGCTTGATAGCATTGGTATTCGGTGATAAAAACAATGACAACCACATTAGCAATTTTTAAACACGTTACTAGCTTGCAAGAAATAGAAACAAAGTTTTCTGCCCAGCAAACTACTAGCGGTGGTTTCTTTACCGAATGGTATGAAGATCTTCCCGAAATAACTGAGCTAGAAAAAGAACGCTGCGATCGAATTAGGGAGCGCTATCTTTATCATCGTCATCGTGGCCATATTGGAGAAGGCATTGTTAATCAAATCGTAATTACGCCTTTACTAGAAATGGCCAAGTTATACGATCTGCCTTTTGACATCGAATCAGAATATCCGGTGCAAATCGAAGAAATTGAGATTGAAGAAGATAAAGAAGTTATTTATCAAGGTAAAATTGACACTCTTGTAATTTAGGATAGTCTTTGGGTGTTGGTCATCGAAACCAAAAGGAGATCCTTTAGCATTGAAGCTGGTATGGCTCAGGCACTTACTTATATGCTAGTGAATCCCAATCAATCTCGTCCTACTTATGGATTGGTTAGCAATGGTGGGTTTTCGATTTTTGTGAAAGCTGTACAGGATAAGATTGTTCAATATCAGTTCTCTAATGACTTCTCCCTCTACAACCAAAAAAACAATGAGCTTTTTGATGTACTCCGCATTCTCAAGAAAATCTCCCAACTATTCTTGACCAATTTGTGAGCTTACTAATTTGATGGCTACACAGAAGAAAACTAACAGACATTAGCTAAATTCTGGTCATTACGAGGAATGGTAAAGCTATCATGAATTGTTTGAGTAATGGAATGATCAACTCCTAATGTAGTTTCAGCAATTTGGATTGATCGAAGATTAAAGGCTCTGCCTCCGAATATATAGCTGCACCTTTGTCAACTGATCAATGTTCTCTCAACTTCTGCTTCCATAGTCAGAGAGATTTCCTGGAGTCGATCAAGCGCCTGACCATCAGCATCTGACCATAGACCCCGCTGATGAGCCTCTAGTAGTCGATCGGCAATATCCCTGGCTGCCCAAGGATTACATTGCTCCATAAATTTTTGCACTTTTGGATCTAGTAAATAGGCTGCTGCTACGCCCTGATACATATGATCAGCCACACAGTTGGTAGTGGCATCATAGGCAAACAAGAAATCCATTGTGGCAGCCATTTCAGCAGCACCCTTATAGCCATGGCGCATTGCGCCTTCGATCCACTTGGGGTTAACTACTCTCGATCGATAGACTTTAGCTATTTCTTCATTCAAGGTGCGCACCTTGGGCTGTGCCATGGTGGAATTATCCCCGCAGTAAACGGTAGGAACATTACCACTAATAGTCTTGATTGCTGCTGTTAGACCGCCTTGGAATTGATAGTAGTCATCAGAATCCAGCAAGTCATGCTCACGGTTATCTTGGTTTTGCAAGACAATCTGCATCCCGGCTAAGCGTTGTTGAAAAGCTTCGGGTGCAGCAGTGCCCGCTCCGGCTCCCCGATAGGCATAGCTACTCCAATTAATGTAGGCCGTAGCTAAATCCTTCTCACTTTCCCAGTTATGGTTATCAATTAAACCCTGTAATCCCGCGCCATAGGCTCCGGGTTTGGAGCCAAACACGCGGTAGCTAGCTCTATCTAATGCTGTTGAGATTTCTAAACCAGCGGCTAGTCCCGCTTGGGTTTCTTGTTGCACTTGGTCAGCCAAAGGATTCATCTCTGCTGGTTCATCTAGTGAGGCTACCGCGATTACTGCTCGATCGAACAATTCAATTAAATTAGGGAAAGCATCGCGGAAAAAACCAGAAACTCGCAGGGTGACATCAACCCTTGGTCGGCCTAAAATTCCCAACGGCAAAATCTCGAAATCTACGACTCTTCTGGATGCTCCATCCCACAGTGGTCGGACTCCCAGTAAAGCCAATGCTTCGGCTAGATCATCACCACCAGTGCGCATCGTGGCTGTACCCCAAATAGATAGTCCCAAGGTTTTGGGGTATTCGCCGTTTTCTTGGGTGTAGCGTTCTACTAAGGTTTCAGCAGCTCTGCGCCCCACATCCCAGGCGCTTTCGGTGGGCACAGCGCGGATATCGACAGAATAAAAGTTGCGACCAGTTGGCAAGACTTCCGGGCGGCCACGGGTGGGTGCGCCGGAAGGACCAGCGGGGATGTAACCACCACTGAGTCCATGGATTAAATTAGTGATTTCTTGGTTAGTTTGATAGAGACTAGGAATCAAGAATCGATCGATCCACTCTAATTCTGTCTGGGTAGCTGCGCCACAGTTTGGAATACTCTTAGTATTTAATAATTCCTCAATTAGTTTAGTGGCCTGAAGCTCAATCTCAGCAACAGCTTGGCCTGCGGTGCGTTGTACTCCATTTAGGGGCTGAGCAGGATCGGCAGTTAAGGGATCAAAATCGTAGTTGTTATCTATAGCTATTGCTTTAGTCAGCCCTAATCTGCCAGCTTGGGGGTGACGAGCGATCGAAATAATTAAGTCTCGTAACTGATCACCAGTTGGACAGCAGCCTAGAATGTGCAGACCGTCTCGAATCTGGGCTTCTTTGAGTTCACAGAGCGATCGATCTAAATGATTTAGTACAGTGTCGCCGAAACGTTGCTGTAGTTCGTTAGCCGTGATCCCAAAATCTTCTTTAAGGTTGCTATTTGCTAATAATTCTACAATTTTTTGCTGTAATCCCACCATCCGGCCTGGATTAAGGCTCATGGCTTCGTAATATTCGTCCACCAAATTTTCGAGGTTCTGCATGTCTCCATATAGTTCTGCTCGGGTCATGGGCGGGGTAAGGTGATCGAGGATTACGGCCTGAGATCGACGCTTAGCTTGAGACCCCTCGCCGGGATCGTTAACTATAAAGGGATAAAAATGAGGCATCGCACCCAAGGCAATTTCTGGATAACATGCTGCCGAGAGGGCAACGCTTTTGCCGGGGAGCCATTCTAAATTGCCGTGTTTGCCCACATGGACGATCGCCTGGGCACCAAACTTATTTCTGATCCATTCATAGAAAGCCAAATAGTCATGGGTTGGCTCTAAATCTGGGGCGTGATAGTTTAAATTAGGATCTCGATCATACCCGCGTGCGGGTTGGACTCCAATGAAAATATTGCCAAGCTGAATTCCAGGTACGGGTAGATCACTATTAGCTTCGCCCCAACGTTGATTTATGGCCGATCGAATACCCTCTGGTAAGCCCTGAAAAAACTCTAGGTATGCAGATAGATCTAGCTGTTGTAAAACTGGCCGAATCGATCGACCTTCTGGATCATTCGTCACCCCCTTAGTCAACCAACGAATCAATTCATCGCCATCAACAGGTAAGTTGGTTGTAATGTATTTTGCTACTTGTAACGCCTTCAAAATCTCAATGCAGCTCTGTGGAGTATCTAAACCCACAGCATTAGCTAGGCGACCATCACGGTTGGGGTAATTGGCTAATATCAGGGCGATCTTTTGCTCAGATGGTGGGGTCTGACGTAGTTTGACCCAGTTAGTAGCTAGGTCAGCTACAAATTGAATACGATCGGCCACCGGCTGATAGCCCAGTACATCGGTCTGTAAAATCGGATGTCGAGATTGCAGCGCCTTAAAAGATACTGCCCGACTAATAATCCGACCATCTACTTCTGGCAGAGCGATATTCATAGCATTATCGCTGGGAGATAGACCCATTAAAGATTCCTGCCAATCGGTCACGCTGCCGCCGCTAGTGATTACTTGTAAGATCGGCAGATCTAATTTTGCCCAGAGTTCGTTGGTATCTAGCTCTTTCTGGACTGTTGGATACAAGGGAGCAGGCGCAATTAACGAAAAACTAGTGGTATTAAGGATTACGTCTACTTTTGATTGGCAATATTCTAACAGGGCAGCCTGGACTTCAGGATCACGCAGGGAAGAGACAAAGATGGGTAACGGGGTGATATTTTGATCAATCAAAGCATCACATAAAGCATTTACCGCTGCCATATTACCGACCAAATAATGAGCGCGATAAAACAGGATCGCTACTTGTCGCTGATTTGCTTTTTCATGGTGCCTCACCGGTGCAATCCCCACTTTGGGCACTACTGCGGGTGGCAAATAATCACAGTCCATTTTTAGATAACGCTGTGCCAAAAAATATAGAGACTGACGCAGATTTTCGGTGCCGCCAGCAATCCAGTAGCGCCAAAACTGGTTGACATCATCTAAGGAGACAGTCGATCGGCTTAACAAAGATAAATCTGGCTGGTCATCGCCTGGAATCAAAATCAATGCAATACCATTGCTCTCTGCTAATTCTCTGACCACCTCTAGACCATAAGACCAATACCCCACACCGCCCAGCAGCCGGATCACAATTACTTTGGCCTGAGCTAAAACTTCTTCAGCGTAGGTGTCAATCACCACCTGCTGCTGCACAGCCAAGATATTTAATGCTCGTACTTCCGGAAATCCATCCGGCATCTGCGCCCAAACCTGTGCCAAAGCTTGCAGATCGGTATCAGCGGAAGTAATGATCACGATCGGGGCTGGAGTCTGCTCGACAAAAATAGTGCTTTCGATAGAGGCTGATTCGCTAGAAATCGTGGCAGTGCGGTGCATAAGGCAGAAAAAAGAAGTCGCCCAATTCTAACATTCTGGCCAAATACTTGTGGATGGAGTCTTTCAAGATTTGGTCGTGCAGATGGGGTGATGATAAAATCTGAACTGAAAAGCAACCAAGGACAAGTCATGCCCACCGCGATCGATATCCCCAGCCTGAACGAAGAACTAGCCACCGCCAAGCCCCGTAAAATTTTGACTGCCGCTCTTAGCCAGTACGATAATATTGCTATCTCTTTCAGCGGCGCTGAAGATGTGGTGCTTATTGATATGGCTTGTAAAATCAACAAAAACGTCAAAGTCTTTAGCCTAGATACCGGTCGCCTGCATTCTGAGACATACCAATTTATTGACACAGTGCGTAAACACTACGGAATTTCGATCGATGTAATCTACCCCGAACCAGCTCCAGTGGAAGCATTGGTTAAAGCCAAGGGGTTATTTAGCTTTTATGAAGACGGCCACCAAGAATGCTGTGGCGTGCGCAAAGTCGCTCCCCTCCGTCGCCATTTAGGGACTTTGGATGCTTGGATTACTGGCCAACGCAAAGATCAAAGTCCTTCCACTCGCTCAGAAGTACCAGTGGTGCAGGTCGATGGTGCTTTTGGTACCGCCGATCATCCCCTCATTAAATTTAATCCTTTGGCTGCTTGGAGTTCTGCCGAAGTCTGGGCCTATATTCGCGCTTTTGAAGTGCCCTACAACCCTTTACACGAAAAAGGTTTTGTGAGCATTGGCTGTGAGCCTTGTACTCGATCGACTCTACCAAACCAGCACGAGCGGGAAGGTCGCTGGTGGTGGGAAGAAGCCACTCAAAAAGAATGTGGACTACACGCACCTGCGAAAGAAGAATAAAAAACAACAAAGAATCCCGCCGATCGATCGGCGGGATTTTGGTCAGTTATGCAAAATTAGTTTGCACAAATTTTCCTGATATCTAAGCAGTTTTGGTGATCGAGACAATCAGGTCATTGAAATCTCGATCGCCGCCACCAAGCTGATCTTCAAAGCCGAATACTTCAGTAGTACCGTTACCCAAACGAACAATGTGATTTAGGTTGTCACTATTTGCTCCAGCATAAGAAGAGAAGACATTGAGGGTACTACCAGCAGCGCTAGCTGCAGTTAAAGTGCCGTTAGAAACCAGCAACAAGCCAAAAGATTGACCAGCAGCGAGACTAACTGTACTACTGACATTTGTACCATTAGTAGCAGCCTGAGTCAGTGCTGGGTTGAGAGCCGCACGTCTCAATGCTTCTGCTAAGTAGCCAGTTTGGCCTACTCGAAGATCTACTAAACCATCGGCATTGGTATCGAAACAACCTTGAGCATCGTCAACTGCATAGATTCCTACACTATTGTTAAACGCTGCTGCTCTGGTTATATTTACAGTGACGTTAGTATTAGCACCGCCTGCCGTACCACTAGTACGAAAAGCTGGTAGAGCAGCACCCACTTCAAAGCGTACATCTTGGTTAGCACTATCCTTGAAGGTAAGTTGGCTTAAGCCAGCCGCACTAGTGGAAGAAAACTTACTACCACCAGTGTTTGATAGAGTGGTAATACCATTCTCGGTAAGGTAGAAAATTGTATTGCCCAATAAATCGGCGTTAGCCAACTGACCAGCAGATTGCGCTTCACTACCAGCCAAGTTGCTGCTAGTAATTGCTTGAGCACTAGCAGTACTCTTGCCACTAAATAGTACATGCTTGCGATTGAGAGCAGCAGCAAGATAAGCAGCATTATCGGTGGTTAGACCATCAATGCTACCAGTTGTATTATCTACAGTAATAGAACCGAACTCGTAATTGCTACTACCACTCTTCAACCAACGAGCCTGTGCTACTGCATCAACAGCATTACCAGGTCTAAATACTCCGGTTACTGGGTCTGCAGCCAAACCGCTGATGTTGGATTTTAAGAAAGGATTATTGGCTAATACATAGTTAGCTACGTTGGTACCCAACTGAACACCACGCTCTGTTGCAAAGCGGAAGTGAGCACCAGCATAAATGCGGCTGAGACGTGTTTCTTCTCTTACTTGGCTAAAGCTAGTGTAACTGCGGCTAACTTCTTCTAAAGCCACACCATTAACATCAGTCCGGCCATCAGCATTAGTATCAGTTAAGGCACCAGCAAGTCTGGCACTATTCCGGTTAACATCAGCACTGACAGTAAAGCCGCCTACTGGGTTTTCACCGTAAAAGCTAGCTAGCAAAGTAGAAGCAATACCGGCAGTTGCCGAAGTACCAGAAGGGTGACAAGGGTGTTGAGGAGTATTTTCTCTTGGAGTCCAGATATTGTCATCTAAGCTAGCAGTGCCAACAAGCTGATCGGCGTTACGGATCGAAGAAACAGGCCGCCAAAAATAGTCTTCGTCCCATTTGGCATCCCAAAGGTTTGCAAAGCCATCGGCCAATGCCGTATCTAAGACTGCAAAGCGATAAGCGCTGTCAGCTAAGCTGTCATTATTATTAATTGCTAATTGCTGAGCAATTTTTTGGTAGGCATAGTTTGGTCCATAAGAGCCCTCAGCATTAGCCCAAACGTGAGCGATGGTGGTGCGATCGGCGCTAGTAGTTCCAATGCCATCTGGCTGATTACGAGGCAAGTTAAATGGTGCATCACCACCAACTGCATTAGGGTAAGCAGTATCAGCGATGTTAGTATCATTTACTTTGGCACCGAGTACCGTTGAGCCAGCAATGCTGGTAGTAACGCCATTAACTGTGGTTGAACGATTGGTAAGAGTAACATCACCAGTACCAGGTAAATCTAAGATGCTACCTTCGGCTTTAACTTCTGCCACGCTGTCGATGTAGCGTTGGCTATCCAAAGCTGGAGGGCTACCAATTGTGTCGTTAAAGAAGCCAACACTGGGTAAAAACCAAGTTTGGTTAATACTGGCTACTTCTGGTGAGGCCAAAGCAGCAAATTGACCATTGATGCCCAATGTGTCTTCACCTCTGCGCCAAGCTCCAGGGGTGGTAGCTGCTGTGCTGCTAATACCAGCCGCACCAGTGGATTGAATAGTGCTAACTGCCACACCAGTGCCAATCAACTTCGTACCGTTAGAAAGAATACCTACAGTGCCATTATTCTCGCCACCGGCTTCATCTTTGCCTAAATTTTCGATGCCATCTTTGTATTCAGCACTAATTGTAGCAATATTGCGTTTGGCACCTTTTTCGTCTAACAAGTAGCCATCAGTTTGACGACTAGCTAAGAAGTTACGAGCAACTAAGTTACCATAAGCAATACCAGCATCGATCGCCGCTTGAGTAGCACCACCTTCCCGACTTTGGGTAATTGTTGAATCTAATTGTGTTCTAAAAACACCTGGATAATAATCTTTGATGGTAGTTGCAGTTCCCCCTGTAGGAGTAAATGCTATCGCAGCACCGGTTGTTTGGTTGAATGCGACCGGGTTGTTCGGATCTGTAAACAGGCTGGCTAAAATTGCATTGGCCGCAGCGGCAGCAGCTACATCAGCGTTAGCTCCAGCGGCTGGTGGGGCGAGGTTAATACCCTGAGATTCTAAATATCCTTGACGACCAGCAGTTTTAAGAATGCCCTGCACTGCATCATACATAGCTGTATGAGTCAATGCAAAATAGCGAGTCGAAGCTGCTGGTGGCACTCCAGCCATTCTAGCTGCATCTACTACCACATCATCCCAATCGACGATCGTATTGCCTTTAGATCTAACCTGAAAAGCCGAGCCATTAGAGGCGCTAGGCGCAGGAGAGTTAGATAATGTCGTGATCAGTGCGGTTGCAGCAGCTTGATCGGCAGTATTAATGGTTACGAACAGTTCACCGCCAATACCACTAGCCGCAGGGATTCTAACCTCTACCCCAGTAGCTGTAGCCTTTAAAGGCGTGTCATAGCCAGTCACCCCAGCGGCTACCGCTTGACCAATGAGCGGGTTAATAATATCAAAATTAGTTAGAGTTTCTGAGCTAGTCGCCCGCTCTGCGGAATTTTCTAAATCCAGGACAATCCGATCACCCTCGGCATAATTAAAGCCAGTGATCGTACTGCCTTTTTGGGTAATCACAAACCGATCGGCACCCACATTTCCGGTTAAATTTTGCATAGCTCTGTTCCTCAAAAATGTTCTATAAATATCAACGTTTAATCACTGTTCAAATATTCCATCAATTTTTTTAGCATTTAGGTCGAGATCAAAGATGCGCTGATGAAATATTGAAGTTCTTAGAGTCCAGCAATGACTTCTCACATTAACATTGGCTAAAAAACCATTCTAATATTGAAGCATGATAGACTACTGAAATAATCTTGTAAGCAATGCTACCATTCTAAACTCTGATTGACAATACCCTTACAGGATTTTAGTGACGTTTAAGTGACTAAAAATACCTGCCGAGCTTTGAGGGCGTTCCTTTTTGTAATAGCTTAAATAAATATTAAGTATTTGCTAGGTAAAGCTGAAAATAATCGCTTTATCTATACTGTTTTGTAAACAAAGCTTGACAAAGCAGTTAGTATCATGTTTAATTCGCAGGTAACATACTGAGCAAACATAAAAGTTCAAAAGCAATGGCAGTGCTTGATTGGTTAATTAATGAGATAGGTGAACCAGAGTCCTGCGGTCGAGTGGCAAAGATATCACCATCTGGTGACTATTATCGTCTTTATCATTTTCTTTCGGATTTGGAAAGAGTTTTTCAAAAAGAACCAAACGATCGAGTGCGCTTAGCAATGGTGCGAGGGTTGGTGCGACAGCTACTAACTAGTTCTTATTGGTTACAAAACGCCGTTAGCCCACCTGACCCTCAAACTGGGTGGTCTTTAACTAAGCTATATGACGAGCCATTTTTTCCTTGGACATTACAGAATTCTGCCTGGGCACCAGGCTTGCCTTCTCCCATTCACAACCATGGTACTTGGGGAGTTGTAGCAGTTATCAGTGGTCAAGAACACAACACTTTTTGGCGACGGGTTAGTCCTGGCAGCACCCAAGTAAAACAGGTCGGCGAATGTATTTTAAATGCTGGCGACGTAATTAGTTTTTTGCCTCAAACGATTCATTCTATTAAGGTAATGGGTGATAAACCCGCTATTACGATGAAAGTATATGGCAAGATGACCGAAGAAGTGCAGTATTTTCAGCAAGACCCCATGGATATTGCTGCCCAAGATGCTGCCGCTGATTTAGCTCTCCAGAATTTAGCTATGCCGATTACCGCCGCCGAGGGCTTTTTACTGTAGAATTATGGCCCCAAATATATACTTTAGTATTTCTCGATACTCGATCATTCTGGGTTATTGCCCACAATCTTGATCATCAGCCCATTAAATTTATTAAAATACCCCAGATCTTATTGCTACCATGTTGAATCGCTTGTCTGAAAGTAGAATGCACCAAATCAAATGGTTGCTGGCCGTGGGCTGGACGATAATGATTGTCTCACTGTTTTATGATCCGGTTACGCCAATTCTTACTGCTGCCACTAATCTGAGTAGCCCATTTCGGATGAATCCAGATGATGCCTGTATTAAAGTACAAGAAGTATGTCTACCCGAGATACCCTACAGCATGACCGCCCGAATTTTTTGGGCGATGATTGTGCCTCTGGGACTAATCTTGATTTTTATCACTGGTCACGAAGTGTGGCGTAGAATTTGTCCTTTGTCATTTTTCTCCCAAATTCCGCGCGCACTGGGCATTCAGCGCAGAAAAAAGATCACTTCAGAAAGTGGCAAGACTCGCTATCAACTATTTACCGTAGAAAAAGACTCTTGGCTGGGTAAGAATCATTTATATCTCCAGTTTGCTTTTTTCTTTTTGGGCTTAAACATTCGCATTTTATTTGTAAATTCTGATCGACTAGCTCTGGCTGGATTTTTAATCTTCACTATTCTGTCAGCTATTTTAGTTGGTTATTTGTTTGCTGGTAAAAGCTGGTGTCAATATTTCTGTCCCATGGCACCAGTGCAAATGGTGTATACCGGCCCGCGCGGCTTACTAGATAGTCAGGCTCATTTGGGCGACAAGTCCACGATTACTCAATCGATGTGCCGAGAAATCGATAAAACCACTGGCCAGGAAAAAAGTGCTTGTGTGGCCTGCCAAAACCCTTGTATTGATATTGATTCAGAGAACTCTTACTGGGAGCAAATCGAAAAGCCCGATCGCAAGCTGCTATATTTTGGCTATTTCGGCTTAGTGGTTGGATTTTACTATTACTATCTAATTTATTCTGGCAACTGGGAATACTACTATTCTGGGGCTTGGACTCATGAAGAAAGTCAGTTATCCACCATTTTTAACCCTGGCGTGTTTATTGGTGGTAAAGCAATTCCGATTCCTAAGCTAATTGCCACGCCTTTGTCTTTGGCGGCTTTTGCCGGAGGAGCTTATGGAATTGGCTGTATCGGAGAATCGATATATCGTAAATATCTCAGCAGCACTGGCAAAGAAATCTCAAACTCTCAAGTTCTACACCAGATCTTTACTATTTGTACCTTTATATCTTGGAATGTTTTTTGGATGTTCGGCAGCCGACCAAATTTGGCTGTACTGCCAAGTTGGGCTGAGCGAGTGTTTACCGGAATTATTATTATTGTTAGCGGCTTTTGGTTTGCCCAAACCTTTGGCCGGACTGCCGATCAATATCAAAGAGAGAGCTTATCGAACACTCTGCGTCGCCAGTTGAAAAAGCTGGGGATCGATACATCGCAGTTCTTGCAGCGGGGCACTGATGAGCTAAAGCCCGACGAAGTTTATGTCTTAGCCAAGGTCTTGCCCGGGTTCGATCGACAGTCTCGGCTGAAGGTTTACCAGGGAGTTTTAGAAGAAGCCCTCGCCGATGGTAAAACTCAATCGGCAAATAGCTTAGAAATGCTCCAAGATATCCGCGAAGAGCTACAAATTACTCCAGAAGAGCATTACAGCATTTTACAGAGTGTGGGGGTAGAAAGCCCCAGCTTGCTCGACCCCAATATCCAAAGAGGACGTGAGGAGCAGCTTCGATTGAGCAGCTATCAGCGGGGTATGGAATCACTGCTGATGGATCTAATTACTAGTCGAGCTTCGATCGAAGATGCCTTACAGCAAAAGCAAAGCCAAATCGATGCCCTCCGAGCGCAATATCGCATTACTACTGCCGAACAAGAGCAAATATTGCTGGCCTTATTTCATCCAGACAGTATTTTGCTGAGTACCAGTGCAACTCTGCTTGGTAAATTACAGCAGGGCAAAATGCAGAAAAATGCTCTCACCAACTTGCCAGTGAACTCCACGGCACAGGTCTATCAACTATTGCGATCAATTGTAGAAGACCGGCAGAAATCGATCGTCGGTCAGTTGCTAAATATTTTAGAACTGTTAGATGATGATAATTCTGCGCCAGAAATTGCCCGTACCACCGGATTATTAGCTCATCAAGAAGTTAAAGATCTATTGCAAACAAATAATCCGAAGCTCTCAGGACAAATCAAAAAAATTCTGCTCTCAAAGTCGCCAACTACAGCAGCAGGCTCTCAGGATCTCACTGTTATTGCTGGTCTACATGTGACAGTAATTGAAGACAAAATGGCACAGATTACCCAATTGGGAAACAAAGCTATTCCAGAAATTAGCCTCACCGAGACTCTGCAAGATCTGCTCCAAGATGTTGACCCGCTCACTAAAGCAGCTAGCTTTCATGCCCTTAGTCAGGTAGAGCCAAACCTACCGCAACAGCTCATCGATCGAGTAGATGGTTCTGGTGAACCGCTGCTACAAGAGATAGTCGATCGGGTCTTGCAGCGACCGCTCAGTATCGCTGTTTTACCCACACTCAATCTGTCATTGCATGTACATGGTGATGTACAGCAGTTGGTTTATCAAAAACCCAGTATTCGGATTGGCCGCTCTTCTGATAATGATCTGGTGATCTTAGATGAACAGGTTTCTCGCTATCACGCTATTTTACAAGTGAATGAAAATGGTGTAATGATCCAAGATCTAGAAAGTAATTATGGCTTGCGTCTTACTAACTCCCATTTGCGTAATGGTAAACAGCAGGTAGATAGCGGAGCCAAAATTTACTTCTGTCCCAGCAATGACTTGTTTATTCAGGTTTCCCATTCGGTTCAGACCGCCCAGACTAATGAGCAGCCCATTACAACTCTCGAAAAACTGCTGTGGCTGCGCTCTAGCCCATTCTTCCAGCCTCTGAATCAACAAAATTTGTTATTAATTGCTCGCAGCAGTAAACTAATCATTTATAACCAAGGAGAGTATTTGTGCCAGCAGGGGCAACCAGCAAATAGTTTGCTAATGTTGATTTCTGGGACGGCTCAGACAGTTAGTCAAACCATTTCTGCTGGGCAGATTGTCGGTGAAACGGGTATCTTGGCTAAGACCACTTATCCAGAAACGGTGGTGGCAAGTAGTCCTCGGGTACCAGCTTTAGTGATTGCTGCTGACAGCTTCGATGAATTGCTCGATCGAGAGCCTCAAATTTCCCGCGCCTTGCTGGTCTCTATTAGTCAACGTTTGCAAACCACATCATGATTCATTTTCGCCTGTTTGACTCTCAACAAAATACCTCTCGGGAAATACTGCTAAGACCCGAGAATATGCCTGGGCAAAAATGTCAGATTGGTCGCTCTCCGACTTCTACTCTGATTTTGGAAAGCCAGGAAATCAGTCGTTTACACGGAGAGGTATCCTACCAAAACGGTACTTACTATTTTATTGATGCTGGTAGCTCTGGTGGTTCTTGGCTAGATGAGAAAGCCGTTTTCGCCAGACAGGAAAGCCCATTAAAATTGGGCAGCGTGATAGCGATCGGTCACTTCACGCTGACGGTAATCCAAGCTGGTGATACTGACGCTTCTACAGTGATTCATCGATCAGCACCATTGACTCCAGAGCAATATATGCCAGTGTCAGCGATCGACCCGAACGACTTCACTCGCTGGCAAAAAGGCAATTTAAAGGTGCGCTGTGCCGAAATTATCGATGAAACTCACGATGTGAAAACTTTTCGGTTTGTGGCCGATCCAGGCTTATTGTTTAACTATAAACCCGGCCAGTTTATTACTCTTGATCTAGAAATTAATGGGGAAGAAGTGCTGCGCTCCTATTCAATTTCTTCTACTCCATCTCGTCCCCACAGCTTAGAGATTACGGTGAAGCGGGTACCGGCTAATAGTAAGGATTTGCCTGCGGGCTTGGTTTCTAACTGGCTGCATGACAATCTGAAGATAGGCAGCGAGATTAAACTCAGCGGCCCGCTGGGCAAGTTTACTTGCTTCCAGTATCCTAGCCAAAAGCTGTTGTTTATTTCGGCAGGCAGTGGCATCACGCCAATGATGGGGATGTCTCGGTGGCTCTGTGACACCATGGCCGATTGTGATGTGGTATTTTTACACAGCGCTCGTACTCCTGCCGATATTATTTATCAACAAGAGTTAATGATGATGTCGGCGCGTCACAAAAAATTTCACCCCTTGGTGACTGTGACTCAAAATAACTCTGGCCAGAACTGGTTGGGTCTGACTGGGCGGATATCAACAAATATGTTGCAGTCGATCGTCCCCGATTTTTTACAGCGCGTAGTATTTGTCTGTGGTCCAGAAGCTTTTATGGCAGGCACCAAGCAACTACTAAACTCACTCAACTTTCCTGCGGATAACTATCACGAAGAAAGTTTTGGTGGCTCTAAGGCTATTCCTAAAATAGCCAAATCAACGGTGCCAAATCCAATGATGCCTCCCGCGACACCGGCTGGCGGAGGATTGCGCGGATTGTTAAATAGAGAGGCTATTCCAGAATCTTCTGTAGCCAACGCTCCAGAAGATTCTGCACAGCCTTTGACTCCGATTACCCCGGTGATAGACCCGATCGAAACTATCGGTCAGATTACGGTTGTCTTTGCTAAATCTGGCCAGAATGTGTCCTGTGACGGTGAAGAATCGGTGCTGGAAGTGGCTGAATCTCAAGGGATAAAGATTCGGAGTAGCTGTCGATCGGGTAACTGTGGCACCTGCAAAAAGCGTAAGCTTGAAGGCCAAGTGCGAATGTCAGATTTTGACCCAGAAGCCCTAGAAGAGAGTGAACAGGAAGAAGGCTTTATTCTAACTTGCGTATCATTCCCTCAAGGACGAGTTGTGATTGATGCCTAGCAATTACAATGGCCCGACGGAAAAAATCACCTTCAAGCCAAAACTTTGATTACCAAGCTGTCTCACATCGGCTAGCTGCACGATCGATCGAATTTCTTGGTCACCATAGTCAATTTCATGACCGATCACCGGATTGGCAACAGTGTTCAGGTATTTTTCTAGCATGTTAATACCTTGTTGCAGATCGACAGGAGTATCTACTCCCAGCTCAATTAGCCGCATTAGCTCCACTGATCGAGCTAACCAATACTTAGTATCTTGCACCTTACCCGTAAAGCGACTAGTCTCGAACTGAAAGCTGAGGGCAAAGTTTTCGCAGCCGCTATTGGTAATAATTACCTTATCACCATTGCTCAGTTCTAAAGTCTCTAAGCCTAATGGTACGACAACCCCTACATAGTCAATATTTTGGATGGTAAAGTTAGCGTCAGGAAAAACAGATTTTCTGACGATCGGTTGAGGGATCGATCGCACACATGCTGTTGGCTTGGAGTCTTGCGCTCTTACAGCGGTTTGCATGTAAATAAGGTACAATGTAAAGATTACAAGATGAGGGAAGGAATGAAGCCATATTCCATAGATTTAAGAGAAAGAATCGTCAATGCCGTTGAAAATGGTAGCTCCATTAGAAAAGTGGCAGAAC
>JANYHM010000052.1 GCA_025359065.1 Synechococcales cyanobacterium GL140_1_metabinner_5_sub | reverse complement strand
AATGAGCACTTATTCGAGTTATTTATGGAGCAGTTTGGTTTAAACCCAACTTTAATTAAATTACACCCAAACTACCAAAAACTCATACATCACGGTACTCTTAGGGCTTGACTTTTCCTGAAATCTGTCCGGACTATTGTTGTCTCGCAATTCTTTTTATTCATTGCTAAAAGATATTTTTTGTCAGAGCTTGTTGATTCTTTGCTACAGGCATCGTAAGGCGAATCGCGTGAGTATGCAAGTAGGTGTTAAGTGACACACTAGCTCATCAGATACAGATAGAAATTGAAGAGATCGACCAGCTTCATACTATACTTCCTTCTTGCTAGAAGAACATGGCTCTTTTTTGGCTCTGAGCAAAGCTTTTACCTGTATACATCATCTATATTCTTATACTGGAAAGGGAGTCAGTAATTAATAACTTATTGGCTAAATGTATAAATTTGGCGCGTTGAGCATTTTAGTCTTTGTGGAGCATGAGGTAGCAAATTCTTTTTTCACAGGGCACAGCCTGAGAGGTGTGAAAAGTTATAATCAAACTGAGGTATCATCGTGGCCAATATGGAAGAACTGCAAAATCTAGTGAGAGATCTAGCTGTCACAGTCCAAGGTTTGTCTGGCAAAATCGACAACATGGACAACCGCTTTGAGACCCGTATGATTGCCCTAGAGCGAAACCAAAACGCTATTCGTGACGATATCGGAGCCTTGCGCAACCGTATTGATAGCGTTGATGGAACAGTCCGAATCGCCATTGCTGACGGTTTCCGACAGCACGATCGTTACCTTGATGACCTGAATATAGACCTTGCTCAAGTCGAGCGGCAAACTAGGCGGATGAATCGTCGAGTCGAGCGTCTAGAGAGACTTGAAGGCGAAGGCTCTTAGGCATACAACGACTTCCGATTCACTAACACCCCTGGAAATATGCCAGGGGTTTTTTATCAAGTTCGAGCAATCTCCAGCAAAAACGCTTTTATAGCATGTATACCGTGCTATCATGTTAATTATGATTGGATCTTTCAAAAACGACGGCACTGAAGACATCTTCAATGGCTCAAACTCCAAAGCAGCCCGCAAAACCTGCCCAGAATCAATCTGGCGCGTCGCCGTTCGCAAGTTAGACCAAATTGATTCTGTGACCACCATTGATGAGCTGGCCGTGCCACCAGGGAATCATTTGGAAAAACTGACTGCCGATCGGGATGGTCAATACAGCATTCGCATCAACGACCAATACCGCATTTGCTTTGAATGGCTTGAATCAAATGCCGAGCAAGTCGAAATCGTTGATTACCACTAAATTTGGAGACTTTAACTATGGTTCGTATTCCTACCGATCGCCCGCCTACTCATCCTGGTGAAATGCTTCTCACCGAGTTTTTGGAGCCTATGGGCTTAACTCAAAAACAATTGGCTGACTCCCTCGATGTGCCTTACCAAAGAATCAACGAAATTGTTAACGGCAAACGGGGGGTGACTCCCAGTACTGCTCTACGCTTGGCTAAGTTCTTCGGTATGTCTAAAGACTTCTGGCTGAATTTACAGTTGCGTTGGGATCTCTACCATGTTCAAAAACGCGAGGGTGATTCCATAGACAAAATCCAGACCTTTATCAGCGAAGTCCCTTCTGCCGTCTAGAGCCAATCTCTTTTGATACTCTCTAGCCCGGTGCCCCAACTCTGGGCTTCTTCTTTTTGGACTCGGTTGATCGCAAAGCCCATGATTATCAAGCGAGAAATCGCCAAAAACTGATCTGTATCCTCAATTCTGGAGTGCCAGAGTTGGGGATTTTTTTTGCCTCACCACCGCATTCGATCGATCACCCAGAAGTCAAGGCAAAGCCTCAGAGGCTTGAAGTTCACCAATAAAACCCATGACCATCACCATTAATGACGTTTATACCCCAGAGGTTCGAGCCAAAATCGCTGAAATTCATGCCTTCTGGGAAGATAAAGGAACTCCACATTGGGAACACTACGCTTATGAAAGCGAGACGGCCTACATTGAAAGTCTTCCAACCTACAAAGCGCTCGAAAAACAGCGGGAGCTTGAATCGATCAACGAACACTAAGGAATCAAAAAACTAGTAAATATTTGCCAGTTTTTTG
>JANYHM010000015.1 GCA_025359065.1 Synechococcales cyanobacterium GL140_1_metabinner_5_sub | reverse complement strand
ATGGTACTCTCTAACGCCCTGAGTACTGTCCCTGACTCGATATTTGGATTAAATAAGCTGAATTCTTTGAGGTTCATTTACCATTCCTATCTTCGACAACTTTCATTTTACCTGCTTTTAGCCATTAACCGAACCGTATTGAGAACCGCCCCGCAGGACATAATAATCATTCTCAATCATCCAAGCACTACCATCCGTAGGCGCACCTTAATAATCATCATGCCAAAAATCTTGACACAACTCCCAAACATTACCGTGCATATCATACAGTTCAAAATTATTAGGCAAGAAATCACCCACTGATGATGTTTGGCCTCGTGATTCGACTTTAGCCTCCTTCTGGTAAACATCCTCGTAATAATAATTGGCTAACTCACCTGTCATTGTTGCACCAAAATGGAAAAGCGTGCTAGTTCCGGCACGACAAGCATATTCCCATTCTGCCTCTGTTAGCAATCAATAATTTCGTCCAGTCTCACGCGATAATCGCTGACAGAATTCAACAGCTTCTTCCCAAGATACATTTTCTACTGGTCGATTATTACCTCTAAACTTAGATGAATTGAGATCAAGCTCTCTCTCGATCGAAAGAGTCTTTGCAATAACTTGCCATTGCTCTTGAGCAACTAGATATTTACCAATGAAAAATGGTTGTACCGTTACAGAGTGTTGAGGGCTTTCATTTTTATTTCGACCATTCTCTGACTCTGGTGAACCCATCATAAATATACCACTAGGAATCGCAACCATCTCTAACCCCACATTTGTTGTCAATGGCTCCTTAAAAGCCCAAGCTCTACCCGGCTCTCGTTGAATAATTTCGCCTCTTTCATTAACCGGTACAGTCTCAAACTCCACAGGATACAAAGCATCCCCAGACTCAACCTCAGTTTTTTCAAACGAAATAGTTGCATAAGAAATTTCTTTGTTTTGCAATAGCGGAAAATTGTTGGCACCCATAATTACCCGAATTAACTCGATCAGGTCTTCTGGCTCTGCTGCATCCCAAGTATTATCTTCAATTTTCCGCGCCAAATCTTGCAGCTTAAACGGTTGCAGCCCCCGCTGCGCCAACAAATCGGCATGATCTTCCACCAGCACCGACAGCAAAAAGCGCTCATTAGGGTCATCTGTTTCTGCAAACAACTGACTCAACTGCTCCTTAATCGCCTGAGCAACCTCATCAGCACTCTTCAAACAAGCCAAAGCCGTCCACTCACTAGGATTGCCCAACACCTTCGCCCGACTAGGCGAATCCAGATCCAAACGATGCTTAATATAACCCCCCATCCACACCACCAACTTCTCCAACAATACCCGCCGAATACCAATACTCATCTCATACAGATCGTATCCGGCAACATCACACAAATTAGATAGCAACAACTCCGGAACCGCCGACCAAGGTAACACCAAACCATATTTTTCCTGCACCAGTTGGCGCAGCAAATAAACCAGCTCCGTCGTCAGCACCTGCGGGAACGCCGCATGACAAGCAAAATCTAGCATTGCTTCCCCATATCGATCAATAAATAAGGCAACTTGGCGCTCAGCTATTTCTCGCTGTCGTTGAACCCGAGCATCGCATTTTGCATCAACGACCATAACTGAATCTCCGCTTTAAACTCTCGTGTTTGTGCCAACTGCTGCCATTTACCAGCCTCAAAAGGTGTCATCCGCCCCGCCATTGCCGTTTGAGTCAACGCGGCTGTCGTATCGACCCAGCGTTCTGAGGGCAAAGGATTTAGCCATAATACCTCCCGCATACAGGGTAATAATCTGGCTAAAAACTTACCTGTGCCAGTCACTCGCTCCGGATGAAACAAAGGACTCGAAGCACCAGCATCACTCAAAATAATCGCGATCAATCGCTGCTGATGGAGCTTCCCTAATATTTTGCCCACCGGAACACCACGCAAAGGATGCGGCCATTCGTATAAATAATTAGTAGGGTACCGATTAAAGCGATAAATGGGAGCATCTCAGTTGCGCAATAAGTACATTTGTAAAGCACAATAAAACACATACTCAGTCAAAACAAGGGGTACTTTACGGTTAAGAGCATGACTTCGAAAGAAAAATACGAATTAAAGAAACATCTGAAAGCGGCTGCTGCCATTATATATAACAATACGCCCAAAGATCAGTTGCAAACCTTTGAAGGCTTAGAACTGGCTTTAAGAGACCAGCTTCAAGCTCATGTTCAACCTGAATTCGGGGATTTTTTTGGAAAGCATTACAGAAACAACAGCAGGAAGGAAAAGGCTGATAAAAACATGTGTGGGAGAATTGACAGTTAGTGAAAAACAAGCCAAAAAACTAGATGTAAAACCCAGGGTTAGATTGAGTCCTCAGATAGAAAAAAGCTGTCTACTATTAAGCGCAAATGTATCCTATGAAAATACAGCAAGAGATCTTAAAGAGCTGACAGCGGTTGATGTAAGTCATAGCACTCAGCAGAGACTAGTACACCGTACCGTATGGAATGTAAAAAGTTCATGGGATATAGTTTTAGATCTCAGTGTAGATGGTGGAAAAGCTCGAATTAGAACGCCAGAGAAAGGTTCAACAGAAATCTGGAATATCATGACAGGGATCAAAAAGGTGGAGATTAAAACACACCTTTTATTATCTCACTGGGTTAATGAAACCTTTTTCATGATTGAGATGCTCCCCTGAAATCTTGAATGATCTGGAAGGTTCGGGAACTTTGTAGCAAGCTGGTGTATCTTCTTGTCAAGAAGAAAGAACCAATTTAAATATGTCGCCTATCTCCAACATCCTTCGTTCGCCGATCTCTGTATTGCTAACTGGTAGTATATTGATTGGATTTAGTACTTCTGTTTCGTCCAAGTCTGTCATAACTGTTAATGCAGAGCAAAATGCCCGTCGAATCTATCAGCAAGCCCTGCCTGCTGTGGTGACAGTGCTAATTGGCAACGGTCATGGTAGTGGTTTTGTAGTGAGCAAAGATGGCTTAATTATCACCAATGCTCATGTTACCGAATCGGCTCCCAAGGTAGTCACCGTGCAGTTTGCTGATGGCAGTAAAGCCCCTGCTGATGTATTGGGCTTCTCTAAAAACCGCCAAGATTTGTCTTTAATTAAAATTAGCGGTCGGCGGAATATGCCATTTTTGCCCTTGGCTAGCGTTGGTTCTGCCAAGGTAGGTGATCGGGTGTATGCCTTGGGTAGCCCATTGGATACCGAAAATGCCAATACTTTTACTCAGGGTGATGTCATTCGGATTGATCGCAAAACCAACTATATTGTCCATACGGCCTTAATTAATCGAGGTAACTCTGGTGGCCCATTGGTGAATAGCCAAGGGCAGTTAGTGGGAGTCAACTCTAGGGGCTATTTTGAGGCTCCTTTGCCAGTAGTGGGTGCTGGTGGACAAGTAATTGGCCAAGTTAGGCCAGAAAGTGGTCAACAAGGAGCAATTAACATTGCCCAAGTGCGAGAATTTTTGGGTGAGTTTCAACGTGGTCAACTTTCGGCCAAGCCTACTTACACAGATCCTAGCCCTACTGAACTAGCTAGCGCAGAGAAACGCAAACCAAAGGTGCTTCCTACCAATGGCAGTAAAGTCACTGGCGAGTTAGCCGAAGGCGATTACCAATTACCCGATGGCAGCTATGTCGATATCTATGCTTTTGATGGTACCGCAGGGCAAAGATTAACTGTGGACTTGATCAGCAAAGACTTTAATCCAATACTGCTGTTGTATGCCACCGATAAAGAGGGTGCACCCACAGCAAATCCGATCGCTCAAAACGATGATGCTGGCCCCGGGAACCTAAATTCTCGGATCAACAGCTTCACTTTACCCAATACGGGTGTTTATGTTATCCACGCTAATTCCAATGCGCGGGGCGAAAAAGGCAAGTATCAAATCTCAGCAACTCTTAAATAGCATTCACTCATTATTTATTACGAGAATCACCATGCAATCAATTATTAGCAAAACTTTTTCGGGACTTTTAGTAGCTGGTTTATTGGCCATGCCTGCTCAAGCTCAAGATGCTCCGGCAGAAGAGCGACCATCTGACGGCTTGCAATTCTTTTGCGGTAAGACTTTTGACAGCGCCAGCGGCGGCCAAATTCCTACTACTTTGGTATGGCAGCCCGAAAAAGAAGGTAATGTGGCCTTGATTCGCTGGAAATCAGAATATTTTGGCAAAGATACTCAAAAACGTTGCCAATTGGTTTCAGCGAAATTCCAAAAGCTGTGGAATTCTGGCCAGCTTAACTTTATTACCACTGGCACAGTGAGAAAACAACCGATCGTCTGTGGGGTAGCAAGTGAGGGCGATACCTGTAGTGGTCAAAACCAGCTTTTTCAACTTAAGCCTTTTGCTGATTCCTCTAGCTTAATTGCCCAATTAGAAGGGGTGTTTCAGGGGAAAGTGAGCAGCCCCGTGTACGAAAGCGGCGGCGGTAGCGCCAGCAAATATCTGAATATGCAGAGTTTGTTGAGAAATCGCGCCGTGGTTTCTCGTCAGGCACCCAATAAATAAAATCGGTGCAAATGAAATTGGTGTTCACGAAGTGTCTCTGGAAGAGAATCGCTAAATTCTGCCTAGTCGGTCATTTCTTTGGCTGTTTATTGATGATGGGGCTTGCTACGGCTAATGATGGCTGTGGAGCAGCCCCTCTGTCACCTCTTGCTCGTCAACCACTGACTAGTATTGATTTAAACTCTCATATCAAACAAGTTACGGTGCGGGTGCAAACATCTAGCGTCAGTGGCTCTGGGGTGATTTTTGATCGGGTTACATCTCAGGTGGGCAGCCGCTATCGGATTCTGACCAATGCTCACAATTTGCTCAAGGCTGATATTGCCCAAATTCAAACTAGCGATGGTCAGTTACACAATGCAGTGCGTACCCACGCTCAAGTTTTGACATCTAATGATTTAGCGGTGTTGGAGTTTACTAGCCCAAATACTTATCGATCGGCAGAGTGGTCACAGAAATCAATTACTAAAGATACTGCGGTGGTTGCAGCGGGTTTTGAGTTCGATCGGCCAGAAGTTACCATAACTCCTGGAGAAGTTTCACTGGTGTTACCTCAGCCGTTAAAGCGCGGATATCAGTTGGGCTACAGCGGTCGTATCCGCCAAGGAATGAGCGGCGGTCCAATTTTAGATCACACTGGATTATTGTTGGGAGTGAATGCTGTTTCGGCTTATCCGATTATCAATAGAGGCTATGTTTTTATTGATGGCACCCACCCCAGTCTGGCAACGATTAAACAGTTGCGGCGATCTAACTGGGGCATTCCGGTGGCACCTTACTTGGCTTGTATCAAATAAGCTACTCTTCGAGCTTCGATGCCCGACTTTCTAACCAAAGAGGCACCCCAATCCAAGCTGCGGCAATTAGTAGCGCCACGATCGCAAATTGGCCAACCCAGGCTATTAGCTGCTCTAGCGAGACAAATTTGCCCACGGTATAGGCAATGCCGGTCATGATTGTTGCCCAGCTTAATGAGCTGGCCAGGTTTATGCCCAAAAACTGCGGCAGGGGCATTTCTACAACTCCGGCCATGGGGCTAGCAAAGATTCGGAGCAGGGCAATGAATCGACCAAAGAATACTGCTTTGACGGCGTTCTCTGCGAACTTGCCCTTGATTTCTTCTAGCTTTTTGTCAGACACCCGAAAAACGCTAGCTATTTTTTGCATTAGTGCCCAGCCGCCGTATTTACCAATAAAGTAACCACAGACTCCGCCAATGAAAGCTCCGCTGGCGGCGCTGGCTAAAACTAACCAATAGTTCAATTCTCCACTGCCCGCCAAAAACCCACCAACGATCGTGATGGTTTCGCCCGGTAGGGGAATGCCGAGGTTTTCTAATAAAATGCCGATGAAGACAGACAAGTACCCGTACTTTTCAGCGATCTCTTTAATGACATCTACGGATAGAAATTCCATTGGCTGGCTTTACATAGCTTTACATGCCTCATTGTAGCCATTTAGTTGTAAATCAGCACGTTAATTAGAATACTTTTTGGGAAATCGGCTGAAATGCTAGAGTGAATTTAAGTTTTGTGAAGGATTTTAGGCTATCTGCTAGAAATATTGCTCAAGGTACTTTCGATATCCAGACTGCTGTAATTCCTGATCTTTAGCGGCCACAGCAACTGCCAGACTAGCGCGATATTCTTGAACCGCTTTGAGCAGCACAGAATTATGGCTAGCTAGAATTTGTACTGCCAGTAAGCCAGCATTAGTGGCATTACCGATCGCCACCGTCGCCACCGGAATTCCTGCTGGCATTTGGACGATCGAATACAAAGAATCTACTCCTTGTAGAGCCTTAGACTGAATAGGCACCCCAATTACCGGCAACGGAGTCAGCGCCGCCACCATTCCTGGTAGATGCGCCGCGCCACCTGCGCCGGCAATAATTACCTTTAAACCCCGATCGTGAGCAGACTGGGCGTATGCCAACATCCGCTCGGGGGTACGATGTGCCGAGACGATCGCTACTTCATGAGCAACCTGGAAGCGCTCACAGATTTGGATAGCTCCCTGCATGGTGGGCAGATCGGAGTCGCTGCCCATAATGATGCCAATCAGTGCCATAGCTTACAGACCAGCCATCACAGTTTTAGCAGCCGCGATCGTTTTATCGATATCAGCTTCGGTGTGTGCTAAAGAAGTAAAGCCCGCCTCAAACTGAGAAGGAGCCAGGTAAATACCCTGCTCCAACATGCCACGATGGAAGCGACCAAACTTGGCCACATCGGCTTTTTTGGCATCCTCGAAGCAATGCACTGGCCCTGCACAGAAAAAGAAGCCAAACATGCCGCTAACATGACTAGCACAGAAATCGTGGCCAGTTTCTTCTGCCGCAGCACGAAATCCAGCTACTAGGCGCTTGCTCATGGCATCTAAGTGTTCATAAGAACCAGGTCTTTGCAGCAGTTCCAGGGTCTTAATTCCGGCAGTCATGGCTAGGGGATTACCTGACAGGGTTCCGGCTTGATACATTGGTCCAGCAGGAGCCACCATTGACATGATATCTTTGCGCCCACCGTAGGCTCCTACTGGTAACCCACCACCGATTACTTTACCCATAGTGGTGAGGTCGGGAATAATGCCAAATTTTTGTTGGGCACCGCCGTAAGAAATTCGGAAGCCGGTCATTACTTCGTCAAATACCAGCAAGGCGTTGTTTTCGCGGGTAATTAAGCGCAGTCCTTCCAGAAAGCCTGCATCGGGGACAATGAAACCGGCGTTGCCGACTACTGGCTCTAGGATGACTCCAGAGATGGCATTGGGATATTGGGCAAACAGTGCTTTAACTGCTTCTAGGTCGTTGTAAGGAGCGGTGAGTGTGTCAGCAGTGGTGCTTTTGGGTACACCAGGAGAATCGGGTAAGCCGAGGGTGGCTACGCCAGAACCCGCTTTCACCAAGAACATATCGGCGTGGCCATGGTAGCAGCCTTCAAACTTAATGATTTTGTCGCGGCCAGTAAAGGCACGCATGAGTCTCAAAACGGCCATACAGGCTTCGGTGCCAGAGTTGACGAAGCGTACCATTTCTACGCTAGGCACGGCATCAATCACCATTTCAGCAAGGACATTTTCTAGATAGCAAGGTGCGCCGAAGCTGGTGCCTTTTTCTAGGGTGGAGTGGAGGGCGGCGATTACATCAGGATGGGCATGGCCGCAAATGGCTGGCCCCCAACTGCCTACGTAATCAATATATTGGTTGCCGTCCACATCCCAAACATAGGCATCTTTGACTCGATCGAACACGATCGGCTGGCCACCTACAGATTTGAATGCTCTGACTGGGGAGCTAACACCACCCGGCATCATGAGCTGGGCAGCGGCAAAAATCTCTTCTGACTTGGTAGTTTTGAGTGTGTTGGAAGTAACCAAACCCCGGTCTCCTGATACTTATCTAAGTAAATTGACATACCTCCTCGTCCTAAAGGAGCGAGGATTCCTTGACGCTTCACAGACCGACGCTTGCAAGCAAGTCTAACCCAGTCTCCACGTCCGTTTAGAGTCTCCCAATGCCCTATGGCGACTTTTTCAATTTGTACGCAAG
>JANYHM010000075.1 GCA_025359065.1 Synechococcales cyanobacterium GL140_1_metabinner_5_sub | reverse complement strand
TGTCAGGGGCTTTATGATTCAACCAGCTCAATTTTAATTCGCTTACCTAGCACACTAGCTGCTTTGCCGAGGGTATGGAGAGTGACTGAGGTATTTTTGGGATCGAGTAATCGATCAACTGCGGCACGACTAGTACCCATTGCTTTAGCTACGCTGGTTTTGGTCATTTGCTTAGATGTAATTTCTTGCTGAAGCTGCCAAGCAATGAATCTTTTGATGGCAATTTCATTAGCTTCAGTGAGTAAATATTTTACGCTCATAGATTTACTTCACGCCCTGGCGATCGGTCTCTCAAATCAGCAAAGTCATCATCATCGAAAGAGATTCCCTCTCGTTGCATTGTTTCTCTCAGTTTTTTAAAGCCTTCCCAGAATTTATTGCCATGCTGTTCTTCTCGCTGTTTCTGGATTAACTCAATAAGATTATCTTGTTCTTCAATAGATAGGGCTATGACAGAATCAACAATTTCTTGAAAAACCATCATCTTAACTCCTTAAATTTCCCTATGTGGTTTGTATCGTACCAAAATCAATACGAATTAGCAAGATTTCACCAGTATCGAACCCAGTCATGAATAAATCCCCTCCCCAAAAAAACAAAGATCCCTATTAACGGTAGGGATCTTTGCTAAGCCTAACTTACTAACCGTCGAAGCAACCAAGAAGGCTGCGTAGCTAAACCAGTAAATTATTTGGTAGAGCTAAAATTCACTTGAGGCTGTCTACAGCACCTTGTTTTGGGGTGTGCAAGAATCCTTGCTCCCTAGCCTGCTGATACCAAAATGAGGATTTTTCGAGATCTGTTGGCACACCCTCTCCCCCCATCTGAAAGATTCCACCTAAATTGTTAGAGGCTACTCCATAACCTTGCTGGGCAGATTTCTCATACCAAGCGATCGCAGATAAGAGATCGAGTTGAATACCCAATCCTAATTGGTACATATTACCGATCAAACATTGAGCTTCTGCATCTCCACCTTCAGCGATAGGCACCAGTATTTTCAGTGCATGATCGTAATTTTTAAGATTAAATTCTTTTAACCCTTCAGATAAGTTTGACAATGTTGATTAGCCTCCGATTCTTAAAATAAATTTCATCTTGCAGTTACAATCGATTAAGAACGAGGAAAATTCCATTCAAAAGATGAAGGACATGGTTTATCCCAACCAAAATTAGCTAAAGCACCATAACCATTGCATTTGTACAAACAGGTTTTTCCTTTTAGATTTGCTGGATTCTTAAAACAAAGACCCCTACCGATGGGAGGAGTCTTTGTTAATGAGCAAGTAAGATTAAAGCCTTAGCCGAACTTACCAGCAGTCGAAGCAATCAAGAAAGCTGCATAGGTGAGGATGTAACCCACAGTGAAGTGAGCCAAACCAACCACCCGAGCCTGCACGATCGACAGCGCAACCGGCTTATCTTTCCAGCGAACCATATTGGCAAGTGGAGTACGCTCGTGCGCCCAAACCACAGTCTCAATCAGCTCTTGCCAGTAACCGCGCCAGCTAATCAAGAACATGAAGCCCGTTGCCCAAACCAAGTGGCCGAACAAGAACATCCAAGCCCAAACCGAGAGATTATTCATCCCCATTGGGTTGTAGCCATTAATTAACTGCGAAGAATTCAACCATAGGTAATCGCGCAACCAGCCCATAATGTAAGTCGAAGACTCATTGAACTGCGCAACGTTACCCTGCCAAATTCCCAGATGTTTCCAATGCCAATAGAACGTTACCCAACCTAGAGTATTCAGCATCCAGAACATTGCTAGGTAGAACGAATCCCAACCAGAAATATCGCAAGTGCCGCCCCGACCAGGGCCGTCGCAAGGGAAAGCATAGCCGAAGTCCTTTTTATCGGGCATCAGCTTAGAACCACGGGCATCCAAGGCACCTTTCACCAAAATCAAAGTAGTGGTGTGTAGTCCGAGGGCGATCGCGTGGTGAACCAAGAAGTCACCAGGACCAATGGTTAAGAACAGCGAGTTAGTACCAGAGTTAATAGCATCTAACCAGCCTGGCAGATAAACTGCGTTAGTGGTAGAAGCCATACTGCCAGCATTAGAAAGCAGAGCGTCGAAGCCGTAAAGAACTTTACCTTGAGCACCTTGAACGAACTGAGCAAATACTGGCTCGATCAAGATTTGCTTTTCGGGAGTACCAAAGGCAACTACTACGTCGTTATGAACATACAAGCCCAAAGTGTGGAAACCCAGAAACAGAGAAACCCAGCTCAAGTGAGAGATGATCGCTTCTTTGTGTTCTAGCATTCTGGCCAACACGTTGTTGCGGTTCTGTTCAGGATCGTAATCACGAACAAAGAAGATTGCGCCGTGAGCAAAGGCACCTACCATCAAGAAGCCAGCAATATACTGGTGATGAGTGTAGAGCGCTGCTTGAGTAGTAAAATCCTGTGCTAAGAAAGCATAGGGAGGCATGGAGTACATGTGTTGAGCAACCAAAGAAGTTACTACGCCCAATGAAGCCAAAGCCAAGCCTAATTGGAAGTGCAAGGAGTTGTTCACAGTGTCATAAAGACCTTTGTGACCTTCGCCTAAACCACCAGCAGGGGGTTTGTGAGCATTCAAGATTTCTTTAATGCTGTGACCAATACCAAAGTTGGTACGGTACATGTGGCCAGCCACGATGAAAATCACCGCGATCGCCAAATGGTGGTGAGCCATATCAGTCAGCCACAAAGACTGAGTCTGAGGATGGAATCCACCCAAGAAAGTCAAGATTGCAGTCCCAGAGCCTTGCGCTGTCCCAAACATCTGCTGAGCAGTATCGGGGTTTTCGGCGTAAACGCCCCAGTTGCCACTAAAGAACGGAGCCAAACCAGCCGGGTGAGGCATGGTAGTTAGGAAGTTATCCCAACCAACGTGCTGACCGCGAGATTCTGGAATTGCCACGTGAACTAAGTGACCAGTCCAAGCCAAAGAGCTGACACCGAACAAACCAGCCAAGTGGTGGTTAAGGCGAGATTCAGCATTTTTGAACCAAGACAATGCCGGACGGAACTTAGGTTGCAGGTGTAACCAGCCAGCAAACAGTAAGACCGCAGCAAACAAGATCAAGCCCAATGCGCCTGTGTACAGGTCAGCGTTGGTGCGCATTCCGATCGTGTACCACCACTGGTATACACCAGAGTAGGCAATGTTCACGGGGTTAGAAGCGCCACCTTGAGTGAAAGCTTCTACAGCGGGTTGACCGAAGTGAGGATCCCAAATCGCATGAGCGATCGGGCGAACATTTAAAGGATCTTTAATCCATTGCTCGAAGTTGCCTTGCCAAGCTACATGGAACAGGTTACCCGAAGCCCAGAGGAAGATGATGCCGAGGTGGCCGAAGTGTGTTGCAAAAATCTTTTGGTAAAGACTTTCTTCGGTCATGCCATCGTGGCTTTCAAAATCGTGAGCTGTGGCAATCCCGTACCAGATCCGCCGGGTGGTGGGATCTTGTGCCAGGTCTTGGCTAAATTTTGGAAATTTAGTTGCCATAGTTTTTTATCACTGTGATGAATCGATGCTCTTATTACAGAGATGGGCTAATAAAATTGCGGGCTATTCAGTGGCAGATGCCAAAGAATTGAATCTTCGTGACCAGCGGCCACCGTTTAGCGTCCGTTTGCCGTCCTAGATCGAAAGCGATCGAGCCAGGAAGAATGCCCAGGTTGTGGCTATCCCACCTAAGAGATAGTGCGCCACTCCAACCGCCCGACCTTGAATAATGCTCAAAGCGCGAGGTTGAATTGCTGGGGCAACGCGCAGTTTATTGTGTGCCCAAACAATAGATTCGATCAGCTCTTGCCAGTAGCCGCGACCGCTAAACAAGAACATCAGGCTGAAAGCCCAGATGAAGTGAGCGCCCAAGAAGATCAAACCATAAGCCGACAGCGCCGAACCATAGGAGTTGATTACCTGAGAAGCCTGTGCCCAGAGGAAGTCCCGCAGCCAGCCATTAATGGTGGTAGCACCGGTAGCAAAGTTGCCACCAGTAATATGGGAAACCGTGCCACTCGCATCAACCGTACCCCAAACATCGGACTGCATCTTCCAGCTAAAGTGAAAAATTACAACTGAGATGGAGTTGTACATCCAGAACAAGCCTAGGAAGACATGATCCCAACCAGAAACCTGGCAGGTGCCGCCCCGACCTGGACCGTCGCAAGGGAAGCGGAAGCCCAAGTTAGCTTTATCGGGTACTAACCGAGAGCTACGAGCAAACAGCACACCTTTTAACAGGATGAGGACAGTAACGTGAATGGTGAAAGCGTGAATGTGGTGAACCATGAAGTCCGCAGTGCCTAAGGCAATGGGCATCATTGCTACCTTGCCGCCAACCGCGAGGGTTTCGCCCCCGAAAGCTAAGCTGGCAGTTTGCAGCGCGTTGGGTGCAGTGTTACCCGCAGCAGCCGTATGCAAGCCCTGTACCCACTGTGCAAACACTGGCTGAAGTTGAATCGCCTTGTCCGAGAACATGTCTTGGGGACGGCCCAACGCCTGCATAGTGTCGTTGTGAATGTACAGACCGAAGCTGTGGAAGCCTAAGAACATCGAAACCCAGTTGAGATGGGAAATGATGGCATCTCTGTGGCGCAACATCCGATCGAGCAAGTTGTTTTGGTTCATAGCCGGATCGTAATCCCGCACCATGAAAATGGCGGCGTGTGCAGCACCACCAACAATACAAAAGCCGCCGATCCACATGTGGTGAGTAAACAGCGATAGCTGAGTACCGTAATCGGTCGCTAAGTAAGGGTAGGGAGGCATTGCATACATATGCTGCGCCACGATGATACTTACGGAGCCCAACATAGCCAGGTTAATGGCTAGCTGTGCGTGCCAGGAAGTAGTCAAAATTTCGTAAAGACCTTTGTGACCTTCACCAGTGAACGGACCTTTGTGACCGTCCAAAATGTCTTTCATGCTGTGACCAATACCCCAGTTAGTGCGGTACATGTGGCCAGCAACGATGAATAGAACAGCAAGTGCCAAGTGGTGGTGAGCTGTGTCAGACAACCATAGACCACCAGTTGTGGGATTTAAGCCACCCTTGAAGGTTAAGAAGTCAGCGTATTCAGACCAGTTCAAAGTGAAGAAAGGAGTAAGCCCCTTAGCAAAGCTGGGATACAGCTCGGCCATTTTGGCAGGATCCAAAAATTCGTGAGGTAGCGGAATGTCTTTGGGCGCTACGCCAGAATCCAACAGTTTGTTGATGGGCAGAGATACGTGAATCTGGTGACCAGCCCAAGAAAGGCAGCCCAGACCCAACAAACCAGCCAAATGGTGGTTCATCATCGACTCAACGTTCTGGAACCACTCTAGTTTGGGAGCACGTTTGTGGTAGTGAAACCAGCCAGCAAACAGCATCAAACCAGCCATGACTAAGCCGCCAATGGCAGTGGCATAGAGTTGAGTAGAGTTTGTATAACCAGAGGCGCGCCACAGTTGGAACAAGCCAGAGGTAATTTGAATACCGCGAAAACCACCGCCAACGTCGGCGTTCAAGATATCTTGGCCTACTACAGACCAGACAACTTGAGCGCTAGGCTTAATGCCCGTGGGGTTGGTCAACCAAGCTTCATAGTTGGAGAAGCGGGCACCATGAAAATACATGCCGCTTAGCCAAACAAAGATGACCGCAAGGTGGCCAAAATGCGCGCTAAATATTTTTCGTGAAACGTCTTCTAGGTCACTAGTGTGACTGTCAAAATCGTGGGCGTTGGCATGAAGATTCCAAATCCAGGTTGTGGTTTTGGGCCCTTTAGCCAAGGTGCGATCGAAATGTCCGGGCTTTGACCACTTCTCGAAAGAAGTAGGTGTCGGATCATTATCAACTACCACCTTGACCTTTGCCTCCCGCTCCGGAGGACTAATTGTCATGGGGAGTCTCCTCTCTAGACAGGGAACTTTTTATTGTTTGCCCATTGCTGGGTCGCCCGCTTTGCAGGTTGCACCTGCGGCAAACGGAGCCAAAATCCTTAGGTGCTTCCCTTACGTGAATAGGGGATAATTCCTAACTGCACGGCATGGCGGTAAGGCTCAAGCGGTACTGCTGTTGCTGAATTATAGGCCGTTCGTGAAACCGAGTTCGTAATTAGTTAACAATAATTCAAAGTCGCCTCTGGCTTGACCTTTATGGAGCCTGCTTGATTGCCCAAATCAAATAGTCAAATTCGCTACACAAAAATTGACATTTTCTTAAGATTTCTTAATGTAACTAGACATAACAAAAAATCCCCTAGCTGGAGTGGGGGATCATTACTATCTGTGATTAGCACAACCTAAAAGGTTTTCAAGTAAAAAGTGGAAACTTTACCGGAATCTACTTCTTGGCATCGTCTTTATCTAATACGGGCTTGTCACCAATTTTGCGAGGGACTTCAATGCCAACTTCTTCCAGAATTACAACAGGAGAAGCGCCAGAGAACTCTTGGACACGCTTAACTAACACTTTGCCATCCATTAATCTTTCACCCACGCTCACGTAGCGGCTAAAAGACTCGGTGGGAAGTTTAACAATTACTTGGGTTTGACCATTGACTTGAGACACCCCGGAAACGGCAATAGCTCGCGCTAAATTCGGTTGAGGGATTGGAGCCGGAGCCGGAGTAAGGGAAGGAGGAATATCGCGGGTGGCAATTTCGGGGCTGGGCTTAGCGACTGCCGAAATACCGGGAGTATTTACGGGCTTGATCGCTACTGAGTTGGTAACTGGTTTATTGGCAGTAGCTACTTTGGTTGTTTCGCCCGTCTTCTTAGCTAAAGTAGCAGCGGCACTGGCAATACCTAAATTGTTGCCAGGTTTGCGGGGAGAGTTAGTAGCGATCGTGGTAGGAATAGATTTGGGTGAAATAGTCGTAACTTTGGTAATAGAAGTAGAGGCAATATTGGTGGGCTGAGTTACCGATGGACTAGCCTGAGTGGTTTTGATAGTTTTAGTTTCGGTGACAGTGTTTAGAACTACGCTCGAAAAAGGATCGCTACGACCTTTAGTAGTGCTTCTGACTACGCTATCAGAATCACTACCGGGTAAAAGACCAGCAACTATTGTATCGTTTGGTTTAGCTGCTTCATCTGATTTTTTATCGGTTTCTTTTTCTTTGGCAGCTACTAATGGTTGACTGAAACTGGTTACAGGAGCTGCCGGACTGGCCACAGGGGAAGCATTAGCGGCAGCTTGAGGAGCTTTACTTTCGGTTGGCTTGGGGGCTTCTCCACCACCACAGCTTGTGGTAGCTACAGCCAAAAGGCCAAATGTGATTACGGAAAAAATAGATTTGCGAGACACTTTGATACTACCTTCTAGTTATGTTGCTAATTGGTGGATGAGAGCCGAGAATGGTCTACTCGGAGGTTGCTGTAATTATTGTGCCCACTACGCCCTCTAGATCAATCACCAGGAAATTGAATTATTAGTTGTTTTCCTGAAAGAAAGATTTAAGAGAGCCAACTCCTTTCTTGACATGGCGAGAAACTGTAATGACGCTGATATTCATTTTTTCAGCGACTTCTTTTTGGGTAAGGTCATAAAAGAAAACAAACTCGATAATTTGGCGAGTATGTTGCTCTAAAGTGACCAAGCCTTGACGCAGGCGTTGACGATCTTCATCAACTAGCTGAAAACTGCGATAACCATGATCGGGCAAAATATCCATCATGCAGTGACCTTCATCATCGCCCGTGGGGCAATCAAGGCTGATTGCCTGCCGATTTTGCTTGGCTAATTGGACTTCTTGCCACTCTGCTACTGATATGTCTAGGGCGATAGCCATCTCTATATCCGAAGGAAAGCGCTGATGTTCAGCTTGAAATTTTTGATTGATCGATGCTGATTTTTGCAGCATCTCTGACCAGCGCCGGGGTACCCGAACTACTGAGCTTTTATCCCGCAGATAGTGCTGAATTTCTCCCCGAATATAGGGTAGGGCAAAAGTACTAAAGGCATAACCTTTAGTGAGATCAAATCGATCAATCGCCGAAACTAAGCCGATCGAACCAACTTGCAGCAGATCTTCATAGTTTTCTTGACATTGATTGGCCCAGTAATGGGCTTCTCTTCTAGCTAATCCCAAGTTCAACCGCACAATGCGGTCTTTGAGATATGGCAGTTCGGTTGTTTGATAGTCATGCAGCAGTGCTAAAGTCTGCTGTTTGATTTCTCCAGATTGTTCAGATCTGGTATGTTGCACATCTATCTCAACATCTGTCGCCTGTAAGTTTTTGATGGGTACATCTTTTATTTGTACATCCGTGGCGGTATTTCCCACTCGTTCAGTTTCCGAGCAGGTCAGGGTAATAGTCATTAATAGCTTACGATCCCTAAAGTAATCGAGATATTTGAATGTTTCTCGGATTTAGCAGTAAAATCCGCTTAAATCTGATGAGAGAATTTAATAACTTGGTCTAAATATGCCCAAAATTTATGAACTGATTGATATTTTCTTAGGCAAATCTACTGAAAAATAGAGCTTGCTTAAAAGTATCGGGCACCCTGTACTGGAGAATTGGTAAGGAGCGTACTGTTTGAACTTGTGTTCATCCGTATTATCGGCGAGTAATTTAGTAATGCCCGCGATCGATCCCAGCAAGCCAGTGAGATCTTTATCACTAAAAATCAGGGCACAAAAAAATGCACCGACTTCTGTCGGTGCCAAAGTAAATATTTAATTAAGGGTTGGATTTAAGCTTTAGTTTCTAAACGCGTGTAAAATACACCGCGAATCCGGACTTTTTCAGGGTCATCTGCACCTAAGTCAGTATCTGAAGTTTGCTCACTAGTGAAGATACCGGCAACTTCGCCGCTGGTGGCATTTATTTTAGCAACTTCAAAAGTGATTTTGCCTTTGAAGCTATCGGTACGCTTAACGTTGGTACGAGACAACTTGCTGCTGTCAGCTTCGGCAGGTAAAGCGATCGCGTTATCGTAACCGCTAGCCACACCCCGACCTTTAGGATCAAGAAATACTGAACCGCGATAAGAAGGCACCTTAAACTCACCGCTGAAGTCGGTAGAAGTAGTCAAGACAGGAGTAGGAACAGGGCTAGTAGCCACTAATTCTTTGATGGTGAACAAGAATGGCACCAATTCGCCACCGGGCATCTTTACGGTAATAGCTTGGAAGTCGATACCGTCTTCTTCCTTAAATACCAGTTTGCCTTCATTATCGAAAGTGACGCTCCCTTTGATTTGGTCAAGGCTAGAAGTGGCGCGAGTTACCACTTTACCTTTAACAAACTCGGCTTTTTGACGTTTGTTGGCAGGTTCTTCTTCGACGAAGTATTCGGTGGGCTGCAGGCACATATCTACGAACTGATACTTTTTGTCGGAGTCTAGGTCGATGGAACCACGACTGATATCAGAAATGGTCGGGCAGTTATTGGCCAAGCCAGTGTTCCGAATTTGTTCGTAGGTCAGGGGCACGCTGCTAGTCGCATTGGCAGGGCTGTCGCTGCAAGCAGTTAAAAAACCAATACAAACGGCCATTAGCGCCGCAATTAATCCACGGAATTTCATCTTTAACCTCAAATCTGAGAAAATTAATATTATATGTCTGGACGATTATGTTAATGCTGGTCGCAGTTGCAGCGAGCAAATAGGTTTAATCATACAGGAGAAAACCTGAGAGACTTAAACTCTAGGTAGATTTCCTCAGTTATTTTTCTGAGTCTATATCTAGTTAATCTATTTATCACAAAGTGGCTCTGAGTGGTACACTTACCATGCGTTGCCCGCAGTTTTGCACCCGCTCACCCGATCTGGCCGCGATTTGGCATAAGTAAATTTAAGTAACATTTTGGTTGACAAAACCGCTGCTATGGAAATGGAGACAGAAAACACCCCTACTCAGACTGACACTTCTTACACAGAAGCGAGCAACTCTGCGCTGACCGATCGGTTACGGCAGATTAGCGCGATCGGTTTACAGTTAGCAGTTGATCATCAGCACCAAACTGACGAACTGCTAGCAATTTTGCGTACCTTAGAAGAACTGCATCGCCACATTCGCGAAGACTTTTTTCAGCCAGCCTTACCCCAAAGCCGTCACAGCCTCTATTCACTGTTAATGGAAATCGAATCTCAGGGAGGTTGGCCATACATCGAAAGAATGCGTTTACAAGATTTGTTGCAGTCGATGGTCGCCGACGTGCCAGATGAGGTCAAATCTCCCAGCCCATAAGCTGACTTTTCAATAAAAAAAGAGAGTCCAATATTGAGCTCTCTTTTTTTGGATATATTAGGCTAGCAGCTAGTTAAACTTCACGCCCAAAACTACATCGTTGTAGTCTCGATCGCCGCCGCCGGCTAAGTCTTCAAAACCGAAGCGGTTATCGCCCAAAAGCTTGATGTGGTCTACCTTATCGGAGTTAGCTCCAATATAGGCAAAATAAGTAGCTGCCCCGTTAGCGATGATAAATGGAGCCAAAATTGTGCCGCCGGTTAAGTTCTGATTATTTACGATTGTGCTACCGCTCACGCTATTGATCGAAGTCACTGCGCGACTGATGGCGGCTTGGGCATAACCAGCGTCACCTGGTAACAAACTGCCAACTCGCCCCGTCAGAGCATCATCAACCGTATAGAAGCCCACAGTATTTTTGTAAGCAGCATCGCTCTGAACCGTAAAGGTGGCAGCTAATGTACCGGCTTGATTACTGAGATTTACTACATCAACTTTATCTTGTAGAAAAGTACCGGGCAATGTTTGGTTAGATAGCTCAGCTTGCAGCAACAGATTACTACTAGTACCATTCCAGGCTAAGTTGAGCTTGTCACCAACAGTATTAATTGGCAATAAACTGCTGTTGCCAATTAACACATTGTTGACGATTCCGCCCAAGGCCAATGTGGCTTTGACGGAGTCGATCGTGTCATCTTTGACTGCAAAAAACTGCAGGCGTTGACCAGCCTCAAAAGTAAGCTGACGACTGACAGTGGGGTCAAAAAAAGCTCCGCCCAAAGTCGAAAAAATAGTTTGAGAGCGATCGAGTGCGGCTCTGAGATAACCGTCTTGACCTGGTAACAAGGTGCCAATTTTACCTTGCTCGTCATCCACGGCAAATACTCCCAGGTCATCGGCACCATTACCTAAACGCTGTAGCGGTGTGAATTTCAGATGTACGTTGCCGATCGCATTAGTTACTTGTAATAAATTACTAGCAAACTTTTCTATCTTCGGTGAACCAATGAAAACAGGTGGAACTATGGGAGGTGATACTGGTGACGAGTCATCATTGAGAATCGTACCAATTCCCTGAGGGGTAAGAATAGAGCTGTTGACAGCCCCTGTCAGATTTACCGCAAAGGCTTCATTATCTTCGATCAGCAAGTCTCCGAGTACTGAGACAGCAATATTTTTACTGGTTTCGCCGGGAGCAAAACTTAGAGTGCCGCTAGTGTTGAGAAAATCAGCGCCGATCGAAGCCGTTTGGTCGGCGGTGGCAAAATCAACTGTTACTAGCTTGAGGCTGGGGTTAGAAAGGCTTACAGTAAAGTTGTAAGTTGTATTATTTCCAAGATAACCTTCTTGAGCAGAAACATTATTAATCGAAATCTTGGGATCAGCCAACTTTAAATCAGCTTTAATATTGTTCGTGCCGATCGCTATTGTCTGACTCTGCAACAGTTGACCGCTTTTCACAAAACTTATTTGATATTGGCCTGGAGTCAGTAAAGTTTGATATCCGCCAGCATCGAAAGTGGTGGCGATCACCGGAGTGCTATTAGGCTGATTTGCAGCGCGTACTTCCACATTAACACCACTAACCCCTTCGCCCGCCTCATAAAAACCATTATTGTTCAGATCTTGGAAAGCTACGCCTAGCAACCAAGCTTTGTTATCTAAAGCTGTCCGGTTTCCAAAATCTTCGGTGATGATCAGCGGACCAACATTAGTTTTAGGATCATTTTCGGCAGTAATGGCCAGACCAATTTCTCGATAATTGCCTGAGAGCAATAGCTCTCGGTGACCAGCCGGATTTTGGATTCCACCAATGCTTTTTGTATCATTGCCCCAATCGATCACAAATCCAGCGTGACCATACAAAATCGATTCACTAAAAGCAAAAATATTTTCTCCAACTCGGTTCCCAGCATAGCCAGCATTAATGGCTCGCTGTAAAATGCCTGCTTCTCCTGGTAACTGATGTGATTGGGTATCAGCAGCAATCATTTGCAGGTTGTGATCGGTTGCACTAGCTGTTAATTCTGCTGACCAGGCCAATGGAGCAACTGGTAACAAAGTGCTCCACTGCTGCGCCAAAAGATTGCGATCGACTCCAAACTGTTGCAGAGCCTGAGCAATCTTAGGATCTCCAGAATTCAACAATAAGTTCAACTCCGCCTGGGGCGATTGCCGCAAACGATTGACTAATTCGAGTAATTCTTGGGTTTGGCCAGTGGGTTGCAGCATGGAAAAGGGGTATAGATGGATGCAACAGGAAATAAAATATCCTATCAATTACATCGTGGCACTCTTCTTTTAGAAACCGGAACCCTAGTTCTACGGATAAAAGCTGGGTTAATAATCTACTGGAGACATTTAACTCCGTAAAAATACTTGAATCTTGATGTCGAATTGGTAAACTTTGTTAAACAAAGCGGACGTTTTATCCTCGGGCAAAAAATTGTTGCGATAATGGGGAAGGCAAACGATACTGCGCTGATTCGCAGGTAACTCCCTATGGCTTCAACTCAGGAAGTTCGGCAATATCTCGCACATTGGTTTCAGTTAGGCAAAAAAGTAACCGTGCCCGATCGAGAGAGTATTTTTACCCAAAAAGTGTTGCAGGGCAATAATTACACGATCGAGTTTGAAGATTGCTGGCAACAGACGATTTCTCAACCCCATGCCTACTTAGAAGGCACCGATCAAACCATCGTCGAACTCTTGACCGATCGCTGGGATGTAGTGGATTGTGCCCGCTGTACTATGCCGATTCCTCTGCCCGCCGTGGGTTTGCCTCAGAATCAATCCTGTACTTGTCATGATCTGCCTACTTGGCCAAATACTCAAGTGCCTTTACCCAGAGCAGTTGGGGCAGTAGAAACTAAAACCAATGACCTGCGCCAACGTCTGGCAAAGCTATCTTTGTCGCCACCAAAGCCGTCCGGCTCCGACAAAACTCAGCAAGGGTAAAACACCGATCGGAATCCAAAACAAAAGTTGGGTCTGCCAAAAAGAGGGGTTAATGCGTCGATTGGTAATTTCTTTGGGGCGGATGCCTAAGGTTGATCGATCGTCCAACCAACCTAGGCTGTTCAACAGCACATCACTGTTTATATATTGACTAATCAGACCATCTTGGACAAATTTGGCGCTGCCGATGACCACTAATTTTCCTTTGGATTTGGTGGAGCTAACGGCTATGCCTAAAGTTAATGGCCCTCGCTGATCGAGTTGTGGATCAAACTTGGGTCGCTGATTGCCCGGTGGCGCTGACCAACTGTCGGGGTTGGTGATTAAAATGCTTTGTCCTTCCAGATCTGAAGTTTTTTTCCAGATTAAAGGACGCGCGGTTGGATACAGGGAAATATTTTGACCAAAGCTTTGAGTAATGGGGTGTTCACCGTAGTTAATAACAACTCCTACCTCAGCCTGAGTGCTTTGAATCTGACTGTGAACAATGCGATCTTGTAGGGTAATGCCCCATTTTTTTAGCAATTCATCTAGGCCAATCTGCACTTTGGCATCTACTAATATCAGGATGCGGCCACCGTTAGTGAGATATCGATCTATCTCGCTCACTTCATCCGCTAGCAAAGGTTTTTGAGTACCAACGATCGCCAACACCGCCACATCTTTCGGAATAGATTGAGCTAACGCTAATGGCTTAATTAAATAGTTGCGCTCACTCAGCAGTTTGGCAGTCTGGGTAAAAGTTTGGGGATCTGGCTCGCCGTGTCCTTGTAACCAATACAGGGGTCTACGACCAGCCAGCAGCCGCTCGATGCCAGCCGTAAGCTGCACTTCACTAATACTGCCGCCGGGATTCAATGAGGGTAAAAGCTGTTTATTATCACCGCTGGTTAAATGCACTTCACCAGGGGCTTGGACTTGCAGTTTCTGGGCAGTTGCTGATTCATAATTAGCAAACTCAAAGCTAAATTTAGGGTTTAGTCGCTGATAGGCATCCAAAACTTCTTGATTGGCCAGATTTTTTTGCTCAGTAAACACCCATACTTTTACGGGGTCTTTTAAAGATTTAACGATTTGCTGGGTCTGACTAGAAAGGGTGAAAAGCTGGTTCTCGGTCAAATCCCAGCGCCAAGAGTAGCTGGCAATCAGGGTATTCAAAATTAATAAAGCTCCACAGACACCAATGGTCTGCAACAGCATCCGTCGATCGATCGACTGCCACCAGCCTTTTTGATGAATCAGTATTCCTAGCCAACTGCCGATCGCCAAAATCCCTAGCCCGATCGTCACCACTGGCACCGGCCACCACTGTTCGCTCACAAAGCCTATCATTACTCCCATGGAGAGCAAAAAGGCACCGGGAACGTAGAGATATTTCAATATGAAGTTGAGAACTGGCTGCATAAGTAGGCTCAGGCTTTAGGACCGATGACCGCGACTGAACTCGATCGATTGAGCCGTCAAGTAAATTCCTAATAGAGTATAGCTAATCAAAATGGCAATGCTGCCAAAATCTAATACTCCACTGGCTAGGCGATGATAGTGGTTTACTACCGAAAAGTTAGCTAAAAACTGGCTGGGAATACCGGGAATTCGATCAGCCAAAATATCAATGTTGTTCCAGGCCGTGACCAGAAAGAAGGTGAGAATAGCGGCGACGATCGAATTATTACTGCAAGCCGAAATAAACATGCCCAAAGATAAAATGGCTCCGGCCTGTAACAGTAGACCAAAGTGTCCCATTAACAATATTCCTGCTGGTATCGGTGGCACCACTCCATAGACTGCGTATGCTTCCAGCCCCAGAAATGGCAAGACCATAATGGCAAAGATGGTTAAGGCTCCGCTGAGCTTGGCCACTGCTACTTGCCAATTAGCGATCGGGGCCGTTACTAACAATTCCCAGGTACCCTGCTTGCGTTCTTCGGCATATAGTCCCATGGAAAGCATGGGTAAAATTAAAAGGCTGGTAGAACCTAGAATGCTGCCGACAAAGCTCTGTAAAAATACATAGGCCATATCAAAGCTGGGCAACTGTTCACCCTGGATCTTTCGCACATCAATCAGCCGCGATTGATCGATGTTTTCGTAAAGAGTACTGAAAAATAGCAGGCCATATACTAGCCAAAAAATGCCAGCAATGCAGTAAGCGAAAGGCGATCGGGCATAGCTATTAATTTCTCGCCGATAGATCACCCAAATATTTTGAAGCACTGCCATCAGATCATCGCCAACAGAAAGGTTTAAAGGTGCTAAGGAGATTCTTCTATTTGATTAACTCTCTGGCTAAGATAGCGGATTTCTTGCAGAGTAATATGGAACCTCTGATCTGACTCTGCCTGTCTTTCAGCTAGCTTTGCATGTCTTTCATCAATCTCGGATTGTCTGGTCGCCAGTAGTTGCATTTGGCTTTGCTGATTTAAAATAATGGCTTCTAATCTAATTTGAGAGGCATTAAATCGGCGCTCTGATTCTTGTAGAGAAGAACTTAGCACCTGTTGGAATTCGTTGAACTGCTGTTGCTGGAGCAAAAAGTTCTCCGATAAAATTCGTTGCGTTTCCGCCAAAAATGAGATGGATTCTTTAATATCTCTAATTTCTTCAGACATGGGGATTTAAGGAGGATATCAGAATGTTTCTATTTAATTAATTATAGCTGACGAGATTTACGAGGTTAAGCTTTTGCCTACTAACCCAGCTTCCTTACTCATCATTTCTTCGATGAAATTAGTATAGACTTCACCAGCCAAGAAATTTGGATTTTCTAAAACCCGCTGATGAAAATCGACCGTGGTTGGTACTCCAGTGATGGCGCACTCCCGCAAAGCTCGCTTCATGCGAGCGATCGCTGTCGGTCGATCAACTCCCCACACAATTAATTTACCAATCAAAGAATCATAATAAGGTGGAATTTCGTAGTCGGTATAGATATGAGAATCCATTCTCACTCCTGGGCCACCGGGTGCCAAGTAGCCGCTGATTTTGCCGGGATGGGGACGGAAATTGTGAGCCGGGTCTTCGGCGTTAATTCGACATTCGATCGCATGTCCTTTAAGTACTACCTGATCTTGAGTAAAAGACAAAGGATAACCTTGGGCAATCCGAATCTGCTCTGCAATTAGATCTATTCCTGTAACCATCTCGGTGACAGGATGTTCTACTTGAATGCGGGTATTCATTTCCATGAAGTAAAAGTCACCTTGAGCATCGAATAAGAATTCCACGGTGCCTGCGCCGGTATATTTGATAGATTTGGCTGCGGCGATCGCGGCTACTCCCATTTTGGCTCTGATTTCTGGAGTTACTGCTGGGCTAGGAGATTCTTCTAAAAGTTTTTGGTGGCGGCGTTGAATTGAGCAGTCTCTTTCTCCCAAATGCACCACGTTGCCAAAGTTATCAGCCAAAATTTGGATTTCCACATGGCGAGGCCGCTCCACGAACTTCTCCATATATAGGCCACCGTTACCAAAGGCCGCTTCGGCTTCACCTTGGGCGGCGTGGAAAAGTCGCACTAGGTCACTGCGTTCTCTAACTAACCGCATTCCACGCCCACCACCGCCAGCGGTAGCTTTAATCATTACCGGATAACCAATTTGGTCGGCTAGCTCCAATGCTTCATCGGCATCGGCTAAAAGTCCTTCGCTGCCGGGAATGGTAGGGACACCGACTTTTTTCATGGTGTCTTTGGCGGTGGATTTGTCTCCCATCGATCGAATAGCCAAAGGTGAGGGGCCAACAAAGGTAAGCTGATGGTCGGCGCAGATTTCGGCAAAGCGGGCATTTTCGGCTAAAAATCCGTAGCCGGGATGGATGGCTCCAGCGTTGCGGGTGATGGCGGCAGAAATAATGTTGGGAATGTTGAGGTAGCTTTTGCTGCTCATGGGTTCGCCAATACAGACGGCTTCGTCGGCCAGTTGGACGTGTAGAGCCTGGCGATCGACGGTGGAATGTACGGCGACTGAGGCGATGCCCATTTCGCTACAGGCTCGCACGATGCGGAGGGCAATCTCACCCCGGTTGGCTATTAAAAGTTTGGAAAAGGACATTGTGCTTCGCGCCTCTGGTTGATCGGCGCTGATGTTGTGCTCACTGATAGTGAAAGCAAATCGATCGCGCCCATGGTCAATCTTACCCGAAGGCGAAAGCCGATGGCAGACTGTTTTGTGTCTAACAGCAACAAGAGCCGAGACTTAAACAATTCGATCAGACTGCCTGTGCCAATAGTTGGCTCAAAGCAGTCTGATAAAAAACTTTATAGATCACATCATGCTGTCAGGAGCTTTCATCGTAGATTCAGCGGCTTCTGTAGGCGCGGCCTTAGGCAATTCGGGTAACAGGTCATTAAAAGCGGCTAAGTCTTTTAGTGCTTCAGAATAGTTGGTAGCTGCGATATTTTGGTTGTTGTCAGCGGCTGCGGTGTCAATTTTGTTCAAATGACCAAAGATTTCTTTGCCCAGCTCTAAAGATTTAGGGCGATCGGCAGGCAATAGCTCTTTAGAAATTCCCACTAACCGAGTGCGCAAGTCACCCAAAGGACCATGAATAAAGGAGCGAATATTGTTCCAGTCTTGCTTGTCGATATAGCTTTCCAGTTCTGGTAAGCGCTCTTTGATTTTTTCTACCCCAGCACTGGCTAGTTGAATTCTAGTGAGGGATTCAGCCGAATATGTGGGAGCTTTCACATTGCCGTCGCTACAGCTAACCACCAACACGGCAATACAGACCAAAAAGAATGAAATTAGAGGACGAAAGAATGACATAAGGTTTGAAGAGAAGTGTGTTGGAAGATAAAGAAATTTTAATACAATAAAAGCTAAAAGAAACCCCCAGCCAAGCCGGGGGTAACAGAATTAGGTCTAAAAACTAGACAGAAACAGTCACTTTAGGACCTTTGATTTCGCCTTTAGCGTACTTAACAGCAAAGTCATCTAAGGAAACTACCTTAATACTGCTGGCTTTACCGGCTGCCCAGAAAGCTTCGTAGCGCTCGGTACATACTTTCTGCATGTACTTAATCGAAGGCTTCAAGAAGTGGCGAGGATCGAATTCTTCGGGCTTAGCAGCCAAAGCTTCGCGAACTGCCGCAGTGATTGCCAAACGGTTGTCGGTGTCGATGTTAACTTTGCGGACACCGCACTTGATGCCTTTTTGAATTTCTTCTAAAGGTACACCATAAGTTTCAGGGATTTTGCCGCCGAACTTGTTGATGATGGCGATTAAATCTTCAGGAACTGAAGAAGAACCGTGCATTACCAAGTGAGTGTTAGGTAAGCGGTTGTGAATTTCTTCGATGCGGCTAATGGCCAATACTTCGCCGGTAGGCTTGCGAGTAAATTTGTAAGCACCGTGGCTAGTGCCGATGGCTACAGCCAAAGCATCTACGCCAGTGGTTTCTACAAACTGCACTGCTTCTTCTGGATCAGTCAAGAGTTGGTCGTGAGACAAAGCGCCTTCAAAACCGTGACCGTCTTCGGCTTCGCCCATGCCGGTTTCTAGAGAACCCAAGCAGCCTAGTTCACCTTCTACGCTTACGCCGATCGCGTGAGCAACTTCTACTACTTGGCGAGTAACGTTTACGTTGTACTCGAAACTAGCAGGGGTTTTGGCATCTGCTTGTAAGGAGCCATCCATCATGACGCTGGTGAAGCCCTGCTTCATTGCAGAGTAGCAAGTTGCAGCGCTGTTACCGTGGTCTTGGTGCATACAAATTGGAATATGTGGGTAGGTTTCTACCGCTGCCAAGATCAGGTGACGTAAAAATGCTTCACCAGCATAGGTACGCGCACCGCGAGAAGCTTGCAAGATAACGGGACTGTCAGTTTCGTTCGCTGCCTGCATGATCGCCTGGATTTGCTCCATGTTGTTCACGTTGTAAGCAGGAATTCCGTAACCATGCTCTGCTGCGTGGTCTAGTAAAAGCCGCATTGGGACGAGTGCCATTAGAGAGTCCTCCTAAAAATTTTTATACTACGTAACGTGAGTAATCTCACTTAAATCTTGTCCTATGGATACTTTACCAAACTTTACGTCAGATCTTGCTGTTTTGATTGAACCTTGGCCAAGATGCTCAGGTTGTTGCTGGGAGTTGGTCGCTTACTTTGGCTTCGCTCAGTACTAAGTATATGGTCTTAATAGTGTGACGGCGCTTTCAAACGACTCAAAGTAATGACTAATATTTTAAAGTGTAGTTTTGGGGATAAAAATTCTGAAAACGCCCCAAAATATCCAAAGAATACTGCTGTACACTTGGTCCAGTCGCTACCGGCTTGACCGAATCGATCGCATCAGGTTGCCCTGAATACCATTGAGCGGCCACCCGCCGAATTGCCGTATATAAGTCGCCACCACTGGCTCTAATACCTCGTAAGTAGTACTGCAACAGCTTTTGCCGAATCACAAAATACTGAATATCTCTACTAGCCAAAAACTGCTCTGGCGAAACCTCCCGACCAAAAGTCTCCGTCGTCCATTCGGGTAAATTGCTGGGTAGCACCTGACCCATACCCAAAGCACCGCTCACTGGATGCTTCAGAGAATAGTTACCACTGCTTTCTTGACTGACGATCGACGACAGCAAAGCATTCAAAATCCCCTCAGTAGTAGCGTCAATTCTGATATCTCTGGGCTTGAGAACTACGCTATTAGGTGAAACTTGGGGCAGCGGCAGCACTATACCAGAAGTGGATTTGCCGGATGGTGGTTTTGCTGGGGGCAAGCTAGCTACAGATGGTGAAGCACTAGCAACACTTGGTAAAGGAGATGCTGGTGAGCTAGGGCTGTTGCCAACTGGACTACTGGAGGGAATGCTGCGAGGGGACTGAGCTAGAGTTGTAGCTGTGGGGGTGGCAGCTTGTTCTAGCGGGTGATCTGAAGTGTCGGTGATTTTCACTGCATACCAAATGCCTGCCATTGCCACGAGCGCGAAAAAGATGCTGAATTTCATAGGCAAATGATAGAACTCACTAAATTTTTCGGACTTACAGAATTCCTTTTTCATTTCCAGTTTAGTCCTGATGGTCACAGACCGAAAGTTTAGTTTCATTTTTGGCAACCGCTATTTTCTGGTATCGAATTGACGTAACCTTTCCCCCAGCAGCTTCTCCCCCATCAATAAAGATGAGAAAAATCCATAATTTTGGTTCATCACGAATTGATATCCCCCACACAGATCTGTATCGACAATTTCAATTAAAATGTCATGTCTAATCTATATTCAGTCAGGGATAACATGGATGCAGCCGATGCAGTGAAAGTAGCGCGAGAATTGCTTTTCAAACAGGCAATGGTGAGTCTAAACGGCGAATGGGTCGGTAGTTTGGCCGCCATTCCCAGCGGTAAAGCTGAATCAACATTAAACTACAGCGAAATCTTTATCCGCGACAACGTGCCCACCATGGCATACATGTTGGTAATTGGTGAATACAGCACCGTCAAGAATTTTTTGCTGACCTGCCTGCAACTGCAAAATACCCAGTTTCAAACCAGAGGTATCTTTCCTACCAGCTTTGCCGAGCATGAGGGTCAACTGATTCCCGACTATGGCCAGCGGGCGATCGGGCGGGTAGTATCGATCGATGCCACGCTCTGGTGGCCGATTCTTACCTGGGCCTATGTGCAGAAATCTGGAGACTATGAATTTGCCCGCACGGCAGCAGTGCAAAATGGCCTAAATGCTTTCCTGGAACTCGTTCTGCATCCCGGTTTCCGCGACGCTCCCACTCTATATGTCCCCGACGGGGCATTTATGATCGATCGACCCATGGATGTGTGGGGGGCACCCTTAGAGATTCAAAGCTTACTCTATGGAGCCTTGCTCAGTGCAGCGGGCTTGTTACAGATTGACCTAAAAGAGCGTCAAGAACGGAGTATTTCTAACATGCGCCAAGCTGAGCGCCTAGAGACCTGTTTGGCTTGGATTGTGCGGTTACGACGCTATATGCTGGTGCATTATTGGGTAACGAGTACAACGGTGCAGGTATTGCGACGCAGACCAACCGAGCAATATGGAGAGTCGATCGAAAACGAATACAATATTCAAACCGAAACCATTCCCCACTGGCTACAAAATTGGCTGGGCAGCCAGGGTGGTTACTTAATTGGCAATATTCGCACTGGCCGCCCCGACTTTCGTTTCTTTACTCTGGGTAATTGTCTGGGATCAATTTTTGACTTGATTGCACCACCTCAACAGCTCTCATTGTTTCAGTTAGTAATCAACAATCGCCATGATCTAGTGGCCGAGATGCCCCTGCGCATCTGTCATCCGCCCTTGGAAGAAGTAGATTGGCGGAAAAAAACTGGGTTCGATCGCAAGAATCTACCTTGGTGCTATCACAATGCTGGTCACTGGCCTTGTTTGCTCTGGTTCTTAGCTCTAGCGGTGCTGCGTCATCCTCAAAAAGATTCACTGGTAGTGAAAGAATCTGAGGCTTTGCTGCACCAATCTTACAATTTGATGCTCAATCAACTGCCTTCTCAGCAATGGGCAGAGTATTTTGATGGGCCAACTGGGGCTTGGCAGGGTCAGCAGGCCAGAGTAAATCAGACCTGGACGATTGTGGGCTTTCTACTAGCCCACCATTTGCTCCATGAAAATGGTGCTGATGCCAATGTCTTAAACGTGCCTCACATTGGAGATTTTAATTTGGGGGGATACAAAGAAATTACTCATTGAGCAACAGCTTATACCAAAGAAGCGGCAGACTGCCGCTTCTTTTAATTTCAACTAACCACCAACATGAATCCCTGGTCGCCTGTCAGCATCAGGCTCTGCCCGTCGAATTACTTCGCGGGTTACGACAGCAGTATCGCCTTCTCCAAACAGCAAGAACCGCATTAAATACTGGATCGGATTGCCTTCGACCCAACCAAAATAAGCATGGGGATACTTGTTATTATCAGATTGATCACGAATGTTCAACAAAATAGCCGCGATCGTGTTGGGAACAGCAGCTCCTCTGGCTCGCAAAATTCGATAGTTACCAACCTGGACACCCTCAACCGTAATCGATTCTACAAACTGCGAAGCATCAGAAACCACAATTTCTAAGAACAATACCGGGTCGCCAGCCGGAATGTGGTTGTCTTCTCGCACTTCTCGTTCTTTTTCGTAATACTCAGCTTCATCGCCATTGTTACGACGGTTGGCAATAATCCGAATCGTCCGATCGCGCTCTTCATAGATAAAGTGCAGTGCCGCTTCATCCATATCAATTTTTTCTACCCGTAGCTCAGTCGATCGCATTACCCGCGAAACCAATGAAGTAATAACTACCGCACCAATAAACAGCCCCGCAATTTTTACCCCATCAGGCCGCTCGATTACATTCACAACGGTGGTGTAGAAAAAGACCAAGGTAATTAGGCCAAACATCAATACTTTGGGCATCGATCGAACGCGACTATTCCACACCGACAAGGTGACAGCAAAAGCCGCCGAACTCATTAACACCAACACACCCGTAGCATAAGCACCACCCTGGGCATCTACATCGGCGTTAAAAATAATCGTCACAATGAAGGCTACAGTTGTAAATACCAAAACCAAAGGACGACTAGCTCTCGCCCAAGCTGGAGCCATACCGTAGCGCGGCAAATAGCGCGGCACGATATTCAACAAACCAGCCATGGCCGAAGCGCCAGCAAACCACAAAATAGCAATGGTACTCAGGTCGTAAACTGTGCCGTAAGCATCTCCCAAATAGTTTTGACTCAAGTAAGCCAATGCCCGTCCGTAGGCTTTGCCACCCTTAGCAAATTCGGCTGGTGGAATGAGCAAAGTAGTTACCAAACTACTAGTCATTAAGAAAAAACTCATGATCAAGGCAGCGATCGTCAGTAGTTTGTAAGTGTTTTTGATTCTGCCTAGTGGATTATCTTCGGTTTCGTTTTGGTAGCCCTTTACCAGGGGCATTACCGCCACGCCAGTCTCAAATCCTGATAAGCCCAGTGCCAACTTGGGGAACAATAGTGCCGATATGCCAAGAATGCCAAAAATATCGCGAGGCACATTGTTTTCGCCCATAAATAGTCTGGCCTTCCACTCTCCCCAATGCACAGGTTCTAGCCACAAATGGTAAAAGCCAGTACCTATAGTGATTAAATTTAAGAACAAATAAATAAATACCAAGACTACCGCAATGCCGATCGCCTCTTTAAATCCTTTTAGAAAAACCCCTGCTAGCAAAGAAATCAGCAGCAGGGTAATCCACAGCGCCAAAAACTTCGGATCTATATGTTGTTCCTTAATAAAATGGTGAATGTAAGAATTTTCAACGACGTGAGCAGCAGCATCAGCCGCCGACAAAGTGATCGTAATAATAAAATCGGTGGCCACAAACCCTAATAAGCACAGCACAAAAAGCTTACCCTGCCACCAAGAAAGCAACTGCGCCAAAATTGAAATAGAGCCTTCCCCGTGGGGGCTAAGCGTTGCGACTCGCCGATAGATAGGCAATGCTCCAAACAAAGTCAGCAAGATCAGAATAAAAGTGGCAACTGGTGACAGTGCGCCAGCAGCCAAGGCGGCAATACCGGGCTGGTATCCTAAAGTAGAAAAATAATCTACCCCTGTTAGGCACATCACCTGCCACCAAGTATGAGTCTGATGGTGCTGCGGCTCTGCATCAGTCGGGCGCTCTTCGTTTACAAGCCAACGACCTATTTGCTTGGAAATTGCAGTAAAAGGCATATTGAATTTTCTTTTAGAATTGGCATTTCCACCGGACAATGGCACCCACAAAGGTCTGTACGCTGGAATATAAATTTTTGTCAACTCGCAGTATAGCTTGATCAGATTGCCATTGCAGCAGTCGATCACCTGAGATCTTCAACTTTATTCTTAATGACCCCCACAATACCTAAACCAAATATTAGTGATAGTCGCCCCCAGAGCCAAAGCGCCAAGCATTCCGCCGACAGACCCAGCGGTATTGCTGTTGAACGCTGCTACTTTGGCCAGGAATCCAATCTCCAAGCTGATTAAGTAGACTGTAGCCCCCTAAGCTGGCAAAATGCCCAGCCCAATCAACGAGAGTTCCTAAGCCCACCTGCTGCACAATTTTAGCCACCAAAATAGGATCGGCGACTGCCATGGCCAACATAGTTTTAGACAGAGCTGGAAACTGCACAATATCCTGCAAAAATGGCCGCAAGACCGGATCTCCTAGCTTCTGCATGGCGGTGAAAGTGGTGGAGAGTAAATTATTGATTCTCTCAGCCTCCACCTGTTGACCCACATCTACACTCATAGATTTTTGGAAGAGCCAAGTCACCGATAAATTTGGTTGATAGGGCTGGAGCGATCGCAGATCCGATGCTGTCAAAAAATCTTGAGTCAAGCATTCATGAATGCCCTCTGTTAACCTGACTAAATGACGCATCAAAGCCCCAAATCCCCCAAAGCTCAAAGGTGATTGCATTCCACTGCTATCTCCTACCTGTAAGACCCGTGACCAAGGAGTTTGCAAGGGCGATTTTTGGTATGCCGGAAAAAAGCCCATTAGCATTCGCTGAAAATCTACTTCGGCTAAATCTGTTTCTTGATACTGGGGCAACCAAGAGAGGTAATCTTCTAACAACTCGCTGAAACTAGGCCGCTGGGGATCGGCATCGACGTAGGTAAACATATAAGTAGTGCGACCATCACGGGCTGGAAAGGCTTCCCAAAAATATTGGCACTGGTTTTGAATCGGGGCAAAGGTGTAGATCAAGTCACCATAATCTTTCTTTGGCAAGCCTTGGGCACAGCTCCCTACCACCATGCAAACCCCCTCAGGTTTAAGGTTCCCTTGGGTAATCTGTCGAGCCTGTTGAGCGATCGGCGAAAAATGACCCATCACATCCAGCAACAGCCTCGCATTCACGGTTATTTCATTAGTCCCTCGCAGCATTACTCCATCCGGGTAAACTGTGGCTCGGTCAAAACCAGTCTGCTCTAGTAATTTACCACCGGCTGCTAAGAACTTATCCTTCAGAGTGGCCAATAAATACACTGGGTCAACCCCAATGTTTAAAATATCTTTGACCCACAGCTCAATCCCACCATGAAAACCAACGCGGGCAGGGTTGTAGGTGGTGGCGATCGCCTGCTCCAATTCTGCTGCGGTCAGTAAATCCAACTCCAACAAAGCATCTAACTCTTTGCGCGAAATATTCCACTCCTGGGCACGACCTTGGAGTTGGCCTTGCTCCAGCAACACCACTCGCCTGCCCTTTAATTGCAGGGCACAACCAATAAAAATCCCCAAAGTGCCGCCACAAATCACCACATCACAATCTAAGTCGCCTAATTTGCCGTCATCGGTTTGGATGCGATCGGGGACAGCTTGAGACATCGATCGGTATTCTTGCCAGAAGCGATCGATCCGTTGCAGTTGAGCAGGAAGTTCAGTCGGCAGTTTAGCGGTAGCAATTAAAGACATGAAAACAAAAAGAAGGTTTTATTATTATGATTGATCGAATAAACAGGTGTATCGGTAGGGGCATCCATCATTTGCCTTCTAATATCACCAAGTAAAAACCCGCCTGCCCTACCGTAATCATTGAAAAACCATTTATTCTGAAATTATTTATGTCTCCGATCGATCTTATTCCTACCATCACTGCCGACTATGCCAAATTCCCCGAGGCGCAGACTTACAGCATCTACAGCTCTGATGTATATTTCAAAGACCCCATGTATGATTTTCGGGGTCTAGGTCAGTACCAGAAAATGATTGGCTTCATTACCACTTGGTTCAAAAATCTCAAGCTCGATCTACACGAAATTAAGGAAAATGGCGATGGACTAAAAACCCGCTGGACAATGAGCTGGGATGCCCCTTTACCCTGGAAACCCCGCATCTCGATCAGCGGCTGGAGCGAGTTAACCATCAGCTCCGATAACTTAATTACTTCTCACATCGATTACTGGGACTGCTCTCGTTGGGATATGGTTAAGCAGCATTTAAAGCTATAGTCTAATTGTTCTCTTACAGCTTGCTGTTTCAGCTACTCACAGAGTGACCATGCTAATTCATTGAAAACTTGCCAATATTACTTATTGTAAAGAAAAGTAAAGCTGAGCAAGCATCAAACTAGATTTAATAAGGCTTTCAGCGATCGATCCTCATCTCCCAGATTTGCCAGAACGACCAACCCTCGTGGAATATAGATTTAAGCGTAGAAAAACATCGATCGGCTTTAGGAGTCTTAGCAGCATGGCACAATCCACCGTAATCATCACCGGCACCACCTCAGGCGTAGGCTTGCAAGCTGCCCGCGCCCTAGCTGAACGGCCAGACTGGCATGTGATCATGGCCTGCCGGGACTTAACCAAAATGGTTAAAGCTGCCCAAGATCTGAAAATTTCGGCAGATAAATACACTATGATGCAGTTGGACTTAGCGAGTCTAGCCAGCGTGCGCCAGTTTGTAGCAGATTTTCGGGCTACTGGTCGATCGCTAGAAGCGTTGGTGATCAACGCCGCTGTCTATCTACCACTGCTCAAAGAACCAATGTATAGCCCTGATGGCTATGAAATCAGCGTTGCTACTAACCATTTAGGCCACTTTTTGCTCTGTAATTTGCTGCTGCCAGAAATGGATAAATCGCCTGCTGCCGATAAGAGATTGGTGATCTTAGGTACTGTAACCGCTAACCCCAAGGAGTTAGGTGGTAAGATTCCGATTCCAGCACCGCCAGATCTAGGAGATTTTAGTGGATTTAAACAAGGCTTTAAAGCTCCGATCGCCATGATTGATGGCAAAAAATTCAAAGCGGGCAAGGCGTACAAAGATAGCAAGCTTTGCAACATGCTTACCATGCGCGAACTGCACCGTCGCTACCACGATAGTACTGGGATTACTTTTAATGCCCTCTATCCCGGCTGTGTAGCCACTACAGCCCTATTTCGCAACAGCTATCCGCTGTTCAAAAAAATCTTTCCTTGGTTCCAGAAAAATATTACTAAGGGCTATGTGACCGAAGAGTTATCGGGCGATCGGGTAGCCATGGTAGTCGCCGATCCAGCCTTTAAGGTTTCGGGAGTTTACTGGAGCTGGGGCAATCGCCAAAAAGATGGCCGGGAATCTTTCCAACAAGAAGTTTCTAATGAAGCCAGTGACGATGGCAAAGCACTGAAAATGTGGGATCTCAGCGCAAAGTTAGTGGGAATGGTGTAAATAAATCGATCGGCCATAAATCACGAACGTAGGGGCGGGTTTATCCAGAATAAAATATGTTGTCTAACAACAAACAGTAAAAATCCGCCCACCCCAGACGATATGGCCGATCAATAAATCAATGTATTCGTTGTGAAATTGTGAAATCAATGGATTCTGTAGTAGGGGCAGGTTTTTATTTGACTATTTTTTGTTTTGATTTTGTTTGTGGATAAACCTGCCCCTACGCTGTTGATTTCGGTTATTATTTTCACTGGATTAACTGAACATCTGGCGGAAAACTTCGATCAATCTCTCCTGCACATCTTCTAAACTCACAGTTGGCAAAAATTCTAATAGATTACCCACCGATCGATCCTTAATGCCACAGGGCACAATTTGTTCAAAGCCAGTCAAATCATTGTTCACATTGATTGCTAAGCCGTGCATTGTAACCCACCGACTAACCTTGATGCCGATCGCCGCCACCTTTTTTTCTTGTAACCATACCCCAGTCAAACCAGAAATTCTTTCACCACGCAACCCATAGCCTGCCATCACTATTATGACCACTTCTTCTAGCTGACGCAAATACCAGTGTAAATCCATCTGATGGCGACGCAAATTTAGGATCGGATAAACTACTATTTGCCCCGGACAGTGGTAGGTCACTTCTCCACCCCGCTCACTGCGATGTAGTTCGTAACCGGCATCAGCACCGAACTTGATAAACTCTAGGCTAGACCCAGTGCCCAACGTGTATACCGGTGGATGTTCTAGTAGCAGCAGCACGTCAGGATGATGGGGATCGGCAATCAGTTTTTGCTGCCATTGTTTCTGCAAATCCCAGGCTCTTTGATAGGGAGTCAGACCCAATTTATACACCCAGATTTCATTCATACTGCTTTGCCCGCCAAGCTGCCCGCACTACCTTGATTTCCTCATAGGTAAAAGCTTCTTTGAGATGTTCACGAATGGTTTTTAGCGACATATCGCCCATCTCTGCGATTGCCTGTCGAATCACTGCTTGAGTTTCAGTGGGCACTAGCCGATCGATATCAGTAATTTGCCTTGCTTCTATCAACACCTCCAAATGCTGCATCACAGTACTCTGCGCCATCTGGCGCTTCTCAGCAATCTGGGTCGGACTCAATCCCTGTTGAAACAAATGACAGGTTTGCAGGTGAGTAGGAGTCGCGGTGTCTCTCTCTCTATTCTGTACTGTGGGCAAAGAAATAGGTTCTTCTGGTTCCAGGGCAAAACCATGCTCCTGGCAAAAAGCCCGAATCTCGGTGACAAACTGTTGACCATACTGCGCCAGCTTACGGCTACCAACGCCCGAAATCTCCGCAAACTCCGATAAGTTTTGGGGACGCTGTTGAGACATTAATTTCAAACTGGAATCGGCAAACACAATATAAGGAGCCACCGAATGCTGATCTGCCACTCTTTTTCGTAAAGAACGTAAGCGATCGAACAGTTCTTCTGCCTGACTGCGAGAGATCGCCGATTTTTCATCCAATACTTGGGGAGTATTGGGCAAAGATACCATCACTGACCGCTGTTTTAGTAGCACCTCTTTACTCAGGGCATTTAACTGCAAAACCGAGTAACCATCACTGGTTTCACTCAGCAAACCCTGATGTAACAGCGCCCGCGATAAAATCTTCCACTCTTCTGCCGTGTGGTCTTTACCGATGCCGTAAGTAGATAGCTGGTCATGGCGATTGCCCAAGATTCTTTTATCCTTCGAGCCGCGCAAGACATCAATAATGTATTTGGTACCAAATTTTTGATCGCAGCGATGTATACAAGAGAGGAATTTCTGGGCTTCGATCGACCAGTCAGCCTCATTTTTAGGGCGTAAACAGTTATCACAGTTGCCACAGTTCCCCGGAAAGTCTTCGCCAAAATAGCGCAACTGAATCCGCCGCCGACACTCTGTTCCTTCGGCATAGTCAATTATTTGGCGGAGTTGCTGCTTAGCCACCTGCTGCTCGGCCAATAGCGGATCACCGGTTTCGGGGTCGGTTTTTTGGGCAATCAGGAACTCGATCGTTTTGATATCGCCATAACCAAAAAAGAAAATACAGTCGGCGGCCTCACCATCTCGTCCAGCCCGCCCAGATTCTTGATAATAGCCCTCTAGGTTGCGGGGGAGGTCGTAATGCACCACAAACCGCACATCGAGCTTATTAATCCCCATACCAAAGGCCACCGTGGCCACAATTACCCGCACATCGTCCCGAATAAAGCGCTGTTGATTTTCTTCTCGTATGCTGTTGTTTAAGCCCGCATGGTATGGCAGCACTTCAATACCATCTTGCTGGAGTTTAGCCGTGATTTCATCGACTTTTTTACGGCTTAGGCAATAAATAATGCCCGCACCTTTGTTTTGTTTGACAATATTAACGAGCTGCTTATAGCAGTCTTTGCTTTTGGGACGAATCTCGTAGTATAGGTTTTGGCGATTGAAGCTAGAAACATGAATGCTGGGTTGCCGCAACTGAAGCTGATGAATAATATCTAGGCGAACTCGATCGGTCGCCGTGGCGGTCAAAGCCAAAAAAGGTGCGTGGGGATAGCGAAGGCGAATGGTGCTGAGCTGGCGATAATCTGGTCGGAAATCATGGCCCCACTCCGAAACGCAGTGGGCTTCGTCGATCGCAAAGGTAGCAATGCCGATCGAATGCTGAATCTGATCGAGGAATTCTAAAAACCGATCGCTCATCAATCGTTCTGGAGCCACATATAACAGCTTGATCTCGCCGCTGAGTACTCGCTGAGTGCGATTTTGCACTTCGATGCCAGTGACGCTGCTATTCAGATAAGTAGCGGCGATGCCGTTGTCTTGTAAGGCCGTTACCTGATCCTGCATCAGGGAAATTAATGGTGAAACAACGATCGTCACGCCCTCTTTAAGCAGAGCAGGTAATTGAAAGCAGATCGATTTTCCGCCACCCGTGGGCATGATTGCCAACACGTCCTGGTTCGCCATTGCAGCGGCGATGATTTCTTCTTGGGCGAGGCGAAATCGATCGTAGCCAAAGAAATGCTTGAGGGCTTGTTCGGCGGCAAGGGTAGGAGCAAGAGAAGATGAGGACATGATTGAGAACATAGCTACCAAGTTCATATTATGCAGCTTTCTGGGGCGGTTAACCAGATCCCTGAAGATCTCATTTCGACAGCATCAATGCGATCAAAATCAAATATTGCTAATGATTACCATTTAAGGTGTAAATACCGGTGAATCCATAAATGTTAACTTGACTCTCCAACTTGAAGAGATGGTGCGACAGAAGGTAGCAGGTGGGCTTAGCGTGAGTGAGTTGGTACGCGCAGCTTTGCGACAGATGGATGCTCAAGATCGCTTGCAAGCAGTTAAGCTGGAGCAACTTCGACAAGATATTCAGGATAGTCTAGTAAAGTGGTGCCCCAACTCCTTGGAATGCCGAAAAAATCAAGCAAGCAGGTCGTCAGCGCAGAGAAATTCATAACAGTTAACAGGTAGTAAGGGACAAGCCGATTTGTTGATCGGTCAGAAACTGAAACTTTTAGCAGAATAGCCAACTCTTGGGCGATCATATCCTGAATTGACAGAAAATAAGGGAACTTTTAATGGGAGAAAAACGATCTCTTACCTCAAAGTGCAATACTTACTTCTCTGAAGTATTTATACTTATTGCAAAAATAAGATATCCCCCTATAATACTATCAGTATCTCTCAATAATACATTTTAAGCTGTTCTAATGACTTCCACTGAATCAGAAGAATCACAAACACTAACACCCCTCAATGTGTTTATTTCCTGTTCACATAAGGACGAAGAGCTGCGGGAAGAGTTAGATATTCATCTTTCTAAGGCATAGTCAAACTTTTTTTGTGAGTAGGATAATCACCTTATCCTCTTTCTCATTTACCCTCCTACATCCTCTGAATGCGCCTACTAGCCTGCTATGATATCTAAATAGGAACAAGTAACTCCATTCAATCTCATGTCTACAAACAAATTTCGGTTTGCAATTGCTGTAATCACTAGCCTTGTTTCTGTCGTCAGCAATATTCAGCTCAACAAGGCTGATGCTAATCCAGGAAACAAAGAATCTGCTGCCGAAACCGATCGACGCAGAACTCAAGAGGTATTTAGCACCCCAAGCGAAGAGGAGCTAAGACGAGATCGGAAAATTAATCAGATAGCCAATAGTTGGGAGAAAACTGTTGATGCGGCTGGCCTACATACCCTGCTTAATAAAAACAAGGAAATTTATACACTCCTGAAATTTGATTTTAAAAGGGAGAT
>JANYHM010000013.1 GCA_025359065.1 Synechococcales cyanobacterium GL140_1_metabinner_5_sub | reverse complement strand
CTTGCGTACAAATTGAAAAAGTCGCCATAGGGCATTGGGAGACTCTAAACGGACGTGGAGACTGGGTTAGACTTGCTTGCAAGCGTCGGTCTGTGAAGCGTCAAGGAATCCTCGCTCCTTTAGGACGAGGAGGTATGTCAAATCTCGACTACTCCAACTTCCTGGGTAAGATATAAATAATAAGAATTCGATCGGTGCTCCGCTCACCGTTACAACATGCAGGAAGTCGCGGGCATCGACCTCGGTGGCACCAACATCAAAATCGGGCGCTTTGACATAGAGGGGAACTGTATCAAGCATTTCAGTATTCCTACCCCTCAGCCCTCCACTCCTGAAGCAGTTCTGGAAGCTATTTGGCGTGGATTAGGCCAAATTGTGAGCAGCTTTGATAAATTGCAGGCGATCGGCATTTGTACTCCTGGCCCCGCCGACTCTAGCGGTCGCGTCGCCCGTCTGGCCATCAACCTAGCAGGTTGGCAAGATATCCCAGTCGCTGGCTTTTTGCAAGATCGGACTAAGCTGCCGGTAGTAGTCGCTAACGATGGGAACTGCGCTGGATTAGGAGAAGCTTGGTTGGGCGTGGGGCGTGGTTATCGCAATATGATTATGTTGACGTTGGGAACTGGTGTCGGTGGCGCAATTTTGCTCGATGGAAAGCTGTATACCGGGAGTCATGGAGCCGGTGGGGAACTAGGGCTAATTAATCTTTCAGCAGATGGTCCAGAGTGTAAGAGTGGAAATCGTGGATCTTTGGAGCAGCATATTTCTGCTGTGGCGGTGCTGCGAGAGACTGGAAAAGAACCGGCTGAGTGGGGGGCGCTGGCTGCTGCTGGTGAACCACAGGCTCTAGAGTTTTGGCGCAAGTATGGGCATTACTTGGGAATGGGGCTGACCAGCTTGGTTTATGTTCTAACGCCGGAGTTGATTATTTTAGGTGGGGGAATTGCGGCTAGTAGTCAGTTCTTTTTGCCTGCGGCGGAGAAAGAAATTGCCGATCGAGTTTTATTGCCATCGCGTCAAGATCTGAAAATAGTGACGGCGGAGTTGGGTAATCGATCAGGGATGTTGGGAGCGGCTAAGTTGGCTTGGCAGATGTTAGGGCAGCAAAATTAGATTTTGGCTTAAGGTTGGAGATCCTGCATTACTTCCCCCTTGTAAAAGGGGGAGAGATAATGTCATGGCATTTGCATGGGGATGGTGCCAGCTTCGGGTAGATAGCTGCGATAGCGACCATAGTCGGCGAATACCATCATCATTTCTAGAGCATAAGTTGGCTCGATGTCTAGGTCATCCCAGGGGATGGCGATTTCTAGGCAGGTGTCCCAAGCGGCTTTGGCACTACAAGGGCGTGGTTCCCAGCGATCGTACTCAGTGGCTTCTTGGAGCCAGCAGTTCATGGTTTGCAGATCGACCTGAATGCGGTGATGGAAGCGATAATTCATTGGCTCCGATCGGGGCAACTCCGCCAGTGGCAATAAACTATTGTGCATAGTTTGATTGCTATAAAACCACACAATATTTAGTTCAGCGGGAATATCTACTCCGGGTTTAGTGCCCTGTTTGAAATCTACCCGTAGATATAAGTTGCGGTGGTCGGCTCCATAGTAAATGCGTTGGGTGATGCTGCTTTGGTGCATGGTGCCCCGCGCGCCCCCGATTTCCATTTTGCCCGCCAAGTTCCAGTCTTGCTCATCGCCACGCCCATTGATCACAGGATTAATAAAGCCTGTGGGGCGTTGTTCAGTGCGGCGTTGATGACTTTCTACATATTGATAGAGGTTGCTGGGCACCGGTTCATTCAAAGATTGATAGAGAGCCACTAAGTGTTCGCGGAAAAGCTGGTCGAACATGGCATCTTGATTGGAAGAGTGACCTTCACCAAACCACCAGAACCAGTCAGAGCCTTCGGCAGCATACAGTGCATCCCAGGCATCTGGGTTCGCTTCCGGCGTAGCTTCGGGGTGGTTGGCCAAAGTCTGACGAGCCGCAGTTAACAGATCCCAAGCACGGTTCTTCACTGGATCGCCGATCCAGGTAGTCAGGCTGCCATCAACCCAAGAGCCAGTATGTAGTTTGTGGCTAGGAATTTCGGCAGTAGGGGGATGTTTTTCGATAAATTCACTGACTGTCACCAGCGAGAAGCGGGGATCATCGCTGAAGGTCTGATAGAGATTTTCCAAGAAAGGCTTACCATCTAAGTGGTAATGCTCCCAGCAGTTTTCGCCATCCAGGGCGATCGTCACCAACCAAGGCTTGTCTAGCTCCGGCTGGCCTTTGGCTAACGAATCACGAATTGCTCCCAAGTGGCCAATTAAATTATTGGTGGCATCAGTAGGCGACATGCCACTGTAGGTAAAACCAATTAGATCGGACAAGCGATGATCTCTAAAAACCATGGCCAAGTCGCCATGGGGAGTAGAAAGCTTATAGGGCTGATAGAGTTTTTCTGGGTCAAAAACATTGCCATCTTTATCACGATGGAAAAAATGATCGATCGAGCTACCCAAAATTGCTTCATCAGAGCAAAGCCACTTAAAGCCCTGCTGTGCCACATAAGGCAAAATTGCTGGACTAACAGCCTGCTCCGAAGGCCATAAGCCCCGGGGAGTACGACCAAATCGATCGGTGTAAATATCCCAGGCTTTGCCCAAATGGCGAGGGATGTCTTCTGCCCAGCTAAACTGCTGCTGCGGCAAGTTCATATTGGGCACCGCCACTCTGCCCACATTGGTATCAGCCAACAGCGGCAAAATCGGATGAGAATAAGGAGTCGTCGTGACTTCTAGCTGGCCAGTTTCCTGCATTTTGCGGTGTTGAGGCAAAATTCGAGCAATGATCTCACGTTGCTTAGAGTAAATGCGCTGTCGATCGCTCAGTGTAAAACCCCGATCTTGAGCTAGCCAGCCAGCAATTTCTGGGTCATCCCAAAACAATGGATCGAACCAAGCCAAGTTATGCCAAGCCAGTAAGTCACTGTAATCTTGCTCTTGCCAGTTGTCTAGGCACCAAGATTCGCCGTTATGCTGACACTGATCGTAGAGTTCTTTGTAGCGGGGATGAGGGTCAATCAGGGTGTGGTGGTTGCCATCGAAAAAGTGATGGATCGTAAATTGACGCTGCTGAGTAGTGAGCTTATCGACCGGCATCAAGGCCAGCTCCAAATAGGGATCGAAAGCCGTACCAGCAATGTAATCTTCTAACTGCTCGATCAAAGATGGCACCAAATTCACGGTTTGGTGCAGTGCAGGGTATTTCTCTAACAGCAAAATCAGGTCTAAGTAATCTTTGGTGCCATGTAGTCTCACCCATGGCAACCGATATTTACCATCACGGCACTTGTAGAGCGGCTGATGTTGATGCCAAATAAAAGCGATGTATAAAGGATGAGACATAGAGCTAATAGTAGAAGGACTTGCGATGCACCAACTTCGCATCAGCTCTACAGGCCGACACTGCTGCTATTAAGTACGCTGATGCTCGTCCCGTAAATTTTAGTCGCAAATTATGACTTACAGGAAGTAAAAGTCAATAACTTAATGCCCTCATTGGGATCATGAGGGGGATCACAGAGGGTTCAAAAGGCATTAAGCACAAAAATCTTTATACTAGCGACGCAAACTGCGTGGGTCTAAAGCATCTCTTAGGCCATCACCCAATAAGTTGAACGAGAGTACCACCAAGATGATCAGTAGCGCCGGTGGCCATACTAGCCAGGGCTGGAAGGTCAGAATGGAAGTATTGCCGCCGATCGATAGCAAGTTGCCCCAAGAGGGATCGGGTTGCTGGATCCCGAGACCAATGAGACTAAGCACTGACTCCGAAATAATAAATTCGGGAATAGCCAGAGTAGTTGCGGTGATCAAGTAAGTTGCAGTTTGAGGCAACACATGGCGGGTAATGATATACAGCGGATGCGCACCCAAAACCTGTGCTGCCTGCACAAACTCTCGTTCTTTTAGGGACAACACCTGACCCCTGACTACCCGTGCTAATCCTGCCCACCTAATAAAAGAAGTGATTACCACAATCAACAAAAACCGCTGGGCGCTAGAAATCCCCGGCGGTAAGATCGCCGCCAAAGCCACTAACAAATACAGAGTCGGAATGGTCATCAAAACTTCGGCAATCCGCATCAAGATCGTGTCAGTCCAGCCCCCAAAGTACCCAGAAATACCTCCAATCAAAGTCCCTAAAGGAAAAGAAATACAGATGCCAACTAAGCCCACAAACAAACTAATCCGACTGCCATAGACCATCCGACTAAACTGATCGCGCCCTTGTTCATCGGTGCCAAATAAATTAATTCTGCCAGGGCCACTGGTGCCAAACAAATGTAGATTTCCATTAATGCCAGGGAAAATCATGATGTCTTTGCCTTTGCCCATATTCTTGCTGGGCTTTACGGCTCCTAACTGGGGCAGGGTCGGAATCTGGATGGTAAATAGTTTGTAAGAATCGCCAGTGACAAACAAACGCAGGGGCGAAGGCTGCTTTTTATCGATCTTTAACTCTCGATCGCCCGTATTGATATCTGTTGGCCCTTGGGTGATGGGATAGACATGAGGACCTAAAAACACCCCATCGGGACTGTTGAAGTGAATAGCAGTAGGCGGCAGCAGCGAGCCGTCTTTCTGAGATTCGTAAGGGCTATAGGGGGCAACAAATTCTGCCCCGATCGAGATAGTATAAAGCAATATTAAAATAATGCCGCCCAGTCGTGCCAGGTTATTTGTCTTAAGCTGCTGCCACCAATTCATAGATATCTACTGTGAAGTCGTTGCAGTCTATTCTAGCTCAGCATCTGTGATTCGTTGCTGCGACTAATCAAAAATCTATTGATTAACCCCACGGTGGATCTGACTCCGCTCTCCTAACGGCTTGCGTATGCAGCGGACGGACTTGCGAAATAAGGGCAAACATAGCATTTCTGCTTTGACGCAGACGGGAAAATTGTGAATCTTCGAGGTTTTTGGAATCCTGCGAACATCCATCCAGAGTAACGCTATGGCTGTGATTTTTGCGACCTAACGATTGAGTTAGCTGGCTCACACCGTATTCTGCTCTTACAGCACTTGATGAATTATTTCAACGAATTTCTCGATAAAATTAACTGCATCATCAACATCTACCTCATCAATGTTCCATCGGCTTCCAATATTAAAAGTTGGATCGATGTCGGCTTCGTGAGCAATTTTATTCCTTCGATCGACGATTGAATTCAGTTGCTGCTTTATATCTTTCGCAGATTTATTCATCTGGATAGCTACTTCATCCCATAATTTTTTATCTGAGATATATCTGATTGCATCAGCGATCTTGTCTGCTTGCTGAAAACTCTGATATCCCAGACGTTCCCTAATTTCACTTTCCAACCAAGAAGTATTATTGAGCCTGCCGAGGATGCTGCTTGATATTGTGGGGATTAAAGCTGAAATCATTTGGGCTGCTGAAGAAATTCAGCTCCTTGAGCTTGTTGAATATCAGCTTCCAGCCAAGAGGCAACATCGATCGCTGTCAGTCGATCTTGACGCGCACCGCCCAATGATACTTGAAAGCGTGAAAACGCTGACTGAGTTGTGTTTGCTGAAGGTGCTGGCTCAGAACGCTGTCCTCGATGGATTTCCAACATTCCCAGCGTCACAACTTCATGTACATAATAATCCAATGCGCTGACAGTCAAAACCAGTGCAGCGCGGAGCATATCAGATACATCAAGCGCATCTGTAGCTTGAGCTTTGACAGAATTATGAAGTGTAACTAGGTCTCGGACACGACCAATGCTGATGCGAAATTGGTCAAGTGCTGACTGCATAAACGGGGATTTCAGAACTTAGTGCAATAATTTTGTCTGCCAAATCCGAAAAAGTTTGTCTAAACTCTCTTTGTTTGTTCTGATTATTGTCCAAGACAATTCCCGTTTGTCCCAACTGTTGAGGGTTTAACTCATAAACTGGAGTTCTGTGTTCTTGAGATAGAGCTATCAAGCTATTAAAGTTTGAAATTTTTGCAAGAGAGAAAGTGTTTGGAATTTCCCGATCTTCATAACTTTGAATTGGAAGCATCATATTATGCTGGCTTAGAATTGGAACCAGCTTGTCAGAGACAGCATTCTCAATCTTCCCGATCCATTTTTGAAAAGCGGTAGTCTCTTTGCCTCGAATAATTCGATAGTTTTGAACAATCGTGCCTAAAAAACGCACATCAACAGCAGGAAAAGGATAATTTGCGTCTTTTAGAATTTGTAGTGAATTTGCTGACTTAGCCCAAGCACGCCATCTTGGTAAAACTCTGGCTAGAGAATCGATAGCCATTACAGAGAAAAAATCAGCAGTTGTAGGTACTAAAAAGAAATCACTAATCATCAGGATATTCTGATTAATGGAGCTTAAACTAGGACTCATATCAATTAAGATATAGTCTGCATTAAACTTGGCTGCTGTTTTTTCCAGTAAATCATTGATAGCACCAGGCAAATTCCGAAGAGCCTGAAGAGATCCACTTAGCTCTTGAGCAATACCCAGTTGTACTTCATACTCGGCAAAGCCTACATGTCCAGGCAATAGAAATAATCCATCCCGACCTTCCACTGGGATACAATTGACGGCTTCGATCGATCTTGGTTGCGACTCAAATGCAGGAGCCAAACCTGTTCTTATGTTTGAGGTAGTATTGTAGATCTCTTGAATTCTCTTCTCATCATCCTCTGTTTCCTCTCCCAAGACCATGCCAGTGAGGTTACATTGTGGATCGCTATCCACAAGAATTACTCTTTTTCCTTTCGAGGCAAGCATCCAGCCCAAGTTGAAGGTGGTTGTAGTTTTGCTAACTCCGCCCTTGTGATTAAATAAGGCAATTTTTTGAACCATTACACCAAGCCTTCTTATAAGTATCGAGATCGCTAGCTGCTCGGAAAAAAACTTAAAAGGAGAGATAGTCCCTACCATTTAATCTTTAAGTATAACTTGAAACTTTCTGAACGGAACCTAAACAAATAAGCCCCAGAGATTTTGCCTACCAATACAGATATTAGAGCTGGTGGGCAAAATCTTTACGTTGACATGATATCGATTCCGTAAGGCGGACGCGACTCGATCGAAGTTTGCCTACCCTACAAATCTTATTCGATCAAGATTCCAATGTCCACAGATAAGGGTGGGTGCCAAACCCACCCTTATCTAACTATCTAGGCTTGCATTTTCAACACTGGCGGCACGGCAGCCACTGATCGCTTGGAGCCACTAAATTCATTCATCTGTTCCTCTGGTCGAGGCTGAATCACTCCATAGCCGCCGTGGTTGCGCTGATAAATTACGTTGATTTCGCTGGTTTCGGAGTTGCAGAACATATAGAAGTCGTGGCCAACCATTTGCAGGTGTTCCCAGGCATCCTTGACGCTCATCGGCTGCATACTAAAGTATTTAACTCTGACTACTTCCTCCGGTAACTCTGCCGATCGATCACCGACCAAATCAAAATCAATAGTTGCCGCGATCGCTTCAGATTCAATCTCGTTATCTAGGCTCTGTTCTTTCAAAGAGTAATGAGTTTTTTTGGCTACAAAGTTCTTTTCCTTATACTTACGCAACTTCCTAGCAATTTTATCTGCGACTAAATCAATGCTGGCATAGAGAATCTCGGCGGCTTCTTGCACTCTAATCACTGTACCGTTGGCATAAACGGTTACTTCAGCAACTTGTCTTTCGGCAACTTTGGAGTTGCGGTTTACAGACAGATGTACATCTACCTCGGTCGTGAAATTTTCAAAATGACTGACTGCTTTCTCTATTTTCTGATGAACGTATTCGCGGATGGCATCAGTGATCTCGATATTCTTACCGTGGAGTAGTAATTTCATGTGCAAATCTCCCACTAATCTGGATAAATTGTCTTTGGAACATGAACCAGTCAAAGCATCCTAATCTATAGCAACAATAGCTACAGAAATCAGCGTCTAAATATAGTAAAGAGCAATCGCAAAAATCTGCTGATCAACAACTTGAATAATTCTAGAAACCAAAAGTAGCAGCAGTAAATTGCTATAGGCAGATATGATCTGACCAGAACGTATTGAAATAGATAAAAAGCGGTGACAGCTAGGCGCTGCGCTGGAATAGTCTAGATAAAAAGCTTTATTCGATCCGGTAATTTGGCGGAGCCAAACGATGATTGCTTTTTAGAGATTTACCTAGAACAGAGATAGTGACTGAAGGCTCTAACCTCAACTTTTATTCTGGAACTTAACCTTAGATTAACACTTTATTTGTCAAGAGTGATCGACTGGGGATCACACTTAAAAATAGTTCACAAAGAGTATTTCTTACCAAAATCCGGATAGTGTTTCCGGTCGATCAAGTTGCCAAACAGCTTCCCCAAATGAGCACCAAACAAGTCTAAAATTAACCAGAAAGCTTACTGAGAGCCAAAGCCCACTGCTGACCAATAAATGGCAACAACTGTCGCTCTTGAGCATGACCTTCGGTAAACACCACCAATAAACTTGCTGGCCGATCGGGCATCACAGCATAACAAGCATCGTGACGCACCTGAGAAGTCCAGCCCGCCTTAGAATAAGCCTGACTATTTAAAGGCAAGCCAGCCGCCAGAAAGCCTTCTACCTGATTTTCTTCGCCAGGAGCAGGTTGCGCCAGCTTTAAATCTCGCTGCATTAAATCCAGCATGGAGTGCGATCGATCTCCACTCACGGCCACCCCGCCCACAATGCTATGCAATAGCCGAGCAGTAGCATCTGTAGTTAACATATTACGGTTGTTATATAAAGTACCCACAAACTCCCGCTCTCGTCCGTAGGGGCCATCACTCCAGGGTTTTTGGTTGACGTTAATTTCTGCTAGCTCTGGCCAACCCAAAGATTGATAGTAACGATTCACAATATTTCGCTGATGCTGCCAAGTTTTAAATGGTTCAGTCGGTAGCGCTGGTCCACTATTAGTGCCACTGAGCACATCCACTACCAAACTAGTAGCATCGTTGCTTGAATCTACCACCATATCTTGCAGCGCCCGATCTAGTTCTGCTGAGGGATTGGCCATACCTTTGTCCAACCATTCTTGAGCAGCCACCAGATAAAATAGTTTGACAATGCTGGCAGGATAAATGCGGCGCTGATCATGGTGGCCAAAACCCCGAGGTTGATAACGCCAAAAATCTAGGGCAGCGATCGCCCCACCGGTATGAATCGGGGCGTTGGCATCGTAAACCAGCCAAGTTAAAGCGATTTGTTCACTAGATACACCCGGAAAAGCCTGCTGGGTATTGGCAAGAATTTCGGCACCTAATCGATCGACCTGCTCATCACTAATATAAAAACTCATTCCAACTGCTCCAAGCTAGGCGTTGATGGGGTATGGGGTTCAGGGGGAAATTCCTGCTGAATCGAGATTCAAAGTTCTTCAGTATCAATGTCGATCGGATCTATTACTGGGTCAGCAAATGCCGCCGATAAATCATCAATAATACTATCTGACTCTAACTGCAATGCGGCTGCTTTTCGCCCAGCCGACAAATCAAAATTGGGTATTGGGGGTACTGGTGTTCGCTGATTTTCTGGAATTATTGCACGGCGGAGGCTGAGGGTTTCCCAAGTGAACCAACCCAATAAAACAACGCTTAATGCTTGACCCAAAAGTAATCCACCCCCAAGACTCCTCCCATTGACCCACAATACCAAGGCATAAAATAACCCCAGCCCACTCCAAAAAATATCTTTGGGGCGATGAATCTCGGGAAACAAAAAAGCGGCAAGATACAGAGTCAAGCTGCCCGTACCGACTAGTACTGAAAGAATATAAGCCAGCATCACAAGTAAACGTCCGAAACAATCGCTTCAACAATAATGCCACCAAAGCGGCTAGGCTTAGTGGCATTATTCTATGCAGGTTTAGACCAAAGGTTTCGGATAGTCTTACTTAGCTTCTGTTTTAGGAGCATCAGCAGGCTTTTCTTCAGTCTTCTTGTCGTCTTTCTTCATTGCATCAGGCTTCTTGTCGTCCTTCTTCATTGCGTCAGCAGGCTTCTCATCCTTCTTCATTGCATCAGCAGGAGCTGGTGCAGCAGGATCAGCGGGCTTAGTCTCAGCGCCGGGGGCAGCCGCAGGTGCATTAGTAGCAGGAGGAGCAGATTCACAAGCGCCTAAACCAGCACCCAAGGAAAGGGTGGCAACTACCAACAAAGATTTCCAATTCAAATTCATTTTATTTTCCTCACACTAGGATAGTTTGTCTGACCCTTGGGGTCATGTGCTTATACTAACACCGTTTGGGTGATAGTGTGGGAATTAATCGATACTTTCTAGGAAAAAATACTTGAATTTTTCGCCGCTGCCACAACTCTCTCTGGCTAACGATATTTTGCCAAATGTGATCAAAATCACCTGGGAAACAATCGATTTATTACGTGATTTTTATCGTCGTCCGCACTTACAAGTAGTAGATAAGTGTGGAGAACCGCAAACCGAGGCAGACTTGGCAGCCGATCGGCACATATCTAACAGGCTCAAGGAAATTTTTGGTGATAGCTGTGGCTATCTGACCGAAGAAACCTATCAGAAAGAACAGAAAGCCTGCCCTCAAGATTGGGTATGGATTATTGATCCGATCGATGGCACCAAAGAATTTGTGAACAAAACTGGTGAGTATGCGGTGCATATTGCCTTGGTGTATCAGCAGCGCCCGGTATTAACAGTGGTGGCATTACCCGAAGCAGAATTGGTTTATCACGCGGTCAAAGGACAGGGTGCTTATCGGGTGAATAGAGCTGGTGAGCAAGTAAGGCTCAATGTTGATCGATCGACTGCGATAAATGACGCAATTATTATTGCCAGCCGCAGCCACCGCAGTGCGGCTCTAGAAAAAATCTTGATGGCTTTGCCCAGCCCCCATCAAATTCAAGTAGGCAGTGTAGGTGGCAAAGTAGCTGCCATTGTCGAACATCATGCCGACATCTACATATCTGTTTCTGTTTCTTCGGCTCCCAAAGATTGGGACTTAGCTGCGCCGGAGTTGATTTTGACGGAAGCTGGCGGGATTTTTAGTAACTCTCAGGGTCAAGCCTTGCTGTACAACAAGGATGATGTGAGTCAATGGGGCTGCCTGGTCGCCAGCAGCGGCCAGTGGCACTCTGAAATTTGCGCTTACTGCTTAGATAGTCAATGTTAATCTTTAGCAGGTAAAAATGAAGTTTCCTTGAGAAGCCGCCCTCTGATAGACTGGGATCGCCGTATGTGTTAAAAAAAGTCCCGGGAGATTATATATAAAATGGAAAATTCTTTAGGTCTAGAAATTATTGAAGTTGTAGAACAAGCGGCGATCGCTTCTGCTCGTTTGATGGGTAAAGGGGACAAGAACGAAGCCGATCGCGTAGCAGTTGAAGCTATGCGCGAACGGATGAACAAGATTTATATGCGTGGACGCATCGTAATTGGTGAAGGTGAACGTGATGACGCACCAATGCTGTACATCGGTGAAGAAGTGGGTATTTGCTCTCAACCAAACGGCAAAGATCTCTGTAACCCAGATGAGTTAATCGAAATCGACATCGCAGTAGACCCTTGCGAAGGTACTAACCTTTGTGCTTATGGTCAACCTGGCTCGATGGCGGTATTGGCTATTTCTGAGAAGGGTGGCCTGTTTGCAGCTCCTGACTTTTATATGAAGAAACTAGCTGCACCTCCAGCAGCTAAAGGCAAGGTAGATATCAGCAAGTCTGCTACCGAAAACCTGAAGATTTTGTCAGAATGCCTCGATCGCGGTATTGATGAGCTAGTTGTAGTCGTCATGAAGCGCGAACGCCACAATGACTTGATCAAAGAAATTCGGGAAGCTGGCGCACGGGTTGCTTTAATTAGTGACGGTGACGTAGGAGCCGCAATTAACTGTGGTTTCTCTGGTACCAACATCCACGCTTTGATGGGTATCGGTGCTGCTCCTGAAGGAGTTATTTCTGCAGCGGCTCTGCGCTGTATGGATGCTCACTTTCAAGGTCAGCTTATCTATGACCCAGCAGTTGTGAAGACTGGTTTGATCGGCGAAAGCAAAGAAAAGAACGTCGAACGTTTACTTTCGATGAATATTACTGACCCCGACAAGATCTACACCGCTGAAGAATTGGCCTGTGGTGAAAATGTTATTTTTGCTGGTTGCGGTATCACTGCTGGTAACTTGATGAACGGTGTACGTTTCTTTAAGGGGGGAGCCAGAACTGAGTCTTTGGTCATCTCTAGCCAATCTAAGACAGCTCGCTTTGTAGATACTGTCCACATGACTGGTAAGCCTAAGTCTGTTCAAGTTCGTTAATCAACTTGATTGATTTTGGCCTTCTGCTGTTCGTAGCAGGAGGCTTTTTTTGACCTTACATTCAGGGACTTTGTAACCGATCGATGATTTCCACTAGCTCCCGTTCAAAAGTTACCTGTGCTCGATTGGTGCGACCGCCAATTAACAACTGCTGATCTTTGTTGACTGCCCACACCTGCGAGTGAGAGAAATAGCTCATCATCACCCCAGCCATCAACAGACCAAATCCCAGATAAACCACCGGTACACCTGGATCGGCCTTGATCTGAAGACCGGTGCTGCCGACTACTTTGAGGACTTGGAGATTGACACCGTTAACCTCGATCGCCCCACCTTCCCGAGCACTACCAATCAACTGACCAGCCGTGTCGTAAATTAGTACAGTACCCTGCAAATCTTTAGCTAATACCGAAACCCCAGCACTCAAATCGGGCTTAGTGGGAATCCAGGTGCCCCAAATCCGCGCTTTCTCGGTGCCCAACTGTGCCATTGGTAATTGAAAAATTGGACTGTTGTTGATTTTTACCCGCACGGCAGAGATGCCCCAGTCAGTCTGGTAAAAAGTTACGCCTTTGTAAACCAAGGGCTTGTTCACATAAATGGTCTCGGTTTTCAGCTCTTTGCCCTGAGCATCAATCACTTTCAGGTCTGAGTAGAATTGGTCGATATCTCCCGCAGGGCTGTAGTCGATATGAAAATCTTTGACTTCGATCGAATAATCTTTCGGCACCTGACCCTTCGACCATTGGCCAGCTTCAATTACATTTTTGACTTGGAAGGTTCCTCCGGCTGGCACCATTTCTTGGGCTAAGAAGCCAGTCAAAGCACCAATAACTCCGCCAATTAGCACAATAATCATGCCGAGGTGAACGACGATCGGACCGATTTTACCAATCAATCCTTTGCGAGCGTAGAGCTTGTCGCCTTCTTGAAAGACTTTATATTTCTTGGCGGCTAGTTCTGGCAGAAGCTGAGAGATATTAGAGTCAACTGCCGCACTCAAGGCCAATTTCTGAAAAAAGCGGGGTTGATCATAAAACCGCCAACGCCTTGCCGATTTCAGCATTGGTAACTGCGTCGTAAAAGTACAGGTAGCTAGACTGATCCCAAAAAAAGCCAGTAGACCGAGGTACCACCAGGTGCGATAAACATGATCTAAACCCACCACCTGAATTACTTTCCAGCTTAAAAAGCCAAACAGGGCAGGATGTTCGGGATAATTGGTTTGATAATAAGCAGGGGGTTGGCCTTGCTCAATGACAGTGCCCGCAATACTAAAGAAGGCAATGATCAGCAGCATGGATATTGCCAGTTTGAGATTGGCAATTTTGGCGGTCACATTTCGCCGAAACCAGCGCTGTGCTTGCTCTAGATTACTTAAAGTTGCGGCGGAGTCGGTCATTTATTTTTTATAAATAATTTATTTATTTCTCGATTTTATCGCAATCTTGGGGGCGGAGGCATTGGTTTTGTTGCTCCCTACTGGCAGGGATTTTGGGAGAAGCGATAATTTACGATCATATTGATAGCTAATAAATTCCCCAGAATCACCCTCTTAACTACCCAAAACAATTAATTTTATTGATTTCTACGGTGAGCATAATCGACCAGTCCCATGATTAGTCACCCCAGTATTAGTAAAGAGATATTGTATCTATTGCTGTCAAAAAATTTAAGAGGAGTTATATAAATCTTTGTATAACTAGAATATTTGAGAATGCTGCCATGGATATCGAATAATACAAAAATCATAATAAACCAGCAACATCAAATGTTGCTGGTTCTGATACAAAGAGTTCATTAATCGATAAGATTGATCATTTTTGCAGTCAAGAACTTGCGGTAAAATGATAACTTCATACTAAAACAAATAAATAACAAGTGAATCTATTAAGTTCTGTAGCAAAAGATGATCGATCGACCTCATCTGGCGTAACCTGTAGAACATATAAGCAATCACCGAGATAGGCTTCGATTATTTACTCCCAGCGCTAGCAGAGAATTCATTGCAATCTAGCGCTGTCAGCAGGTTTCCTTAAACCTGCTTCAAATTTTTTAAACAATTGAATATTTGAGAGTTCTGCCATGAACATCGAACACGACAGCCGTATCTGTAACGTGGGCCTCGTTGGCCCCTATCTCAGCGGAAAGACCACGTTACTCGAAAGTATTCTCGCCCTCTCTGGTGTAATTAAACGCAGAGGCAAAGTCCTAGAAGGCAACACTGTCGGTGACGGGACACCCGAAGCCCGCGATCGGCAAATGACTGTAGAAATCAGCGTTGCCAGCACCACATACAGCGACATTCAATTTAACTTTATCGACTGCCCCGGCTCGATCAAATTCGGCCAAGAAACCTACAATGCCCTAGTGGGAGTAGATATTGCAGTTATAGTTTGCGAGCCAGCGATCGAAAGAGTGCTCACCCTCGCACCACTGTTTAAGTTTTTAGACGACTGGGAAATTCCCCACCTGATTTTCATTAACAAAATGGAGCGATCCAATATCGAATTTGGCGACCTGCTCTACGCTTTCAAACAAGTTTCTAGCCGTCCTGCCCTTGCCCACCAATACCCAATTATTCACGACTCAGAGCTATTAGGATTTATTGATTTGGTGAGTGAACAGGCATACCACTATCATGCTGAAAAAATTGAACCAATAACTTTTCCGATCGAGCTAGCTGAAATCGAAAAGATTACCCGCATGGCCATGCTGGAAGAATTAGCCAACTTTGATGATCACTTGCTAGAAGAACTGTTAGACGAAATCGAACCCAGCAAAGCTGAAATTATCCAAGATCTGAAAATGGAACTGGGAGCCGACTTGGTAGTGCCCGTATTTGTGGGAGCATCTGATCGAGATTGGGGCGTTAAACCTCTGTTAGATGCCTTAGTCCGCGAAGCCCCCGATGCCAATCTCACTGCCCAACGCCGAGGACTGCAACTCAATGATGGGGTAATGGCACAGGTGCTGAAGTCTTTTTATACGCCCCAAGGTGGCAAAATGTCTTTGGTCCGAGTCTGGCAAGGCACTATTTTAGAAGGCATGACCCTCAACGAATTTCGATCTAGTGGTATCTATCGTTTACAAGGACAGCAAACCCAAAGTCTGAATATGGCACAGGCTGGAGATATTGTGGCCATTGGCAAACTAGAAAAAGTCACTACCGGCATGACTCTGAGCAATAGAACTCTGAATCGCGCTTTACCCACAGCAGATCCTTTGCCACCGGTCTATGCTATGGCGATCGTCCCGGCCAAACGCAACGACGAAGTAAAACTCAGCGGCGCTCTGCAAAAAATCTGCGAAGAAGACCCGGCCTTATATTGGGAGCAACATGGCGATACCCATGAAGTAATTTTGTGGGGACAGGGCGAAATTCATCTGCAAGTCACCATGGATCGGCTACGACGCAAGTATAATCTGCCCATGCAGACCCACTTACCCCAAGTCTCTTACTGCGAAACCATTAGTCAATCGATCGACTCCATCCACGGCAGATACAAACATCAATCAGGTGGCCATGGCCAATTTGGGGATGTTTACCTGAGCATTCAGCCCCTACCTCGGGGACAAGGCTTCAGTTTCCAGGAAACGATCGTTGGTGGTGCAGTACCCAAACAATACATTCCTGGAGTAGAAACTGGAGTACGGGATTACCTAGGTCATGGCCCATTGGGCTTCCCAGTAGTCGATGTGGCAGTGACACTCACCAATGGCTCTTATCACTCGGTAGATAGCTCGGAGCAAGCCTTTAAAACCGCTGCCCGTCTAGCGATGACCGAGGGAATGCAGCAATGTCACCCCACTTTACTGGAGCCGATCGAAGCTGTCCAAGTCTCAGCCCCCCAAGAATTCACTGCCCGAGTATTGCAATTAATCAGCGGTCATCGCGGACAAATTCTGGGCTACAGCTCCAAAGCAGGCTGGATTGACTGGGATGATGTGGATACTTATCTACCTCAAGCAGAAATGCACAACTTCATTGTAGAACTTCGATCGCTCACATTAGGCGTAGGCTTCTTCACCTGGCAGCATCACCATCTCCAAGAGGTGCCTGAAAAAATCCTAGATACAGTATTGGCTAGTCGATATAAGTAACCCCATGTCCCCAAACAATAAATTGGGGACATTCAAATTTTGCATAGGTTTTGTGAATTTTTGGCAACTTGATCAGCTCTTGACCGATCGCCAGATCTGCCGGTCAAAAAAAATGTGTATTAATAGGAGATACGCATAAATTTTTTTCAGGTAGGTAAATGGGCAAGCGAGAGTTTTGGTGTGGCTTATTGCTAATATTGCAGCTTTGGTTTAGTCTGGGCATCCAGCCCGCCTTAGCACTCAGCTCCGAACAGCAGTTGGTACTGCAAGCTTGGCGCACAGTAAATCAGGCTTACTACGACGACACCTACAATCATCAAAACTGGTGGAAAGTTCGAGACGAAACCATCAAACAAACCATTCCCGATACCGAGTCGGCCTATAATTCGATCGAGAAAATGCTAGCTAGCCTAGATGAACCATTTACCCGACTATTGCGACCAGAACAATACCGCAGCTTGCAAGTAAACACCGCTGGCGAACTCTATGGCGTGGGTTTGCAAATTGGCGTTACCGCCGAGAGCAAACAAATTGAAGTTATTGCCCCGATCGCTGGTTCACCAGCCGAAAAAGCAGGCATTAAAACCCATGATATTATTGTCAAAGTCGATGCCACACCTACCCAAGAACTAGACCTAGACACCGCCGCCGCCAAAATGCGCGGCCCCGCAGGCACCAATATTAGCCTCACCATTAAGTCACCTGGGGCTCAAGAAAAAGAAGTAATTCTCGAACGACAAAAAATTGATCTGCATCCAGTAATCGCCGAGTTACGCAAAGATAGGCAGAAACCAATCGGCTACATTCGCCTAGCTCAATTCAGCGCCAAAGCACCAGCCGAAACCGCTGCGGCCATTAAAGACTTGGCCAAAAAAGGTGCCAAGGCTTATATCTTAGACCTGCGAAATAACCCTGGTGGTTTGGTGACAGCGGGAGTAGAAATTGCCCGCATGTGGCTCAATGATGCCACGATCGTCTACACCGTCAATCGCCAAGGCATTTCTGATAGCTTTAATGCCACCCACGAGGCTCTGACCACTTTACCTTTAGCTGTGTTGGTCAACTCTGGCACCGCTAGCGCTAGCGAAATCTTGGCTGGGGCTTTGCAAGACAATCAGCGGGGCATTATTGTGGGCGAAAAAACTTTTGGTAAAGGTTTAATTCAATCGCTTTTTGAACTCAATGATGGCAGCGGCATGGCGGTGACAGTGGCCAAATACGAAACGCCCAGTCATCAAGATATTCATAAAAAAGGCATTGAGCCACAGTTGGAAGTGGCAGCCAGTGCATCGCCCGATGCTAAGAATGCAGACCCTCAATATCAAGCGGCGGTAAAAGCCCTGATGTCTTGAGCTTTTCCTCCGGAGCTAGCTCTTAACCAAGAGTATAGATAGGAGGTAGATGCACCCTGATTAATGTCCCTTAGCCCACAAGGCTAGGGGCGTTTTTTTGCGCTAAAAATGGCAGAGAGCTAACTCCTGCCATTTTACCAGCTAGATGTTTTGCTGAAAGACATAGGGGCAAACAGCATATAAATAACAGCGACTTAGTATTTGTCGTTGCGGATTCCACCGCCACCTTCACCACCTTCTTTAGGACGAGCTTTGTTGACTTTCAGAGTTCTACCCATCCAGTCTGCGCCGTCAAGGTTCTCGATCGCCTTGTCTTCGCTGGCATCTTCAGTCATTTCAACAAATGCGAAGCCGCGCATTCTACCTGTCTCTCGATCGGTCGGTAATACTACACGCTTTACAGCACCGTAGTCTTCAAATACGGACTTAAGATCTTCTTCGGTTGCCTTATAGGAAAGGTTGCCAATGTAAATGGTCATGTGAATCGATATAGCTGAGATTGAACAGATTACAGTGAAGTTTGCAGACGCACGCTACTGGATGTGACGTTTGAACGGTCCGAAATTTACCAGTGCCGAGAGAATTACTAACGTGTGGATCTGCCTACTGGGCAACCTTCCACTCTATAAAGCCTTCCGAATCGATATCAGGTAATGCTGATGACTGTAACATATGCTTTCATAATAACGTATTTTACAAAATCTTAAGCGTCATCTACGATACATTAAACCTGCTTAGATCAAGTTAATCGATATCGATCGATTGAGGTGGTTTTGGTTTATCTAAACCAGATGCACCACTAGACTGTTTGCCCAGCCAGCTTTTCACCGGTTCTTCATTTAAGTCCAGACGCAATATTCCCGAAGCAAAGCCTCCGGCAAAGGCGATCGGGTTCTTAACAATTTCACGGGCGATCGGCAGTAGTTCGTCTAAAAACATATTGATTTGTTGTTCAAGTTAGCGGTTGCCTTATTCTAGATCGGAGTTGAGGGTGTATGCTAGCTTGTCGGCAATTCCGGCAATCCAAGCTTCGTCTTGGCGGGTATAACTGCGGGGAGCATTGGCTCCTAAAATTAAAACTCCCCTGGTGCCCACTGGCTGACAGACTATCCCTTGCACGTTCTCGGGCAAATAATTAAATTCAATTTTGCCGGGATAAACCTTCACGTCAACCAAATATATTGGCTTTTGGGTTTTTAGCACTCGCTCTAAGATTGGCCCCGAAACCACTTGAGCCTGCTCAGCCAAGACTCCCCGTCGTAAAATCGTTTGGCCATCAATATACAGAGAGATTGACCGAGTGGCCGTATTGGTCAAAAGTAAATGAGAAGCCCAGGCCAGCTCTATTTTCACCGCCGCTGGCAGATCCTCAGATATTTCTAAACCCTCTTTACCCAACAAAACCACCACATCTGGGGTTCTAGGCTGCACTCGCTGCCAAAGCAAACCAATCAAAACCATTACCGCGCAAAGAATCACCCCTACCACATCTGATCTAGATTGAGCAGGGGTCAAGCCTTCTGAAACCAGGCGATTTACCAACAAAAAAGTGCCTGCAATGCCGCCCACCCCAAAAGGCAGTAATCGCAAGACAGCATTACGACCATTATTTACAGCCATCATTCATGAGTTGTCAGTTTACAGTTCATCAGGCTCAATAATCCGCTGGAATAAGTAGCCAGTGCCCCTTGCAGTCAAGATCAATTCAGGATTGCTAGGATCTTCTTCGAGTTTGGCTCGCAACCGCGAAATATGCACGTCTACCACTCGGGTGTCAACGTGCCGCTCGGGAGTGTAACCCCAAACCTCTTGTAAAATCTCGGAGCGGGAGAACGGCTCACCAGATTTGCCCACCAACAGTTCTAACAGGCTAAACTCCATACCAGTCAGGCGAATCCGTTCATCACCCTTACACACTTGGCGCTTGTTGGTGTCCACCCGAATACTGCCAATATGAATCACTCCCGAACTAGGAATACCGTTTAGGTTGTTCTTATCTACCCGGCGCAGCACCGATCGAATGCGGGCTTCTAGTTCTTTGGGCGAAAAAGGCTTCACCACATAATCATCGGCACCTAGTTCTAAACCAGTAATTCGATCGGCCACATCACCCAAGGCCGTGAGCATAATAATTGGTACATCTGACTCTTTGCGCAGCTCTTGACATACCCCATACCCATCAAGCTTGGGCATCATCACATCTAGCACCACCAAGTCGGGAACCGAATTCCGAAAAGTCTCTAGGGCTTCTTCACCATCTGCGGCTGTGACCACATCGTAGCCGATCATCGAAAGACGAGTTTCTAAAATTCGCCGAATGCTGGCCTCGTCATCTACCACCAAAATTCTTTCTTTATTATTTTCCAAAGCAGTTAACGCTCCTAATGTGATGGCAATTTAATAATTCTTAACTGTATTTTTTAAAACTCGGATCAATACGCCGACTGGTTCATATTGTGACTTATTCTAATGTGTCTGTAACAATTAATCACTTATGATCACTTAACAATTGCTCGATCGACACATACTTAAGGGTTTTTTAACAAAGGAGAGGTCTTGGAAGACCGTTGGATAGATTTTATCAATGAATTTCGATCCCCTCACCTCTAGATCCAATCAAGAGATACAATGGTTGCGCAGTTTTATTCACACACACCATGGCTCTTTCTGTGGGTGCTAAGGCACCAGATTTTAATGTTAAAGATACCAGCGGCAACACAGTGACCCTAGCTAGTCTGGCTGGCCAAAGGGTGGTGATGTACTTTTACCCCAAAGATGACACCCCAGGATGCACCAAAGAAGCCTGTAGCTTTCGGGATAATTACTCAGTATACCAAAGCAAAGGCATTGTGGTATTAGGAGTCAGTCAAGACAACGAGGCTGCTCACCAAGCTTTTACCGAAAAGTTCAGCTTGCCTTTTCCGCTGTTGGCTGATGTGGGCGGTACGCTTTCTAAAGCTTATGATGTGGATGCTGGCGGTTATTCTAAGCGAGTTACTTATGCGATCGATGCCGCAGGCACTATTGTTCATGTAGACGAAGCTGTTAGCACCGCTACCCACGCCAACGATATTTTGAAAGTTTTGGGCTAAATTATTCCAGCTATCCGTATTTTTACTTAAATCTCTCGATCGTTTTAGATCGAGAGATTTTTTTTAGGAAGATGTTCCTGAAGCGCTAGGTATTGGGAAGAATAAGGAGGTCTGGGCTATCTATCACAAGTGATAACTATCACAGGCACCTCAAGTAATGGCAGCAATAATTGCAATATATCTCAGCCAAATATCTCATGTTGTATTTTTAGTTCGATATGAGTGCTTGGGAAGCTAGATTTAACGAGCAGTTGTGTCTACCCTTCGGTTCTTCTTATTGGGCGTATCACCCAAAATATTTTCCATGGCCAGACCTAATAATAGCAACCTCGGATTTTCTCTAATAGAACTGCTTACAACGGTGATCATTGCGGGCATTTTGGCGGCGATTGCTTGGCCATCTTTATATAAAGAAAAATCATTTGCTAATGCAGTTCCACAAATAGAATCCACTTTTAAAATAACCAACTTGAAGGCCAGAGCTAATTCAGGCAATCCTTATCGGATAACATTAAAGACAACTGGTACTTCGCCTAACATTCAACAGTCCCTAAAAATTGAATATGTGCTGAACAAAAATTGTACTGCTGCAAACAATGCTACTAGTATTGCAGCATGGGAAGGCTCTGCCTGGAAACAAGATCCAACTCAAATATTAGAGCTACCCCGTGGGGTAGAAATACCTGTACTTAGTTTCCCCGATAAAGGTTTTTGTTTTAGTAGCAAAGGAGAAGTGGTCTTATCCCCCGGTTCTGCTAGCACAAATAGGAGTTTTGATGTTATGTCTGCAAATAGCTCCACAAAAGCGAAAAAAGCAACTATTAGTATCAGCATCATTGGCGATGTAAGTCGTGAAACATATGATTCCCAGGGTGCGAAAATTTCAGATGGGAAATTCAATTAGTATAATTATTGATCAAGGAAAATAATGAGAAAGCAATCAAACACTGCCGACGCAAAACATCTAAAATACAAAATCAATACACAAGATGAAGGCTTTAACTTAATTGAGGTTGCTGCTGCCTTGGCAATAATGGGCATTTGCTTAGCCTATGCTATGCCTGTGATTTTGTACGCAAAGATCAGTAATAGCAAAAGTGAGGCCAGAGCCGGTGCATTGATGGTTTCTCAAAAAATATTTGATGATATTAGAGGTCGTAACTTCATTGAGATTCCTCAAACGGATAGAACGGTTACGAATACAACAGGCTCACCTGCTGTCGCAGCGGCAGCTCCTTTGCCAGCATTACCAGAGCTGCCTATAATACCAGCAGCACAGACCAAAGCATTAGGTCGTAATTACAATGTTGCTGTTCGCTATTGTCAAGTTGCAAGCGAATGTACTGAAAACTACAAAACTTTCAAGGTAACTGTTCGAGACAAAGCAGGGGATCAATCTTCTGACCAAAGCATACTTTACGAAATGGAAGCTGCTTTCACAAGCTTCAAATAGTTGTTGTCTAATCTGCAATATTAATTATTGAATCACAATGAATCACTATAAAAGAATTTTTCATCAATATAACCAGGCAGAGGGCACTACCCTAGTAGAACTACTGGTGGGTATGACTCTTACCACTATCGTTGTCGGTTTGGCTATGCAATCTTTAGTAACAACTCAATCTTCTTTCAGTAAAGATCAGAAGAAAGTAGAAAATGGCCAAAAAATGTCGTCGGTGTTAGAAATAGTTGGGCGTGAAATCAAACAGGCCGGCGAATTGATTATTGAATCCAATTTTCCCATTATTCAAGTCAAGAGTCTTAACGTAGGAAAAGAGAAGGGAGCTAGTGTGATTATATATCGTGCTCTTAGTGAGCCAGTTTCTGTATGTCAGGATTATGCTGCGAATATTGCAATCTTTGAGTTTTTCTTTGCTACGGACAAAAAGGCTCCAACAAGTGGCATAGATAATAACGAAAATAAGAAATTCTGTACAGTCGATCCTGGGGTCTCTCCAAATTTAGCCATACAGGGAACAGATACTCTTCCCTCAAAACAGCAAAAGGGATGGGTGAATCAAAGAGTTATCACAAGCAATCAGAAAGCTTTTGGAACATTTTACCTTACGGCTGCCCAAGAAATTAAACCATTTGTTTACACTGGTGAGGCTGCCCCAGCTTTCGCTACCAGTGGCAGCTTAAATCTTAAAATTAAAATTGATAATTTTACATCATCAAAAAAAATAAATATCGGTGATACGGCTTACTTAGTAGAGAAGAAAGAATATGTAGTTTGTGGGACAGAACTGAAAGTAAGAACCAATAGTATTGTGGAATCGGATGATGCTGTAGCAAATCCGGCCTGTGATGCTCCTAATGGTACCACAGATCCGATGGCAACGTTGGAGACTGTTGCTACTAATATCAGCAAGATGGACATTACCATGACCACTCGATTAGTAGCAACTGAGGCCGTTCCAGCTCCTCTCTCGGAACTTAAGTCGGCAAACGCCACTTTTCCTATCGTTGATACGGCTACCCCGATTAACAACAGAGGCTGGCAAAATATTCAGAGCATCAATATTAACATCTTATCAATCGATCCATTAAACAGGGATATTACTTTGTTGTCAGATGATGAAAAAGCCAAAATCAGCTCTGAAGGTAATTTCTACCCTCGCAATGTTTTGTCCTCTAAGTAGAAGTTTTATCTTCTTCTTTTGCCAATCTAAAATCACATTATAAGTAGCATATTAGGATAGTCATGAATAGCAAAAAAGAAAATTATCGTTCTCTCCAACTTCTGATGCAATCACAAAGAACATTTGCTCGCAGCAGGCACGGCGGTTATGCTCTGCTTATGGTATCTGTAATGTCCATTTTGATATTTGGTATACTGAGTGCTTATCTATTTTCTAGCAGGCTTAGTAAATCTACTGCCAATTCAATTGTCGATGGTGGAAGTACTTTTTACGCATCTGAAACTGCTTTAAATAAACGAGCTAATCAAGTAAGAAAAAAATTCAATACTTACACTACGCCAGATGGCGAGTCACTTTTTGATACTGATATTGCTACTCGGATGAGTGATTGTATAAATCCATCTGCTGCTGCTGCATTGAAGGGAAGCGGTGACTATGCTTGTATTCAGGAAGATGTGAATTCCAAAGAAGCTATTTTATCGGCAAGTTCTGCTAATAATGGTGGTGTCTCCAATGGAGTCAAGGATGTTAAATATACAACATATACCTTTATGAAACCGATACAACGGCCTGGAGGTGCCCCAGCAGAGCTTAAGGCAATTGATTCTGGAGTTTATAAAGGATTGATGGCATTAGATTATCGTTACAGAGTTTTTAGTACTGCCTTAAAACAGTCTTCTGACTCCGTAGACAAAAACGTTTCTGCTCAATCCATGCTACAGATGGAGTTTATTAATCGTTTGATTCCGGTTTTTCAATTTGCAGCTTTTTATGAAAAAGATTTGGAAATGACTAACTCTGGCATGATGAACATTACTGGCCCAGTGCATACCAACTCAAGTCTTTATCTGGCTCCTGGCGGTCTACTAGTGCTTAACAATAGATCTACTTATGCCAATAGCGCTTATAGATCTCTACCATATACAGCTACTCACGTAGGAACTACTGATGGTAAAAGGGTGATGATGGCAGGCGGCGGACCTTACTCGGTCAATATATCCACCTCAACGACCGGTTACCCAGTTTTGGATGCACTGAATGTTGCGACAGCTTGGTCAAGTTCTAAGATCTTAATTTCAGATGCCGATATTACTGCTAGCAAAGGAATGCTCAAGAAAATATCGAAACTACAATTACCTGAAATAGGCTTTTTAAAACAAGATGGTGAATATTTTGATAAAGCTGATGTGAGAATTCTTTTTAATCCAAACGGTCCAGCCATAACTGCTACAGCGGCTACGGCTACTTCACCAGCCATACCAGGTGCGTCTGTACCATTCAATGTAATTAGTATTAATCGAGGTGCAGCTACGCCTACGTCTTTAGATTTTAGCACCAAACCCGGATTGATTAGTAGTTTGCAAAAACCAGTCTTACTCAGACTTGATTCATTTACCACCGATAGACAACTCAGCGCAGCGACACGTCTCTGTCCTAGAGTAGACGGTGGATTGGGGGAGCCAACTGCTATTGTTGACGCTATTCCAGCCAGTGCTAATGCAACGGTACTTCCAACCATATTGCCCTTGCTGACAGATACTCCAAGCAGACGGAGAGTAATCACTGCATTACAAGAGGCGATCGCCAAATCAGCTCCAATTACCTATAGTGACACCAAAGGCAATGCAGCAGCCATAAGTACTTCTTTTCGTACTGATTTTATTAATGCAATGAAAACAGCAGTTCCTGCCGATAATTTACCAGCGCTAAGTGCAACCACCGCTGCTACCATTGCAAATCAACCATTGAATGCCATTGTGGCTCTGAATGTGAATATCGGCACGAGCCCCACCAATGTAACAACAAATGGCAACGGCGGCTGCTTTCTACCAGCACCTATGCAGGCTGTAACAAACATCTTTGACCGGAAAGAAAATTTCACAAGCACGACTGGTCGTCAAATGACCATTTTGCAGTCTAACATCAAAAGCTTGACAGCTTGGAACAGAGATGGTTGGTATTGGGATACGACCGCATTATCCATGAATCCCACTAATGATTTATTATTTACAAAAAAAGCTGCCACTGCTGTCCCAACTGGTTTAACTAACGATAAAGCCACTGGAAACTGCGACCTTGAATGCTTGGGTCTGGCACCGATCGATACAACGGAAGGAGGCTTAGTTTGGCATTACTCGTTAGTTAATCGGACTACGGCACCATACAATTACGCTTCTGGGGATGGTGTTACCAGAGATGATGCAAAGGGTCTTAGCTCATTTGGATTTGCTTTCTCGGGCGGCAACAGATTACCTGGGCCATTAACAATAGCCAGTGACCAAGCTATTTACTTACAGGGTGATTACAATAACCCTAGCAAGACTGCTGGAGACATTGGTAGCAACCCAAATGCACAAGGAGTCTTGGATCTCGATCAATCTCGATTTCCTGATGTCAATCCAAACAGCGCAACCAACATACCACCTGTCCGGGAAAAACGGCCTGCATCGTTTTTGGGAGATAGTATGACAATTCTTTCTAACAGTTGTTATGACCTTAACTACACAGTGAAAGCCTGTTTAACCCGATCAGATACAGGATTACAGGTTGCTGGCACAAGCACAGTTAAAGCAACTGTAGTCAGAGCAGCTATTTTGTCTGGTACTGAAAGTACCGTATTAAATTCTGGTGGTGGATTGTCAGAGCGTGGTGCTGCTCTGAATAATCATATTAGAATGCTTGAGAATTGGTATACTCCAGTTACAGGAGGTCTCCCAGATAAAACGTTCAAGTATAGAGGATCTTTTGTAAGCAAAGGATTGCAAACGGAGTTTAACGGACAATATCGTGGTGGTAGTGGTAGTGGAAATGGAGCTGATTATTATGGCATTCCTAATCGAGATTTTGGCTTCGATAGCGATTTCAACAGAGCTGATGGCTTGCCCCCTTTGACCCCTCGGGTCACCTACTTGACTCAGCAAGTCTTTAAACGCGATTACGACAGCAACAACCGTTAAAACTGTCAGCAAAAAGTGGCGATTGAAAATTTTGCCAGACTTTCTTGCTTGAGAAAGGCCAAGGCCAGCAGACAATTGCTGGCTTTTTTTGTGCAAAAAATACTTTAGTAATTTTTTGGTATTACCTAAATTAGCAAAGAATCAAACTACCATAATCTTTGCTTTGGGGAGGGAGTATGTCAACATAGGAAAGAGCGAACTGGCAGACGATCGAATTGGACTGGTTGGACTGGAACGTAAATTGGCTACTTATAGGCAACTGGGTGATGCGCAGCATCGACTTAGGCTTGGTAGTCGGTCTGGTATTCATTATCTTTTTGGCAATCGGCGATCGACGCACGCTGTGGATTGTACGTGGTTTAGTGATCTTAATTATCGCCGCTGCCATCAGCCGCAAGTTTAATCTTAATTTTTTGTACTTTGCCCTAGAAAAACTGGTGATTGGCTCTGGGCTGGCCATGTCGATCGCTTTCCAGGTAGAGTTTCGGCGTTTTTTGGAGCAGCTTGGGCGCGGGGACTTAAGCTATCTGTTTCGATCGGTGCGGCGCACTGGGCCAAAATTAGACTCGCCGATCGACAGCATTGTAGAAGCCGTAAAAGATATGTCTCAGAAGCGGATCGGCGGATTACTGATCGTAGAAACCAGTTCTCCTCTAGACGACCGAGATTTTTCGGCTCCAGGAATCAAAATCGATGCAGAACTGTCTAAAGAATTACTGCAAACTATTTTTCAGCCCACCACTCTGTTACACGATGGTGCCGTACTGGTACGCGGCGATCGGGTGGTGGCAGCAGGAGTAATTTTGCCTCTTTCGGGGCAAACGGTATCAGCACAGCTTGGGACTCGTCATCGGGCAGCTCTAGGGATTACTGAGAAAGTAGCCAACTGTTTGTGTGTAGTAGTCTCAGAAGAAACTGGCTCAATTTCGGTCGCCGAAAAAGGATCGCTCAATCGTCCCCTAACTGGCAGTAAACTGAAAGAAATTCTGGAATCTCATCTGGTGCCGGAAATTGAACAAAAAGCCAGAGCCACAGGCTGGAGGCGTTTTTTGCGCACAGGTTGGCGGCGCAGCTTGTTTGCTTATGTTTTCAAGTCTAAAAAATAATGTCCAAAACTGACAGCTTACTAGAGTTACCTGCCAACCTCGATCGATCAAAGTTGCCCCGCCATGTGGCGGTAATTATGGATGGGAATGGCCGTTGGGGCAAGAAACAAGGCTTGGCCAGAGTAGTTGGCCATCGTCAGGGTGTTGATACCCTCAAAGACCTGCTGCGCTGCTGTCGAGACTGGGGGATTCCGGCTTTAACGGCCTATGCTTTTTCTACAGAAAATTGGGGTAGACCAATGGAAGAAGTGGATTTTTTGATGGCGCTGTTTGAGGGGGTATTGCGGCGAGAGCTGGCAGAAATGAATGCTGAGCAGGTGCGAATTAAGTTTGTGGGTAAGCTAGATGCTTTGCCTCATGCACTACAAGATGAGATTACTAAAGCTGAAGCCGCAACCAGTCAAAATCAGGGAATTCAATTTACGATCGCCACCAACTATGGGAGTCGGCAAGAAATTGTCCAGGCGTGTAAGTCGATCGCCGAAGGGGTCAAAAATGGCTCGATCGATCCAGCCGAGATTGATGAAAAGTTGTTTGGTCAGTATTTATATACCCACGGCACTCCCGATCCAGATTTGTTGATTAGAACCAGCGGTGAGATGCGAATTAGTAATTTTTTGCTGTGGCAGCTAGCTTACGCGGAGATTTATGTGACCGATACTCTGTGGCCAAATTTCGATCGACAGGCTTTTCATGATGCGCTGTTAGACTATCAGCAGCGCCACCGCCGCTTCGGCAAAGTCTAACAGGTCGCTTCGGCAAAGTCTAACGGGTCGTTTCGGCCAGATTTGAAATCTAATGTTCCTGATATTTAGCCGCGTAACTAATTACACATTAATTTATCGAACTTTGACTAAATGGACTTTTTAGCTAAAAATGAGCAGGGACTTTCACAGCAAACTGGAAAATAATATGAATCCTTTGATCAGTATGATTGCTAGCCAACTTGGCGGCCCAGCGATCGGTCAGATTGCTCAACAGATCGGTTCGGACAGCGGCGCGACTCAATCGGCAATTAATATGGCCTTGCCGATGATGCTTTCGGCAATGGGAAACCATGCAGCAAACGACAGTGGGGCTGATGAGCTACACCAGTCAGCGCAAAATCACGACAGTTCCATCATAGACGATGTAATGGGTTTTCTGGGCAATTCGGCAGGTGGCGGGATGGGCAATGTTATTCTGGGTCAGTTTTTAGGCGGAAATGGCAGCGCAATTGCCAACGTGATTGGTCAACAATCAGGAATTGGCTCGAGTTCTGCAATGCAGTTGCTAGGAATTTTGGCTCCGATCGTGATGGGGGCTTTGGGTAGATCTAGTCAGACCAATGGCTTAGATGCTGGTGGCATGGCACAAATGCTAGGAGCTGCGGCTGGGAGCAGTGGTGGCAATGATTTGCTCGGAATGGCTACCAAAATGCTTGACCAAGATGGCGATGGCAATGTGATGGAAGACATTGCTGGTTTGATCGGCAAAATCATCTAGAAATCAGGTGATGGGAGCTTAGCTGTTTTTCAGCCAAGCTTCTATGCCTTGCTGTTTGAGCTTTTTTACCAGGTTTTTGGCCAGATTTTTTTCGCTGAAGTTGCCTAGCACAATTTGATCGCCCGTGCGAGTAGCATCGGGTAAGATGGTGCGGATCTTTTCAAAGCCGATCGGGTTGACATATTTGGCCATCACTTGATAGGGCGCTGTAGCAGCGGTATCTGAGATTTTTTTGGACCGGTTAGGCGTTTGGGGCACATAAGGCGCTGGCGCTTGCACCGACGATTGGGGCGCTGAGGACTGAGAAACAGCAGGAGCAGACGGTTGCGAAACGTCTCTGCCCGCCATCTGCTGAATGTTTGGCGGCAAAAGATTGCGTACTAGGGTGTCTGATAAGTGGGCGTTACCAGTTGGGGCGATCGGTGAGGTTGCCGTAGCAACTGGGGGCTGAATAGCAGATGGAGCTGTTGGTTGAGCCGGGTTCTGGATAGTCGGCGGAACAGTATTGATCGGAGCGGCTGCTGTAGCTACCGGAGACTGGGCGATTTGGGCGTTGCTGTTGGGTAAGGTAATAGAATTGATGTTGCCCAAGCCCAGATCGGTAAATTCACCCATGGCTAGGTCTGGCCCAGCTAAGTTTTGACCCGGTGGAATTGCAGGCGTTATTGGAGGCGCGGTCAGTTGGGCGACCACTGGCACCTGTTGTAATAGAGTGGGGTGAAGATTTACATAGGTCATGCCACTCACTGCGGCTAGAGCAGTCAGAGCAGAGCCGATCGCCACTGGTAACTTCCATTTTGGTACCGGAATTTCGGCAGGGGCAGCGGGCTTGCCCAGGCTACGCCATAGTTCTTGAGAAGCGGGCAAATATTCATTGCGGGCAGAAGAAATTTCACCCGGCGGCAACATGCTGAGATCTAGACTGGCCGCAGGCGGCTCGGAGTCTTTGAATACTAATTTACCGGCTGGTTCGGCATCGGAACCGTATGCACGAGCGCGTTCCATTACAGCAAAAGGCTCGGAAGGAGGAATTGCTTCGTATTCTTCGTCCTCCTCTTCGGGTGCAGCCAGTACTGGATTGAGTTTTTCGTAGGTTGGAGCGGCGACCTTGCCTTCTTTGTAGGCGCGATACTTAGCAACTTCAGCTTCTGGCTGAAGATCGAGCATTTGCAAAGCTTGGCGCAAATAAGCTGGGATTCCTGGCTGTTCGGCTGAATCGGTTGGTGTTGAACCGGTGGAAACAGCATCAGAAGAATCAATTAATAATTCAGATGCGGAAGAAGCTGAACTCATAAAGCTCACAAGAAAGATAGAAGTGCATAGACCTATCTCTTAATTTACCCCTAAAAGATCCTGATTTTATCATTTTGCCGATCGAATGACTGGCAAGTAAGGGGCAAATGAATGCCAAATGAATGAAAATTTCGAGTCCAAAGCCAGCTAGAATCAAGTGAACCTTCTACCGACAGATTACAATGTGGCGATCGATTAACGCCAGAAAGCTTTTAGTTTGGCTGCTGCTGAGCTTGGTTTTTGCAGCTAACACCTGGCTACTTTCTCAAGCTTTTAGGTATTTTGAACATATTATTACGGTGGTATCGATCTCGGCGATTTTGGCATTTTTGCTCAATTACCTAGTCCGGGCGCTCGATCGAACTGGCATCAGTCGCGGTCAAGCGGTGGGGGTGGTGCTTATTGCCACTTTAGTAACATTAGTTATCTTGGGGGTTACGGTTGTCCCGATCGTGATTGAACAAATTGCTAGTCTTTCTGAACAGGTGCCCAAATGGGTACAGAGCAGCAGTCAAAATATTATTAGCTTAGAAACATTTGCTAAGACCAAGGGCTTGAATATAGATTTTGAGGTGATTCGGAACCAAATAAATTCCAACTTGCCCAAACAATTAGAAGGCTTTACGCAGCAGGCGGTAGCAGTGGCATTAGGTACTGCTTCTAGCCTCATTGATTCACTGCTGATTGTGGTACTAAGCGTCTATATTTTGATTGATGGGGACAAGCTATGGGCTGGTGCTATTGGGCTGTTTCCAGGTAAGTGGGGACGGCTGATTGGGGAATCTTTGAGAATGAACTTTCAGCGGTTTTTTATCAGTCAGTTTTTGTTAGGGGCTTTTATGGCCGTAGCTTTAACCATTATTTTCCTGATGTTAGACGTGCCGTTTGCGCTATTGTTTTCAATCCTGATTGGTTTCTCCCAACTGATTCCGTTTGTGGGTGCTACTCTAGGGATTGGCTTAGTCACGCTGTTGGTACTGCTAAAAAGCTTTACCCTAGCGGCAAAAGTGTTTGTGGCCTCTTTTGTATTGCAGCAATTCAAAGATAATTTTTTAACCCCTAAACTGATGGGCGACTTTATTGGTCTAGATCCAGTAATGATTTTGCTGGCGGTGCTGGTGGGCTTGCAAATAGCCGGATTTTTGGGAGTATTGGTGGCAGTGCCGATCGCCGGCACTATTAAAAGCACGATCGACTTAATTCGCAATCCGCCAGAGTTGCAGTCGGTTCATTCCGGAACGGACTCCTAGCCAAGATTTTATCTAATATCTACCTCCACACAACTCCAATATCATCAATATCATGGTGCTAGTTTCCGAGAAAGGCGCTCCTAGTAATGTTCCAACAGACCTCGATCCCCATACGCTGACGGAATTGGGCATTGAGTTATTAATTGACTTAGCACAGCGTGGTGAAATTGACCCCTGGGATATTCAGGTGATTGATGTGATCGACAATCACCTCACCAAGATTCCGGCTAGTTTATCGAATAGCGATCGGCAGGTTAATTTGTCACTTTCGGGGCAAGCCTTTTTGTGGGCAGCGATGCTGGTGTTGTTGAAGGCCAATAGCCTCAACCAAGATCCAGAAGAATCACCCTTGGATGATGATGATCTGTATTTTGAGGACATTTCCCCAACGGCAGGACTCCCGGCTAACCTAGAACGGCATATTCACCGCCGCCTCAGTGCTCGACCGCTGCAACACCGCCCGGTTACTCTGCCAGATTTGATTGCGCAACTTCGATCGATCGCCAGTCGGATGAGCGATCGGCCAGTAAGTAAGCGCAAGGTGCGTCACGCTAATCTTTCGGCTAGTAAGGCAGCCAAGGCAATTGCTGAACTGGCTCACGGTGAAAATCTCACAGAAATGGCCGAGCAGTTAGAAATTTTTCTGCAGGCCACCGATTTAGATTGGATTGATCTAGAAGCCCTGATTGCTCTGTGGGTGAAAACTCTGGCCAACGAACAAGGAGAAATTACCACCCACGATCGGGTGGGAGTTTTTTGGGCTTTGCTGTTGCTCTCGGCACAATCTAAGGTGGAGCTAAGCCAAGAGGAGTTTTATCGAGATTTAAAAGTACGTACTCTGTTTGGTGAGTTAGAGCCGCCTTTGCAAGCTGAAATTGCGATCGCTGCTCCGCCCGCTTTAGACGACAATTAAATAGGAGTGGAGTCGCCTAAAATCTAGATGGTGGGCACTGCCCACCATCTAGACATATTGTATCTAGTAAATCCAGTTACTGAATCAAAGGAGAATCATGTTAGTAATCGGTTTGATGAGTGGCACTTCGGTAGATGGCATCGATGCTGCTTTGGTAGAAATTCAAGGGACTACTAATGATCTACAAGTCACCTCGATCGCTGGTGAAACTTATCCTTATCCGCCTGCTTTACGCCAGCAAATTTTAGATGTGTGTGCTGGTCAGCCGATTAGTATGGCTGATTTGGCAGTTTTGGATGAATCGATCGCTCGATGTTTTGCCGATGCGGTGTGCCGGATTCAGCCAGCGGGGGTAAAAGCAAAATTAATTGGCTCCCACGGTCAGACAGTATTTCATCAGCCTGCTCAAGGGGGTCGATTGGGTTATAGCCAGCAAATTGGACGGGGGGCGGTGATTGCTCAAGCCACGGGCATTACTACGATCGATGATTTCCGCACGGCTGACATTGAGGCTGGGGGACAGGGTGCGCCTTTGGTGCCCAAAACAGATGCTTATTTGTTAGGAGATGATCAGCACCATCTCTGTATTCAAAACATTGGTGGGATTGGGAACTGCACCTATTTACCACCTCATGCTGATGCTGATTGGGAGTCAAAGGTTTTAGGTTGGGATACGGGGCCAGGGAATAGTTTGATGGATTTGGCGGTGATTGCTTTGACTAATGGCCAAAAAACCTATGATCACAATGGAGATTGGGCGGCGCAGGGGCAAGTGGATCAAGCTTTGGTAGGGCAATGGCTTCAGCAAGAATACTTCCGCGCTCCGCCACCGAAATCTACTGGACGAGAGCTGTTTGGCAAGGAATACTTGGCTGCCTGTCGGCAGGATGCGGCTCATTTAGCTGATGTGGATTTTTTGGCAACCATTACTGATTTAACGGCGGCCAGCATTGCGGACAGCTATCGACGCTTTTTACCTCGCTTGCCCGATCGGGTATTGCTCTGTGGCGGCGGTGCTCGCAATAAATTTTTGAAGACACGGCTGCAGAGCCATTTACCCCAAGTTGCGGTTTTGACCACGGCAGAAGCTGGAGTAGACAGTGATTTTAAAGAGGCGATCGCCTTTGCTTTGCTGGCTTATTGGCGTTGGCACGATATTCCTGGGAACTTACCAATGGTGACTGGCGCTCGATCGGCGGTGCTGTTGGGGAAAGTTCACCAAATCTAGTTTGTTAAATTTATCTGATTTGAATTTAACAACAAATTTCTGGCCAAGAGCTGGGCATATTGAAGGAGTATCGATTGATTTAGCCAGTCTAGTATCTATGTAACTTATCTTATTAGTAAAAATTTATCTTATTAGTAAAAACATGGTATTTTCTAGCTCTTCGCCCACTTTCTAACCTACCTCAAGTTAACTGGCTGAAATGGACTGCATCTCCCCGTTCGCAACAAATTATTCTGCCCTCTCTGCCGGAGGCCATTCATGACCAAAGATAGTAACTATGGTCGGCTGGTTGTCCAGCGATATCAGCTTATGGAAATAGCCGGCAAAGGCTCGATGGGGCAAGTATACCTGGCCAAAGACATGCTGTTGGGCGGGGTAAAGGTCGCTGTCAAATTTTTATCGAAAGCCAGCATCACTCAAAGAATCCGCGATCGGTTTATGCAGGAGGCTACCATTAGCGCCTTGCTAGGTGAAAACAGTATTCACATCGTCAAAGTGCGAGACTACGGTTTAGATGACCTAGAAATGCCTTTTTACGTGATGGAGTTCTTGCAGGGTGAAAGCCTCAAAGACGTAATTCACAAAAAGCCGATGCCGTTACCGCGCTTTTTTAATATTTTGCGCCAAATTTGTTTAGGACTAGACTGCGCCCACGACGGTATCGAAATCGATGGTAATTTGTGTCAGGTGATTCACCGCGATATCAAACCCAGCAATATTATTGTTACTCACAACCCCACTTTGGGAGACTTTGTGAAGGTGCTAGATTTTGGGATTGCCCTCCTGCGATCGGATGATTCGCCCACTGGCTTTATGGGTACTCCAGCCTATTGTTCGCCAGAACAGATGGAGGGCAAGACTTTAGATAATCGATCAGATATTTATAGTCTGGGCATTATGATGTTCCAGATGCTCAGCGGTGAATTGCCGATTCGCCCCACTAGCAGCTCTTTTGAAGGCTGGTTTAATGCTCACCACAAAACTCCTCCCAAAACTTTTAAGGAAGTAGGGCCAAACCTGGTGATTCCCCAGGAGTTACAAGAGCTGGTGATGGCCTGTATGGCCAAGGATGTACGCAATCGTCCGCCGAACGTAGAAGATATTTTGCAGTCGATCGAACGAATTGAACAAAATTACTTATCTGCTTCAAGTACCGCCAATAGCCGTAAAGCCGCTAAATCCAGTGATATTAAAAATCTGGATGACTTGTGTTTACAGTCTACCTGGCCAATGGATAAACCCCGTGCTGAGATTGTATTCCCTCGTTTAATGGAATATGAGGGCGAGGTGAGCGCCACCCTCTGGATTATGCTCTCTCGGGAAGAAATCGCATATTACAAAAAGCATCCGCCCCACTGTCAGTTTTTGTTTATTGCTAATCCCCATCCGATGTTGCTGTGGATTGCGGCGCTGTTTCACAACGATCAGCAACATCGTCTCTTGCCTTCTTATCTCGATTTGAAAAAGCAAACTAGCGACAACACTCTGCGCGTATTGGCTGAAACTCAGTCTTATCGCCTGCTGTTTTTTGGCCTAGATGGTGAGAACCGCTGTGTTAGTGTGATCAAGGGTAAAATTCCTCATACCAAGGTGCAAAAACTCCAAGAGTGGCTGCAAGAAAGCCGGGTCACTCCTGGCTCTAACCAGCAAAAGCTGAGCAGATCCTATCTGCGAGAGGAGTTTGAGTCGGTAAAAGTGAAGCTTTTGGCTAGTCTGAGTCGTAAGCAACGCAAGACTACTGGTACGCCATCTTAATAGATTCTGTTGATCAACCGGCGTTGAAAACTTACGATCTGGTTTTAAGATGGAGGCGGCTAGTGACTGGCAATCTTTCCCTTGGCAATCTTTGTTGCTAGCATTGTTTTAGTTGAGTAAACCCCAGGGTGTCTATCCATGAATTCCGAGAATCTTACCCCCGAGCAATTACCGGCTCCACTTCGGCCTAATAAGCCGGTGAAGCGACCCAAATCTGACACAGAGGTTGAGGGCACCCCCAAACCTGAGAGTACTTTTAAACCTGAAGGTATTCCTAAACCTCGTCCGAGTAAACCGGTCAAGCCCAAAGACTATCCGCCACCGCTGCCGATGTTTGAGCTGAGTGGCAATATGCCGATTCCGATGGCCAGCGAGCCGTTGCAGTATCGGGCGATCGGCTTGGTCAAAGGGGCATATTTGGCTTCGGCGGAAGAATTTACCAAAGGCTCGGTAATCACTGATGATGGCACGCTAATTGATGCGGTGCTGTTAGGGCGGATCATGAGTCTGGCCAAGAAGCATTTAGATTTGGGTGAGTCTCACTTGTGGGTGGTGTATCCTCGGGTGCGCAAGGATGATGGCAAGCTGCATGTGCAAATTATGGGTATTTGGGAACCCAAATTAATTGAGCCAGTGGATGGAGTAGCAGCGCCGATCGAGCCGATGGAGATTCCAAATAATTATTTCTCGGTGCGCGGTGAGGTGGTTTTCCAATCGCGGGAGAACAAGGAGGTGTTTGTGAAGATTCGCCAAGCTGCCCGCAAGAAAGATACTGAACCCCGTCAGTTTAAGCTGCGGCTCATTGGTGATTTTGCTGAAAAGATGGTGGGCAATTTTTGGGAGTTTGATGTGCTCCGCCAAGGTGATGATTTGGTGATTCGCACGGGTCAAATGATTGCGGCTCTGCGGCCTAAGGGTGTGAAGGGTAAACCTGGTGGTGATAAGAAGCATTTTGGTAAGCCTTGGGAGCACAAGGCTCCATCCACCGGTGAATCTTTGAGTAGACCAGTGATTAAAGCTAAGAAGGTTGAGGAGGCTGAGGAATAGTAAGTCACGCAGAGGTCTATAAGTAATCGGCATCTAAACTGCTATTCGTCGTTCAATGGTTCACTGCTGCGCCGATCTTGAGGAATAAAAGTCCGATCAATCGGCAAAGCCGCTACCGGCGCAGTTAAAGTAAACTTCCCAGTCGCAATCCAATTTTTCAGTAAGTGGGCAATCTCTAGCGATCGACTCAAACTCACCAAGGGTGCAACTCTCACGGTGCGTCCCTCAATTTTGATTTTGCCACTCTTGAGCTGAGCATAGTCAATTACCCCAAAAGTGGGTCGTACCCGGCGCGGAATCGAAAAATCGACGATCGGTGCCAAAATTTGGTCATCAGTAATTCCACAACGAGCCGCAATCTGCTCATTCAAAATCGGAATCGGCACCCCCACACCCAGCATCAAAGAAGGGCCATAGTTTTTAAAATGACAACCCCGCACCCAGTTGGGATCCATCTGCTTCGCATCACCTACCAAGGCCAAAGTCGCCGCCGGACCTACCGGGGTTTGATTATCTAGTCTCTTTTGTAGCGGAAAATGCTGAGTGCCTTCCCAGGCAATGTAACCAATGCCGCCACCCAAGAAAATACGGCTACCAATGCCGATCGACTGTAGTTCTGGGTCATTCAACAAAGGTGAGATCGCTCCAGCATTAGAGAAAACCGCGTTGCCTAAGCGGGGCTGTAATGGACCTAGATAAGTGTAGAGAGTTCGATCGCCACCGTTGACTCCCACAATGAAGTTTTGGTAGAGGTTGCGAGGGTTGTATAGATAAAATTGGTTAATAGTGTCTTTGGTAATGGTGGTACTAAAGCTAGCGCGGGGGTAACAGTCGGTTTCTTGGCCCACAGCGCGCAGATTGACAGTTTTACCAGCAATTAGGTCTTCAATTACATGGGCACCACCCCGCTCTTCGTTGTTTTCGCCCTCATCAGCGAGTTGGGTGGCTCCCAAATACAAATCCACCGCGCCAAACCCAGCGTAGGCCGGTACGCCATTCAGCCAGCAGCTCCGGATTTTAATTGGCGGGTCGGTGTGGCCAAGGTTAATAATGGCACCAGAAGATTCCATGGGTTCAAAGCTGCCGGTAGTCACTACGTCTACGGCTTTGGCCGTGGCTTTGACACCGTTGGCTTTAATTTTGGCCTTAAACTCGTCGATCGCGCACACTACCACGGTGCCTTTAGCAATTCGATCGTTAATTTCATCAATGGTGCGCATTTTTCCTCTCCTGAAACAGCTTCGGCCTATTTGCTGACAGCTAGATTAGTTTAGCCGAATTTGTGAGGTTCCCTGATACGACTCTAGGGGCAATCTAAAGTCTCTCTGGTTTTGCGACCAGTGGTGGGGTTGGTGCCGTTGGCGGTGGCACAAAGAATTTTTTGGACATCTTTGCGAAATAACACGTCAGTAAAGTCTGCGCCTTCGATGATTGCGCCGTTGAACTTGGCGCTGGTGGCAAATGCTCCTACTAAAATGGCGTTGGTGAGGTTGGTGTTACTAAATCTGGCATTATCGATCGCCGCCCCGGTCATGTCAGCTCCAGTCATATCGACGTTGGTGAGGTTGGTACCAAAGAAGCTTACGCCCTGAAGGTTTGCGCCTTTAAAGGTGCTGTTGCGCATGTTGCTTTGGTTAAACTGCGAACCTCGGAGATCTTTGCCTGCGAAGTCAGCGGCAATAAGGGTTTGCTTGTCATAGGCGTTCGCCCAGGCTGGAATGGGCATAGAGAGAAACAAGAACATTCCTAAGCAAATTGTACAGACCAAGCGCTGGAAGCGAGTAAACATAATGGTAAGGAAAAGATATAATTCATCTGATTCTACCACTGGCCGGAAAATGAGGTCTATCAAACAAATTTTGATAGTAGCCTCTGGTAAAAATCTTGCCAAAAATACTGTTTAAAAAAATGAAGTCAATTTTAACTATTGAGAATTTGTGTGCCGCAGCAGCTCGGTTTGCGGCGATCGAATCTCTACATGATGAACCATCACTTTATGGAGTAACCGATGGAAAAGCTGTTGGCACTTATCTGGAGCACAAATTTACTGCATATTTAGCTGAAAGTTACGCCTATGAACCAGGCAACTCAGCTTTGGGTATTGATATTCCATCTCTGAATGTAGACATTAAGGTCACAAGCATCAAGCAGCCACAGTCTTCTTGCCCCTTCAGATCAGCATCGAGTAATTCAGCAATCCGGGGCTATTCCCGGTATAGTAAGAGCACAATAGATAATGGTAAAGTTAAGGGATAAATGGCAATTTGGTGATTTTCAAACTCCAGATGATTTAGCCATTGAAGTATGTAGAACACTAATTCGAAATCACCAAATATTACCACAGGTTATCATCGAGTCTAGCTGTGGCAAAGGTGCTTTTATACGAGCAGCAATAAGTGAATTCAAAAACTCTCAAATCTTGGGATTCGATGTAAATGCTGAGTATGTCACAGCAGCAAATTCTTCTATTACTAATTCTTCAAACATCAAAAATATTACTATTCGGCAAGCAGATTTTTTTGATATGGACTGGAAAACTATTATGTCTGAGCTTTTAGGCCATATCTTAATTTTAGGGAATCCACCTTGGGTGACAAGTAGTGAGCTAAGCCTTCTCAACAGTGAAAATCTTCCAACAAAATCAAATTTTCAGCAAAGACGTGGAATTGAAGCTATTACGGGTTCAGGAAACTTTGATATTTCTGAGTGGATGCTATTACAGCATATTGAATGGCTATCAAAAAAAGAGGGGACAATCGCATTATTGTGTAAATATGCTGTGGCACGTAAAGTGATTCGTCAAGTAAAACAAAAAACAGGTAATAGATTTGCGGGATATATATATTTGATAGATGCCAAAATTCACTTTGGAGCAGCAGTAGATGCGTGTCTTTTCGTTTTGTCTACTAATAATATTGACAGTATTGATTGTGAAGTCTATGAGGATCTTCAGTCTACTAAATCTATATACTTGATCGGGCAAAGAGATGGATTGATTTTGCATGATACGGTCAAGTATGAAAAATGGAAGCATTTAGCCGGTCAAGATTTAAAGTACTTATGGCGTTCTGGAGTGAAGCATGATTGTTCGAAAGTAATGGAACTAGAACGTATTCGAAAAAACTTGTTTCAGAATGGATTGGGAGAGCAATATGTTTTAGAAGAAGACTATTTGTATCCGTTGCTCAAAAGTTCTGATATTGGTAATGGCAGAGTCAATGAATGTCGTAAGCTGGTTTTAATAACTCAGCAAATGGTCGGTGAAAACACAGAAATTATTCGAGAGAAGGCACCTAAAACTTGGCAGTATTTAATAGACCACGATGAATATCTTGGCAGTAGAAAAAGTTCTATTTACAAAAACAAGCCACTGTATTCTATCTTTGGTATTGGGGCATATTCTTTTAAACGTTGGAAAATAGCTATCTCTGGGCTATATAAAAGATTGAGTTTTTCCTTGGTAAGTCCTCTGGATGGTAAGGCTGTGATGTTTGATGATACGGTAAATTTCTTGTCTTTTGAGACGAAAGAGGAGGCTCAGTTGGTTTTTAAGTTGGTAACAGCAGTTCCAGCATTAGAATTTTTGGATGCAATGATTTTTTGGGATGAAAAGAGACCAATCACGATCGAGCTATTGCGAAGGCTGTCTCTGAGAGCAGTAGCTCAAGAAATTGGGATGTTGGCAGATTATCTGGATTGGGCTGAGGCTATCCAGATAAATCAAAACGGGCAATTGGAGTTAGGGCTGGTAGAAAAAAGCTTATCTTACAGGGCATAAAATTTTTTCACTTGTTGGCATTCAACCATTTTGCAAATTCATCTTGAGGATCTTCATTGTCCATTTCGTCAGGGTATTTGACAATTTCGGCAGCAGTCACAGGGATTGATACAGCAAAAGTTTTAGTGACCCAATACTGAAACTCCAGGTTTGGCTGCACCTTAAAATCACTCTCATGGTTAGGAGGAAAAGCAAATTCCTCGCTCCAACAGATTTCGTCGTAGCCGATCGCCAGCAACCGCACAAAATCCACTGGGTCAGTAGCCAAAACACACGTTAGGCAAGAGCCGGAGCCAAGATGAACAATTTTTTGATTGCCCTGATCATCTAGCCACAAAGCAGCCATAGAGCCATCATGACTGGTATGAGCAAAGACACATAGACGGTTCAAAACATCCGCTCGGCCATGACCAAACCAATCCTCTAAACCCAACTGGCCATGAGCCGCAAACTCAATATCTGTACCGCCCGGACGACCAGTTTCTGTCCAGCCTTCAATCTGCGCTTCTTCTGGAAACAAAAAACCAGTTCTCATTTCCTCTTCCTCGCTGCCACCGGCTTCATCAGCAAAGCCATCGGTGTAGGTGCCTCGGGATTCAATCCAGTCATAGAGCGATCGAAGTGGCTCTGGAATCGTCATGCTCGGCAGTAATTTCAGCTCTAATTGTTCGGCTAACTTGCCCATGATGTCACCTGATAAATTTTTGTGCTCACAGCGCTCCACGAACACCAGACTAGCTTATGATGATTGAGTGGTGAGTCATCTGAATTTCGGTAAAACATTCTTAATCTAGCCAAAATTTTTGCTATGACCTACGCTGCTGCTTCGTCTTATAATGCCGCTTATCAAACCGTTGTGCCCGTTGATATCTACCAAGAAGTGGTAGCAGACCTGCAAGAAGCCCAGTCAATGATCCGCAGTCTGGAAGCCCAAAATAGAGAAATGTGGAAAGAAAATCAACAGCTCCAACAAGAAATCAGTCGCTTTTTGGGCAGCGTCAATCAATTTCAACGTGGCTCTGATGGCAGCGTAAACGTACCAGCGCAGCGAGTGGCCAGCGTTGTCCCCCATCAGCAGCTAGCCGAAATCACCGATCGAGATGAAGTTGACAGCGATGAAATGAACATTTGGAATATCATAATTACCGTACTCTGTATTATTGCCGTAGGAGCTAGTGTCGGCTACTCGGCCTTCCGTCCTTCCAAATAGTCAAAATGTCCGAAAAACCTGCTGTAGAAAACTCCGTCGATCTTACCGGTCTGCGCACTAGCCAAAACGCCATTGGCAATGCCGATTATCGGGAGATCGATATCAAGCTGCTGTCGCCAATGTTTCAGCATTTTGTTTCGGTAAAAGAGCAGTATCCTCACGCTCTCCTACTATACCGCTGCGGAGATTTTTTCGAGACGTTTTTTCAGGATGCCGTAACCATAGCGCGGGAGCTAGAGCTGGTTTTAACCAGTAAAGAAGGCGGTAGAGAAGTGGGGCGAGTGCCCATGACCGGCGTACCCCATCACTCTGTCGATCGATATTGCGCTTCCTTGGTCGAAAAAGGCTTTGCCGTAGCACTCTGCGACCAAATGGAAGAAGCCAGCGCCGCTGTTGGTCTAGTCCGCCGCGAAGTCGTCAGAGTTTTGACTCCCGGCACGGTAATGGAAGAAGGGCTGCTCACCGCCCGCCGCAATAACTTTTTAGTGGCGATCGTCCTCAGCGGCGACCATTGGGGCTTGGCCTATACCGATATTTCTACTGGGGAATTTGTCGCTACCCAAAGCTGCGATTTAGAGATTCTTAGCCAAGAATTGCTACGACTGCAACCAGCAGAGATTTTGTTACCAGTGGCGGCTCCCGATATTAATAAACTGCTGCGGGCTGGGGAAAAAGACGATCGAGTACCCGCTCCTTTACCCCAGCAGTTTTGCTATGCTCTGCGCACTCAAACAGCTTTTACATTATTGACAGCTCAAGAGAGTCTGTTAGATTACTTTCGGTTGAAGTCGTTAGAGGCAACCGGCTGTGATCAAATGCCTTTGGCGGTCAGAGCAGCGGGAGGTTTATTAGATTATTTGGCCGATACTCAACGGGGCAACCCGATCGATCTCCAACTCCTAAGATCCTATTCTCTCACCGATTATTTGGTGCTAGATTATCAATCACGACGGAACCTAGAGATTTTTCAGACATCCAGAGATGGTCATTTGCGTGGCTCGTTGTTGTGGGCGCTCGATCGCACTGCTACAGCCATGGGTGGTCGTGCCCTCAGACGTTGGCTATCTCAGCCGCTGTTAGATATTGGGCAGATTAAAATGCGCCAAGAGTCGATCGAAGAACTATACAAAAACACTTTTCTTCGTCAAGATCTGCAACAACTACTAAAGCAAATTTATGACTTAGAACGTCTTACCGGTAAAGCGGCGGCGGGTAGAGTGAATGCGCGGGAGCTATTATCTCTGGCCGATTCTCTTTGTCGTTTACCCGAATTAGCAGAGCTAACCAAAGATGCCACAGCGCGATTTTTGCAGAATTTGCAGAAATACCCGATCGAACTAGTTGCCCTCGGTCAAAAAATCCAAAAAAGCATCGTAGAAAGTCCGCCAATTTTGTTAACTGAAGGTGGGTTGATTCGATCGAATATCAATGCCCAATTAGACGAACTGCGCGCCGCCAGCGTAGACGATCATCAGTGGCTGGCTAACTTGGAAACCCTAGAACGAGAGCGCACCGGCATTGGCAATCTGAAAGTAGGATTCAATAAAACCTTTGGCTATTACCTCAGTATTACCCGTTCTAAAGCTGATCTCGTGCCCGATGACTATTTGCGCAAACAAACATTAACTAACGAAGAACGCTACATTACCCCAGAACTCAAAGAACGCGAAGCCCGTATCTTAAATGCCAAAGAAGATGTCGGCAAACTAGAGCACGATATTTTTAATGAACTACGCACGGAAGTCTCAGAGCATGCCGCCCAGATCCGCGCCGTAGCTCAGCGAGTAGCCGCCGTCGATGTCCTCTGTGGTTTGGCAGAGGTAGCAGTGCAACAGGGCTATTGTTGTCCAGAAATGACCCAAGAACGCCCGATCGAAATAGTAAATGGTCGGCACCCAGTAGTAGAACAAACGCTACCAGCCGGTTTCTTTGTGCCCAATGGCACCGATTTAGCCGGAGCCAGCGGCACCGATCTGGTTGTATTAACGGGGCCAAATGCCAGTGGTAAAAGCTGCTATTTACGCCAGATTGGCTTGATTCAGCTCATGGCACAGGTGGGTAGCTATGTGCCTGCCCGCAGCGCCAAGTTAGGGATCTGCGATCGCATTTTTACCCGTGTAGGAGCGGTGGATGATTTAGCCACTGGGCAATCTACGTTCATGGTAGAAATGAATGAGACAGCAAATATTTTGAATCATGCCACGTCCAAGTCTCTGGTGTTACTGGATGAAATTGGTCGGGGAACAGCGACGTTTGATGGTTTATCGATCGCTTGGGCAGTCTCAGAATATCTGGCACAAACTATTCGATCACGCACTATTTTTGCTACGCACTATCATGAGCTAAATGAGTTGGCTTCGCTGTTGAATAATGTAGCTAACTATCAGGTGACTGTTAAGGAGTTACCCAATGAGATTATTTTTCTGCATCAGGTGAAACCCGGTGGGGCTAGTAAGTCTTATGGTATTGAAGCGGGCAGATTGGCTGGGCTGCCACCGGTGGTGATCGATCGGGCGAAGCGAGTCATGAGCCAAATTGAGGAACATAGCAAGATCGCCATGGGCTTGCGAGAATTCGACCAAGATTTTTAGGCCATCAAACCATTGGTTCTCCAGGAATCACCCCTAAATCCCAACTTTAGGTTCAAGGCAGAAGAATTGGTGACAGTTTTACAGACGGTTATACATTTTTATATGCTGAAACAGCAGATGGCGCAAAACTGCCAAAAGTGACTGTTTTAAGAATGACATCTCGGATTGCATTGTTATAAAACCGGATGTTTACCATGCCACGAAGCTCAAAATATTTTGCATACTCAAGCTGATAGACGATATCTGACAAAATGATCATTCCGTTCGGTTTGAGAACTCTAATAATTTCATCTAGTGCTTTTTCGCGATCGGCCTCTGCTTCTAGGTTATGCACCGCCCAACTTGAAACCACAACATCAAACAAATCATCTAAAAAAGGTAACTGGCGCATATCGGCTGTTTTGACTTCAATGCGCTCCATAACACCTTCAGCTTCAGCATTTGATAATGCAGCATCAGAATTATTGTTGGCTTGATCTTGCTGCTGCCATAAATCAATGCCAATTACCTTACCAGAAGTAAGTCGCTTTGCAGCCCCTATTAGCATTAAACCTCTGCCACAACCTACATCCAGAACAAGTTCACTTCCTGACCATTGAACCAGATCCAGCAGTTTTTCTCTGTCTTTTAGCTTCATCGCTTTACTGCTATAAAGCATCAAACAACCCATTCCGAGCAAGTAAATAGCAGCGGTACCAAATACTACAGTGCCAGTTATTTTTATAAGTTGCCCTAATGTCGATGAGCACAGCGTCACAAGAAAGATTGTGAGTGCAACAGCACCAGCGATGAAAAAGAAACGCAATAAGCCCGGTGCATCAATGCCATAATTGGGCTTGCCTTGAATATTTTCAGATGCCATCAACCTTATGCCTCACTAAAAACAACTGAAGTATTATAGTAAAGCTTTTGTACATCTGCATTTAATCTGATACTGCTATAATGCCTTCGGCGACAGCAGCTTCAGTGAGAGCAAAGAGTCTTTATTTCAGCAAAGGCTCGGCTGTAGATGATCGCAGATAAAAGTCACTTTAACTCAAGGAGACAGTATGGCACGGGTAATAATTGTGGGTGCAGGTGGAGTTGGTAACGTGGTCGCGCATAAATGCGCCGCCCGCGAAGAATTTACCGCCATCTTGTTGGCCAGTCGCAGCGTGGATAAATGCGATAAAATTGCCGCACACATTGGTTCACCAAAAGTAACCACAGCCGCGCTCGATGCCGATGTTGTTGCCAATACCGTCAAGCTCATCAAAGAATTCAAACCCGATATCTTGATCAACGTGGCGCTTCCTTACCAAGATTTAGTTTTGATGGATGCCTGCCTAGAAACCGGTGTTCACTATCTAGATACGGCTAACTATGAGCCGATCGATGTGGCCAAATTTGAATACAGTTGGCAATGGAAATATCAAGACAGATTCAAAGCAGCCGGACTTACCGCCATTCTCGGCTGTGGCTTCGATCCGGGAGTTACCGGAGTCTTTAGCGCCTATGCCCTCAAGCATTATTTTGATGAAATTCACTACCTAGATATTATCGATTGCAACGATGGCAATCATGGCAAAGCCTTTGCCACCAACTTTAACCCCGAAATTAACATCCGAGAAATCACCCAAGTTGGTCGATATTTTGAAAATGGTCAATGGGTAGAAGTCCCAGCTTTATCGGTTCATCGTCCGGTGCCTTATCCCGAAATCGGCGATCGAGAATCTTATCTGCTATACCACGAAGAACTAGAATCTTTGGTCAAAAATATCCCTACTCTCAAAAGAGCGCGGTTTTGGATGACGTTTTCGGAAAACTACATCACTCACTTACGAGTGTTAGAAAATATTGGCATGACCCGGATTGACCCGATCGAATACGAAGGGCATCAAATCATCCCGCTGCAATTCCTCAAAGCCCTGCTGCCCGAACCAGCTTCGTTAGCTACTAACTATACCGGGCAAACCTCGATCGGCTGTCATATTAGCGGCATCAAAGACGGCAAACAGCGCAAATACTATGTCTACAATAACTGCCAACACGCTGAAGCTTATGCCGAAGTAGGGGCACAAGGTATTTCTTATACTACCGGTGTTCCGGCAGTAATTGGCGCACTGATGGTAGTCAATGGCACTTGGCAAAAACCTGGTGTATTCAATGTAGAAGAATGTGATCCCGATCCATTTATGCAGCTCTTAGGCTCCATGGGCTTACCTTGGCACGAAGTTATCGATGGAGTGTCGCCATTTGAGTAAAGCTAGACGTGGTTGCACTTGCCCTCTCCCCAGCCCTCTCCCAAACTTGGGAGAGGGCGCAAGAGACTACGTTGGTGGGGTACTCCGGCTCCCCTTCTCCCAAACTTGGGAGAAGGGGCTGGGGGATGAGGGCAAGTGTAATATTTCTGCTATTCTGTCTCACTTCAAACTGCCGCATAATCATGAATCAAAATAACGACAAAATCATATCTACAATTCCCTCACCCTGCTTTGTATTAGAAGAACAACTACTCGATCGCAATCTAGCTATCTTTGATCGAGTGCAAAAAGCTGCACCGATTCACATCATGCTAGCCCTTAAAGGATTCTCGTTATTTCACAGTTTCCCCCAACTTCGCCAAACCCTCAAAGGCGCTTCCGCCAGCTCCTTGTGGGAAGCTCGCCTAGCTGCCGAAGAATTTGGCAGCGAGGTGCATGTATATTCTCCAGCCTACCGAGAGGTAGATATCCCCGAGATTTTGCCCTATGCCTCACACCTGACCTTTAATTCGATCGGGCAATGGCAACAATTTCACTCTCAGGTCACTGCTTATGCAACAAAAAAAATCTCGATCGGCTTACGCATCAATCCCGAATACTCCCCGGTCAAAACCGCACTCTACAATCCTTGTCAACCATCTACTCGCTTGGGGGTTTCGGCCTCTCAGTTAGGTGATACGTTGCCAGCGGGCATTGAGGGATTTTTATCTCATAATTTATGTGAAAGTGATTCTTTTGCTCTAGAGAAAACTATTGCCAATATCGAAAAACTATTTGGACATTTGTTACCACAAATTAAGTGGCTGAATTTTGGCGGCGGCCATTTAATGACTCGTCAAGGTTATGACGTTGATCACGCGATCTCCACGCTCCAAGCTTTCCATCAGCGTCATCCTCATCTGCATTTAATTATGGAACCGGGTTCGGCGATCGCCTGGGAAACCGGCTTTTTATTGGGCACAGTATTAGATTTAATTCCGGCGGCAGATTTAACTAATGTCATGCTAGATGTATCTTTTACTGCCCATATGCCGGACTGTTTAGAAATGCCTTATAAGCCAGCAATTCGCGGTGCTCATGAACCCCAAGCAGGCGAAACATTTTATCGGATGGGTGGCTCTAGCTGTCTAGCTGGTGATTTTCTCGGAGACTATGGTTTCGATCAGCCTTTGGCGATCGGCGATCGGCTAATTTTTGAAGATATGATGCACTATACCATGGTAAAAACCTCTATGTTTAATGGGGTAGTACATCCCTCGATCGGCAGGATCAAAAAAGATGGTGAATTCCAGCTTTGGCGAGAGTTCTCTTATTCAGACTATCGATCAAAATTGGGTTAGTTGAGTTCTATAATTTGGCAGGCTGCCACAATGAAGTAGACAGCAAGAAAAATACGTGTTAGATTCATTACGTGTTGAAATCAACATGCTTTTTTAAGCCAGGTAAAACACATGAGAACCAATCCCGGTGGTATTCTTACTCCTGATGAGGTGGTGGGACGTGACGAGTTAATTGCAGATTTGTGGGACAGACTCGATCGCTACAGTGTGCAGATGACGGCTGAGCGACGTATGGGTAAAACCAGTGTTGTTAACAAGATGGTGGCTCAGCATCCAGATAATGTCACTGCTTTTTATTGGGATTTAGAGGATGTTGGCTCATCAGAAGCTTTAGTTCAGGAAATTTTCGCTGAAGTCTACAAGGTTCTGGGTGGTTTTGAACAATGGCAGGGAAAATTCCAGCAGTTTTTGAAGAACTGGGGATTGGGGGGTGAAAAAATGGTTGGGGTGAGTTTGCCAAAACCTGAAATGACTTGGCATCAACACCTGAAAGGGATAGTGGAAGATCTGTATTCTCAGTTAGATGAACAGGATCGATTGTTGTTTTGTTTTGATGAGTTGCCCTTGGCCATCAACAATATTCGAGAAAATCAGGGGGCTAGGGTGGCAATGCATGTATTGGATACGCTTCGATCGATTCGTCAAGAATATCGACAAATTCGGATGATTTACACAGGCTCAATTGGGTTGCACCATGTGATTTCCGAATTGAATAAACAAGGCTATCGTAATGCTCCAACCAATGACATGCCTCGCATAGACATTGAGCCTTTGACTGAAACGGATGCTTGGGAGCTAGCCCAAGACTTACTAATTGGCGAAGAAATTGCAGTGGAGGGGCTAGAAGAAGTCAGTAAGGCGATCGCCATGGCAGTTGACTGCATTCCTTTTTATATCCATCACAGTGTTGCTAGCTTGAAGGAGCTGCGACTAAAGGTAGTGACCGTTGAGCAAGTAGAAAAAATGCTGCAAGTTGTTGTAGAACAATCTGATGCGTGGAAGATGAATTACTACGAAGATCGCGTGAGCGAATATTATGGGGAACACAAAAACTTGGCACTTATGGTTTTAGATAAACTGTGTACTAGAGAATCTTTGTCGGTGGAAGACTTGCGCAGTCAGGTATTGACACCATCTGATGGTAGCGTTATCAGTCAGGACAGCAAGGAGATTTTGCGATCGACTCTGAAGCTTCTGGAGCAGGATCACTATACTCGTCGGAATTCTGCTGGAGAGTACCAGTTTCGCTTCAAACTAATAAAGCGCTATTGGCAACAACAACGAGGGTAAAAACATGGCAGATGCAATTATTTCGGCGTTTACCCCCAGCTTGATGTCTCATCAGGAGCTGGAAAAGGTTTTTGTACAGCGGGAGTGGCTGGCAAAGGAGCTGGTAGAAAAAATTATTTTGAGTGCCACAACACTGGCAAAACACTATGCGCTGTTGGTAGGAATGCGGGGAATTGGTAAAACGCATTTGGTAGCGTTGGTTTATCATCGATTGCTAAAAGAATTTACGGTGAATCCGGCTCTGAAGGATAAGTTGGTGATTGCTTGGCTACGGGAGGAAGAATGGGGGGTAGATTCGTGGTTAGATTTTGTGAATCGGATTTTGCGGGCTATGGCGGATGATGATCCCAAAGCAGCAGCATTGTGGGCGGAGCTGCGACGGATTGCGGTGGAACATTCGGTAGAACTGGCGGCGGTGAATGCTAGCCGGTTGTTGCGGGAAGCCATTGGCGATCGAACCTTGCTGTTGATAATGGAAAATTTGGATGATCTGTTTAAGGGTCTAGGACTGCGGGGACAGCAGCAGTTTCGATCGTTTTTACAGGAGGAGAAGTGCTGTACGATTTTGGCAACTACACCCGGCTTATTTGAGGATGTGGAGAGCCGAGAAAAGCCATTTTTTGGGTCTTTTAATACGCGGAATTTAGATCTGCTATCGGTGCCGGAGGCGATCGAGCTGCTAGAGAAGATTGCGACGTTGGGGGGACAGGAGGAGTTGGCGGTGTTTTTGCGCACGGCGGAGGGGCGATCGCGGGTGCGGGCGGTGCATCATTTGGCGGGGGGAAATCCTCGGGTGTATATGCTGTTTTCGCAGTTTATTTCGCGGGATAGTTTAGATAGTTTGGTGCAGGCGTTTATGAAGATGCTGGATGATCTGACTCCTTACTATCAGGCGCGGATGAAGGAGCTTTCTAATCAGCAGCGGAAGATTGTGGAGCTGTTGGTCGATCGACGGCAGCCGCTGATGGTGAAGGAGATTGCGGGGGAGTGTTTTATTGATGCGGGGACGGCGGGGAGCCAGTTACGGGTACTGCGACAGATTGGCTATGTGGAGGCGACGCAGGATGGGCGAGATTCGCTGTATGAGTTGCGGGAGGTGTTGATGCGGCTATGTTTGGAGGTGAAGAAGTTTCGGGGGCGCTGGGTGGAACTGATTTTAGATTTTTTGAAGGTGTGGTATCGCCCGGAGCAGCGACGGGGATTGTTAGAGCGCTTTGGTGATAGCAAGTTGATCGGGTTGGAGGATCTGCGGAGTTTGGCGGAAAGTGAGGACGATCTAGTAGCAAAGATTTGTCTGTGTGAACTGAAGAAATTTCTGAGTATCCAAAATGCTGAAAGTTCTTTGCAAACCCTAGAAGAGCTGCTCGATATGGGGGTCTTGAGCGATGGAGACTGTGAAAAGATGAAGGAATTCATTCAACAAAATAAATTCATAGAAGCATTGGAATATCTGGCTCAGAAGAGAACTCAACAACCAGAACACCAAAAATCACTTTTTCACTTTAATTTATGTCTTCATGGTCTCGGATTTTTACTAGAAGAAAAGTTTTCCTCCTATAAACGCGCTAATGAAATCACGCCAGATGAAAGTGAAACTTTGCACGGAATTATTCTATCGAGCATGGGTTTTCATGAAAAAGCGATCGCCTCCTATGAACGTGCCATCGAAATCAATCCAGATAAACATTCAGCTTGGAATAACCGGGGAATTGCTCTGGAGAACTTAGGTCGTCATGAAGAAGCGATCGTCTCATTTGGCCGTGTCATTGAAATCAATCCAGATAACTATTCAGCTTGGCATAATAATGGCTATTGTTATTTCAAATGGAAAAAATGTGAACAGGCTTTAGAGTGCTACAACTCAGCGACCAAAATCCGACCTAATAGGTATAATTCTTGGCACTGCAAAGGCGTAACCTACTTTGTTATTCAGAATTATGTTGCTGCCTTTGATAGTTGGCAACAAACATTTAGCTACGTTCAAGATCCTGACGTGCCACGATATTGCGAAGTGTCTGTGATGATTCAAGAGTTTATCGAAGAGCTGATTCCTCGGTTTACGCAGATTCCTGCCGACTTCCTGCCTCAAGTACTGGCTCTGTATCAACAGGCCACAGTCCTCAACGAACTCGGCACCGCTTTGATCAAAACCCTGCCCCAAATCATAGAATCCGCCTTCAGCAATACCACCGCCGACCAGTGGCTAGCCCTCTGGCAACAGCACCTCGGCCACGAACCCGCCCTGCAAATGCCCCTGCGCCTCATGACCACAGCGATCGCCTACAAAAACACCCCCGACAAACAAAAACGCCTGTGGCTGGGGCTGGCCAAAGAAGAGCGATCAATTCTTGATCAAGCTCTTGGCTTTAACCAAGAAGATGGCAAGGCCAACGCTATCTGGTGACACACCTACTGGTCAACACCCAGAGTACAATGAGTGATAATACCGTCCCATTGTGGCCATGAAACAAACTCGCTACATTACAACCACTGTTCAAGCTGGAAACCGCCTAGAGATTGATTTACCCAATCTTCCCATCGGGCAAACAGTAGAAGTAATTCTGATCATTCCCAGCTTGCCCGAACCTCAACACCAGCCGATCGATGATTTTGCGAACACCTTCAGCGATCGAAAGTCTTTTTTAAAGCTGCCGATCGAAGAACGCAATCGCATTCTGAAACAACAAGCTGAAAATTCTTTACCAAACTACCAACAGAATCAAGCAGAATGGCAAGAATGGCTCAACCTCGATATTACGACAACTCATGATTCCTAAACGGAGCGAAATTTGGCTAGTCAACCTAGATCCAACAGTAGGTGCAGAAATTCAAAAAACTCGCCCAGCAGTAGTGATTAGTTCTGATTTCATCGGCAAACTACCGCTCAAGCTAGTCGTGCCAATTACCGATTGGAAAGACTCTTTTGCCTCAGATCTATGGCATGTCCGACTAGACCCCACTAACCAAAATGGCCTTAGCAAACCATCTGCTATTGACGCATTGCAAACTAGAAGCCTTGATACCAGACGTTTTGTCCGGAAGCTAGGCTTATTAACAGCATCGGATTTGCAAGAAGTTACGAGAGCGATTGCTGCAATTATTGAATATCAAGAATCCTCAGAAGATTAAATATAAAAAGACCCCGACAAACATTGAGCACGTTCTAATACTTGCGGATCGGCAATACCAGGAGAATCAGATCTAATCCACGCTACATCATGCTCACTTTGCCGAAGCGCCTCGACAGCATCTAAAGGAAAATTTTCATCTGCCAGAAATCGCATAACCTAAGCCGGAATAGCATAAACTTTTTCCGACTGGAGCGAGGCACTGGCATAGCTCAGGCAGGCTTGAATATCCTCGATCACGATCCCTGGATAATTTTGCAAAATTTCCTCTGTACTCCAGCCTTGAGCCAGCAACTCAATGATAAATCCAACCGCTAACCTAGTGCCTTTAATCGTCGGCTTACCCACCAAGATATTGGGATCGATCATAATTCGAGATTGCCAGTTCATAATATGTTTAAGGTATGTGAATGAGGAAAAATAGGATGAACGCATTAGCACCGAGTTCCTCCATTTTACAACCTCGCGCCCTCATGTAAAGCTACCAAAAGGCTTTCAGCACAATCGAGCAAATAGTCTGGCGATCGCCGAGAGCGAAATGATATCCTATGGGTATGCGCCCAGTACGCCACCTACCTACAGAGCCGAGATCCCCAAGAACTCACTAGCGAGGAAAAAATCATCATGAGAACTCTAGAACAAATTGATACCCTGTTTGACGTGGAACCATGACCATTAATGAACTACCGGGAGCAGAGTTTATTTTGCCAGGACTAGAGGATCTGCATAACGGCAAGGCTAATACTGTTGGGGCGCTATTGGTATCGATCGCTGCCACGCGCTTGACTAAAGCAGGTTTGGATATTCCAATAGACTGCTTGGCTGCGGAGCCAGAGTTGACCTTGTACCACCTACTCCAAGAAGAACGGGAGGATGCTTACTCGTACTATAATGCTTTACTAGCGAGACTTCATAGCTTTTGTGTAGCCTTGGAATTTAGCCGCAAGTATGAGCTTAATGACTAGCTCTCTGGCAACAGCACCTTGGCCAATAACCCGCCCTGCAAATGCCCCTGCGCCTCATGACCACCACGTTCACGTAGTGTCCGCGCAGCAGAATCGCCTACAAAATTACCCCCGACAAACAAAAACGCCTGTGGCTCGGGTTGGCCAAAGAAGAGCGATCAATCCTCGACCAAGCCCTCGCCTTCGACCAACAAGATAGCGATTAATGCTTCTTGCTGCTACGTTCAATTCCATAGGGATTGCACTTCAGATTTAAATTGATTCTGTGATGCGCAGATCTGATTGACTAACAATCATAATCTCAGCATCCTTAGCCTCTCTGGATGGCAAAATCAAAGTTTGAGCATGTAGATGCAGCCGAGTCTCCGCTAAAAAACGGTCATCAATAGCTACATTGTTACCATAGAGCCGATCGCCTAAAATTGCCGCCCCTAGACTGATCGCCATATGCAGCCTCAATTGATGAGTCCGCCCAGTCAAAGGACGCAACTCCACCCAAGTCAAACCATCCCGACGTTTAAACACCCGAAATTCCGTCACAGATAGTTTGCCCAAATCTCGATCGACCTTTTGCCGAGGTCGATCATTAATATCTGCCGCCAATGGTAAATCTACTACCCCCTCAGATGCCAATACATTGCCAACCAAAACCGCCTGATAAACTTTTACCACTCTTCGTTCAGCAAAACACCGGGCAACCCAATGATAAGCCCCTAAATTCTTGGCAAACAGCAGCACCCCAGAAGTATCTTGATCCAATCGATGGGCGGGATAAAGATTGATAGCTAGTTGCTGCTCCAACAACTGCTGAGCATTAGGTTGACCATATCGACCAGGGACTGATAACAAATCAGATGGTTTATCGATCGCCACCAAATCTTGATCTTCATAAATAACTTTTAACTGGTTGGTGGGAACGCGCTTTTGCACCTCCGCTGCCAACCCCGACAGCATAAAGCCCATCATTGGTTGACAGCGATCGGCACAGGCTCCATAAAATACTCCAGGCTGCTTATCGCCCACTGCCTCCCCCCACCAAAACTCTGCCATCGCTACCGGGGTTAATTGATGGCTAGCAGCATAGTGTAAAAGCTTAGGAGCACAGCATTCACCGCTGCCAGTGGGTAGACCAGTAGGACGTAGCGTTTGTAATGACTTAGTTTCTCCAGCAAAATTAGTAATTGTAGTGGTAGCATGAAGCTGGGCTTGGAGAGTTTGCGAAAGAACTTGTCGCTGTTGCTTGAGATCGCGGATCTTGTTGTTTAATTGATCGAACTCTAACTGCAATGGTCGCAAGCGAGTTTGCCAATACTCTTTGAGTTCGCGTTTACAGCGACTATCTGCTTTGCTAGCTTGCTCAATTGCGGCTAGAGCTATTTCAGGATTGGGTCGCTGAATCGCCTGATCGCGCTGCTGTTGACGCTCATGGCGACGGGTTTGGAGCTGGATGTTTAGTCGATCGCGCTGTTTCTGAGATTCTGTGAGTAAAGCCGCATATTCCTGGTGAACTGGAGAATTTTGGGCAAGCACAATCTGTTCACGCAAGACCGTTAACTGCTGAATTGTCTCCAGCTCAGCAACACCTAAAGTTTCTCGACCAGGCAATGGAGGCACCCAACCCGCTACGCTAGATTGGCCTTGCCATAGCCCCGAAAATGCTTTGAGCGTTGAGATTTCACCGGTGGCAGATTTAGCCAGCAGCAGGCCATACATTTTACCTGCCAATGGAAACTGAGCGTCTGTTGCCATCTTGGCCATCCATTGTTGGGCGAGATCTTCAACCTGTAAAGTACGCGGTAGCCGCAGCTCCTTACCACTCAGAGGGCATTTACCTATATACCAATAGGTTGATTCAGATTGTAAAGCCTGCTCGGGATGTTTCACTGATTCATTGCCTTACAATAGCCAGCTAGTTCTGATTTGCTATTAAAATCTAGCCTCGACATAATTGGTTAATATTATTTCAAATTTGCGAAAGAATAGCCAGAAGCCAGCACCAGAAGGAAAAGTTTTTTTAAGTAATGTTACCGCTCGATGATACAATCGATTCTGGTCTGGCTCGAAAAAGCATTTAAACCGTTGTGGAATCACCAGAGCAAGAAACTAGCGAAGCAGTTTCTATTGAAGAACAGCCCGAAGCAGAGAAATCTGCCCAAGAGCCAATCGACAGTGGAATGAACGAATATCAACAGCTCAAGCGTGAGTTGCTGATTGTCATAGTTGCTCTAAGCCTCGCCTTGTTTGCCCTTGTCTGGCTGAAATTTGGCCTGAACATTGCCCTCAATTACCTATTGGGAGCAGTTACAGGGTTGGTATATCTCAGAATGCTTGCCCGTGAAGTAGAAAATGTCGGTGGCGCTAAGACCAAGTTGAATTCCAACCGTCTTGGCTTGGTAGCAGGAGTCATCATCCTAGCTGCTAAAGTCCCTGAATTAAAAATACTGCCGGTTTTTTTAGGTTTTTTAACCTACAAAGTGGCTTTATTAATCTACGCCGTGCGCTGGGCTTCTGCTCCTGCTAACGAAGAAAATTCGCCCAACGTCGGCTCTGCTAAATCGCCGTCAGATTTATGAGTTATTGCTCGTATGAACCTCACTCTGGGGAACGCTCCTGAATGGAAATGCTAGGTGTTTTGAATAATATAAGCCTGCTGCCGGTGGCCGCGCTTGACGTGGGTCATCATCTCTATTGGCAGATTGGTGGATTGAAAATACACGGACAAGTGTTGATCACATCCTGGTTTGTGATTGCAGCTCTATTGGGTGTTTCGGTGTTGGCCACGCGCAACATGCAGCGAGTTCCCGGCGGTTTACAAAACCTGTTGGAATACGCTTTGGAATACATCCGTGAACTAGCAAGAAACCAAATCGGCGAGAAAGAATATCGTCCGTGGGTACCATTTATTGGCACGCTGTTCCTATTTATCTTCGTATCCAATTGGTCTGGTGCGCTGTTGCCCTGGAAGTTGCTGCACTTGCCTGAAAGCGAGTTAGCTGCTCCTACCAACGACATCAATACCACTGTGGCTCTGGCGCTGTTGACTTCTTTGGCTTATTTCTATGCAGGCTTTCGTAAGCGCGGCATTGGATATATTGCCAAATATATTGAGCCAACGCCAATTCTATTGCCAATCAATATTCTGGAGGACTTCACTAAGCCCCTCTCCCTAAGCTTCCGTCTGTTTGGAAACATTCTGGCTGATGAATTGGTAGTTGGAGTATTAGTATTGCTAGTGCCTCTGTTTATCCCTTTACCAGTAATGGTGCTGGGCTTATTCACCAGTGCGATTCAAGCTCTGGTATTTGCTACCCTCGCGGCAGCGTATATTGGTGAAGCCATCGAAGGCCATGGCGAACACGAAGAAGAACATTGATAACAGCCCTCTGTTTATCGAACTGCCTCATACTTATTAACTGTTTTCTAAATTAAGGTAAATCATCATGAATCCAACTGTTGCTGCTGCTTCCGTAATCGCTGCTGCTCTATCTGTAGGCTTGGCCTCGATCGGCCCTGGTATTGGTCAAGGTAATGCCGCTGGTCAAGCCGTAGAAGGTATTGCTCGTCAGCCTGAAGCTGAAGGTAAAATTCGCGGTACTTTGCTTCTTTCCTTGGCGTTCATGGAGTCTTTGACTATCTATGGATTGGTAGTTGCACTTGTACTATTGTTTGCTAACCCTTTCGCATAGGCCAATTTTAGATGTCGGAGTTGGGCTTGCCCAATCCGGCTTCTCCTGCGGTTTATTTAAAGAAGCACTACATATATGATGTTCCAATTTATTCCCTTGGTTGCTGCCGCAGCCGCCGCTGCCGAGCCAGTGGCTAAAGAAGGCGGTTTGTTCGACTTCAATGCGACACTGCCAATTATGATGATTCAGTTCATCGTGCTAACTACCTTGCTTAACTCGCTGTTCTACAAGCCAGTTGGTAAAATGTTGGACGATCGGGATGAATATATCAGAACCAACTCTGCTGGTGGAGAAGATCGCTTAGCTGAAGCTAAGAAATTGACTCAGCAATACGAAACCGAGTTAGCTGATGCGCGTCGCCAATCTCAGGCAGTAATTGCCGAGGCTAAGGCCGCAGCTCAAAAAATTGCTAGCGACGAACTTGCAACTGCTCAACAAGCAGCCCAGGCAGAAAAAGAAAAAGCTTCTAAAGAAATTGCCGATCAAAAGCAGGCTGCTTTCTCGACCCTAGAGAAAGATGTAGATGCTTTAAGCCAGCAAATTCTTTCTAAGTTAGTAAATGTCTAAATACTCCAAAGTATTTGCCCCGACTAAATTTAACAATTAAGCGGTTTTTGAGTGGTTTTGCCACTTGAAAAACTCAGTCACAAATAGATTAAAAATAATCATGGCAACCGGTTTATTTCTCGCCAATTTATTGCTTGCAACCGAAGCTCCCGGCGAATCTGCTGGCTTTGGTTTGAACACAGATATATTTGAAGCCAATATTGTCAATCTGGTGATTGTTGGCGTTTTGGTATTTGTCTTTGGTCGGAAGTTTTTAACTAAGACCCTGGGCGAACGCCGAGAGCGGATTGTTACCGCGATTGCTGATGCCGAAAAGCGCCAAAAGCAAGCTGAAACCGCCTTGGCTGAAGCCAAAAAGCAGTTAGCAGCAGCTCAGGTACAGGCCGAAAACATTAAAAAAGACGCAGTAACCAGTGCTGCCAATGCAAAAGCAGAAATCATGGCCAAGGCCGCTCGGGATATTGAAACCCTGAAGCAAACCGCCAGCCAAGATACTTCTTCTGAGCAAGACCGAGCGATCGCCGAGTTACGCCAACGGGTAGTAGCCATGGCAATTGCTAAGGCCGAAGCGCAGTTACCAGCAGCTTTAGACAGCGCCAAGCAAAACACCTTGGTAGAACGTAGTATCGCGCTAGTAGGGAGCTAAACAATGCAAGGCAATTCCAATGTAGGCGCTTCTTTTTTGAACCCCTATGCTGAAGCCATGATGTCCGTGGCTCAGTCCCAGAATCTTCTGGATATTTTTGATGAAAACTGTAAGGCTGTTCAGCAGGCATTGATCGACTCTCCTGATTTTAACGAATTTTTGGGTAGTCCGATCGTCCAGGCCGTTGACAAAAAAGCTGTACTGCAAAAAGTTTTGGGTAATGATATTAACCCTGTAATGATGAACGTCATTATGGTGCTAATTGATCGAGGCCGGGTGAGTTTCCTGAGCGGCATTTGCACACAGTATCAAGTACTGCTGCGCAAACTAAAGGGCAACGAACTAGCTGAAGTCACCACCGCAGTAGAGCTAACTGACACCCAAAAAGCAGCGATCGTCGATCGAGTTAAGGCCATGACCGGCGCTAACAACGTTGATATTGCGGTGAAAATCGATCCAGCGATTATTGGTGGGGCGATCGTCAAAGTTGGCTCCCAAATTATTGACTCTAGCCTGCGGAGCCAACTGCGCCTCATCGGCATGAGTCTGGCTAAATAGCCTGCCCAGAAAGATCTCAGTGAATCCGGGCTATCCAGCCGGGCAGATGTAAACCCACACAATCCAGATATTTAAATATGATTAGCATTAGACCTGACGAAATTAGTAGCATCATTCGCCAGCAAATCGAGCAGTACAGCCAAGATGTCAAGGCATCTAACGTTGGGACTGTACTGCAAGTGGGCGACGGCATTGCCCGGATTTATGGACTCGACAAAGTAATGTCTGGCGAATTGGTAGAATTCGAAGACGGCAGTGTCGGTATCGCTCTCAACCTGGAATCCGACAACGTCGGTGCAGTATTGATGAGCAATGGCCGCAACATTCAAGAAGGTAGTGCGGTAAAAGCTACTGGCAAAATCGCTCAAGTTCCCGTTGGTGAAGCCACTCTTGGTCGGGTAGTAGACGCTTTAGCCCGTCCAATCGACGGCAAAGGCGATATTGCTTCTACTGAGTTTCGTTTAATTGAATCGATGGCTCCAGGTATTATCGAACGTCGTTCGGTATATGAGCCAATGCAAACCGGGATTACTTCGATCGACGCGATGATTCCGGTTGGTCGTGGTCAGCGGGAGTTGATTATTGGTGATAGACAAACCGGTAAGACTTCGATCGCAGTTGATACAATCATCAACCAAAAAGATTCTGATGTGATTTGCGTTTATGTAGCGATCGGTCAAAAGGCTTCTACTGTAGCCAACGTGATCAACGTGCTGCAAGAAGCGGGAGCAATGGCTTACACCATTGTAGTAGCTGCTAACGCCAACGACCCAGCAACTCTGCAATATTTGGCTCCTTACACCGGTGCAGCCTTGGCTGAGTACTTTATGTACAAAGGCAAAGCCACATTGATTGTGTATGATGATTTGTCCAAGCAAGCGCAGGCTTACCGTCAAATGTCGCTGCTACTCCGTCGTCCACCAGGACGCGAAGCTTACCCCGGCGACGTATTCTACATTCACTCTCGCTTGTTAGAGCGTGCTGCTAAACTGAGCAACGAGCTAGGTGAAGGCAGCATGACTGCTCTGCCGATCATCGAAACTCAGGGCAGTGACGTATCGGCCTATATTCCTACCAACGTAATTTCGATTACTGACGGTCAGATCTTCTTGTCTTCTAACCTGTTTAACTCCGGCTTACGCCCAGCAGTAAACGCTGGTATCTCGGTATCTCGGGTAGGTTCGGCGGCTCAAACTAAGGCGATGAAGAAAGTTGCCGGTAAGCTGAAGCTAGAGCTAGCCCAGTTCGATGACCTGCAAGCATTCGCCCAGTTTGCTTCTGACTTGGACAAGACCACTCAAGACCAGTTGGCGCGGGGTGTTCGTCTGCGCGAAATTCTGAAGCAGCCTCAGTACTCACCATTGTCGGTAGCTGAACAAGTAGCTTTGGTATACGCCGGCTTGAATGGTTACATTGATGATGTACCAGTTCCTAAAGTTGTAGAGTTTACTACTGGCCTGCGCGATTACCTGAAAAACAGCAAGCCAGCCTACGCTGCCAACATCAAAGACAACAAAATGGCTTTGACTGACGAGGGCGAAGCCATGTTGAAGGAAGCAATCTTAGACTTCAAGAAAAACTTCGTAGTCGCTGCCTAGTGATAGGAATTTAAGGAGGCAAGAGTTTTTCAATTAAAGACTCTTGCCTTTTTTAGATATAGCGCACTCATAAATATATTTTCTGGAGACTTAAATAAAATGGCTAACCTTAAAGCAATTCGTGACCAGATTCAGTCGGTCAAAAACACCAAAAAAATTACTGAAGCAATGCGCCTAGTAGCCGCAGCCAAGGTACGCAGAGCACAACAGCAAGTAATTGCTACTCGTCCTTTTGCCGATCGATTGGCTCAAGTGCTGTATGGCTTGCAAGATCGCTTGAGCTTTGAAGATGTAAATTTACCTTTAATGGACAGTCGCGAAGTAAAGACTGTAGCAATTTTGGTAGTTACCGGCGATCGTGGCTTATGCGGTGGTTACAACAGTGGCATTATCAAAAAAGCTGAGCTACGGGCTAAAGAGCTTGCTGCACAGGGCTTGAAGTATACCTATGTAATTGTCGGACGGAAAGCTTCCCAGTATTTCCAACGCCGGGAACAGCCGATCGCCGCTACTTTTACTGGCCTGGAGCAAATTCCAACTGCCATGGAAGCCAATAAGATTGGCGATAAAATTACCGCTTTGTTTTTGGGTGAAGAGGTCGATCGAGTGGAACTGGTTTACACCAAGTTCGTTTCCTTGATTGCTTCTCGTCCAGTCATTCAAACTCTGTTGCCTCTTAGCCCTCAAGGCTTGGAAGTAAAAGATGATGAAGTTTTCCGGTTAACTACTCGGGGCGGCGGTTTTGAAGTTTCTCGGGAAAAGATGACTTCGACAGTGGCTCCTCTACCCAAGGACACTATTTTTGAACAAGAACCTACCCAAATTTTGGCTTCGCTGTTGCCGTTATATTTAAATAACCAGTTACTACGGGCGCTACAAGAGGCGGCGGCGAGTGAGTTGGCAGCGCGGATGACGGCAATGAATAATGCCAGCGATAACGCCAAGTCTCTGATTAGTAGTTTGACTTTGACTTACAACAAGGCACGGCAAGCAGCGATCACCCAAGAAATTCTGGAAGTGGTCGGTGGAGCAGAGGCTTTACAAGGTTAATTGATTGTAATTCTGGATTTTTTAGGATGCCCGTGGCATGGTGCTACGGGCTTTTTGTTGACCAAAAATTATGTTCTCCGATCATCTTAGGCATGATGGCGCAAAACAAGGCTAAAATCAATGAGGAATATTGCAGTACTAGAATCAAGCAATTATGAGTAAGCAAGAACGAGTTGCATTGGCTATCAAAGAAGTGGTTTCTAGTATGATGAATCGAGTAATGGATAATGTGTTGATCAAAGATCCTTTCATCAAGGAAAAACATCATGCTAGTAAACCGCTCTATTCAGCATTAGTTCCTGATGAAATATTTAAAGGTTCGCATTTTGAAAGAAGATTTGTCACTCCTTTTGGTAATGTTTGGGAGAGACTGGCTCAAGTTGTTGCGATGGAGGCTCATGGAAGTTGTTTAATGGGTCACACGATCGATGGCTTGGTAGGCAGCGAAAGCCTAAGAAGAATTCAGGAAGTATTGAATCAGTTAGAACATAGTAAAAAAGGCGATGAAAAAATCAAGCCTGATTGGGAAAAAGAAATTAAATATATTAATAAAGGTGGTGGTGAACCCATTCCAGTTAGTGTTGTTTGTGATATTTTCATTCACAATGAGAAAACGAAAACGAAATATGCTTTTGAATTGAAAGCTCCTATGCCAAATAGTGACCAAACAAAGGTAAGCAAAGAGAAAATTTTTAAGTTGTTAGCAATGAAGCCAAAGAAAGTTAATTATGCTTTTTTTGCTTTGCCTTATAACCCTTATGGTAAAAAAGAAGACTACGCTTGGACTTTTCCAAGGCGATGGTTTGATATGCAGCATGACAAATCTGTTCTGATTGGGGATGAGTTTTGGGAGTTAATAGGTGGAGAAGGAACTTACAACAATTTCATAACAGAAGTGAATTTAATAGGAAAGGAATATCGGGAAAGAATTTATAGAGAATTTCTAGAAATAGAACCACCGACAAACTTTGACCAGGACTTACTCAAATAGAAGATGAATAGCTCAAATAAGTTTACATTTATAGATTTATTCTCTGGAATTGGAGGGTTTAGAATTGCACTCAGCAACATTGGAGGAGAGTGTCAGAATTTCAGTGAGATTAATAATGATGCAATAAACACTTATTGCACAAATTTCCAAGAAAGTACTGATGGTAATTTGGGAGATATTACTAAGATAAAAAAAATACCACAGCATGATATCTTAACAGCAGGAGTCCCTTGTCAGAGTTGGTCGATCGCTGGTAAAAATCTGGGTTTTGATGATGATCGAGGGCAATTATGGAATGATACTATTTATTTACTGAATCAATCTAGACCAAAGGCTTTTATCTTTGAAAATGTGAAAGGCTTGGCTGATCCTAGAAACAGAGATGCTCTTTTTTATATTTTGAAGCGAATCAAGGATGCTGGATATTTTGCTAGTTATTATGTGATCAATTCTTTTGATTATGGGGTTCCTCAGAACAGAGTGAGGATTTATATTGTAGGTTTTAGAGATCAAGAGTTCTCTTTGAAGTTCAATATTACCAATCCTTTTAGTGAAAAGATTAGGCTGGGGAGTATTTTATCAAATTTCAATTCAAAGTTTGTGAAAAAAGAGCAGGTCATTCAACAGAGTTTATTTGGAAATTTTGCCCAGAAGAAGTACACTAGTTTATCCAGTAATAATGGTATTAATGATTACTTTTTGTTTAATGATCTGCGGAACGGTCATTCGACTATACATTCTTGGGATATTATCGACACCACGGAAAGGCAGAAAGAGATTTGCTATTTGTTGTTAAAGAATCGTCGGAAAAGTGCTTATGGTAATTTAGATGGAAACCCTTTGTCTCTTCAGCATTTTCAGGGGTTAGATCCAACGATCAAGCAACAGGATTTAGATGGGCTGGTGAAGCTGGATATTTTCAAGGCCGAGAAATATGCTTTTTCGATCAGGTCTTTTGATGCGGAGGATCTTTCTGATGAGGAGTACGCGGTGTTGCAGCATGGCAACAATAAAAAGTTAGTGATTGATGATTTGAAAAGTAGTGGTGAACTAAAACTTAAGAAAATATCGGTTTTGAAAACTGTGTCGGCGTTGTTGGATAAGGATGTTATCGTTTGTGAGGAGGTCAGGTATGATTTTAAAAATACTAAAATAAGCACGGGGTTGTTTGGTATTAATCGAATATTTTTGCCTACTTCGGATATTTTCCCTACGTTGGTGGCTAGTGATTCTAATGATTATATTACTTTGGAGGAAATCAAGGCTGAGAAGGTGGAGGATTATAAGCGGCTGTTTATTGAGCGGGTTTACAAGAAGAAGAATTATCGGAAAATTACTAAGGAGGAGGCTTGTTTGATCCAGGGGTTTCCAGAGGATTTTATGTTGCCAGAGAGTCGGGTACGGTGGATGAAGTTGTTGGGGAATAGTGTTTCAGTGCCGGTGGTTGAGATGTTGGGGAGGGCAATTGTGGAAACGGGGGTGCTGGGAAGTGATGATCGTGATGGCAATTCTTTTAATAGAGACACTTCGGAAACGGCATTTAAGTCTAAGTTCTAAGTTGGGGCAAAATAGGTGTGGGTATAACTGCTGAACAATGAGCTAAATCACGACTCATCGTGTCAAATTCTAGCTTATACAGATCAAAAAATCGGTAGTTATCAATCTAACCACCGGTTTTTAAAATAGCTGGAAATTAGGCTGCAGCCAAAATCTTCGCTTTAGCCTTCTTCACTGCTTGAGCAGCTTCTAACTCATCTTGCTTAGTACTAGCTTTGCCAGCTAATTTTTCAGCTTCAGCCAGCTCAGCCTTCGCTTTACTAACATCAATATTGGAGCCTAACTCAGCACCATTGACCAACACAGTTACTTCATTCTCTTCAACTTCAGCAAAACCGCCCATCAGAGCAATTTTGATCCATTTATCTTTGCCAGACTTCACCTGCATCACCGCAATATCCAAAGCAGTAACCAAAGGAGCGTGACCAGACAAAATCCCCATTTGGCCAGTAGTACTAGGCAAAATTACCTCATCCGCAGTTGCATCCCAGACAGTTTTATCTGGAGCAATGACCCGCACAGTTAAAGACATAATTAATTAAATTTAAAAGTTTCACAGGGATAGGCAGAGATTTATATCTCTGCCCGACAACTTACCAGGTCAAATTAACCTTGTAGTTTTTTGCCTTTTTCGATCGCTTCGTTGATATCACCAACTAAGTAGAAAGCTTGCTCAGGTAAATCATCAAGTTCACCATTCAAGATCATCTTGAATCCCTTGATAGTATCTTCGAGCTTCACATACTTACCAGGAGAACCAGTAAATACTTCTGCCACAAAGAACGGCTGAGACAAGAAGCGCTCAATCTTGCGGGCACGAGATACAGCTTGTCTGTCATCTTCTGACAACTCATCCAAACCCAAAATTGCAATGATATCTTGCAGCTCTTTGTAGCGTTGCAGAATTGCTTGCACGGCTCGGGCAGTCTTGTAGTGGTCGTCTCCAACTACTGCTGGCTGAAGCATGGTAGAAGTAGAATCTAAAGGATCTACTGCTGGATAAATACCCTTAGCTGCCAAGTTCCGAGAAAGTACAGTAGTACCGTCTAGGTGAGCAAAGGTAGTAGCCGGAGCTGGGTCAGTCAAGTCATCCGCTGGTACATACACAGCCTGAATGGAAGTGATTGAACCTTGGTTGGTAGAAGTAATCCGCTCTTGCAAATCACCCATATCGGTACCCAAAGTAGGCTGATAACCTACCGCAGAAGGCATCCGACCTAGTAGTGCAGATACTTCGGAACCAGCTTGTACAAACCGGAAAATGTTGTCGATAAACAGCAATACGTCTTGCTTAGAGACATCGCGGAAATACTCAGCCATAGTCAATGCCGAAAGACCAACCCGCATTCTGGCTCCAGGTGGCTCGTTCATTTGACCGTAAACCAAGGCAATTTTGGAATCGTTCAGGTTATCTTTTTTGATTACGCCGGATTCCATCATTTCGTTGTAAAGGTCATTACCTTCACGGGTGCGTTCGCCTACACCGCCAAATACAGATACACCACCATGGTTGATCGCGATGTTGTTGATCAATTCCATCATGATTACGGTTTTGCCTACACCGGCTCCACCAAACAGACCGATCTTACCGCCGCGACGGTAAGGAGCCAAAAGATCCAATACTTTAATGCCAGTCTCAAATACTGAGGGCTTAGTTTCTAGCTCAGTGAGCTTCGGAGCATCCCGATGAATTGGCATGGTTTCATCTGTGCCAACGGGACCGCGGTTGTCTACGGTTTCACCCAATACATTAAAAATACGTCCCAAAGTAGCAGGACCAACAGGCACTCTAATTGGTGCGCCAGTGTCGGTAACAGCCATGCCGCGCACCAAACCATCGGTAGTGCTCATTGCTACGGCACGTACTTGGTTGCCGCCTAAAAGCTGTTGTACTTCGCAGGTAACGGAGACATCCGCACCGGCTTCATTTTTGCCTTCAACCTTGAGGGCATTGTAAATTTGGGGCATGGAGCCGCCGGTAAATTCTACGTCGATTACGGGACCGATGATCTGGGTAATCCGTCCCACTTTGGTTGTTGCTGCGGTGGTAGCCATGTGCGATTTATTTAAGGTGTATTACGAATATAGAGAATAGTCTTAACATTTTGAAATGCCTTAACAGATAGTAAACGGGAAGGTGCCACAATGCAAACCCGCAACCTCGGATCAATCCTCTAGATTTGAGCACAATGCCTTAAAAAGTATTCCTTAATATGCAGCTTACAATACCTGTTTGGAAATGTTTAGACCATCTATGCAGCAGCTTGCCATCGAATATGGCCAAGATTACTTGCCACTGCCCTCAGCCCTTACAATGAGACAGTGGTTTTAACTTATTTCCTTGTGCGTTTTGACATCATTACTCTATTTCCGGATTTTTTCACCTCGCCCTTGTCCTCGGGGCTGTTAGGTAAGGCGATCGTCAAAGAACTAGTCACGGTAAACCTCTGCAATCCTCGGGATTTTACATTCGATCGACATCACAAAGTAGATGATGAATCTTATGGTGGCGGAGTCGGCATGGTGATTAAACCCGAGCCAGTGTTTGCCGCCTTAGAATCTTTGCCAATGCTCCCTAATCGCTTGGTGCTAATGATGAGTCCTCAAGGGGAAACCATGAGTCAGCCGCTGTTTTGGGATCTGGTAAAAAACTATGAACAGCTAGTAATTATTTGTGGTCATTACGAAGGGATCGATGAACGAGTAATGAGCGTGGTCGATCAAGAGATCTCTTTGGGTGACTTTGTGTTGACCTGTGGTGAAATCCCGGCATTGACCCTGGTTAATGGAGTGACTCGGCTGATTCCAGGTACAGTGGGTAAAATAGATTCCTTAAAGCAAGACAGTTTTGAGAGTGGCTTGCTCGATTATCCTCATTACACTCGTCCGCCCTCTTTTCGAGATTTAGAAGTGCCAGCAGTGCTACTTTCGGGCAACCACCAAAAAATCGCCCAATGGCGCTATGAACAGCAGCTCCACCGGACGAAAACCAAAAGGCCAGACTTGTATGCTGCCTGGTTAGAATTGCAAGCCGACACCAGCAACAGCGACGAAGTCTGAATTGAAAGTATTACCAATTTGCAACAGCACCGAAGCACCGTCACCTAAGTAAACATCTGCACCAAAGACTACCAAAGGGTTTAGAGTGCTGGTGTTAGAGCCGCTTCTGGAAGAATAGTCTAAACCACCGCCTGCATGGAAAACTACCAGGGGATTTTTCTCAAATTGTTCATTCTCATTAAAGCCAAAATCGTATGTGAGAGGAACAGCAATGCGGGCAGTATTGCCCAAGAACAAGCTAGGACGTACGGACAGATTTTTACCAATCCCAAACCGAGAGGTGGCACCAATCAATGTATCTTTGCCAAAAGATACCGATGGGGCGATGTAATTTTGGTTGTAATAAGCTGCACCAGGGCCAGTGTTGTTGGGGTAGTTACCAGGTTCTGTTGATGGAGGACCACTGGGCAAAGGACTTTGGGGCTGCTGGGAAGGAGCAGGAAATATTTCACTAGGAAGTGGCGGTGGAGTTGGCTTAGAGTTTTGTTTCGTCTCAGGATTCTCTGCCGGTTGAGATTCTGGCATTATTGGATTGGGATTGAGCCGTTCTTGAGCATCTGGAACTAGAGGTTTTTGCTGCTCTTTAGATTCTGGCTTGGTTTCAGGTAACTGAGAACCCGGTAATAGTTGATCCGAATTTGACTGAGCATCTGGAGTTAAGGGTTTAAGATTGGGATCTAGTTGACCAGACTTCGGCTCCCCTGCTTTGGGCAATTCCTTTTCCTGGGGGTTAACTAATGGGGATGGTAAAATCCGTGCTTTGGGAAATTGGGTCTGTTCAGCTTCTGCTTCAGAAGCCTGAGGAGTAGCTTGCGGCTCGGCTGCTAATACAGCTTCATTAAGAGTGGTGGAGACCCGTGCTATTTGTAGTACAGGCTGAGTTTTTTTCTTTAAGCTGGGGGCAGCGTTGAGATTGGGAGGGCTAATAGCGGACTTGTCCAGTGAAAAACCCTGAATTATTTGCAGTTGCGAAGGCGGTACATTTACAGGAGCAATCATAAGTCTGGTTGGGAAATTTTACAGGAGGTGATTAAAGCCAAGGGCATAATCATCCCTTTAATTTAGGATACTGCCGATCGAGAAAAGATGACCATGGTAAAAAAGCTTAAAACAAACAAAAGCTGCTCCAGAAGACCCGGAACAGCTTTTTGTTAGTAATTTAATCTTGGTTTAGATGGCCGGTACAAACCGATCTTTTTCAGGAACCACAGTGTATTCCGCAACAATTTGACGTAGTTCATCACCATCGATCGTCTCTTTTTCGATCAAAAGATCTACTAGCCGATCGACCACTACCCGGTTCTCTTTCATAATTCGCAAGGCTTCGACGTGACACTCAGCCACAATCACCCGCACCTGCTGATCAATCTGAGCGGCAATCTCATCGGAATACTCCGATCGACTGCTCCAACCACCACCCAAGAACACTTCGCCAGATTGACTTTCTAAGGACAATGGCCCCAGGGTAGACATACCAAAACGAGTAACCATTTGACGCGCCATGGAAGTGACTTGCTGCAAGTCGCCACCGGCTCCAGTAGTAACTTCGGAGTCACCAAAGACCACTTCTTCGGCGGCTCTACCACCTAATGCACCGGAAATCCGGGCGCGAAGCTGAGAGCGAGAAACTAGCATTTGATCTTCATCGGGAGTAAACCAAGTTAAACCTAGGGCTTGACCGCGAGGAATCAAAGTAACCTTTTGCACAGGGTCATGCTCTTTGAGCAAGGTGCCCACAATGGCGTGGCCAATTTCGTGATAAGCAATCAGGCGCTTGCTCTTACCATCAATTAACGGCGTGCCTTCCATCCCAGCTACTACCCGATCGACGGCATCATCGATTTCTAGCATGGTCATGGCATCTTTACGCCGACGAGCAGTAAGGATTGCTGCTTCGTTGAGCAAGTTAGCTAAATCAGCACCACTAAAGCCAGGAGTCCGCCGAGCAATGACTTCTAAGGAGATATCTTCACCTAGTTTCTTATTGCGGGCGTGAACTTTAAGGACTTCCAAACGACCAGCGATATCGGGAGTGTCCACTTGTACTTGGCGATCGAAGCGACCGGGACGTAATAAGGCAGAATCTAAAACATCAGGACGGTTGGTAGCTGCAATAACGATGATGCCGGTGTTGCCTTCAAAACCGTCCATCTCGGTGAGCATTTGGTTCAGGGTCTGTTCTCGTTCGTCGTTACCACCACCGATGCCAGAGCCACGCTGGCGACCAACTGCATCGATTTCATCAATAAAGATTAAGCAAGGAGCGTTCTCTTTGGCTTTTTTGAACAGATCACGAACGCGGGAAGCACCCACACCCACAAACATTTCTACAAACTCCGAGCCAGAGATACTGAAGAAAGGTACACCAGCTTCACCAGCGATCGCCTTAGCCAGCATGGTTTTACCGGTTCCAGGCGGGCCAATCAGCAACACGCCCTTGGGAATCTTGGCACCCACAGCAGTGAATTTCTCGGGCTGCTTCAAAAAAGTAACAACTTCTTGCAGTTCTTCCTTGGCCTCATCAATCCCAGCAACGTCATCGAACATTACGCCGGTTTTAGCATCCATTTGGAACTTAGCTTTAGATTTACCAAAGCTCATGGCTTGGCCAGGGCCACCGGGCATGTTGTTGGAGCGGCGGAACAGTAAGAACAAGCCACTAACAAGTAGCACGGGGAATAATAAGTTACCCAAGAAGCCCCAAATTGCACCATCGTTACGGGCAGGATGGCTATCGAACTGAATTTTGGTGGTGTTACGCAGACGAGTAACTAGCTCAGGAGCATTGGTAGGCAAGTCTACTCGCAAGCGCTGTATGCGGTTTTCTAGGTCTGGGTCAGTAGCTTGGACGATCGCTGTTTTGCCGCCGTCGTAAAGATCTACGCTCACTACTCTGTTGGTATCCAAATATTCCAGGAAACGACCATAGGTCATCCGGGCACTGGCTGTATTTTTACCCACTTCACCAGTAAAGCTGGGCGCGACACCCTGCCAAAGAAAGAAACCGATGACTAGGAGTGGAATTGACCACAACAGGGCTATGCGCCAAGAAAATTTCATGTGTTGTCTGCCTTGTTTGAATAAAGGATTATATAAATTGCCACGGAGTAATGGGCTAGGAGTAATTAGCTAGATACTTTACTGGGTGGGGCTATGAGAAGTAATTTTGACTGTAAATAGAATCCGTCTGCAACCAGAAATAGGCCAAAGAGCAAGAGCGTTACATTTCTTCTTAATCAAATGTAACGTAATTCTCAGATTGGATGCAAGCTATCTCTCATTTAAAGAATATTAGAAGCACAAAAAAGAACCCCGATGGGTCGATCAGGGTTCTCAGAAAGTTTGGCAATCTAGTAGGTTTCTACGTGCCAACGGCCAGCGCGTTTGAGCTGACTACGATACTCAGACCAGGTCACACCAGATTTCTCAGCAGCTACGGTCAGAGCGGCATCGATACCACCTTCCATGCCTTTGAGTCCACAGATGTAAACGTGGGTTTTTTCGTTTTGGATCATTGCCCACAGACCGTCAGCATGTTCAGCTACCCGATCTTGGATGTACATTTTGCCGCCTTCAGCATTCTTCTGTTCACGACTAATGGCGTAGTCTACTTGGAAGTTATCAGGATACTTGGACTTAATTTCTTCTAACTCCTGTTTGTACAGAATATTAGGAGTAGTAGCCACCCCAAAAATCAGCCAAGCCTTACCACTAAAGCGGTAGTCGGGATTAGCGTCTCTTTCGTTATCCTTAAACATTCGCCAGAGGTAAGCGCGGAAAGGTGCAATACCAGTACCAGTTGCAAACATGATCACATTGGTATCATTTTCTTCTGGCAAGAGCATTTCTTTTCCGGTAGGGCCAGAAATCTGCACTTCATCACCCGGTTTAAGGTCACAAAGGAAAGTAGAGCAAGTTCCATAGATCATTTCGCCCTGCTCATTTTTGTACTCTAGCTGGCGTACACAGAGAGAAACACTCTTATCATCTACATCATCACCATGACGAGTAGAGGCGATCGAGTACAAGCGCAGCTTATTAGGCTTGCCCTTAGCATCTTGACCGGGAGGAATAATGCCGATACTTTGACCTTCTACATAGGTTAGGTCGCTGCCGCCGATATCAAATTTGATATGTTGCACTTTCCCGATCGCCCCTTCGCTCAACAAGGTGTCGTTAGAAACACATTTGCCAGTAAGAGGAGCATTGGGGCGATAGATGTTTACAGGTACATCAGCGTGCTTTTTAGCCGCAGGAGCCGCTGGCGCAGAGTTCTGGCTAGCCAGAACGGTGGGAGCCGGGGCATCGCTTGCTGGACGAATGCTCAAAATTCGGCCACCCAAACGAGCAATCCGCTGCATTTCTTGGCTCATGCGAGCATAGGGAACGGTCATAAAAGTGCTGCCACTGCGACGAGCGTTGCTCAGACCGATTACTTCGTAGATGTATAAGCGGCTAGCCGATAAGGAGCTGGTGGCTCCGGTGCTTGAGTTGTACATAGACTTTTTTTATATCCCCTATTCTAAATATATATAATTGCAATTTGGTGCAGGAATCTCCCGGTCAGCTTAGCGGATCCTGGCTCGATCGCACAAGTGGAAAGCTTAAAATTGCTGATGGTAAGCTCCAACAAATTACCGGTTTATGCCCGGTTGATATTGTTACCGACACTACCTTCTGGTAAAATTCAATGTCAATGGAACTTCGATCGCTAGTAGTAATTACTTATTGCTTTTTAAGTTTATACAAGCTAACCATTATAGATTTTATTATAGAGGGATACTATGACCAATAAGGTAGATAGAGTAGTAATTATCGGCGTTGCCGGAGATTCTGGGTGTGGTAAATCGACCTTTCTCCGTCGGATCACAGATTTGTTCGGCGAGTCTTTTGTTACGGTTATCTGCTTGGATGATTATCACAGCCTAGATAGATATCAGCGCAAAGAAACTGGTATCACCGCTTTAGACCCTCGCGCCAACAACTTCGACTTGATGGCTGAGCAAATCAAAGCACTCAAAGAAGGCAAGTCGATCAACAAGCCTATCTACAACCACGAAACTGGTCTAATTGATCCTCCCGAAATCATTGAACCTAATCATGTAATTGTGGTTGAAGGTCTACATCCCCTCTATGACGAAAGAGTTCGCGCTTCCTTAGACTTCAGCGTTTATCTGGACATCAGCGATGAAGTAAAAGCCGAATGGAAGATCCAGCGCGATATGGCCGAGCGTGGTCACAGCTATGACGAAGTAATTGCTGCCATGCAGGCTCGCCGCCCAGACTTTAGCGCTTATATTGAACCCCAACGCGGTCATGCTGACGTAGTAATTCAAGTGCTGCCTACTCAGCTCGTACCTGCTGGTCAAAAGAGCGATCTATTGCGAGTACGCCTAGTACAGCGTGAAGGCGTAGCAGGTCTACCAGAGCCTTCTTACCTGTTTGATGAAGGTTCTACCATCGATTGGCGGCCTTGTGGACGCAAATTGACCTGTAGCTACCCTGGCATCAAGATGTTCTACGGCCCCGATGATTACTATGGACACGAAGTTTCGGTATTGGAAATCGACGGTCAACTAGAAAACCTGGAAGAAGTTAAGTATATCGAAACTCACTTGAGCAAGATTTCTACTCGCTTTGAAGGTGAAATGACCAAGCTCTTATTACAACACAAAGAATATCCTGGCTCTAACAACGGCACTGGTTTGTTCCAAGTGTTGGTTGGCCTCAAGATGCGTGAAGCCTATGAAAGGTTGACTGGTACAACTGCCGAAACTGTAGCTAGCAGTATCTAGGTTTGGTTTAAACACTCAAGTAAGCTGTGCAGATATAATATTTGCACAGCTTTTTTGGTTTTATATTTTGCGAGATTAAAAAATGGTGCAGTTATCGATCGTCCTATTTTTCGGCCTATTTGCAGTGGTCGAAATCTATCAGTCCCTCAAAAGTGTCCAATTGCCAATGCCAGTGTATTTAGTATTGGGAATTCTGCTGGCGATCGCCTCTAATGCCGTTAAATACTTACCCCAAAATTTGGTAAACACTGCTGAATTGATTGATCCGGCGGCTCCAGAGCTAACGACCGGGCAAACGCATAATCCAAAACAGATAATACCCGGCATTGAGTAAAATGGTGATCCCCATCCCTGCCCAAACTCCAGGCATGGTGCTACCTCGATTGCTATACCAAAGAAAAATCAGCAGCGGTATGCCATAAATAAATTGAGCAAAACCGATCGCCGACAACAGCAAATAAAAAATCGCTGAAACAGAATGACTGAGTAAGCAAATTACCGCAAAGGACAAGTTGATTAAGAGCATCCCTACTAAACCAGCGATTATTCTCAGTGACTTATTTGTGGGACTCATAAAGTTGAAAAGCCAAAATCAGAGTGAAAATCAATACCTGTAAAATATCCCCTTGTTAGTAGTAATGACAAGGGGATCAAATATTTTTCAGACTTTAGTATGAAATATTTCAGACAAAAATTTAGATGTGGTCAATCATTTCCGATCGATCAAAACGCACCTTGGCCATGGTGGCATACTTGTCATCAGCCGCCCGGTAGCCAGCGGGACATACCAACACCGAGGCATAGCCCTGAGTAGTCAGACCCAAGATTTCATCATACTTAGCTGGGTTGAAGCCCTCCATGGGGCAAGTATCAATGCCCAGCATGGCGGCACTGGTCATAAATTGACCGATCGCGATATAGACTTGGCGAATTGCCCATTCATTGGTAGTAAAACCTTTATCGGGATTAGCCATAAAGCCCTTGATCATTTTGTTCAGACCAGCTAGACCATCGATCGGCACATTGCGTTTATCAGACATATCTTGAATATATCGATCGACCTCGCCATCGCCCATTTCTTTTTTGATCGCCAGTACTACTAGATGTGAAGCTTCTACTACCTGAGCTTGATTCCAAGAATTTGCTAACAGCTCCTGACGCAATGCAGGGTTCTCTACTACAAAGAATTTCCAGGGCTGAAGGCCAAAAGAAGAAGGAGTCAGAATCAAGCTCTGTTCTAAAACATCCCAAGCGTCGGCGGGGATCTTTTTGCTGGAGTCAAATTTTTTGACGGCATAGCGCCACTGCAATTGGGCAAGCACTTGGGTGGGTGATACTGCAACACTGTTCATAATACTCTCCTGTAATAGAGTTGATTTGCAACCGCTCCTATTCTAGCTGATTCTGGCTGAAATAGGCTGAGGGAGCGGCCTAAGACTAAAATACTGCGAATAACCCAACAAACTGTGGGTAGAATAGACAAAATCGCTACCTCAGAACTTCATGTCGATCTCTGCAATTTTGCGTCAACTTCCTTGGCTAGCTGTCATATTTTGGGCAGTCCCAATCTTTAGTCAAGAAAATATTGGACAGATCGATATCGATCCAGCAATTATTAAAGAAAGCCCAGTGCTACAGCGCTGGCTCAAACAAATCCCCGACGTGGGAGCAGAAATTCAAAACGACCCCAGTTTTCGTCCTCGGGTCAGAATAGGTTATTCCCAGTATCCAGCCAATGGTCAAGCTGGTGGTTGGGATGCTAGCGTGAAAGAAGTGTTACTAGATCGATCGGGCATTGCCCTCAATGCTGACTATCATGGACGCGGTAATCGCAATTCTTATGGAGTCGAAGCAAATTACTATGTGCTGCCTTTGGGTGGCTACTTGAATGTGGCTCCGGTGGTGGGCTACCGCAAAATTGATACCGACGCCTATCAGAGAGATGGAGTGAATGTGGGAGCCAAAATACTACTAGTTCCGGCTCGGGGTGGCGGTGGTGATCTTGCTCTTCAGCAAACTTGGCTGAAAGTGGGCACCGCTGAAGAGGTAGGAATTTCGAGCATCAGCACTGGCTATGCTCTCACCAATCAACTGCGCTTATCAGGCGAAATTCAGTGGCAAAATTCTCGCGAAATCCAAGAAAGTCGGGTGGGGATTGGTTTGGAGTGGATGCCATAGGGTGATTGAATGACGGCTTTAGTGATTGCTCTCGATCTGCTTATTTCTTTAATCTGTTGGCTCATTGCTTGGCAGTTGATTCTGTTGCAGCCTCAAATAGTGGCGCTGGTAACGGTGATTGATGATGCCACTCTCTCGGTAGAGCAGTTAGGTCTGGTGCCAACACTGTTGGCCGATTCTGCTTCACAGATATTGCGTGAACGACAGCAACAAATCCAGCAGCTTTATCAACAGCCTTGGGGTATGATTAATCGACTCTGGCAATTAGGGTGGCAATTGGTGCGATTATTGCTGTTGGTGAGAACTCGCCGCTAAAATAAATTTAGATCTCTTCAGTATTTTGCATGATACCTTCCTGGCTGGCGATCGGTGTGGCTGCAACTGTTATTGGCTATGCGTTGCTCAAACTCAATACCAGAGAAAGTATTCGCTGGTTCAATCACCAGCGCCGCCCCAGATGGCTGACTTTTGAACGGCTAATTCCAGTCATTTGGATCACCATTTTTATCTGCGGGGCTTGGTCAGCCTATAGCGTCTGGGAAAAAGAACCGGGCAGCATCAAAACTTGGTTTTTGATGGCATTTTATGCCCTAGTAGAAGTAGCAATTATGCTCTATAACCCAGTGATGGGCTGGTTCAAAAGTTTACGCATTGGAGTCTGGATCGGCGGTTTTGGCTTCGTATTAGGGGCAATTTTGGCCACTTTGGTTTTTCCGGTTTCCCTGTGGGGTGGTCTGCTGCTAGTCCCTTACCTGCTCTGGAGTCCAGTGGGCACCTATGTAACTTGGGTGATGGATGAAATTAATAACACTCGATCGATCTAGCCCTATTTCATGCACCCGTAAAGCATTTAATCGCAGTGAGTTGATAACCGCTTTAAGCGAACGCCTAATTATCTGTCAGATTGAAAAAACTTAGAGCTGGAAAAAAGCAGCAAGTGCTAAAATAGCTTGAAATCAGTGTGAGAAAGCGTTTATGCTATGGCAACCAATAAAGAATTTAATGCCAAACTGGCAGAGTTTAGCAAGTGCTGAGTTACCTCCTTTAGTAACGGTTTGGAATGAGCAAGCAGATCGCTTACGTCAATCTGGTGAATTTAAATCTTTTAGTGAGAAGCTCCGCAGAGAGATAGCTATTGAAACTGGGATAATTGAGCGACTATACAACATCGATCGCGGAGTTACTCGTTTACTTATTGAGCAAGGAATCAACGAAGCATTAATTCCTCATGGCGCAACAGATCGTCCTATTAGGCAAGTAGTCTCACTTATTAAGGATCAAGAAGCAGCGATCGAAGGATTATTTGATTTTGTAGGCGGGCAGAGAACACTATCATCTTCTTATATAAAACAGTTACATCAACTTCTGACGCAGAGTCAGGATAGCACGGAGGCTCAAGACCCGCTAACCAGCAAGATATTTAGCGTCTCTTTAATTAAAGGAGATTGGAAACGTCAGCCTAACAATCCCTTGAGACAAGACGGAACCATTCATGAGTACTGCTCTCCAGAACAAGTCACATCTGAGATGGATACATTAATCGCACTACATCATCAGCATCGCGATCAAAACATTCCACCTGAAATCAAATCAGCATGGCTACATCATCGATTTACTCAGATTCATCCATTTCAGGACGGTAACGGTCGTGTTGCCCGTTGCTTGGCTAGTTTGGTATTCATTCAAGCTAATTGGTTTCCGCTAGTGCTCACTCGTGATGACCGAGCAGTATATATTGAGGCGTTAGAAACAGCAGATCAGGGTGATCTGTCTGCTTTGGTTAATTTGTTTGCAAAAAGCCAAAAGCAAGCTTTCTTGAGAAGTCTTGGTTTGTCAGAGCAAGTTTTATCTGAGGCTCGAAGAACACAAGTCATCATTTCCTCTATTGCTGATAAATTAAAACAGAACCAGTCAGCATCTATTCAAGAACGGTGCAGAAAAGTTGAAAGTTTTGCTGTGAAATTATTTGACATTGCTTCTAATCGGTTACAGGATGTGGCAGAAGAGATTAGGCTATCCGTTCAAAATTTTGTAAATGATGCACAGGTTTTTACCATTTCTGCTCCTGCTGATAATTCGCGTTCATACTATCATCGTTACCAAGTTGTGGAAACAGCAAAGCAGTTAGGTTATTTTGCTAATCTTCGGAACTATCATACTTGGATTCAACTAGTTATTAATATAGAATCACCAACAACACTTCTCCTGTCATTTCATGCTTTTGGACATGAATATCGAGGATTGCTTGTATGTACTACCTGTGCTTATCATCGAGATGACTCTGAGGAAGGCGAACATAACATCAACGATATTCAAACTTTAGCTGATTCTCCATTCCAGTTTTCTTACGCAGACACAGAAGAGAGCTTAGTAGAGCGTTTTAAGCCGTGGCTAGAAGATATCATTTTAACTGGCCTGGAATACTGGAATAAAAGTATTTAGACGAAATGCGAACTTCGGAATTATCACTTCGTGGGCAGCTTTGGTTACGGCCAAAGAAACTATGGTGAATATCTTCAAAATTCAAATTCCACACTCTCGTATAGGTCGGCTAAACGGATTTCAAACGGAATTGATAAAAGCGAAATAGAAGATTCTGGATCGTTGTACTCATTAAAGATCCACTTATGAGAGTCAACTTTAGAGTATTGCTCGACATGAAGCTTATACTGATCAATTAACAAATATTCCTGAAATGTTGAAATGGTGCGATAAGCTGAAAACTTCTCATCTCTATCGTAATTTTTGGTTGATTTGGAAAGCACTTCGGCAATCATCACTGGATTAGTAATGGTGTCAGTTCGCCCTTGTTGTCTTTGCAGTGGACGAGGCGCAACCATGACATCTGGATAGGTGTAAATGTTGCGATCGGGTATCCAGAGCCGCTGATCAGCCACAAAAATACTGTAGGGTTGACCTTTCAAACTCATTCTCAGGGCAGCATTTAAGATACTGGCAATTTCATTATGTTCAGGGGTGCCGCCAGTCATGGGAATGATTTCTCCATTGATATACTCGTGCCGGATATCTGAATGCACCTCAAAGTCAAGATAATCTTCTGGTGGATAGATTTTTTTCTCTTCAGCCTGCATGATCATGAGATTTTAACCCCCAAGGTTTTAAGGATTCGTTAATCCAAGCCGCTTCTCAAACATTCTCTAACTGCGCTGGCGACGACTGCGGCGAATATAGACCAGATAAGTGATTAGTACTACAAACATGATGCCAGCTAAAAGCAAATTAGTGCTGCTATCCATCTTAGCCATGGTGTTTTGGTAGGCCAAAATAATTTTATCACCCATAAATAAACTCACTGCTGCTCCTGATGCCAAAAATGGCCCAAGGGGAAACTTGCGGCGACTACTGCCCAATAATACTGCACCGCCCATCACTGCCGATCCAACGAAGGATGCCATTCCACCAGTAAGCACAACTCCTGACCAGCCTAACCAAGCACCAACCATCCCCATCAGCTTGGCATCTCCGCCACCTTGAGCCAACTGACCCATCAGCAAGGTTCCCAAGATTTGAATAATGTCATAGATCCAGATCCCTAGCACCATGCCGCCGATCGAACCCATAAAATACTGCACCGCCCCAGCGGTCGTCTGAGTTTCTTGATAACCTACAAAAGTTTGAAAAACTACACCCAATACTAACCCCGAGCTAGTCAACGGATTTGGTAGAGTCATGGTATCTAGATCGATCGCCGCCAAAGCAATCAGCCAAGCCAACAGCAAACAATATCCGACCGTTTGCCAAGTAGCTCCAAAGTGCAGAAAAGTAACCAGCCACATTACTGCCGTAAAAGTTTCTACTAACGGATAGCGTACCGAGATTGCCGTATGACAATGGCGACAGCGCCCCCGCAACATCAACCAGCCCAAAATTGGAATGTTTTCTGTCAACCCCAACTTATGGCCACATTTTGGACAGCGAGAAGGCGGCCACAACAAAGAGATCCCGGCAGGGAGTCGATAGATAACCACATTCAAAAAACTGCCAACACAAGCCCCGATACCAAAAACAAGCCCCGCCAGAATCATTTTTTCGTCAATCATGATTGTTATCTAGTGCCGTTACGCATTTGGTGCAATGGAATAAAGCGCTCTTCTGGTAATAAAACAGGTGCTTGACGAAACAACAGCTTGCCCCGATAAGAAATAGGGTTCAATACCACCCCGATCGGCTCCTTGGCGCGATGCTCATGGATTTGCAGGTATTTTTGATACAGGGCGCGGGCAGCACCCACCAAATCTAGCTCTTCTGGCTCATAGAAATTCTCTACTTCAGAAGGAGTATTAGTCTGACTTGATGAGTTGGGGTGTTGTGTTTTCATGTTTATTTAAATTTTAGCTAATGCTTGAACTAACAACTCGCCCATTTGCTTACAGCCAACTGGAGTCATCCCTAAAGACATGATATCGCCGGTGCGATAATTGCCATCTAACACAGTTATGACGGCTTTTTCCAGTTGTTGAGCAGCTTCTGGTTCATTTAGCCCATACTTCAGCATCATTGCAGCGCTGAGTACTTGAGCAAGTGGGTTAGCTTTATCTTGCCCAGCAATGTCGGGTGCAGAACCATGTACTGGTTCAAATACTCCCAAACCGCTGGCTCCGAGGCTAGCCGAGGGCAACATGCCAATGCTGCCGGTGAGCATGGCGGCAATATCTGACAAAATATCGCCAAATAAGTTGCTAGTCACAATTGTATCGAACTGCTTGGGCGATCGAACCAACTGCATTGCCGCGTTATCCACATACATGTGGGTGAGTTCTACATCGGGGTATTCTTTGGCAATTTCGATCACCCGATCGCGCCAGAACTGAGACACTTCCAATACGTTAGCTTTATCTACCGAGCAGAGTTTTTTTGTCCGTTTCTGAGCGGTTTCAAAAGCCACCCGAGCAATGCGATCGATCTCTGAACCGGTGTAAGCCATGGTATTGACCCCGCGCTGTTCGCCGGTTTCGGTACTAAATACCCCGCGTGGCTGGCCAAAATAAATGCCGCCGGTTAATTCTCGCACCACCATAATATCTACGCCTTCAATTACTTCGCGCTTTAGGCTCGAAGCATCCACAAGCTGGGGGACGATCGAAGCTGGTCGCAGATTGGCAAATAGTTCTAAGCCTGATCTCAAACCCAACAGGCCAGTTTCGGGGCGCTGGGCACGGGGTAAGTTATCCCACTGATAGCCGCCGATCGCCGCCAACATTACTGCATCACTGTCTTTACAAGCGGCTAAAGTCTCGGTGGGTAAGGGGTTGCCAGTGGCTTCGATCGCCGCTCCACCAATGAGGGCTTCTTTAAATACAAAGTTAATGCCACTCTTGGCTCCTACGGCCTTGAGCATCGCCACCGCCACTGTTGTAATCTCTGGTCCAATACCATCGCCAGGTAACAGGGTGATCCGGTAGTTTTTGCTCATGGTTTTTCTCTAAAGGATTGCTGGTTCTAGATTTTATCAAAAATGTGGCGCGGATTCAGGATTCTGCCCCAATTTTGTCTACCAATCACATAAACAAGGAATAAAGATTTTGGCGATTTATATTATTCCGGTTCAATGAAGATCTGATTAGCCAACAAATCACTGATCGCCGATCGAACAATCGCAATCAGGCTCGCTCGCTCGTGGAATGCTGAGGAATGAGGATCGAGGTCTAATAACCGACAAGTGCGATCAAACTCTAAAAATTTCTCTCCTAAAGATTTACCCGCTGCCACGATTTTGTACTTTGCACCCATATACAGAGAGTCATATACCTGAATAATTCCATAGACCAGCTCTAGTTCTGCTGATTGAGTACAATTCAACTCCCCCTGGATCCAAGGATTAATTTGAGGTTCAGCTAACTTGAGTATTTGACTACATCGTAATTTAATGTAGTGCAAAAGGTCTTCACTGGCTGTCGATATGAAAAATCTTGGATCTTGATCTACCATACCGGTACGATCAAACAGCATTTTTAGCCAAATGCTCAAGGCTTTAGGCGTTGGTTGAAAGTATAAATACCCGCGATCATCTATCCAGATAGTCCAACCTGCCAGGTCAGTTTTTAAATTACTGTTGGCAAGCTGAGTTATTAGTAATTCTCCCCATTTTGTCCTGTTTCCTAGTGATAGTTCATTGCTATTTGATTGCAATCGATTATGAACGAACGTTCGTTCATTGAAAGCATTTGTAAGACCAAAATTAAGCAGCTCCAGGGAGGTTTTTGCACTCAAGCTGGCATTATTATATATTGCTTGATAAATGATGATACTGAAGTACAACCCTTTTTGGGTAAGGAATGTATGCGATTGAGCCATTGCTATCGGTGTGATTTTTAGCAGTATCTGTGGCTGATTATTATCAACAATTAACTCAGATAATATTTTGCTAGCTTTGGCAGAAAGTGCTAAATCAGCTAATACGTTGCAAGATAAGAAAACTGACATTTTTGAGTACTCAATGTAATATACTGGAAGCCCGAACCTACTGTTGAATTACCTATGTATATTAGTTATGTATAGTGTTTACGCACCACCCACCATTGAAGATTCTCTATTGCGCTGGCAGCAAATTTGCCATTGGGCACAGGAGAATGATCGCTGTCAGCAATATCAAAAAGATGCTGTAGTATTTTGTGAAATTGGGTGGATATATTTTGTCCAGCGAGGAGTAGTGCGGTTACATGGTCAACAAATCAGTGAGTCTTTGCCTAGCCGGTCTAAGTTATCAACATCCAGAGGAGTTCTTGACTCTTTCAAAGATCCAGTACCTTCTTTATTAGCTTTGGTGGGCAATAATCAACCTTTTGAAGTAGGGCGAGATCCCCATATTCAGATTCAAGCCACTGCTCATATCCGTAATACCGAAGTGCTACGCATTCATGCAAGGGAGCTGTCTTTGGTGCCCGGTTTCGAAATGGATACGCTCCAGGCTTTTTGCTATCAGCATCAGCGGCAAATGCTGCGGCTCAATAATCTTACCCGAGGTCGCACGGTAGATCAGCTTTTGGGCTATCTCCATCTTTTAGCAGAAGAGTTTGGCGAAGAAGATAGTACAGGTCTTTGCATCCCCTTTGTGTTAACCCATTCCCAATTGGCTGGGGCGATCGGTGCCAGCAGAGTAACCATCACCCGAATGCTGGGCGAGCTGCGCAAGTATGGCGAAATCCGCATTTCTGGCGGCAACAAAATTTCTCTGCCCATCCACAAAAATCCAACCCGGCATCTGCAACTGATAGAATAGAGCCGCTCTGGTTTGGCGGATGCTACGGCACCCTAAAAACAAAGAAGTACGCACAAAGAAGTGAAAACAAAGAAACAGTTTGGACAGCATTGGCTGCGCAGCGAACGGGTACTCGATCGGATTATGGCGGCTGCGGCGCTGGGTGAGAATGATCGAGTGTTAGAAATTGGCCCTGGGATGGGGGTTTTGACTACCCGACTGGCTAGAAAAGTGCCGGTGGTAGCTGTAGAGATCGATCGAGATCTCTGTGCGCATTTGGTAAAGAAATTTGGTAATTTGGATGACTTTTTGTTGCTCCAGGGCGATTTCTTGCAGATGGATGTAGCAGAGCAACTCACCAATTTCCCGCGCTTTCAGCAGCCCAATAAGGTGGTCGCCAATATTCCGTACAACATTACTGGCCCGATTTTAGAAAAGCTTTTGGGTGATATATCAGCGCCGCTGACTCCGGCTTTTGCCAGTATTACCCTGCTGGTACAAAAGGAAGTCGCCGAAAGATTAACAGCCAAACCGGGCACCAAAGCCTTTGGCGCTTTTACTGTGCGAATTCAGTATTTAGCTGACTGTGAGTTAATCTGTCCGGTGCTAGCCAAAGATTTTTCGCCGCCACCCAAGGTAGATTCGGCGGTGATTCAACTGCGACCTCGGCCTTTTGGGCAAGTCGCTGCCCAGCCTTTGTGGTTAGATAAACTAGTAAGGATGGGTTTTAGTAGTCGGCGCAAAATGTTACGTAAGAATTTACAATCATCGATCACTGGTGATCCTGACGAAAACCGCGAAAAAATTGGTTGTCTATTAGCCCAGCTAGGATCAACCGCAGAAGCCCGAGCTGAAGATCTTAGCGTCAGTCAGTGGATTGAGCTGAGTAATATATTGGGTAAAGAAGAGCTTTCAGCGGTGCCTGAAACCTAGGCGGTTAATAAGTTAAGAAATGTATTACATCAAGAGCAATCAACATGATTCAGTCAGATTCGCTGCCAGCTAAGCCCGCCCCCAAAGAGAAATTAACTTTTAGTACCAAGATGGCCTATGGCGCTGGAGATTTAGGGCCAGCAATTACGGCAATGGTGTTACTGTCTTTTCTCTCGCCTTTTTTGACTAATGTGGCACATCTCAGTCCCGGCTTGGCTGGTCAGAGCCAGTTGGTAGGGAAAATTTGGGATGCCATTAATGATCCGATCGTGGGCATGATGAGCGATCGGGGAGATGTCTTTGGGGAAAAAATTAAGCAGCGCTGGGGTAGGCGTTATCCCTGGATGTTGGTGGGGGCGATTCCCTTTGGGCTGTTTTTCTTTTTACAGTGGTTGGTGCCGTTTGGAGTGGAAAACCAGCTTGGTCTGTTTCTTTTCTATACTCTGATCTCAATTCTATTCAACAGTTTTTATACGGTGGTGAACCTGCCCTATACGGCGCTGACGGCAGAGTTGACCCAAGATTACGATGAGCGCACTAGCCTGAGCAGCTTTCGGTTTACCTTCTCGATCGGCGGCAGTATTTTGGCCTTGTTAATTGCCACTGCTGCTTTTAATATAAAAATTTCGCCTCAGGCACAATATCTATGGATTGGTGCTATCTGCGGGGTAATTTCAATTTTGCCGTTATTTTGGTCGGTATTTGGCACCCGACGACAGGCCAAGTTAAACGCTGAGCCACAGGATGAATCAGCGAATATGGGCTGGCTAGAACAAATGCGATCGGCTTTAGGTAATAAGCCTTTTTTGTATGTGATTGGTATTTATTTATCTTCTTGGTTTAGTTTGCAACTCACTGCCGCCGTAATTCCCTATTTTGTGGTGGATTATATGCGCATGAGCAATAAGGATATGCCGTTAGTGATGTTGGCGGTGCAAGGAACGGCATTAGCAATGTTATCAGTATGGAGTAAACTAGCACAAAAACTAGGTAAAAAGACTGTATATGTAATTGGCATGATCCTATGGATCTTTGCTCAAGGTGGTTTGTTCTTGTTACAGCCAGGACAGGTTAGTTTGATGTACGGATTGGCAATTTTGGCAGGTGTGGGGGTATCCACAGCTTACCTGATTCCTTGGTCGATGTTGCCAGATGTAATTGAATTGGACGAGTTAAATACCGGTAAAAGACGGGAGGGATTCTTCTATAGCTTTATGGTATTTAGTCAGAAAATTTGCTTGGGTTTTGCAGTAGCATTAATGCTTCAAAGCCTTGACGCTACTGGCTTTAAGCCACCCATTGATAATATTTCACAAGTACAAGCCCCAGAAGTTTTAATGGCAATTCGCTGGTCAATTGGGCCAATTCCTACTTTATCTTTGATTTGTGGTTTGATTTGTGCTTATTTTTATCCGATTACGAAAGAACGTCACCAACAGACTTTATTAGCTTTAGCAGAACGAAAGCAAATGAGTGAGCCAAAATAATCAATTCACGGCGCACTTCAAAAAGTATTTTTTTGAATCAGCGTGTTACAAAGCAAAATGTTAGGGGAATGTTATTAACAGTTGGCGGTAATTGCCTGTCCTATCTTGAAGAAGGTTTTGTAAATGAACTCATCTAAATATAGTAGTAAACGTCAGTCTGTTTTGAAAGGCTTGCAATATGAAAAAGCATTCCTAAGTGTCACACAAGGAAACGAGCTATTTAATGAAGGTTATTGCCAAGAGGCGATCGAATGCTACGATCAAGTGATCGATTTAGAGCCTTATGATTACAATGCTTGGTACAGTCGGGGTATAGCTTATATTAGCTTAGAGAAATATTCAGAGGCGATCGAAAGTTTTGAATGCGCCGTTGAAGTTAATCCAAATTTTTATCAAGCTTGGTACAATTATGGTGTGGCTCTAAGTGGTTTAGGAAGATTTACTGCTGCGGTGAAAGTCTTTGATCGAGCATTAGAAATAAATCCTGCTGATGGCGAATCTTGGTATAGCCGTGGTTTGGTTTCAGACAAATTAGAAAAATATGATGAGGCTTTGATTAGCTACGAAAATGCTATCTGCGTGAATTCAGAAAATCATCAAGCTTGGTATAATCGGAGCTGTACCCTAAATAAAATGCAGCGGTATGAGGATGCTTTTACTAGTTGTAATCATGCTTTAGAAATTCAACCAGAGTTCCATCCGGCGTGGAAAAACCGCAGCTATTCTCTAGAGAAATTAGCTCGTTACCAAGAAGCGCTCAATAGCTATAATATTGCTATTTCTTTCCAAGCCGATGATGCTGATGTTTGGTATAATCGCGGCAATACCTTGGTGCAGTTAGGGCAGTATCAAGAAGCAATTAGAAGCTATGGTCAATCATTAGAAATTGACCCGAATCTATATAAAGCTATGGGTAATTGTGGAGTAGCCTTGAGTCATTTGGGTGAGACTGAAAAGGCGATCGCTATTTATAAGGAAGCTATCAAAATTAGGCCAAACTATCATCAGGCTTGGTATAACTGTGGTATATCTCTCAATCATTTGGGTCAATATGAGCAGGCGATCAAAAGTTATAACAGAGCTATAAGTATTCAAGCAGATGCCAACGTTTTTTATCATCGTGCTTGTACTTATGCTCTTTGGGGCAAGGTAGAAGAAAGTCTCGATTCACTGCAATATGCTATTAGCATAGATCCAGATCAATTTATCAAATTTGCTGACCAAGATCCAGACTTTAATTCTATTCGCCAAAATTCCGTGTTCACAACGTTACTAGAAATATCGGATTTTTCTGAGTATGATTTTTCCTCCATGTGAAGAAATAACTGAATTTGCTGCCATTAGTTGGTACAACCAACATCAAAGTAGCCATTGATAGCAACTTCTTGAGAAATTCGTACTTCTACTCATGTATTTCCATAGTGTGTCAACATAAATAACGACATCAATCACTTTTCTATAAACCCTTATGAAAACGATCAAAATCCCTGGACTAGGAGTATTTCGCCAAGAGAGCGAAGATGATTGGTATTGTAGCGAACCAAGGCATATCCCCGTGCTTGGTGATGAGACTTGCTTTATTAGCATCGAGAACTATGATGAGGATCCTTGCCAACAAGATTTTCATGTTGCTATTCAGAACTTTTTATTGATCGATGAATCTGTGATTCGTGCTGTGGAACAGGATATTTACCAATATTACCAAGACTGCAATAGTTGCTTTGCTCCCAGCGACGAAGAATTTATTGAGATTGCTGCCCCCGAAGATATTTGGGAACACATTGAGCTTGGTGGTGAAGCTGTGGTGTCACGGCGCTTTGGTGGTGATGAAGGTATCTACATTTCTTTATCATCTTATTGCGACTGGGAAGAAGAGCATGGCTTGTTGATGGTGTTCAAAAATGGCTTAACTGTCAACATGGTTGGCTCCTGTTCTAGTTATCTTACCAACTCCGATGCTTATGCTGATGAAAAGCTAGAGGATGTTATTTATCGATCAACCTCTAAAACCTGATGGCAATTAATTTGTGAATAATGCAATTACATCATGAGTGTTTTCCTAAGTAATTGTATGATTAATTGAGAAATGGTACGAAGCCATCGATTTTATATAGCACTATAGCAATCCTAAATCAGAATTCGATTCATGGTATGATTATATTTAAAGGCTAATTATGCAAAGGTAGGCAATGCATAACTTCTTACTAGAACAAAAGATAAAAGATGAGAAAATTTCCAGCCTAGAGTCATTTATTAAAAGTGATATAGATGCTAGAGAACTCAAGAGAGCAGTAGCTGTCAAAATGGCTATTGAAGGACACCCTCACAAACTAATATCACAATTATTAGGAGCTGGCAAGGACTTTGTTGGTGATTGGAAAAAGAATTTTGAAGCCAATGGAATCGAAGGAATAAAATTAGGTTACAAGGGATCAAAAAAGTACTTAACTCTGGAACAAACAGTCGAAATATCCAAATGGCTAAGAGATAGACAGTATTGGCATTTAGATGAGCTAATTAATCACATAGACAATCAATATGGAATTGTATATAAGTCAAAACAAAGCTATTATGATCTTTTTGATTTAGCAAACATTAGCTGGAAAAAGTCTCAAAAAATCAACCCTAAATTTGATGAAACATTAGTAAAAAAAAGACTGATGAGATAAACAATATTTTAGCTGAAAAGCAGTCAGAGATTGAGCTAGGGGATGTCGTAGTGCTTTTTCAAGATGAATGTCACTTGGTCAACAGAGATATCTGTGGATATGTTTGGGGCAAGACTAATGAACGAACTGAAATTCCTATCATGAATGAGAAAGATCGTCAAACATACTATGGTGCGCTAAACTATTAAACTCAAGAGCTTACCGTTCAAGCATATCCTGCTGGTAATGGTGCATCAACAGTTGAATTTGTTAAGCATTTACAAAATAGGTATGGAAAAGCGAAAATCATATTAATTTGGGATGGAGCCAGCTATCATAGGTTTGGAGAATTTCGAGATTACTTGGCAACAATTAATGATGGAATTGCTCCAGAAGATTGGCCGGTTACTTGTGTTTTATTTGCTCCAAATGCTCCCAAGCAAAATCCGATAGAAGATGTTTGGTTGCAAGCTAAAAACTTCTTGAGGAAATACTGGCATCTATGCAGGTCTTTTGAGGCTGTTAAAGTATTATTTAAGTTTTTTACTGATGGACAAAAGTTTGATTTCCCTAAAGTTCATTTATACCAGCCTGTCCGCCAATCCATTTAGGATTGCTATAACAAGTACAGAGCTTTCACTGCAAACATTTAGACTATACGGAGAAAGATTTGGAGGAATAGAATCGCATTATAAGGATTATAAATCCGGTACTTTTGAGATATTGAAGTCGAAGATAAGAGATGCTAAGGCTTTGGGGAACTTGCTGATAATGTTAGAAATCGCCCAACTGTTGGCAATTAGAATAGGGTTGATAGTAATGGAAACAGGAAGACGAAGAGTTCTAGATTGGCATTGGGACAGGGGGCTAAGCCTGTTACAGCTTGGAATAAGAGAGGTGAAGCAAATTTGCTATAACGCTTTGATGCTGCCAAGACTAATTCCAATACCGTGGGGTAAAATAGGCCCAGCTTGTGCTTCCCGCAAAAAGCGAGAGGATTTGGATAAACAAGTCGAATTCTCAAAAGTTACTATGTTCTCTTTTTGAGTCATTTATTTTACTACTACAATCATTATTTAATACCAAAAAGTTTTCTGCATCACTAAGGTGTAGATGATATGCCTTCTGTTTAGATTTTTGATTCTGGGAGTACGATATATTCATATATTTACTCGATGAAAATGTCAGGTTGATGCTTTTCAGCTTGATCATATTTCCTGCTTAATAATTATTAATCTGCCAAGTATTTGTTGCTATTCTGTGGAATATTTCAACATAGTGAGAGGGCGGGATGCGGATAGATGTTTATTTAATTCTGTGCCTTAGCTATTTTTGCTTTGTACTAAAGCAGTGAGTTCAGCAAGTAATCGCGCTTGTTGTTGCTGGTTGCTGGTCAATTGCTGCATGAGTATCTCAATTTTTTGCTCTCGATCAGGTAAGCGGAATTTTTTCAGCACACCTGCTGGTTTTGCTAATCTTAGTAGCTGGATAGGACTACTTAGCACCCAAATCCAGCCTTGCTGGACACTACGCCCCAAAGCACTCAATAGCCCCCAAAATAGAATGATCGAGATCAATAGCAGTAATATGCTCAGCCACAGGTTGGTGATGATCCAACCCAGTGGCCAATGGCTCTGGAGCCAATTTTTCAGGGAAGAATCGATCGCTTCTTGCACGGACTTGGATAGATCCACACTAAACCTCTCTAATCATCAGATACCATCTGGTTTTCCTGGCGTAGATAGGCTTCGATGAAGTCGTCTAAATCACCATTCATTACGTCTTGTACCGCACTAGTTTCTACGCTGGTACGCAGATCTTTGACCATTTGGTAGGGCTGAAACACATAGTTGCGAATTTGGGTGCCCCAGGCAGCTTCTACAATATCACCGCGAATTTCGGCGATTTCTTGGGCTTTTTGCTCTTGGGCAATAATCAAGAGCTTGGCTTTGAGAATTACCAGAGCTTTTTCTTTGTTCTGCAACTGGCTGCGCTCTTGGGTACAGCGCACGGCGACTCCGGTGGGTTTATGGACAATTCGCACTGCCGTTTCAACTTTGTTAACGTTTTGGCCGCCTTTGCCGCCAGCCCGGGTGGTGGTAATTTCTAGATCGGTATCAGGAATATCTAGATGCACCGACTGGTCAATGAGGGGCATTACTTCTACCCCTGCAAAACTGGTTTGGCGCTTGTCGTTGGCGTTAAAGGGTGAGATGCGTACTAGGCGATGGGTGCCTTTTTCGCCTTTGAGATAACCGTAGGCATAGCGACCAATTACTTCGATCGTCACTGATTTCAAGCCCGCTTCCTCTCCTTCGGAAATTTCATCGATCTGTACCTGATACTTATGCTTTTCTGCCCAGCGGGTATACATGCGCAGCAGCATCTCTGCCCAATCTTGAGCATCGGTGCCACCGGCTCCGGCATTGATGGTAAGCACGGCACCTTTGGTATCGTAAATGCCAGACAACAGCCGCTCTAGTTCCCAGCGATCGAGTTCTTCGGCTAACTGCCGTAGGTTTTGGTCGGCTTCGGTTAAAAGCAGATCATCGTTTTCGATCGATAAAATTTCTAAGGCCGCCCCGGCATCGGCAAGGTCAGATTTCCAGCGTTCGAACTGCTCTAGACTAGATTTTAAGTCGTCCAAGCTTTGCAGGGTGGCTTGGGCGATGGTGCGATCATCCCAAAAGTCTGGCTGGGCGGCGACTTGCTCTAGGTCGGCAATGCGGGCTTGAAGGGTAGGCAAGTCAAAGATAGTCTTGGGTTTTACCCAAGCGATCACCCAATGTGTCAATGTCTCGTTTAATGTCTACTAGATCGATCATGGGTTTAATAACTAATTTACGTCCTTAATCAGATTCTACCTCTCAAAGAGAGCAATATTAATGCTGATTACTAAACATACTTTTTTACCACGTAAATTTAACATATAATTTCTGTAGTAATGTTTGCTACACTATTGTACTTTGATTTCGATAACAGCAAAAATAATAATTGAGATCAATAAAACTCAGATCGTTGATAAATGACCCATTGCCAACTAAATTAACAAAGACTCATATAGCGATCGATATCTATTGGCTTGCACTGTTAAGGAATATTCTTGTTCGGCTTTTTGTCGAGCCTTTTGACGGAGATTGAGCGGCAAAGCTTGATTTAAGACCCAACTAATACCAGTTGCTAAATCTTGAGGATCAAAAGCTTGTGCTACATAGCCGTTGACTTGATGATTGATCGCTTCTGGAATGCCGCCGATGCCAAAAGACACGCAAGGGGTGCCGCAGGCCAGAGCTTCTAACAAAGTATTCGGCAAGTTGTCTTGACGCGATGGCAATACAAACACATCTGCTGCTCCATAGGCTAAAGCTAGGCTTTGATCAGTTTTTAGTTCACCTAAATAATGGGTTTTCATACCAAAATTTGGAGAATTTCGTTTTTGATCGGCACCAAAAATCACCAGTTCAACTTGTTCTTTGGTAATGTCATCTAATAATGCCAATGCTGCAATCAGCAGATCAAAGCCTTTTCGGGTATCACTAGTGGCATTTAGTGAACCAAAAAGAATTAGTTTTTTATCTATTGGTAGTTTGAGCTGTACACGAGTCGATTCGGGCGAGATCGATCGATAAGTTTCGGTATCAACACCATTGGGAATCACCCTGATAGATGAATTATGAAGCAGGCTGCTACTCCGGGCAATATCGGCGAGCCACCGACTGGGGGTAATAATCTGCAAGTTGGCCTTTGCCCAAGCAGTCATTTTTCTTTGCCATACTTGCTTAGTAATATCTGAAGCTTGGTTACTGCATAGAATTGGGCAGGCTCCACAATTCTGGGTAAAGCGATCGCAGCCATCGCTATAGTGGCAGCCGCCGGTAAAAGCCCACATATCATGCAAAGTCCAGCACACTGGCTGACGAAATTTAGCGATGGTTTCAATTTGCACAAAACCTGACCCAACCCAATGCAAATTAATAATATCTGGTGCTAAAAGCGCAATTTTATGTTCTAAACCATCGGGAAACCATTGAAAAGAAAAGGTATTGTTTTGCCGTTGTGGGTAAGGGGTCAGAGGAAAAGAATCTAATGCTGGCCTGAAAAAATTTAGGGCTTGATCTCCTAAATTCTGGCTAGATTTAATTACGGTATCATCGTTAGTAAACTTGTAGCCCACCATCATTTTGGAATCTACATTGGCTTGTCGTAAGCCACAATGTAGACGATAAGCCGCAATTGACGCACCGCCCACTCGATCATAGGTATTGAGAATTAATGGTTTAATAAACATATTGAGGGCTAAAGATTGTTAAATCTTTTTTTCCAGTAGCGGCGAATTGCTCGGTCGAGCTTAAGAGTAATGGGCACATAGAATTTCTTTCTAAAAACTCGTAGTTCGGAGGTGCGATCAGGTACCATGAATTTTGGGTGTTGCAATGGAAAGGATATTTCTTGTGCTGCTAAATCTGCAAAAATGCTGCCAGTTTCACTAGTATTAGTGGCTCCTTCTCCAAATCCGATGTTGGTTACTAAATTAATATTAGCTGTAGGATTCAACCAATTATTGACTAATGAAGTAAACGTTAGCTGATAATCCCAAGCATTAAAAAAGCCTGCATGATTATGATCGAAAGTACTAAGCCACGACTCGGCCACAGCATTTTCTTTGAAAATATCTTTCAACCATTTTCCATCTCTGGCTTCCGGCCAATGACTCATCTTAAAATCGTATAGCTGCCAGCGGCTGCGCCAGGTTGCCCAACCCCAAATATAAGGAATCTGAGCAAAATAGTAGCTATCAGCATTTCGTTGATAGCCCAACAAACTATTTTGGCCAGAAATTATACCAATTCTAGAATCATGCCGATATTTTTCTAATAGCTCTTCACAAAATCGAAAAAAGCTAGGATGTGGCAAGCAGTCATCTTCGAGAACAATTGCTTCTTCAACTTGCTCAAATACCCAGTTCAAACCAGTGAGCATTCGTTTTTTACAGCCCAGGTTTACTTCTGAGAAGTTTTTATAGACTTGGCAGGGCCAATCTACCTGGTCAATAATTGCTCTAACTTCAGAACATTTTTCTTGATCTGTCGGTTGATTAAGTCGTGGCCCATCAGCAACTATGAACAATTTTGCTGGTTGGGCTTGGCGAATTGCTGCAAATACTCTGATAGTGGTATCTGATCGATTGAAGATAAATAATGCTACCGGTGTTTTCATTGGTTTAGTAGTTAAAAAATAGTTGTGATTTATAAATGTGCAGAGTAAATACATGTCATCTTTTCAGCCATGAGAACCAAGGATTATGAGATTGAAATTCTTTGGCATCAATAAAAGTTTTTTGGCTGATAGATGCCAAAAACTTCTTGCCTGCTGGAAGATGAAGCAAGAAACGATTCTTACAACAATCGAGGGGTTTCTGCTCATGCAAAACTTTAATGTCAATTCCCAGATTGTTTCGCCATGATATGACTTTTGATCTTTCCAAGATTAGCATTTTGTACTGATAAAATCAAGCCAGCTATTATGCATAAGCTGTTCTTGTGTAATAATTTGTTCAGATGTATTTAAGGAAACAAAAGGAATATTACCCAGAAATGTTGCCCACATAGAAAAACTACTGGGAGGAGAGACTACCGCATCACAAAGTGATAACTGTACTAAACTTTCTATGTAATGTCCTTGACCTCCAGCTATCCCTGTAGTGCAATGAATATTTGGATTATTAAAAACGCTTAATTCTTGCTTGGTATCAGAAGCTATTACAAAGCCTATTTTTCCTTGGTATTGCAATATGCCATTGATTTGATTGATCCTATCAACATATTGCTGTGTAGTAAAGTAATATTTTCCACCTTCCCACTGTTGATAATCTCCTTGCCGAATCATTATACCAATGATTAAATTATATTCTTTGCGTAAATTAGAGATGAAAGATAGACTAATCTCTGTGTATTTGTGATTGATTTGCAAGGAATTCCTGATTTCTATTTGATGCTTTTCTACAAGTTTCCAATCACAAATTTCCCAACCAGAGAGGAAAGTAATGTTTGCTTGGTTGATTAGATTAAAACTTTCAGGATCAGCTAGATCTAAGCTTGGTAAAATTTTAGCAGCCAGTAACGTTTCATTTATCCAGGGCTTTTTGACTAAAAGTGATTGTGCGTGGTAGTATTTTGCAAAATAGTTGCCGCCATAAAAATATAAAAGATGAATAATAATATTTTTCAATGTGGTATTATTCTTAATTGATAAGTATTTGCAAAACAGATGAAGAAGATACCAAGAATAATAGCATTTTCTGTCCAGGCATCTAGAGCATATAGAATTAGTACATTTTGCTGTTAGTAAATCTGAGTATTCCCAACAAGCTATATTGATAAAATCGATATCTTTGTGTTCTAATGAAAATGCCAGTAAATGAGCATATGAAAACATTTGATTACCAAATCTGCCTCCACCATGAGTAAAGATAATTATTTTAGTGGTACTGTCGAACTTAGGAAGGATGACATCTGTTTCTTTTTTCATATATAGTCTTGATTTGATATGGAATTTAGTTGGCTTAGATATTAAGAATAATGGCATTTCTTAATTAATATTTTTTGTTTCGATAAATATTCATGTATTGTGAGTAGCTTAAAATAGGATGTTTCTCTTTACTGGCAGGGAAAAGTCTTAGGTACCGTACAGATCTCAAAAAACTCAATATAAATGGAAATACACTAAAAATGTATACTAGTGTCTTCAGCGTAAAAGCTTGTCGATACATTCCATATTTACTAATCAATCTATCAGCGCCTACCTTTGCACCTTCTAAATCATTAGCATAGATCAACTCTATTGCTAATAGATAAATGACTGATCTAGTTTTTTTATCGAATATATTTTCAAGTCTCTGATATGATTCATCTGACAGTAGTGGTTTCAGACTAGCTGCAATGGTTTCTTGTTCTAGCCAAGCGTGATCAATTATAATTTTTCTGTTTTTATCCAAATCATGAACAATAGATAGGAAGCATTCTTCGGAGCTGAGCACCACAGGATGTGCTGCTGCAACTCTATACAAAAAGTCTAAGTCAGCCCATAGATATGGGTTAAATGCAGCACATTCAGACAAAATTTCTTTTTTCATTAATATTGCATGTAAGTGAGGCTGAGTGCGAGACTCAAGAAATTCAAACAAGCCATCTGGTGGATAACAGACTTTGGACGGAAAAAGAATACTATAGACTTTTTTGCCATCTAATGATAGAGACAAAAAAGAAGTTGCAGAGTAAAGAGCACGAGGTTCCCTATCAAAACCAGCCATGGCCACACTATAGAAGTTAGGCAATATCAAATCATCATCAGCTAAAAACGAAAATATTGGCGTAGACACTTCATTCATTGCATATAAATAATTTTTTGTAGATCCAATATTTTCGGAGTGGCAATAGTATTTAATCCTTGGATCTTCTTTGGCAAACTCAGCTACGACAGCAGCAGTTTCATCGCCGGAATTATTATCATAAATACAAATTTGAAAGTCTTGATATGTTTGATTTAGAACACTTTCGATAGCCCGACGAAGCATTTTTGGCCTACGATAAGTGCAAATAATTGTGGTAATTGTAGGACTGTTATTATTCATATGAATTGTAGCTAATTATAAGATAGAGAGGACAACAGTTTGCACATGGTCTCAGGCGAGAGAATATGTGCAAAAATCTTGCCAGGGAACGGTTTCGGAACATATATATGATCTGCCAGCTCGACCACAGTTGGCGATCAGGTCTAGGCAAGAGACGAAAGGAGTAAATTCACCATGCAATTGGACATATTGTTTTTTCTGGTACTCCATATATTGCACATCAATGTGAGCTGCTTCAAATAAACTATGGTCTAAATATTTAGCGGCACCGTGCCCGGTAATATATTGAGTGCCTTGTAAGGCCATGACAACATCTAAAACCCGTCGGCTGCTGTTACCTCCAATATTGAGTGCTGCTACATCTATAAATTGACGGCCTTTTTCCAGGCCAAAATATTGCACGATCGATTGCAGCGAAGCGCGGCTGAGAGCACCGATATGGGTGTGGTTTTGCTGGTAGAGATCAGTTACTAAGGCTAGCATCTCATCCCGAAAATTTGCCTGATCGTAAGCACGTCTAAGGATTTGAATATGCCGCTCTTGCCAGTTTTGCCGATTGTTGATCGCCACATCGGCGATCGACTGTCCAAATTTCTGAATCACCGGCACAGTGAGCCACTGCTGACCGCGCTCAGTCTTAATTTGCACCCGGTTCACAAAGCTCCCTTTAGAAAACTGTACGTCATCATAGTAGACATAAATATCAGCTAGTCGGATCTGCTCTAGAAGTCCGACCCAAGGAAAAAACATGGATTGAGAAATAACAATTTTCATGGTTTCGCCAGCTCAATGAATTTTTCCATCAACACCACATTCTGTTCTCGGCCATTCAAAAAAACATGTCGTTGTAACAGGCCACACTGTACAAAACCATTTTTCTGATAGGAACGAATAGCTCTCTGATTTTCTTCTAAAACACTCAGACTAATTTTCCGAATATTAAAAGTCTGCATCAGGTATGCCTCGCAGATTGCCATTGCTTCGCTAGCCAAGCCTTGTCCCTGATACTCTGCCGCCAAACAAATACCGAGTTCTCCATGTCGGTGCAGTAAATTGAGGTTGTTATATTGCAGATAGCCGATCGATTCATTGTTTTCTTTCTGAGCAATGATAAAAAAGATTAAGTCAGCGCTGCTGGATTTTTCTGACAGCCAGCGACGCAGGCGGTCAATAGAATGGGGGCGAGGCTGAGATATTAATTGCAATTGCAGTTCCACGTCATTCCGCAGGTGCAATAGCATCTCTAGGTCTTGGTCTTGCCAGCTTCTGAGAATCAGACGTTTGCTTTCTAGCATAACTATAAAAATAGATATTCGCAGTTAAGAGATTGAAAGGCAGCTACTTCGGCGATCGCTCCTCGGGCAATTTGCGGATTTAAACCGACATACATCACTTCTACTTCATCAGTCACCGCATTGGGCGCAATCACTGGCTTCTCAAAGACTTGTTGACCTTGCTGAAAAGGACTGCGATCAATAAAACAACGAATATTGTTAGTATTTTGTAAATTGCTCAGAATAAAAGAACCATAAACACCAGAACCATAGATAGCAGCGGGGCGATCCGAATGAGCTGTTTCAAACGTGCGGATTTTGACACTCAAACTACTCCAGTAATCTGCCATCTGCTGGGCATCTTGCAAAGCTTGCGAAACTTCAGTAGGTAGTACCGTAGCATTTGAATTAGGCTCTAGCTGAGCTTTTACGACAAAGGCACCAAAGTGAGCTTGATCATCCACGGATATTTCTATAAAGCCATTTTTCTGAAGCAGATATTGCAGCGAAGCCACCGTGAAATGGTTAACGTGGTCGGCCACAATAAAATCGCTGGGATTGGTAAAGGTATTGGGCACAATAAAATAGAAGGTGCCTTTGGGCTTTAAGCAAGATTTGACTTGATTGAGACATAGTTCTAAATCTGCAATATGTTCCAATGCAAAAAAGGATGTCACCAAATCAAATGTTTTTAACCAATCTGCCGGAATCTGATAGGTTGCCCATTGAGAAGCGGGTAAAAAAGATTTCCAGTACTCCACGTACATATCGCTGACATCAAAGAGATAGATCTGAGTATCAAGATCGTGACGACTGAGCTGTTTCATGGTCGAGGACTTAGCACAGCCATAGTCCAAAATACGTAGCCCCTTGTTAACCACTTTCTGTAAGAGTGTGTCAACTTGATGCTGAGTACGATAGAGAGGTTTGCCATCGATAACTTTGTAGATCTGATCCTCTTCTTCGCTATTTAGCAAAATAGTGTAGGATTTGCTGTAGTAACTTTCCAAATCGGCCATTTCATTGGTCTGTAAATGTCCGCAGGTCTCGCAGGCACAGATCCGAATACTCCCAGCTTGGAGTTGACATAGAGAGGTAAGGGAAATTTTGTTCTGAGGATCGTAAATGATTGTCGTTAGCAGATTAGCGCAAACATTGCAGTTCATAGTGATTTTCCGATCAATCGAGATCGGCGCAAAGTTCTGGGTGAATCGTGCGGAAATCGATTCCAGCGGCGTAAGAGCCTTTCCAACCATACTGCATCCCGATCGGTTCCGCAAAATTAAAATAGCGCATTTGCATTGACCAAAGAGAGCGATCACCCATATTTGGACTCGAAGAATGCACTACCTGGTAATTTAGCAGCACCAAATCCCCCGGCTTTGTCAGAGGATTAAGTAAGGGGTATCGATTAGCCAACTCTACCTCATTATTCAAAATCAAGGAATAGGCTCCAGATTTATCAGGATTTTTCGGATCGGCGGTAAAGACAGGAATCAAACCTTCCCGATGGGAACCGACATAAAATTTTAGGGGACCAATATCTGGCGTTACTGGCACTAGCGGACTCCAAAAGACCAGTCCTTCAGGGCTGCGCAGTTGCGCAGGATATTCTTGATGCCAAGGAGCCAAAAACTTCTGCTCGTGGGGATTGTCAATCCGAATCCCAGAACTGCCAACCGCAGAACCCGGTAGAGAATTGGGATAGACCTCTCGAAAGATTGCTTCATGACGAGGATCGGCCACAATTCGCAGAAAGCTAGGAATATGCTTAACTGCATCATAGACCTCGCTACCAAAAGCGCGATCGATTGCAGCCAGTATCTGATAGCCCAAGTCAAAATCCTGAGAATCAAAAACCTGCCGTTGATCAGTTACTCCATGACGCTCCATCACCTTCCCAATCAGGTCGTAAACAGCCTGCTGAACCGGCAAAATTTGCTCGGGTAGATTGTAAAAACCCCGGATCACCAAAAAGCCATTTTGTTGGAACTCCGATTGCTGCTGTGCTGTAAGAATATTGCCCATTATTCTATCCTTTCTCAAAGAAACCGATGATAATATCGGCTATGGTTGCTAGCTGGGTGTATTCTATCTCATGGAAAGATGGCAAATTCACGCCTTGGGAATAGAGGCTATAGCTGACTGTATTCGCACTTTTTTCTGTAAACATGGGCAGCATCGACAACGGCCAAAAGAAAACTCGCCCATCAATATCATTTTCTTTGAGGGTGCGGAGTAATGCTTCTCGATCGAATACTACAGATGGCTCCACCATCATTGTCGGCATCCAATATCCATTCTGAGTACCAAGAGGTTCGGGATTCATGGTGATTGGGAGCTGCTGCAATTTCTCTCGATAAAACTCAAAAATCCGGCGCTTACCGGCAATTAACTCTTCAATGCGCTCTACTTGGGCACAGCCGATCGCTGCTTGCACATTGGATATTTTATATTTAAAACCAATCGCATCTGGCCAAAATTGTTTGGTTTGACCTTTGGCACGGCCATGATTGCTTAAAGTTAAAACCTTTTCGTATAGCTCTTGATCATTGGTGACAAACATGCCCCCTTCACCCGTTGTCATGGTTTTAGTCCCATGAAAAGAGAAAGTGCCAAAAGCCCCGATCGAGCCAGCCCTTTGACCATGCCAAATAGAGCCGATCGCTTCTGCGGCATCTTCAATCACAGGAATATGATTTTTTTTACCAATCGCCAATAGCTGATCCATAGCACAGAGATTACCGTAGAGATGCACCGCAATAATAGCCTTGGTTTGAGGTGTGATGGCGGCCTCTACTTGCTGCGGATCAATACACCAACTATTGGCCAAAACATCCACAAAAACCGGCGTTGCCCCTAAATAAGTAATTGGTGCTGCCGAAGCAATCCAATTAATATCAGCCAAAATCACTTCATCACCAGCAGCTACTCCCAGAGCAGCTAAACCCATGTGCATTGCCCCCGTACAGCTAGAGGTAGCGATCGCATAACTTACCCCTAAATGCTGTTTAAAAGCATTTTCAAAACGACCAATATATTCATAGCATCGATCGCCCCAGCCGTGAGTCACTGCGTCAGTGGCATAGCTAATTTCTAGTTCTGTAATTGAAGGTTTCGTGTAGTGTATTTTAGCCATGATTCCATAAGATTTCGAGAAAAGTAGCCGCAGTCAATAGCATTAAAAGTTGTTATCTGCCCCGCAAACAATAAATTAAAACTCGCATTAGCTGCTCCAAGTCTTCGATTACCCGGTAGCTGTTTAAACCCTGTTCAATTACTTTACTCGATCGATTCAGCCTTCCAAATTGCCAGAGATTTCCGGTAGTCACTGCCCCCACAATCTCTGGTTGATCTGGTACCTCTGACCACTGGTCAAGAGCAATCATTTCCATCGCCAATTGAGTAAAGCCATTTGTCATATCTTCTTGCTTGGCTTCAATCACAATTAAATGGCTCTGAGTGCGCAATAGATAGTCTATATAACCCTGAAGTTGGTTACTGACCTTTACTGGATATTCGATGCGCAGTTGAGCCTGGGTATAATGCACTACTTCCATCACGATCGGCGAAATTAACACTTCCCGGCGAGTAGCTTCGTTGGCCAAGTTTACATAGGGCAAAATTTCTTCCAGACGCTGGGTAAGATTCTCTAGGCGATCTAGCTCTCCTGCATAAACCGGTAAAGCTAACGGCACCCGTCGCAGAGCATAGCCCAATTCGTTCACCAGCAGATCTAACTCAGGTCGCAGGTCAAAGATCTTGCTAAAGGTATAGCTTTGTTGAGGGTCAAGGAGGGTTGCCATGCTAATTACCAAAATCTGGATATTGTCGATCTCGATCGGCTATCACAGTCACCGCTAGAGGCCATTCTATCCCAAAAATGGGGTCATTCCACCGCACTCCTCGCGCTGCCTCGGGTACATAAAAAGCCGACATTTGATAGAAGATTTCAGTATCATCCACCAAAGTCTGAAGACCGTGAGCAATGCCCTCGGGCACATAGAGCAAGTGGCGATTGCGAGCCGTTAATTCCACCGCCGTCCACTGCCGAAAAGTAGCAGAAGTAGGGCGCAGATCTACCAGCACATCGTAAATAACACCCATCGTACAGCGCAATAGCTTCACTTCGGCATGGGGAGTCGCTTGGTAATGCATCCCGCGCAAAGTGCCTTGGCGGTGGTTAAAAGATACATTGCACTGCACCAATTCACTCACCAACCCCTGATCTCGAAACTCTTGCTGGCACCAAGTACGGGCAAAAAAACCTCGATCGTCGCTGTGTTCTTCGGGCTTAATTAGATAAACGCCGGGTAGTTTAAGCTCAGTAAAAATCATGGCCGCTCCAATGTTTTAGGACAACACGGTCAGTTGAGGAATCGGCACCACAAATTGGCCACCCCACTCTCGAACTGCCGCCATACTAGAGATGATTTCAGCTTGGATATTCCACGGCAAAATTAACACATAGTCTGGTTTAGTAGAAAAAATTTTCTCTGGTGCATAGACCGGAATCCGGGTGCCAGGGAGCAAAGTGTTTTGTTTGTGAGGACTCAGATCAACGGTGTAGGCCAACAAATCGGTTTTGACTCCGCAGTAATTTAACAGGGTATTGCCTTTTGCTGGTGCCCCATAACCAACCACCTGTTTGCCACTTTCTTGGGCAGCAATCAAAAAAGATAAAAGCTGGCGCTTGGTGGCTTGAATGCGATCGGCAAAAGCGTCATAAGTAGCCATCTGATCTAAGCCAGCAGCTTTTTCTTTGGCCTTGAGCTGATTAATAGAATCGCTGATCGATCGAGGATTTCCTTGATGTTGAGCATAAATACGCAGCGAGCCACCATGGGTGGACAGCTCCTCCACATCAAATATGGTCAAACCATGATAAGCAAAGATTTTGGCCACCGCCAACAGCGAAAAGTAAGAAAAATGCTCGTGGTAAATGGTGTCGAATTGATTTTGCTGCACCAAATTGAGCAAATGGGGAAATTCCATGGTGATCACGCCAGTAGGAGCCAGCAGTATTTTCATTCCGGCAACGAAATCATTCAAATCAGGCACATGGGCCAATACATTGTTTCCCAGCAGCAAATCAGCTTGCTTACCAGTTGCCACCAATTCCATGGCCGTTGCTACCGAGAAGAACTTCACTAGATTGGCAATCCCTTTAGCCTCGGCAGCAGCCGCCACATTAGCGGCTGGCTCGATGCCCAGCACCGGAATATTTTTGGTCTGAAAATATTGCAACAAGTAGCCATCGTTGCTGGCGATTTCGATTACTTGGCTGTGAGAATTTAGCTCAAACCGATCAATCATCAGCTCAGTATACTGCTGACAATGGGTGAGCCAAAACTGGGAGTAAGAGGAAAAATAGGCGTAGTTTTCGTTAAAAATTTCGTCGGGAGTCTCAAATTCTTCGAGTTGCACCAATAAACATTGATCGCAGACATAGGCGTGGAGTGGATAGAACTTTTCACCTAAATGGGCTTGTGCTAGCGGAATAAAAGCATTAGAAATAGGCGACATGCCCAAATCAGCAAAAGTTTGCTGTAAAGGTTGGGAACAGAAGCGACATTGAGGAGCATGGATCATAGAAAAATACTTTAGATCAATTTTTTAAGAAAGCACGGTACCAATCGATCGTCTCTGCCAATGCAGATGTCAACTCATACTTAGGCTGCCAATTGAGTCGTTGCCGCGCTTTAGCAGCCGAAAGATATTGATGTTTTATTTCATTAGTGGCTTGATTGAGAATGACAGGTCGCAGATCTGGACGCTGAAGCAAGTGGAGAATTTTTTCTACCATTTCGATTACCGAAATTTGCAGCTCGTTACTAAAGTTAAAAGCTTCTCCCCAGAGGCTCTGATCATCCATCATTGCCGCCAAATGCAGATAGGCCAAAACACCATCTTTGATATAGAAGTAATCCCGGATATAGCTGCCATCACTACGAATAGTCACGGGCTGCGATCGCAGAGTAGAGCGAATAGTATCAGGAATTAATCGATTAAAATTTAGGTCGCCACCGCCGTAAAAGTTACCACAGCGAGTAATGCAGATCGGCAGATTGTAGCTGACAGCGTAACTGCGACAGATCAAGTCGGCACAGCTTTTAGAAACATCGTAGGGATGTTCTCCCCGCAGAGGAGTATCTTCGTCGTAGGGTAAAACTAAGCAGTCTCCATAGGCTTTATCACTAGAAGCGACTACAATCCGACTAACACCACCGACTCGCCGACAGGCTTCCAAAAGATTCCAGGTACCTTTAATATTGGCCTCAAAAGTACCTAAAGGGTGGCGATTAGCCACCCCCACAATCGTCTGAGCCGCCAAATGAAAAACAGTGTCTACTTCGTACTCACTCAAAGTACGTTCTAGTACCGTGATATCTTCGATCGACCCTGTAACTGTAGCAATTTGCTCGGCTAGATTGCCCTGAAATAAACGAGATTGGGGTACTCCATCTCGAACTATCCCCACTACTTTGGCTCCTCTTTCGACGAGCGCTTCGGTCAACCAACTGCCCAATAGACCGGTGCAACCAGTCACTAAAACACTGCGATCTTGCCAGAAATTCAGGTTTTGCATCACTTCAATTACCATACTTGCCAAGCTGCCTGACCAGAATTATACAGACGATTTAACACTTCTAATTCTCGATAGGTATCCATACATTGCCAAAAACCATTGTGGAAATGAACTTGCAGCTCACCGCGTTCGGATAAAGTTTGCAGTGGTTTACCCTCAAAACTAGTAGAGTCGTCTTCGATTAAATCCAAAACTTCTCGCTGTAAAACAAAATAGCCGCCGTTAATCCAGCCCGTCGTAGTTTGGGGCTTCTCTGCAAAGTTCTGGACAGAATGTTGATCGATCGATAACTCCCCAAAACGCGAGGGAGGATGAACTGCTGTGACGGTGGCCAGCTTGCCATGACTGCGATGAAATTCGAGTAGTTTACCAATATTTACATTGGCAACGCCATCGCCATAAGTGCCCAAAAAAGTGGTTGCTCCGATCTGATCTAGGTAATAGCCTAATCGCTTCAAACGTCCACCAGTGTTGCTTTCTTGGCCAGTATCGATCAGCGAAATGCTCCAGTCTTCTTCGTTGTGACCACCGCCCAGCTTGGTAACTTGCTTACTGCCCAGTTCTAGCCGCACATCGCTGTGGTTCCAGTCGTAATTGAAGAAATATTCGCGGATCATTTCGCCTTTGTAGCCCAGACACAGCATAAAGTCTTTAAAGCCGTAGTGCGCATAGGTTTTCATAATATGCCAAATCATTGGCCGATCGCCCACCATGATCATTGGTTTGGGGCGAAACTCCGTCTCCTCGCGTAATCTAGTCCCTTTACCGCCACATAAAATTGCTACTGGGATATTGTTCATAACCAAAAATATTGACGAGAGGTCTTGGCGTGCTTAGTCACTGGGATAATATGGTAGCTTCTTTGGTGCTGGTTTCAGCGACCCAATATAATATTCTGAACAATTAAATAAAACCTTACCCGCCATGACTGTTAGCGCCACCTCGCCCCATGTGATACAGCTTGCCCGCTGGATGGCAGCAGATTTTAGCAACCAGGCACAGGCTTGGGACAACCCACCATTTTTTGCACATATTCGAGTAGCAATGCGTCCGCTGCCGATCGCACTCCTAGATGGCATCAGCCTATTTCTGGAACAAGCCTATGATATTGCCCTGAATGAACCATATCGGATGCGGGTTTTGAAGTTAGTCCCTAGAGATGAGCTGATCGAAATTGAGAATTACCTAGTCACAGACGAAGCCGAGTTCTATGGAGCTGCCCGCCAGCCCGCAAAGTTATCCAAATTAACCATCGATCGCTTGACCAAACTAGAAGGTTGCAGCCATTTGGTAGAACGCAAAGAAAACTGTTTCTATGGCTACGTCCAGCCTGGCAAGCAGTGCATTGTCAACCGTAATGGCCAGGATACCTACTTGGCCAGCACCTTTGAAATTGATGCTGACCGATTTAGCAGCCTCGATCGGGGCTGTGATCTAGAGACTAACGCAAGAGTGTGGGGTTCGATCGCGGGGCCATTTGAGTTTGTCCGTACTGCCAGCTTTGCTGATGAGCTACCAAGTTGACGACTGATCCCCAAAACCTGATACATTGAATCTCGATTCCCGATACTCCATAAAGCATCTAGTGCAGCATCGACAGCTAAGATTTTGCTGATTCAGTATACTCAATGACAGACGGAATCACGATTAACTCCAACACATGTATTCAAAAAAACCTTTGATATGAAAGTTCTGGTTATTGGTGGCGATGGTTACTGCGGATGGGCTACAGCCCTATACCTTTCAGAGCGCGGCTACGAAGTGGCGATTTTGGATAGCTTAGTGCGGCGACATTGGGATGCCGAACTTTGCATTCAGACCCTCACCCCGATCGCCCCTATTCAGCAGCGGGTCGGACGCTGGGAAGAGCTCACTGGCAAGTCTTTACCTCTATACATTGGCGATATCAACAATTACAGCTTTCTGAGCGCCACTCTACAAGAATTCAAACCAGACTCGATCGTCCACTTTGGCGAACAGCGATCGGCTCCATTTTCGATGATCGATCGAGAGCACGCCGTGCTGACTCAGACCAATAACGTGATGGGCACCCTGAATCTGCTCTATGCCATCCATGAGCTGTTACCCGACTGTCACTTGGTCAAGCTAGGCACCATGGGAGAATACGGCACCCCCAACATCGATATCGAAGAAGGCTACATCACGATCGAACACAATGGCCGCAAAGACACTCTGCCGTATCCTAAACAGCCCGGTTCTTTCTATCACCTCAGCAAAGTCCATGACACCCACAATATTCACTTTGCCTGCAAAGTTTGGGGCATCCGCGCCACCGATCTCAATCAAGGAGTGGTCTATGGAGTACTCACCGATGAAACTGGCCGAGATGAGCTATTAATCAACCGTCTAGACTATGACGGAGTATATGGCACAGCTCTCAATCGCTTCTGTGTTCAGGCGGCGATCGGCCATCCTCTAACGGTCTATGGCAATGGCAGCCAGACCCGCACTTTTCTAGATATTCGAGACACGGTGCGCTGTGTAGAACTGGCGATCGCCACTCCAGCAAATCAAGGCGAGTTCCGAGTCTTCAACCAATTTACGGAACAGTTTAGTGTCAAAGATCTGGCACTAAAAGTCCAAAAAGCCGCCAGTACTCTAGGTTTAAAGGTAGAGATCAACAATATCGAAAACCCCAGAGTAGAAAAAGAAGATCATTATTTTAAGGCCACGAATACCAATCTTCTCAATTTGGGTTTGGAACCACATTTCCTCTCTGATTCGCTGTTAGATTCACTGCTGAACTTTGCCGTAAAGTATCAGGATAGGGTCGATCAGACTCAAATTTTGCCCAAAGTCTCTTGGAAATAAATTCCGCTCTTAGCTCCTAGCCTAAATTTCGCGGCAGTTTTGAGCACAGAAAAAGCTCGATAGGAGTTTAGTCCTGCTCCTTAATGTTAATAAATAAGTCTCAGTGGGCATATTAGGAGTGAAGTAGATGTTTAGGAGACATTCACGCTTAATAAAGCATCAGTGCTATTTTAACCAATTGACGATTCTGAACAGTAGAATTTGCCACAGCTCAAGATATTTTTAGAATTTCAGAGAGATATTCTCGAATTTTGAATACTTTTTTAGTGAGCGCGTCAAAAAGTTAAAATACTTAAACTGCCGTTTACTGGGTTGTGTCTGCGAAAGAATGATGTCTACTAACACTGAAAAAAATATCAAAGCCCCAGATCTACTGTCCAACTGCATTATATTGGCAGAATCAGATCCATTAGAGATGGCTAAAATTAGACTGAATATAGATTTGGAGTTTCGCAATAGAATTAAAGTTGTCAAGAACTATAATGAGCTTTTGCTTAATGTGGTTAAAGAAGTTCCTCGACTATTAATTTTAGGCAAAATCGATCAATTAAATTATTTTCAAATTTGTCAAGAGTGTCACAAGATACATAAAGATTTACCGATCGTATTGCTTTCTAGACAAGAAGTAATTAATGATTCTTTTTATCAAGTTGTCAAAGGCTATGGTGTAACAGATATTATCTCTAATGATTTTGCAAAGTTGAATCAACTTTTACAAGCTTTAGATTTACGTGAACAGCCGACCAAGATTTTACGATCAGAGCAAATTGCAACTGGCAAAATGATGCTTGCCGCACTGGAGGAAATTGTAACAGCCAGCAATAATTATTTTGGTGCCTTAGCGCAGGGTAATTACTGGAGAAAGTCTCAGGCTCGTGTTGTGGATGAATTTCCATTTATTCAGCGCTGGTCGGCAGATCACTTTGGCAAACTTAATTGCGATGCTAGAATGTTAGAGAAAGAGTTGACAGTTGCAGAGATCCGAAGCCTACGAGTTTGGGTGCAATTTTTCATTGGAGAATGCGAGCGCACAATTGTTGATTATAAAACTATTTTAAATAATTCAGCTCTTTCTTCGTTAGCAAAAGACCTTTTAAATAAACCCTCCTAAAAGAGATTATTATCTCATGACAACAATTACTCTTAGCATCGATAATAAACAGATAGAGGCTGATCATAATGTCACGCTGTTATCTGTTTTTAAAGCGAATGATGTCCTGATTGACCAAATCTGTGGCGGACAAGGAATGTGTGCTTCTTGCCACTTTTTTGTGATAGATGGTTCAGATTCACTGACTGCGCCAACTCAGCAAGAACAAATGACGTTGCAGTTCACCAAAATTGATCGGCCTGGTGCGCGGTTAGCTTGTCAAACTCGGATAGTTGGCAATGGCGTTGTTATTGGAATGCCCCAGGGAACTTTTGTTAAATCGACTGAATATTTAGAGCAAGAGATTGGTAAAAAAGCCCAGCAAACCTTGATTCACCCTATGACTGGTGAAATATTAGTAGAGGCAGGTAAGTTGGTAATGCGATCGGCTCTAGAGAAAATGAAGGAAGCTAGTAACAAATTCGCCGCAAATTTCTCAAAAAATTAATATAAACAGTAATATTCATCTACAAATAGGGATTACTAAGAGCAGCAAGATATGTTCGATCACGCTCAGCACCGCTGGAGTTGCGGAGGTCGATAATCAGAATAGAGTTATCCTATGCCATCTACAATTCAAACAGAAATCCCGCAGATTGCAGCGAATCCTACTCGCACTAGCCGTGATGCATGTCACTATAGCCGCTCCCAATTCTTTCGCTTTAACCCAGAGCAAGGAATAATTAAAGATTACAATCATCAGCGCAATTTACTAGTCGGAGAAGACTTTATTGTCTCTTTGCTCAAAGGACTAGAATACGAAGTTGGTGAAGCTGCTGGTTGGTTATGTTATCAAATTGGCTTCGATTGGGGTAAGCAAGATGCTGTACTTTTTCAAGCTTGGTTTAAAGAATATCATGGCTTAACTATAGCAACATCTAATCTGGCCTTTGCCCTAGAAACTTGGTGGTGGCCATATACAGCTCAGGGCTGGGGTACTTGGTCTCCTAATTTGAGCAATCGAAACAGTGGATTTTTCTATGTCGATTTGTTTGATTCAGCGGTAGCTAAATCATTGGGATACGTGGGCAAGCCAGTTTGTCATTTGTATTCTGGGTTACTAGCAGGTTTTTTTAGTGCCGCCTTCAACGAAAATCTTTGCAGCACCGAAATTCAGTGCTATGCCATGGGTAATAATTTTTGTCGATTTTTGGTTGGCTCTGAAGAGCGCATTAAGGCTGCTGAGTTTTGGATTACTTCAGGGGCTAATGCCAATGAGATTGCAGAGCGCTTTGAAAATGGAGAAATTTCTTTAGCATCGGAATTATTTAATCCGATAGATGCCATATGAAAAATGGTAAATATAGTTGGTTGAAAAAGAATCCAATCGTCCTTTTATTGCGAAGACTATATCGACTTTTCTTTAAACCTAAGCAAAACTTTGTTAGATTCAATCCTGAACATCACCTGCCTAATGCTGACCAAAGCATTAGCAAATCACTACCTGTTTCAGAAATAGAAGTACAAGAGTATGACGATGAATTAATCACAATTGGTCAATTATTTGAGCAAGTCAACTGGCAAAATAATCCGACTATAACTTCGGCGAAAAATCCAGTGGCTAAAAAAGTAGCTAGATCTATCTTAACTAATCAAGACCAAGGGAGCTTCGATACGGTTGGTAAATTATTTCAGCAAGTTAAATGGCGAGTTCCAGCCAAAGTTATTCAAGAACAATTCTTGAACACAAGTAAAAGCTCTTCAGCTCATGACGTTTCTCTTAACTAGAGATAACCATCAAAAATCAGTACAGATAATCTTAAGTCTACACAAACCATCTTTTATTTACATGGAGTCAAAAAAATGATCACATTATTAGAAACACTGATTGAAGGAGCCGAAGGAACCTATGCTAACGCGCAGGATCTGCGTAGCTTAGAGCACCTAATGTCTTCTTGGTCAGAGCGTAAAGATACGTACTTAGCTGTAGAGTCTAAGGAAAAAACAATTATTGATCGAGCAATGGTGCTGTTGCATGAGAACCAAGCTCTTTCTGGAAATCAGCCAATTGACAAATCACGAGTTGAGCTTTGTCGCAGAGATATAACTTTGGCTCTAAGATACTATGCTTTGGGAATGCTCTTGCAAGATGAAGAAATGTTAAAAGATCGCTTTATTTATTGGCAAAAAAATGTGATTCAAGCTATGGGCTTACATCATTATCAAGGAGTTAAGTTTGTTTTTAAAGCTCTTTGTGAAGAGCTTTCTAAAGAGCAAGCTGAGTTACTTAAGCCATACTTCAAGCTTGGCCAAAGTATGATTATGACCGATCTTAATTAGATACTTTTAACAATCTCTCGACAACATCTTTCTACCTATGTCCAAATCTGCTACTGTCATTCCGACTAATTGCTTTAATCCTAAAAGCTATGTCACATCTCATCCGGCTACCGGATTACTGGCTACGCGCCATGGCGATCGATTAATTGCTGTACCAGAAATGCTTTTACGTAGCGTTGCTAACACCTTACGGGTAGAAACAGGCGAAGCTTCTTACTTGGCTTTATATACCTTTGGAGATAACTGGGGTAAGAATTTTTGTAGGCGGGTATCGCAAGATATTAAGCAGTATTATGGTCAGCCTATTTTAACCACAATTGCTCCCGAGTTCTTTGTACAGATCCAATCGGCTTGGGCTGTTCATGGTTTAGGCAAACCCTTGATCGATTTTAGTTTGTCTGAGCAGGGCTTGATAGTTGTAACTATCGAAAATTCTGGTATCGGTGGCAGTACAGAGATCAAAGATGATGCTACTTACCGAGCCTTTAGTCTGGAAGCCGGTTTCTTAGGGGGCTGGTTTGCGGCTCTAACTGGCGAAAAGCTACGAGCCTGCGCTTTTAATTGGAGTGAAGCTCCCACATCTATTCAGTTTTTAATTGGTAATGCTGATCATATTGAATCGATCGAACGCGCTCACCTCCAAATGGGTATGTTGACTGCTGACACATTGAAATCACTATAAATCACTAAGGTTAATAAGATTCAACCACCTACTTTGACGATAAAATAATGCTAAATTAAAGTTATGACCAATACCCGCATCTAGGTAATTATGTCTGACTGGCAAAAAGATTTAGCAGAAATTTGGGAATCAATCCTCACTGGGGTTGAAGAATTTAGCAATGAAGTCCAAGAAGCCTCGGCAGAAGTGGTGGACTTGATTGTGGGTGTCGCTGAGCAAATTACTATCGATATGGAATCGATCGCTAACGAGTTCAAAGAACTCAACGAAGAGATTTGGCGCGATCTTGACTGGGAAGACGGTTTTAATGTTGATGGCGAAAACCCCGATTGGTCACTGTATTATGAACCCAACCGAGAAGCCACCGCAGAGCATCAGCCCGCCTGTGTTGGCTGCCGCAATTACAACGGCAGTATGTTTGGCGGCAATTTATTAGTCTGTGGCTTTCATCCCTACGGCTGGCAGGAAGGTCAATGCCCCGATTGGGAAGGTGATGAAAACGATCGGCCATAATCACCGAATACTTCTCTATGACAATAGCTGTGAAATTCGATAGCGCAGCGTTTCTAATCCAGTTCGTTCGGCAGCGGCAATAAAGACCGATCGAGGAAACTCCAAGGTGGCGTTGGCAATAGTTTCTTCGTCTACTTGGTCGATTTTGTTAAACACAATCAACGCTGGCCCCGGGGCAATCGGCATGGCCGCCAAAATTGCCGTTACCGCTCGAATATGGCTGTGCCAAGCCGGATGTGAGAGATCCACTAAGTGAATCAAAGCATCGGCCTCGGTGACTTCTTCCAAAGTTGCCCGGAAAGAATCCATCAGAGCTGGAGGTAGCTCATGGATGAAACCCACTGTGTCGGTGAGTAAGATTTGACCAATAGTGCCTTCGTTATCGATCGGCACATGCATCCGCTTAGTAGTCGGATCCAAAGTCGCAAACAGCTTATCGGCAGCATAGACCTCGGCATTGGTCATGGCATTTAACACCGTCGACTTACCAGCATTGGTATAGCCAACCAAGGCCACAGAAGGCACCTGCTGCTGCTGGCGCTGCTGCCGCATTCTTGATCGGTGTGCCTGAAGCTGGTTTACGTCTTGTTGCAGCTTATAAATGCGCTTTTGGATCGATCGGCGCTCGGTTTCTAGCTTGGTTTCACCAGGGCCACGGGTACCAATACCACCCCCTTGACGGGACATTGCCAGCCCCATGCCCTTAATGCGCGGGAGCTGGTATTCGAGCTGAGCCAATTCCACCTGCATTTTACCGGCACCAGACTGGGCGCGTTGGGCAAAAATATCTAGAATTACCTCGGTGCGATCGACAATCCGAATCCCGATCATGGTTTCTAGGTTACGACCCTGACTAGGCGATAGATTGCAATCAAAAGCAATCAAATTTGCCCCCACCTTCTGGGCAGCCAGGGCAATTTCTTGCACCTTACCTTCTCCTACCACGGTTTGGGGATGGGGACGGGTGCGGTTTTGTTTGATCACCTGTAAGACTTCGCCACCAGCAGTTTCTACTAGGCGAGTTAGCTCGGTGAGTCCATCTTGGAACCGCAAATCACCCACGGCGATGGTTTTTAGTCCCACAATTACCACCCGATCGGTCTGGTCGCTACCGCTATGACCACCAGCTTCCCGAGAATACTCCCGCTCAATGTTTTCAATTAGCTCAGTAAGATCTTGTTCACTGACAGTATCTAGATCTAATGGCGGCGAGACAGTCCAGTTCACATCTGGATGGGGCACCAGATGTGAAAGATAAGCTTGCTGTACGTAACCAGTAACACCCCCGCCGCGTTTTTGGAAGCCGCTAGAAATTACGTCAAGACTGACCATGGCATCGAGGCGCTGCAAAGCCATGGCCATTAAAGCGGCATCGGTGGGTGGTTCTACTTTGAGCTGAGTGGTTATACAACGAATACCGCTAAGGCGTTCGGCACCATAGCGAGGGAGTTCCAACGGCGGAATTTGAGTCTGGCTGGGGGTGCCGACTCCTATCCGAATAATGTGGCCACGGCGATTAATGTAGGCCGAAATGGGGGATTTGATATCGCTGCTAATTGCTGCCAATCTTTGACTAAATTCTGGTGTGGTGAGGCGATCAATCGGCAGTCTTTCTTGATAGAGGCGACGAAGCTGTTTAAGCTGATTGGGTTTTAGACCCTGCAATTTTCCATAAATGGTTTCGATAGTCTAATTCTCCATGTAGATAGCAAAGGTACAAATAGCGATTAAGCTTAGTTTAAGATATTTGCCAGCTTATTGTCTTGTTTGGTCTTGATCAAGGGGCAATTCTAAACAATAGCCAGCACCATAAACTGTTTTAATGAACTGAGGACGACGTGGTTCTGGTTCTAGTTTGGTGCGTAGGTGACGAATGTGTACCCGAATAGTCTCGATGTCGTCGTTGGGGTCGTAGCCCCAGACTTCTTTGAGGATATCGCTAGGAGAAACAGTTTGGCCGTGGCGCTGTAGCAAGCAATGCAACAGCTCAAATTCTAGGTGAGTGAGTTTGATGGTTTTGGTGAACCACATTGCCTCGAAGCGCTCAGGCACTAGAATAAGTGGCCCATAGTTCAATATTTCAGTATGCTTGGCTGCATGGGGAATGCGATCGGTACGACGCAGCAAAGCTCTCACTCTAGCCAGCATTTCTTCGATCTCGAAAGGCTTGGTTAAATAATCATCGGCACCGGCATTAAAGCCATCTACCTTGTTCTGAGTTTGTCCTAGAGCAGTCAACATCACTACCGGAATATCGGCAGTACGCTCATCGCGGCGCAATCTTTGGCAGACGGTATAGCCATCTACCTTGGGCAGCATTAAATCGAGCATAATCAAGTCAGGCAGCATTTGGATGGCCATAGCCTGACCTTGGATACCGTCAGGGGCTTGCTTAACTTCGTAGCCAGCCATTTCGAGGTTAATACAGACTATTTCTGAAATGGCTGCATCGTCATCGATGACTAGGATCCGGGGCATGTTGGTTAACAAAATGTGAGTTCTTGACGGCGATATCCACTATATACCTTAAAGAAAGAATAAGGATTCATTGTAAAGATTATAAGGTCTGAGTCAAGATCCGCAATAATCAGCAACTTTTCTTCATACGCAGTCTAACGTTCTATTAATTTGGTATCAGTTGATACTATTTCTTTCATGCGCCAAATTGCTTCTCAAGTCTGGTTACTGGCGATCGGGCGACTGATTTCTCAGTTGGGCAGTGGTCTGACGCTGTTTTACGCCCCCATATTTTTTGTCAGCCATCTGCATCTTTCTAGTACCGCTGTGGGGCTAGCGATCGGCTGTCAGTCAATTTTTGGTGTGGTGGGACGGCTAGCTAGCGGCAGCTTGGTTGATCGAGTGGGGCGCAAGCCCTTGTTGATAGCGGCGATGGTGACTTCGGCGATCGCGGCGGCGATGTTTGCCCTGGCTCAAGATTTTTGGTCACTGGTATTAGGTAATTTATTGTTTGGCCTGGGCATCGGACTTTATTGGCCAGCTAATGAATCCCTCGTGGCCGATTTGGCCACAACTTCTGATGAGCGGCGCAACGCCTACGCGGTCACTCGCCTTGCCGATAACTTGGGTTTGGGTCTGGGCATCATTGGCGGCGGCTTGATGTTGCAGCTTGCCATTGATTACCGCTGGCTGTTTTGGATGGATGGGCTGTCGTTCTTTTTGTTTGCCTGGGTGATTTTGTTGGGCATCCGAGAAACCAAGCCAACTGCGGTGAGTGACCTGTCGCCTTGGCAGGGATATTTGCAGGCTTTGAGCGATCGCAGATTTCAGCTTTATCTGTTGATTAACATCATGTTCACAACCTACGTGGCGCAGCTAGAAACCGCAATTCCTCTCTATGTCACCCGCTTTGCTGGAGGCACTACCTGGACAGTCACCGTATTATTTACCGTCAACCTCATTGCCATGGCCGCAGTGCAGTTACCCGTAATCCGCTGGCTGAAACCCGATCGACATGCCCAGGCATTAGGCAAAGCAGCTTTGATCTGGGGAATGAGCTTTATTTTTGTGGCCTTGGCCACCTTACAGCCTGCCCACAGCGTTGGCTGGTTGATCATGGCCATGTTGGGCATCGCGGTGGCGCTGGCAGCCTATAACCCCACGGCTTCGGCTCTTACTGCCGATATTGCTCCAGAGCAATTAATGGGGGTTTACACTTCTTTAAATTCTCTCTGTTGGGCGGTGGGTTTTGCCATTGGCCCACCGATTGGCGGCTGGGCGTTAGATCAGGGGATCACTTTGGTACAAGGCTTTTGGGGAGTGCTGGCTCTATGCTCTGGTGGGATTTGGTTCTTGCTGCAACTGCTCGATCGGCTGCTGCTGAATACTGCTGCGACAATTGATACTTAACTATTGGCGACCAGAGGATAAAATGATGTGGCTTGTTGACTGGCAGTCACAAATTGTTGAATTGTAAATTCTGTTGGGAGATGAGCAACTTCCCTGGTAGCTTAATCGCTAGGCAGGTTTTAAAAAAACATATTTTATTGGGTTCTAAGAAGGTCAAGGTTATGGAAAGCAACTTATCGCTCTGGCAAAAATATCAAGACTGGTTGTACTATCATCCCGACTTAGAATTCTACCTAGATATTAGCCGCATTAATTTTTCTCAGGCAGATGTAGAAGCCTTGGCTCCTAAGTTCGATCGAGCATTCCGAGATATGGTGGAGTTAGAAAGCGGTGCAATCGCCAACCCCGATGAACAGCGGATGGTAGGACACTACTGGCTGCGCAACCCAGATTTAGCTCCCAATGCCCAGATCCGCGAAGAAATTATTACCAATGTTCGCAACATCGAAGACTTTGCCAACCAAGTTCTCAGCGGCAAAATCAAGCCCCCCAATGCCCCCAAGTTTACTGACATCATTTCGATCGGCATCGGCGGCTCTGCTCTTGGCCCTCAGTTTGTCTCGGAAGCTTTAGCTCCCGATGTGCCTCCTTTGGCCATTCACTTTATTGACAATTCCGACCCGGCTGGACTCGATCGCTTAATCCACCAAGTAGAACCCCGCCTCAACAGCACGCTGGTCATTGTCATCTCTAAATCTGGTAGCACTCCCGAGCCACGCAATGGCATGTTAGAGATGGCTACGGCCTACCAAAAACATGGCCTTAACTTCCCAGACTATGCAGTGGCCATTACTGGCGTTGGTAGTCAGCTAGATCAAACGGCGATCGCCGAAAAATGGGTAGCTCGTTTCCCTATGGAAGACTGGGTGGGTGGCAGAACTTCCGAAATGTCCGCAGTGGGCTTGGTGCCCGCAGCCCTGCAAGGCGTAGATATTCAAGGACTGTTGGCCGGAGCCAAAGAAATGGATATTGCCACTCGTCAACCTAGCTTTAAGAGTAACCCGGCTGCTCTCTTGGCTTTTTGTTGGTATGTAGAAGGCAAAGGCAAAGGGGAAAAAGACATGGTGGTGTTGCCCTACAAAGATAACTTGAAGCTGTTTAGCCGCTACCTTCAACAGTTGGTGATGGAATCTTTAGGCAAAGAGTTAGATTTAGATGGCAAGCCGGTATACCAGGGTATCGCAGTATATGGCAACAAGGGTTCTACCGACCAACATGCTTATGTACAGCAACTCCGCGAAGGTGTACCTAATTTTTTCATGACTTTTGTAGAAGTGTTGCTCGATCGGCATGGCCCTTCTCGGGAGATCGATTCTGATATCACCATGGGCGACTATTTATCGGGTTTTCTGTTGGGTACGCGCACGGCTCTGTATGAGAAGGGACGCGGCTCTATTTGTATTACGGTACAAGAGGCTGATGCTAGATCGATCGGTGCTTTGATTGCTCTGTACGAAAGAGCGGTAGGTTTCTATGCTTCTTTGGTGAATGTCAATGCCTATCATCAGCCGGGAGTAGAGGCCGGTAAAAAAGCGGCGGCAAGTGTACTGAAGATTCAACTGGCGGTGATTGGGGTGTTGATGCAAAGCTCTACGCCACTATCGGTGGCAGATATTGCGGAGAAAATTGGCGAGGCCGATCGAGTGGAAGCGGTTTACAAAATCGCTCGACACTTAGCTGCCAATGGTCGTGCTGTACTTGAAGGCAATAGAGGTACGCCAGCTAAAATTATGGTGACTATGGGCGATCAATGTGCTGATGGTGTTTGTTAACGCCATTGACCGAAGTTAAGATAGTTTCTCGCTTGGGATAAGCTATCGGTAACAAAAATCAACGCTCTAAAATATTTATACTAGGCTAAACGCCATGGCTGAACCAATCGCCCCGATCGAACTGCCGCCTTCTACTGATCCCGAAATCGAACGAAGCTGGCTCCGCCATAAGTTGCACACTTGGCTAGATGCTGAATATTTGCCGGAGGCGGTGAATGAAAGTATTGCTGATCGGTGTGCCCAAATTTTTATGCGTCACCGGATGGAAGGCGAAAATGATCTGGGGGAACTGGTAATTGCGATTATTATCGAAATGCAAAATTTTAATTTCACCGAAAGCTTTTACGGTGAGTTCACTGTCGCTAACGCGGTCAGTGACATGATTTTAGAGAGCATGGGTTTTGATACCTGCTGTGGATATTGAAAAAACCAGATAACGACGGTGATAATAGGATTGTCTATGACTCTTTGCAGTGGATGCTTAATAATGTCGATACGGGAGTATGGCCATGATAGAACACAATCCAGTCTTAAACTTAAATTTATCTAGGCAAGATGTCGAGAGTTATATTATTGATCGTGGTTGGAAGCAAGTGGAACATCCCAATAAAAAGCTCCAAGTTTTTGCTGGGGCAGTAGACAATAATGGTCAACCAATCCATTTGGTTTTACCTTTATCAAACGATCTCAAGGATACACCTCTACGAATTTATCAGGCTGTCCAAACGATCGCAGATATCGAGGAAAGATCGACACATTTAGTAGTGGCAGATATTGAAAAAGTTAGAGCAGTTTAGACTCACAAATAATCGATCGAGGTTCATTTACTGTGATCGATCGCGCCCAATGCAATCAGGGAGTCAGTTTAGTCGTGGGTTAAGCCTTTGATATTGGCACCTGCACAGAGTCGGATATCGATCGGCATAATTATCGATCCAATTGTGGATCAGTTGGTGGTGGATGCCAACCACCTTGCACCCAAAACCCGGGACTTAGATATTCGGGGGAGTGGCAGTATTCGCAGAGAGACTGGGCGCGTTGTCTGACAAATCGGCGAATTTCGGTGGACACCATTTGGATTGAGTGGCTAGCTGGGCGTTAATAATGGTGAAGATGCGCGATAGTTCGGAAATTCCGGCAAATTCAGCTTGTTCTTCTGGGGTGAGATCTTGCTGCTTTCTTTGTTGTAATAGGGCTTCAAATCGATCTTGAAGTTCATCATTGAATTTAAACAGATAGATTTCGCCTAGTTGACTCATTTGCATCTGGATGTGCATGAATGAGGAGGGTTGAACCATGTATTGAGCTATCATCGATCTGCTCCAGTCAAATATTCGATCGCTATATTGATCGGCCTAAATCCATTATATCGATTCCCTTAACAAAGATGCTTCTCGATCGAATATAGCCATCTTGGATTCGCCCATCCACCCTCTCTACATCGATCGAGGTTTATTTACTGTGATCGATCGCGCCCAAGGCAATCAGGGAATTAGTTTGGGCGGGGGTTAAGCCTTTGACGTTGGTGATATTGGCACCTGCACAGAGTCGGGTATCGATCGTGCGTAAACATTCACCAGTTACTACATCCCATTCCTTAATAGTACCATCAATGCTACTAGAGTAGAGAAGCTGCTCATCATGATTTAGAGAAAGCGCATTTACTGTATTTTCATGACCAGTAAATGTGTGCAAACATTTCCCTGTTAATAGATCCCATTTTTTAATCGTTAGATCGACACTACCAGAATAGAGAAACTTGCTGTCTTGACTCAATGCAATCACACTGACCCACTTTTCATGGCCAGTGAAAGTAACAGACTGATACCGTGCAGTTATTTTCAATCCAGTAATCGTATTATCACTCTTGCCGAAGTAGCAATATTCTCCATTTCTACTTAATGTTTTTGCTCTAACTAAAACAGTCTTGAAATCGGTGACGATATCTCTATAACTACCATCTGATAGTTTCCACTCTCTAATTTTATCGTCACCACCACCAGAGTAAACAAATTGTCCATCTTTGCTAATTGAGATTGCATCTACAGATTTTTCATGGCCGTGAAAAGTTCTCTTGCAATTGCCATCTGAGATACTCCACTCATTAATTGAACCATCATCATGACCAGAATAGATAAACTTGTTATCTGAACTCAGCACAATCGATCTTACAGTGCTTTTGTATTTAGCAATGCTACGACAATAAACTCGATCAGATATATTCCACTCCTTAATCGTTCCATCTTCATTGCCAGAATAAATAATATCCCCCTTCATATTAATGGTAACTGCATGGATGGAAATTCTCGTGCCATCAAAAGTGCGATCACAAATTCCACTAAGTAGATTCCATTTCTTAATCATTCTGTCCGCACCACCGGAATAGAGAAATTTTCCGTCTCCACTCACCATTATCGTGTTTAATCTTTCCTGATGTCCCTCGAAAGTACGCTGGCAAATACCATCTGATAGCGTCCACTCTTTTATTGTTCGATCATGACTTCCTGAATAAAGCATCTGCCTATTTTCATCGATCACTATTACCTCTACGGCTCCTGTATGGCCAATAAAAGTATGCTTATTAGAGCAATCAGATAAGCTCCACTCTCTAATTACCCCATTACTATGACCAACATAGATAAATTGTCGATTTTGACTCAGTGCGATCGAGCCTACCCAACGATCATTGCTATAAAAAGTCTTACAGTAATTAGGATCACTTAATGTTTGCACTTTAACAGTGCCATTCATTCCACCTAAACAAATTATTCCATCTTTACTTACATTAATAAATGTCGTATTTTCTAGATTGTGACTTTCGTAAATCTGAAGACTGTTTAGACAGATACCATCGGCTAATCTCCATGTCTTAATTGTTCCATCACTGCCAGCGGAATATAATTCTTTTTCGTCAGAGCTTAGGGATATAAACCTCACTGATTTTTGCTGACCATCAAAAGTCTTTTGACAAACACCGTCAGCTAATCTCCATTCCTTAATTGTTCCATCACTGCTGCCAGAGTAAAGTAATTGCCCATCAACACTCAATTCGAGACAATTAATATTAACATGGTGCTCTATCAACCGTTGCAACTCTCTACCGCTAGTTCGATCCCAAATAATAATAGTCTTGTCCCTGTGAGCAGTGATAAGTTTTTGTTCATCTTTGCTCATAATAATGACATTAACTACATCAAAAACAATTTCCGTAATGCAATTTTCTAAATTTGCTTTACTTAACGTAGTTTCTCGCAAACTCGCATTGGTTAAATCTGCGTAAGCTAAGTTAGTACTGCTAAGATCTTGATAATCTAGTTCGTAAGGATTTTGATTTGCCAATACGGTCGCAGCGTTACCTCCTAAATATCCATCTTCAAAGTCTCTTGTAGACTTAATCCAGTTCAAGAAAAAATTTGGTTGATTATTTAGTGATGGTAACAACAGATCGAGTATCGCTTTCGTCAAAGGACTTTTACCAAATGTCTTTCGCAATCTATCCGGCGACTCCGACTTAAACCCAGCTAACGGTGCAATTGACTTCCGATCACCCTTATCATCCAACTCCCGCCGCCAATAGTCCGACCAAGTATAAAACCCTGGTGTTAAACTCTCATCAATTCCCGACTGCGCCTGCGCCACCACTAAAAAATCCGCCGCCAATAACCCCAACTCTGCCGCAAACTTATAAGCAACAAAAAACTCCAACAAAGAACGATGCGCCGGACTATAGTCACCATCATCATTCCGAATTAGCATCGTCTGACCCATCATGTCATAATGCCAATGATCAAGATGCTTCTGCGACTCCACCTCCTCACCAAATAGCGATCGCAACCGACCAGGAAACTCCCGATAATTCAGCGTCATCTTATCCTCACTCAGCATCTCCCACGCCAACTCACACAAAAAATACAGCTTATCCGCCAAAGACGTAAACGTCCGCCCCGTCGTAATATCTCGCTCCATCTTGTGCCGCACCGCATACAAATACACCCGCGCCAGATCAATCGGTTTATTTGCCTCAATCTCCGGCAACGCCTCCAGCACAAACTCCGCCATCACCGCCCGTCGCAACAAATCCAGCAACTGCGCATTAGCCATCACCAATTCCACCGTCGCCAAACTCGTCCGCCGCGCCAACACCTCCCGAATCTGTTCATCATCAAACTTCATCAGCTCCAAAGTCTCAAACTTAGGCGCTACCGCAATCTTATTCGCTGTAGAAGGCAAACGTTCCCCGCTCAAATTCTCCCGTTCATCCTTACCTCTCGGAAAATGCTCGGTGCGACAAGTCAAAATCACCTTGGCATTCGGCGTAACTACTTTTGCCAACTCCCAAAAATTATCAGTCATCTTCTGAGTATCAATTTTATCGGCCATCTCATCGAAACCATCAAAAATCAACAGCAGCTTCCCCATCCGATTCAACCGATCGAACACATCACTATTTAATCGAATATTATGCTGCGTATAAAAGAACCCCGCCAACACATTTTCTACATCCAACGCCTTGGCATAATCGCGCAGCGGAATCACCAACGGCAAACGTGGACGTGGCATACCCTTAGACTTAGCTACTTGATAAGCCTGCAAACATTTCCCGGCATAGTGCAACGCAAACCAAGTCTTCCCTGTACCAAATTCACCCAAAATCGAAACATGTTCCTTCACCGGATTTTCTAACCACTTATCGATATACAGATCGATCCCTCCATCTGCCACACTATACTTACTCGTCCCTCGCAAAGTGCGCGTATCGCCATCAAATTCGCCCTTAGTACAGCCTAAGTCCACATAATAGCGATCAATCTCCCGTTTTTTAATCTCTCGCTCCAGCCATTCCAAATAAGGCGTAAAATTCGCATCCTGATCGATTAATTCATCAAAAGTCAAACAAGTTAATCTACGATCACCAAGCTTTTTCAACGCATCTTTTACCGCTTGACTCACCCACGATTTAGTTACCAGCCATCCGCCATCGACTTGTCGTCGTGGTTCCATCACAACTTGACGGAAAACATCCAAATCTGTTAACCCTACTTCGTAAGTGATGATTTTCACAAGTATGCGATCAAATCCCGACCTTGCGAGTACTCGCACGATCACTTCTACATAGTCATCATCACATTTAGGAAAACCTTCAATCTCAAAGCGCAATGCGGCAAACCAATCAAAAATCTGCTGACTAAAAATATTGAGTTCTGTAGGTGCTGATTGATCGATGATTTCTATTGAAGAAATATTATCTTCTTGGTCAATAATCGTTTGCCACTCGACCCCAACTGCTTCACAAATAGTAACAAAATTTTCATATTGAATTGGCTTCCGCTGGTGAAACCTTTCCAGTGTTGACTTATTAATTGTTGGAGGCCAATGTAAGTTTTTGCCAGAGGCTGTCTTATTCCAACCTTTGAGTCTTCGAGCTTGCTCAAATATCTTTAATCCTGCCTCTGATGCAAATAAGGTGGCTGCCATCTTGATGATCTTTAACAACTTCTTAATTTTACCTCAGATTTTCTTCAGTTTTCTTGGTGAAGCAAAATCGAGAAACTGAGATGAAGTATTGGGGGGATTATAGGATTTACCTCAAATTAGTTGCCAACTAAGATTGACACATCAACAATTAATTACTCTAAAGGAGTTAAGTAGTATGAGTCAGATCGATGAAAACCGTAAATTCACACGCTCGAATCGTAAGAGAATACGCCATGTCGTTAAATTCTTTAACATCGTAATGGCAGTTACAGCAATTGTGAGAACTATTAACACTGTTATTGCGTTCTTTCATAAGTAACTAACTGAAAGCGATCGAGGTATACTTTGATCGCTTTCAAGTGTCTCTATTTTATTATTTCGATCGGAGCGATACGGCTGATTAACGTTAATAGTGGACCAACCTGATCCTGGCCATTGATGGCAAGATCACTGTTGCATAGATATAGTCGATTGTCCACTCGCTGCAACAGGTCGCGCAGAACTCTTTCCAGGCGCTGTTGATCGAGTAATTCTTCAGTTTCAGCGTTAATTGGCTGACCGTCCCAATCTTGCAAAAAGCACTGAGACCCATAGAGCGAAGCCGATCCACCTTTTGCCCATAGCTCTGATCCTACATCTAACCAAAAATGCCAGCGGTGAGTCTTTTTACTAGAGCGATATTGGAAAATATTGGCGAGGGTCACACCTTGCTCCAATGCCCCCAAATGACTAGTGGGATAAGGGTTAGCCGTTACCGTGCCCTGTTGTAACAACACAATAAACTGTTCAGCTAAACTAGATTCTGAATCTTGCTGATCTACTCGCTGCATCACCTGCCAATAATGTTGAGCCGTTTCCATCAAAGCGCGTAAAGCCGTAAGTCGATCGAACGTCAACAGTTCACCGCGCTCACAAAACTCTCCAATCGCCCCATCCATAATAGCTAAAGCGTCAGTAGGTGACGACTTTACCCACTTATCAACCCACTCCCAAATACGTCGATAGCTCGCGGCAGCTCTCGCACCCAAGCGATCCCAACGGGGAAAACTTTCTAGAGGCTGTAGTTCTGGTTGCTCGGCATTAGGACTATAACAATGATCGGCTAATAGCCCTGCCCGCACTGGATCGATCGCCTGTGCCAAGGCTCCTCCTGGCAACCGATAACTAGATAACTCCCCCAACATTTCAGCTACTCGATCGCGGCCAATCGTGCGGCCTAATCCGGGTAAACTCAAGGCTAAAATGGTGAGAATCGATCGCACTGCTGAAGAACTATACAAAGGGCGCTGCTCATTCAATGCCTTTACCTTAATTCCTCTGGCCATCAAATTTTCTATCAAAGTGTAGCGGGCGATATTATCTAGACCAGGTACAACAATCACTACCTCTTGAGCCTGAATTTGATTGGCCGCGATCGACACAGCTATTTTATCTACCACTGCCCGCAATAGCTCCCCTCTGGTGCGCCGACTAATTTCTTGAATATTAGTTGGTAGAGTCAACCAATAGCTAGGATCTTTTACTGTTTGAACAATGTCATCCAATAAATTCCCGTGGGGCTGTAGTGCTGGTAAGACCGGTGGCATAGTTTCTATGACGCAGTATTGACTCAGTTTTGCTAAATGCTTTGGATCACTTTTTAACCCCAATTGAATTTGCCCGTGGGGGTTGTAGCTAATAGCTATTTTGGATTCTTGATCGGCCAGAAAACTTTCTAGCACTGGATAAATTACTGCCGGATAATCGTCAGCATCATCGGCTACTACTGCTCCGTAGCGATCGGCAAAATAAGCCCTATATTCTGGATGCACCCATAAATAGCGCCAAAATAAATCTGTTGATAACCCATAGGTCAAAAATCCTCGCTCTAAGCACCAAGCCTGCCAAGTAGCAATTAACTCTCCCATCCAAGGAAACAACTCATTCTGGCCATAGGCTAACTGCAATTTAGCCGGAATATCGGCCACCTCCACCAAACCATTGGCAGCCAACTGCATTAAATCTAACAGTCTGCGTACCAGTCGGTACTCGCTCACGCCTAAAGATTGCCAGGACTGCATCTGCAAATCGGGCTGCCACAGACGAGTCGCCAGCGCTTGTTCTGTCTCTGGCCGCAGTCGAATTGGTGTTACCGCAGGCAATTGGCCAGCTTCGGCAATCCAAGGATAAAAAAGATGTACCTGCTCTTGCAAAAAGCCCAGGGGAGTTTGTACCCGAATTGGATAGCGGCCAGTAGTTGCCAATGAAATGCGATCGTGCAAGCTCTGTTTATTTTCGTCATTAGCAGCCAACAACAGCATTTGTTTGGAGGCAAGCTGAGGCAACCAGGCCGCTGCCGCCTCGACTAACTTTTGGGTTTTGCCGCTGCGGGATTCGCCGTTGTACCAAATCGATCGGTGAGCATCTGGCAGATTCTTCAGATCAGGGGCAAATGCAGTGGTGGTCAGTATAGTAGCCATAGATTCATTCCTTCGCTCTCCCAGATACTATAATGCAATATCTAAGCTCGTTGCATCGAGCTACCTTCCAGACGAATCAACACACTAATCTCAAAAATCTATGTTTGCTGGACTCTCTGGCTATTGGCAAGATGTCAACGAATGGTTCTTTCGCACCCCCGATCGGGCGCTAGATGAAGCTTACAAAGCTGCTTTGAAAGTCCAGTCGATCGAAGACGAAAACGGCGGCCAAAAAATTGAGGAAAACGATTCTAAGTTGCCCGCCTATATACGCGCTGATCTACAAAAGTATCTGCGCATTGCCAAACTTAGACTCACTGAATTTCAAACCAGTCGATCGATCGATGCGCGTAGAACCGAAGCCCCCGACAGCCCCTATGGCACAGATATTGAAACCGAAGCCCTGGTTCTCGAAAAACTGCAATTCATTGATTGGATCTTAGAGCGCTACAGCCCAAAATTTTCTCCAGCTCCTGCACCAGTATCTAGTCAACCGGTTTTTACCAGCTTCGACCAGCCCAAGCCTCCCGGTAAAAACAATTTATTGATCGATGCCACGGTGGTAAATACTTTCAAAAAAATCCGTCAAGATCTTAGCCCCGCCGCCGAACAAGAAATTGTTAGCACCTTTCGGGCATCTAAAGATGTCACTAAAAACTCCCTGCGCTTTTTGCTCACCATGATTTTGATTCCATTACTGGTGCATTTCATGAGTAAGTTTTTGGTGATCGGTCCGATCGTAGACTATTACTATCCCCGCACCCATCAACAAAATATTTTCATCAATAGCAATCTAGAAAAAGAAGCCCTCGAAGAATTAGAGCGCTTTGAAAGACACATCAAATTTCAGTCTTTAACAGGAGCAATCCCTAAAGTATCTAACGAAGAGCTAGAAGAACAAGTAAAAGCACAAGCAACTAATTTGCGAAAGTCTTACACCCGCCAAAGCTCCAACTCCGTCAAAAACTGGTTTGCCGATTTGCTCTCGGTCACGGCTTTTATTTTTTTCTTGACCCGTAGCAAACGCCAAATCACCAACTTGCTAACTTTCATGAACGAAATGGTGGCTGGGTTAAGTGATTCAGCTAAAGTTTTTGTGATTATTCTGTTTACTGATACGTTTGTAGGCTTCCACTCACCTCACGGCTGGGAAGTAGTACTAGCTGGCATGGCAGACCACTGGGGCATCGCCGAAAACCACAACTTCAACTCCCTATTTATTGCCACCTTCCCAGTTTTATTAGATACTGTCTTCAAATTCTGGGTTTTCCGCTATCTCAGCGGTCAATCGCCATCATCGGTCGCCATTTACAAATCTATGAATGAGTAATGCAAATTCAAATCTACGACACCACTCTGCGGGATGGCTCTCAACGTGAGGGATTGACCCTATCAGTGCAAGATAAACTCAAAATTGCCCATCAGCTCGATCGATTAGGTATTCCTTGGATTGAAGGCGGCTGGCCAGGAGCTAACCCCAAAGACGGCGAATTTTTCCGTTGCCTCCAGGCCGAACCGTTGCAGCAAGCCGAGATTGTGGCTTTTTGCTCCACCCGTCGCCCCGGTGGCCATGCGGCCACCGATGCCATGTTAGCCAAGATTTTGGCCGCCGAAACCAGGTGGGTGACAATCTTTGGTAAGTCTTGGGATTTACATGTCACGACCGGCTTACAGACCACCTTAGATGAAAATCTGGCGATGATTCAAGACTCGATCGAGTTTTTAGTCTCTCAAGGTCGGCGAGTAATTTACGATGCCGAACATTGGTTTGATGGCTACTTGGCCAATCCAGACCATGCTTTAGATACTCTAAAAACCGCTTTACAAGCCGGTGCTGAATGGCTGGTTTTTTGTGATACCAATGGCGGGACGCTGCCTACAGAGATTTCGCGCATCGTAGAAGAAGTCAAAGAAAAGATTGGCTCACAATACCAATACGGCATCCATGCCCACAACGATTGCGAATTAGCAGTGGCTAACTCGATCGCCGCCATCACAGCCGGAGCCACCATGGTACAAGGCACCATCAACGGCTATGGAGAACGCTGTGGCAATGCCAATCTTTGTTCGGTAATTCCTAACCTGCAACTCAAGCTAGATTACGACTGTCTGCCAGATTTGACTGGGTTGACAGCCTTAAGTCGATCGGTCAGCGAAATAGTCAATGTTGCCCCTAACGACTATGCTGCTTTTGTCGGGCGCTGCGCCTTCAGCCACAAGGGCGGCATCCATGTCTCGGCAGTAGAACGAGATTCCCGTACCTACGAACATATTCCCCCTCTAGCTGTGGGCAACGAGCGCCGCATTGCTATTTCAGAGCAATCTGGACTCAGTAATGTGCTGATCAAAGCTAAGAATATGGGAGTTGAACTAGCTAAAGAAGATCATCGCAGTCGAGAAATCTTGGCCAAACTGAAAGAACTAGAGCATCAGGGCTATCAGTTTGATGGAGCCGAGGCTAGTTTTGAACTGTTGGTGCGGGAAGTAATGGGACAGCGATCGACTATTTTTACGATCCAAGGTTTTCAGGTGCATTGTTCGATCGCTAGTAAGCAGCATTCTCTGGCGACGATCGAAATCTCTGTAGATGGTCAAGAAATTTTGGCCGCTGCCAAGGGCAATGGCCCCGTTTCGGCATTGGATGCAGCTTTACGCAAAGCTCTTAGCCAGTTTTACCCAGCGATCAACCAGTTTTATCTCACCGATTACAAAGTTCGCATCGTCGATGGAGATGCTGGCACGGCAGCGGTAACTAGAGTTTTGGTAGAATCTAGTAACGGAGTTGATCGATGGACAACGATCGGGGTTTCTGACAATATTTTAGAAGCTTCCTACCAAGCGGTAGCTCAGGGCATTGAATATGGATTAATCATGAAGTCACCACTAGTCTGCATCATCCCAGATTCAATAAATCAGCCAGCGAGCAAAACCTTACAGGAGAATTTACGATGACTTGGTATATTGTGAAAAATTCCGATCAAAGCTGCGCGGTGACAGAAGATCAAATTCTGGCTGAAACTGCTAGTGAAAAATGGGGGCCATACCCGACGAGGGATGAAGCGATCGCCAAAAGAATTGGCTTGATTCGCGCTGGAAAATGCCAGCCGGTCTAGTTTTTTACCATCCAATTCAAAATCTCTAACATTCGATCGAGTGGCTCCAAAGAATATTCCACTAAATCAATGTAAGGCATAAACCTAAACCTACTAAAAATATCAATTATTTACCTATGCCACCAATGCAGAAATTGATTTTTGATGTTCTGCTAATCCCGCCAAAAAATTCCGTAGTAAATCTTTGCCCGCATCAGTCAAAATACTCTCAGGGTGAAACTGTACTCCCTCAATCCAAGGATACTCGCGATGACGCAGACCCATAATGGTTTCATCAGCAATCCAAGCTGTAATTTCTAGGACTGGCGGACAAGTCGATCGATCGACAATCAAGCTGTGATAGCGGGTTGCAGTAAAAGGGCTAGCCAGATCTTTAAACACCCCTTGGTTGGTGTGATACACCGGTGAAGTCTTACCGTGCATTAGCTCTGCTGCCCGTACCACCTGACCACCAAACACCTCGCCAATACTCTGGTGTCCTAAGCAAACGCCCAAAATTGGAATAGTTTTTCCCAGATCTTTAATAACCGCCATCGAGATCCCAGCAGATTCTGGTCGGCCTGGGCCAGGAGAGATTAAAATAGCAGCGGGTTTCAAGGCTTGCAGTTCAGCCACGGTAATCTGATCATTGCGAAATACTTTTACTTCGGCAGCGATCGGCCAATCGTGACCCAGTTCGCCCAGGTATTGCACTAAGTTATAGGTAAAGCTGTCGTAATTATCGATAACAATGATCATGATGAACCTAGAGGCTTGGCAACCTTTTGACTTTAGCAGGTGGGTGATGCGACTGCATTCAACAGCTCACCCGATAATTCTACTTCAGGTCTAGAATATTTAGGGCACTCATTAAACTTCCCATGGCAATCTCGATCGACTTTGGTACTAGTAACACCGTAATTGCCCGCTGGAATCCCGCCACGGGTAAAGCTGAAACCATTAATTTACCGGGCTTATCTGCCGGTAGTCCCTCATTGATTCCTAGCTTGGTTTATTGGCAAACCCCCACAGTGATTGGTCGATCGGTGTTAGATCAAGGGTTAGATCTCAAAGACGATCCGCGCTATTTCGCTGGGTTTAAGCGGGGCATTGGCACGGAGTTTCAGGGATTCCTCCCAGAAATTGATGGTCAGCAGTTGTCCTTTGAATTAGTAGGCGAAGCTTTTTTGGCTGGGATCTTGGCTGATGTGACCGATAGCTTCGCTTGCGCCAAAGGTGATAGAGATGCTTTAGTCCTCACCGTTCCAGTAGACAGCTTTGACACCTACCGCCGCTGGCTCAGCCGCACCTGTGAAAACTTGGCCTTTGATCGCATCTCACTTTTAGATGAATCCACCGCAGCAGCTTTGGGCTATGGGTTAAATAGGGGCGTTGTTTTGACGATCGACTTTGGTGGTGGGACGATCGATTTCTCTCTTGTCCAACTCAGCGCTTCTACCAACATTGCTAAACCAGTAGGATTCCTGCTGAAATTTGGCGGCAAAGCCCTCACCGAGTCTGCGCAAAAGCCCCAAATTGCTAAAGTATTAGCCAAAGCCGGTCAAAACTTGGGCGGTACCGATATTGATGGCTGGATTGCTGAATATATTGCAGCCAAACAAGGTCTAAGAGTTACGCCATTGATTATGCGGTTGGCAGAAAAACTCAAAATTCAATTATCGCTACAAACCACTGCCACCGAAGCCTTTTTTGACGATAAATCTTTTGAGACCTATGAATTTAATTTAACTCGCCCCGAGCTGTTAGAAATATTACACCAACAAAAATTGTTTGATCGACTAGATGAACTATTAAAAACAGTTAACCAACAAGCCCTCCGTCAAAATCTAGACATTCAAAATGTTGATGCAGTCTTGATCGTAGGTGGCACTTCCCAGATCCCAGCAGTTCAAGAATGGATCGCTAGTCGCTTCGATCAAACCAAAATTCAGCAATTCAAACCTTTTGAAGCGATCGCTCATGGTGCTCTAGAAATCCTCCAAGGACTAGAAGTGACTGATTTCTTATATCATAGCTATGGCATTCGCTATTGGGATCGTCGCCAAAACTGTCATAGTTGGCATCGGGTGATCAATGCCGGTCAGCCCTACCCCATGAGCAAGCCAGTAGAGCTGTTGCTGGGAGCATCCCAAGAAAATCAACCAAGTATTGAGTTGTTATTGGGAGAATTAGGATCAGATAGTAGTGGCACTGAGGTTTATTTTGATGGCGATCGATTAATTACTCGTAACTTAGCTGCGGGATCTAACGCTATCTCTTTGTTAAATGCTGGCGCTGAAAACATTGCACCATTGACTCCGATGGGCTTTCCAGGAAGCGATCGAATCCGGGTGGAATTTATGGTGGATGTTGATCGATGTTTAAGATTAACCGTTTATGATTTATTGACAGGAGAGTATTTGTTGTTTGATCGGGTAGTTGCTGAATTAAGTTAGAGGCTAATAACCAGAAAAATATGGTGACTGCGTCTCTGATGGCCAAAACGAAGGTTGATCCGGCAGGCAGGTTGAAACTAGCCAGTAGATCAGTGTCGATCAATCTCCATCGTGGAGTGAAAATGACGATAATCGATATGCCGATCGCCATTGGGTTGGGGCACCACAATATCTACAAACCGCTGATCAAACAGCAGCTCTTGGCTAGCATAGGTGTGACGAGCGCTAATGGTGTAAGAAACTGCCTCATCAATCCCCACCAGCGCCACCTGAATTTGGGCACTAATTGCCGCCAACGAATTCTCATCATGACCATAGAGTGGACTCTGTTCATTAATAACGTGCATTGCTGTCCAGGTTAAGCTCAGCGCCGGAGTGCGCTGGCGCAGCATCTTTAGCTCCATAACTCGGCGCATAAACTGTCCCTCTTTGGTCACTTCATCTACCAATAAATACACCTGAAGCTGTGCCTCAATAATCATATTTTGGCGCTCGTTGGCAATCCGAAACATCAAAGTTGGTGTGCCATTATAGGGGGCAATCACGGCTTCGTTACTAAATAACACCTTGGCGATCGGGTGAGAAAACCGCGCAAAAGCCAAACCAGTTACCACCGCTACCAGCAATAAACCAACAATCGACTCTGCCGTCACCACACAGTTGGCATAAAAAGTTGTCGGGTGCATTGCACCGTAACCGATCGAAGCCAAAGTCTGCACGCTAAAAAAGAAAGCATCGCTAAAATTCCCTGTTCTAGCTGTCTCTAAACAATTGCCCCCTAACAAAAACAACAGTGCAAATACCGTGTTGATCGACAAATAGGCCACCACAATCGTAGCCACAAAGCCCACCCAAGGAATCGTCAAAAACAAATGATAGGGGTCGCGCCAATAGGTATGCCAAGCTCCCATATTAGGAATCTCGAACTTACCGTCCTGATTTTTGATTTGAACTAACTGCTGCCGTCGAAAGCCTCGTTTACGTGCCATCGCTGAATTACCATAAGATTTTGTCATGTTAGCCGAAGATCCAAAATCATGCAAAAATCTGGGCATCAGCCAATTCAAAACTTATGGGCAAATCACAGCTTACTCCAGACAATTACTACGAACTCACCATGACTCATGGCTCCATTGCCGGAATCGATGAAGTCGGTCGGGGGGCGCTGTTTGGAGCAGTAGTGACTGCGGTCGTTATCTTACCTCCTGACAGTCATGCCCCATTAATTACTGTGGGGGTGAAAGATAGCAAAAAGCTCCGTGCCGATCGACGCGCCGAATTAGCCAAGCTGATTGAAGAAACTGCCGAAAGCTTCCACATTGGTCTTGCAACCGTGGCCGAAATTGCCACCCTCAATATTCGTGGTGCCACCCTATTGGCCATGACCAGAGCTGTCCAAGGACTCTCAACTCCACCAGATATCTGCTTGGTCGATGGACGCGATCGAGTGCCTAATATTCAAATTGATCAGGTGACTTTGATTCAAGGAGACGATCGATCGGTTTCGATCGCTGCTGCCAGCATTTTGGCTAAGGTTTACCGTGATAATCTGATCTGTCAACTCGCTGAGCAATATCCTGAATACGGACTCGATCGACACAAAGGCTATGGCACCAGCCAACATTGCCAAGCTCTGCGCGCTTATGGAGCTACTCCAGAGCATCGCCAAAAATTCTTGCAAAAGATCTTGGGTTAATTCAAAAGAGATTGATACAACTCATAATGTTCAGCAGCGCAGCGATCCCAAGAAAAACGTTGAATGTTTTGTTTGCCCAATTTCACTAGCTCTGCTGATCGAGCAGTATCATACAAAACATTTTTTAGCCCTTGAGCTATCGAATCCACATCATAGGGATCAAATAACTCTGCCGCATCTGCCACTGTCTCCGGAAAGCAACTGACATTGCTACAGGCCACTGGACAACCGGCTGCCATTGCTTCTAAAGGCGGATAGCCAAAGCCTTCATATAATGAAGGATATACAAATAGGGCGGCCTGTTGATATAGCCCCACTAGCTTGGCATCGCTGCCCGTCTGCCAGATAACACTTTCGCGGGGCAAACCTAGTCGATCGATCAATGCTAATTCTTGCACGGTGAGTGCGGTGGCTCCAAAGCAGCGTAAGTCAAAATCACTACAAAGAACTGGATCGCTGGCATAAGCCTGAAGCAATCGATCAAAGTTTTTATACCAGCCTCGCTCGCCCACCACCAACAGATAGGGCTTAATTCCGGCAGGTGGTGCAATTGGCACTGGAGCCGTCAAACCATAGCCATGATGAATCACCGTTACTTTGGCTGGGTCAATCTGACAAAATTCTACCAGGTCTCTTTTACTGCATTCCGAAGGACAGATAATACTATCTACCTTGGCTACCATGGCAGCTTTGAGAGAAATAACTGGATCTTTATCCTGTTTGGAGGAATCTGGAAAGCGTTCGTGGATCATATCGTACACAGTCAGCACTTTAATGCTGTTTTTGACTGATAACTGAGGACGATAGTAGGTGTAGTGCAAAATATCTGGAGGCTGGGCATTCAAATAATATCCAGACCATTGACGGTTTAGGCGGTTGCAAATTTTATTGAGTGCTATGCTCGAACTTCGTTGTTTGCCGATCGTGAGATGTTGACAGTCGTTTTCTAGATACCCATTGATGTGTAGACCAGCAGCAAATCGAGCTTGGCTATGAGGGAAACTATCTATACGACTTGCCAATTCACAAAAATAGCGGGAGATACCACCATATCGCTGCCAATTGAATATTTGATAATCATAGATGACGCGCATTGGTGACATATAAGTTCCCGATATTACTGGTGATCGATAGTTTGACCGGATTTTTAAAATCAATGCTCGTTAACTAAACGGCAACTTGTGATGCCGATGCGCTCAGCAATCTTTCTAATTGCAAATTAATTGACAATATCAATTCACTTTTAGCCAGTTTTTTATGGGGCAACGCACTCAAGGGCAGCTTAACTGGAGCCTTGGTAATATTGCAAAGACCAATACCAGCAACCAATAAATCGATCGTGTCTTGGTGGTAAGTCATATCTATACCCGCAGCATCTAGTTCACAGACATTGGTACCCCAATTCAAAATATCGACTAATAGATAGGGATCAGCAAGGCAGAAGCTAGATAGGGCAATATCTTTGACTCCTTGGATAACTGCTTGCCGAGTATCAGCATCGGTAGTAATGCTGGCCTGCTGAATTTGAGCCAGAGCGTGTGCCAATACGGTACTGTCGAAAGGAATAATGGGAGCCGTGACAGTGTTGCTATCAGCATCTACCTTGGCGTTTACACCCTCTAAAACGTTCAGCATGGGCAACACTTCTCGCTGGCCACTGAGATCTAGCTGACCCATAAAAACATGGCGCTCGTAGCCGGCAGGTAAACCTTTGAAGTAAATTGGAATATTTTTGCCCGTCTGCAAAATTTTGTGCAGTGCTACGTCTAAGGTGTTTACTGGCCAACCAATATCTCGTACCGATAAGATTTCGGCGGTGCCTGGTTGTAGGGTAGTCAGAGATTTCAGCAATAAATTTACTGATTCTGAAATGTTTTGAGCATAGATATATCGATCGGGTGCATGAAGACTGACTAAGCCTTGGGCTATGCGGGTATCTAACTCGGCGCTAATGGGGCTGTTTTCTACTACATGGGTAAAGCGCACAATGCCGAACTGGCAGTTGCCAGATTTAGCCCGATCACTGAATACCCACTCGGCTATTTTTTTAGTCCCAGCGTAAATATCGGGAGTAAAGTAGCGAGAGGCTTTACCGGTAGAAGAAAAGATACAGCCTGCTACCTGATATTTTTCACAGCATTCAATAATGTTGAGAGAGCCAAATAAGTTAGTGCTAACTGTCTCATAGATCTGAGTTTCGGCTAGCCCTGGTAAACGCTGTGCTGCCAAATGAAAAACGATTTGAGGATGTTCTGCTGCAAAAATTGCTTGGGTTGTTTCTGCATTACGCACATCACATTTGTAGTAGACCACTGGAATGTGATGATTAACATCACTACAATCAATAGCTACTTGCTGGTTTTGGTCATCGGTGATATCTAATGCGACGATTTTCTTTACGCCCAAATTCTGCAGCTTGGCGATTAAGTTAGTCCCAACAAACCCTCTTCCACCAGTAACTAAGATGGTTTTGTTCTTTAAAATATCTACAACTTCCGTTTGGTCGATCTTAACTTGCCGATCATAGACCTCTTTAAAAGGATCAACTTGGAGTTGGTCGCGACCAGAAATATCAATTAGTTCTTGGGTTAATAAACTTAATCGGTTAAAAATATCTGCTTTTATTGGCTCTGATAAACCGATTGGGGCAGTTTCCCAGATCGAATTTAAGATCTCGCTTTTACGCAATGACATCCAACTGATACCTGTGACTTTAAGTAAATTGCTACACCTCATCTTATAGATTGGATTCATTGTGGCCATCAGCCAATTGTCTAAACGCGTTCAGCATTACTCATACAATTGATTAGATAAGGTACTCATATTTATTATCTAGTTTACGGTTCCTTGATCGAAGACTTTGCCGATAACTTCTTCTACTGGTGGATCGGTGATGGCCAGATCGGTGACGGGCAATTCTGATAGGATTTTGGCGACGGTGCTAGTAAGGTGCCGACGATCGATCGACAGGCGCACTTGATACTCGGTTAGATCAACAATTTCGCCATAGATGGCTAGCTGTTTGGCGGTGAGGCTGGTGGAGAGTTCTAGTTTGACTTCTCGGTAGGGGGCGAAGCGTTCTAATAGGTCATTGAGCATACCGTCGTAGACAAGGCTACCGCCATGTATTAGTAAGACTCGATCGCATAGGGCAGTAATGTCGGCCATGTAATGGCTAGTGAGCATGATGGTGGCCTGGTAGCGCTGGTTGTATTGGCGCAAGAAGTTGCGGACGTTGACTTGGGCGTTGACATCGAGACCGAGTGTGGGTTCGTCGAGAAATAAGACTTGGGGGCGATGGAGGAGGGCGGCGAGGATTTCGACTTTCATGCGTTCGCCGAGAGAGAGTTTTCGGACGGCTTGGGTGAGTTTGCCGTTGAGGGTGAGCATTTCGGTGAGTTCGCCGACTCGCTGATGAAATTCGGTATCATCAATACCGTAGACGGCGGCGTTGATGCGCAGAGAATCCATGGCGGGCAGATCCCAGATGAGCTGTTGTTTTTGGCCGAGGATGAGGGTGATTTGTTTGAGGAAGGCTGGTTCGCGGTGGGCAGGGATGGAGTCGGCGACGCGCAGGTGGCCTCCAGAGGGGTGGATCAGGCCGGTGAGCATTTTGAGGGTGGTGGTTTTTCCGGCTCCGTTGGCTCCTAAGAAGCCGACGATTTCTCCGGGTTCGATCGAAAACGAGACGTTTTGGACGGCGGGAATATTTTTGTATTGCCGTTGCCAGAAGTGACTAAGGGTGCCTTTTATTCCGGCTGTTTTGTTGGCGACTTTATAGATCTTGGAGAGATTTTCGACCTGAATGATGGGCATAGCCATAGGGTTTAAGAGGGGGCACCGAGTTAGTTAGAGTCTAGCGCAGTTTTGGGGGGTCTTTGGACTGGTGAATACCTAAAAAGCAATAGCTATCTACTAGTTTTCAGAAAACCCCAATTAATACCTATCCGCCACTTGTCAAAAATGCTTATTGACAATAGAAAAGCCCCTAGGAAGTGATTAACACTCTCTAGAAGCCCTTCTACTATCACTGTTCAGCCCAATCGGAACGGCGGGATTCGAACCCACGACCCCTACTACCCCAAAGTAGTGCGCTACCAGGCTGCGCTACGTCCCGACATCGGCTCCTTATAATAGCAAACAACCGTGACCATCGCAATCAGAATGAAATCAATCAGTTTTTATCGGTTGACTCTGGCAGCGGCTTCTCTGCTTCCCACCGATATAAAGTAATCATCAAAGCTACCACCCCAACTTGAAGCGCCAGATTAGGAATTGTGGTTTCTAATTCTCTGCCAGCAGCCAGTCTGGCTAAAAACACCACCCCACCGATAAATCCAGAACCAGCAAAGGCTAAATAGAAAAAACGACGGAGACTTCGATAGGGCGATTTTGCTTCAGCCAAGAGACGACGATAGAGTTCTGGGTCTAAAGAAGATTTATTAGCCATAGGATATTTTGGTATTTCACTAACCAGGATAACGTTGATTTAATTCCAGGGAAAATAAATCTACTCAGAGTGGTCAAAAATCCCAGCTTTAACAAACTTCAGATCAAACGTAAAATTTCTTGTGCCATCTTAGCTGCGGCACCTTTGCCGCCGACACGTTCTTGACCATGCATAGAGCAGTATCTCAACCGCACCGGGTCAGATAATGTTTGATCGATCACCTCTGCTGCTGTGTGAATACTTTCAGCATTAGCGGGCTTGGTACCAATAGTTTCGATCGAGTCTCCCAATAAGCGCATCTGTGCCTCAGCAAAACTGTAGGTAAACTGTGGCCCTTCACCTGGTAACTGCACAATCGGCTTACCCAGACCAACAGCCTGTTCGATCGCTGTCCCAGCCATTCCACACACTAAGTCACATTGCTCTAAAATATCGGCAAAAGCATCAGTAGCAAAACCCACTGCCAGTTTCAGAGGCGGGTAGTAAAGCTGATTTTCTTCACATTCCCAGCCTTCTGCTTTGGCCACTGCTTGTAACGAATTGGAATCTCTAGCGACAAAGTTAGGAGTCAGAGCCAGCCACATCTGCGGCTGCACCCGCAGGCGAGAGAGTTCGATCGCCAACCGCAACAAAATCACCAAATTATTCGCAGCTTCTGGCAGCCGACTACCGGGCAACATCGCCACCATCGGATATTGGGAATTGAGCTGTAAATCGCGATCAGAGCGAATCAAGGCATCCATAAAGGGATTACCCCAAAAGTTCGATCGCTTAAAACCGCGTTTGCAAAACACTTGGGCAGTAAAAAGATCCCGAGTAAATATCTGTTTACAGCGATCAGAGGCAATTAATGAATCTTTAATGGGGGCAATGCGCAGCCGACCTTCATAATGGGCAGAACAAGAACTCAATAAAGCCAAGTAAGGACATTTAGTGAGGGCTGCAATACCCAACACCACTTGGTCACCAGTCACAAAAATCAGGTCGGCATCTTGGCAATATTGACGCACTGCTGAAATTTGCTGCCACAGCCGACCAACCAAACCATCAAAAATATCTGCTGCCAGCAATCGCTTATCCATATAAGAAAATCCCCCAGAGGGCATTTCAGACTTAGTCGGCCCAATAATTGGAATATCTAAATTTCGATAGGCATTGCCTGCTCCTACGATCGGCATCGCCCCAATTTGGACGGTGGGATCTTGCAAATGCAGTGCCTGCGCTACCATACTGCCGTTGACATCTTCGCCGTGGCCGTTGCTGAGAAATAGTACTTTTTTAGGCATGGAACTCTAGAAACAAACTTCTGGCCACCATTTGATACATGGATTAGGCATATGCAGCAAGATCCTAGCATGGTCTTATTCTGGACACATCACCAGGGTAGCTTTGTGCCATCCCAGTTAAAAAAGGTGCCGCTATCAGGACTTTCTAGTCGATTGATGACAGTGAGTAGTTGGGACACCGTGCGATCGACAGTAAACAGCTTACCCTCAGGCACATTAGCCTGAAAAGGCTGAGAGAGATCGGTATCAGTAGTACCAGGGTGAAGTAGAACCACGATCGAGTTAGGGCAAGTGCGGCGATATTCGATCGACACATTGCGCATCAACATATTCAGTGCCGCTTTAGAAGCCCGGTAGCCATACCAGCCACCTAGTTGGTTGTCACCAATGCTGCCAACTTTAGCCGAAATGCTGGCAAAAATTGATTTTTCGGGATGTTTAAATAAAGGTGCTAAATGCTTAGCCCACAGCACCGCGCTAATGCTATTGGTTTGGAAATATTGCAGTAGCCGATCGCTATCAATATGGCGCAGGCTTTTTTCTGGTTGCAGTTGCTCAGTATGTAAAATACCTACGCAGTTCACCACCAAATGTAAGCGACCCGATTCCTGCATGATCTTGGCGGCAGCGGCGATTTGATCTTCGATCGTTACATCTACTTGCAGACATTGCAGACGGAGATCCTGAATTTGCAGCAGGGGACTATTAACTTGACGATATGTAGCATAGAGCTTAGTAACTTGTTGATCTGCCAACAATTGCCGCACGAACTCTAAACCAATGCCCCGACTTGCTCCAATGACTAACGCAATTGTCATAGATACCGTATATTTTATGAAACAGTGTATTTTCGTGAAGTTGTTCGATCGAGCTGAAGAGATTGCCCGACAATAAATTGTAAGAGAGATTAAAAAGTCTTGACGGCTGATAAATTTAATAAGCAGACTCGATAAAAGGGAGCCAGTTATGTTTAACAAAATCTTGGTAGCTTTAGACGACAGTGTATTGGCCACAAAAATCTTGGATGAAGCAATGCTGATGGCCGAGCGCCTGGGAGCAAAATTAATGCTGCTCCATGTCCTTTCACCGCTAGAAAATGAGCGTTTGGGAATGCAGCCCAGTGGCATTGGCATTGAAAGCTTTTTTCCGATTTTAAATGAGCAGGCCATGCGTCAGTATGCAGTAGAGTGGCACGCCTATGAAGAACATGGCATGGCACAGCTCCAAGGACATGTGCGGATGGTCGCAGAACGCGGTATTGAGGTGGAATTTGAGCAAACTATGGGAGATCCTGGTCAGAGCATCTGCAAAGTTGCCCAAACCTGGGGAGCCAACCTAATTTTGATGGGTCGTAATCGCAAATCTGGCATTAGTGAGTTATTTTTAGGTAGTAGTAGCAACTATGTGCTGCACCATGCCCCTTGCTCAGTCTTGGCGGTGCAGGCACCGCTGCCAGCTAAAGTAATCAATCCAGAACCAGTCAGCGCCTATGAGTGAGTATTATCAACAGGGATTGGAAAAAGCTAAAGTTCAAGACTATCCTGGGGCTTTAGCAGCTTTTGAAATGGCTTTGATCTCTAATCCCAACTGGGCAGAAGTGCATTACAGACGCGGCCTAGTTTACTTTGACCTCAATAACTTAATGGCGGCAGTGGACGACTACACCAAGTCGATCGATCTAGATCCCCGCCAACGAGATCCGTACTATGCAAGGGCGTTAGTACGGCTGATGTTAAAAAACTTCAGCGGTGCTTTAGCCGATATTGAAAAAGCAATTTTGTTTGGTCGTGACCATGCCCCCAGCTATCAGCTCAAGGGGGTAATTTGCCAAAAATCAGGTCAGCGACCCGACGCTATTCAAGCCTATAAGTTGGCAGCCAGTTTGTATCTGAAGCAGCAAGACACCACCAATAGTCGGATTTGTTTACAGAAAGCCGAAGAACTAGTGCCGCCACCACCAGGAGCAGTGGTCAATTCTGATTTCAGCTATGCCGCGATTATTGCCAAGGCTGAAGCTGGCGATTTGTGGGGAGCTAATCAAGATGCCGACAGCGCCGTGCGCTCCAATCCTCAAGATGCTCGGGCTTACTGTTGCCGAGGGCTGATTTATAAGCTGCGCGATAACTTGGCTGGAGCTTTGGCAGACTATAATACGGCGATTCGTTTAGATCCGGGCTGCAATGCTTATCTATATCGGGGCAAGATGCGCCAGCAGATGGGTGATTGGCAAGGAGCGATCGATGACTTTGTACAAGCTCTAACTATTAATCCTCAAGATTTGCAGCTTCTAGTGAGCTTGGCACAAGCTTATGCAGCCAGAGGCGAACATAATTTGGCCGCGACGACTTTGGAACGGGTTTTGTCGATCGATGCCAAGCATCCGGCAGCCTATTTAGAACGCGCTCAAATTCGTCTCAGATCTGAAGATCTTGCTGGTGCCCGTGCCGATTACCAAATGGCCGCGAATCTCTACCTAGAACGGCAAGATTTGGCCAACTACCAAAATGCCTTGACTAAATTGCAAAATATTTCCAAGCGCTGGTAAAGGCTATTTGCTGGGCGGGCTTTCCATCAAAACAGCGATCGACATATTGAGGATATGGTCGATTTTTTCGGTCATTTCAATATCACCAAATTCATCGTGATCAATAATTGCTCGTCCGACTAAACCCAACACAATTGTAAATAGAGCCTCGTTGGGTAGATTTCTGACAGGATAAACACCGCGCAAATTACCAATCAACGCCACTATCTGGGCGTAGAGGGGTGCTAATACATCTTCTTTACAATCATAAAAACCAGTTAATAAGCGCTTTTGCTGCGATCGCAGAAACCGGAAGCAATATTGTTGGGGATGCTCCAGCGCCCAGCGAATGTAGGCACGTCCGATAATACCAAACTGTTCTAAAGGTTCAGTTGTTTTCAGCAACTGAATTTCTTGATAAATATAATCTTTCAGCGCGTTGGCAGTTTTTTGCACCATGGCTTCGGCCACATCTTCTTTGCTTTTAAAGTAGGAGTAAATGCTGGCCTTAGATCGGAAGCCACAGGCTTTACGGATATCGTCGATCGAAGTAGCATCGTAGCCTTGAGATAAAAATAGCTCATTGGCTACTGCCAAAATTTCTTCATAGCGATCTGGTTTGCTAGGATAAAATTCTTGAGAGGGAGAAAATGACTGCACAACGGCACACCACAACAGAATCAGCCACATTATAGCAAGAGTTTCACTAACATGTTTTTAGCGGCAATTAAATATGTCAATTAGCTGAGAAACAACCGATAGCCAGGATTATTGGTTTCATCCCAGTAGACATAATCCGATCGATCTAAAAACTCTTGCCACTCTGGGCGATCGGTCAGCGGTACTTCTACACCAATCAAAATTCTGCCATAGTCAGCTCCGTGGTTACGGTAGTGAAATAGACTAATATTCCAGTTGGGATGCAGACTATTTAAGAAGCGGGTCATTTCACCCGGGCGTTCAGCAAATTCAAAGCGATATAACAATTCAGCCTGCGCCACTGGCGATCGACCACCCACTATGTGCCGCAGGTGCATCTTGGCCATTTCATCGGCTGTTAGATCGATCGTTTCAAAACCTGCTGCGGTGAGTTTGGCAATAATATCTTTGGTATCTTGCCTACCTTGCACCTGTACTCCCACAAAAATATGTGCGGCACTAGCATTGGACATGCGGTAATTAAACTCGGTGAGATTATGGCTGCCCAGTAAAGTACAAAATCTCCGGAAACTGCCTCGCTCTTCTGGAATAGTTACGGCCAGGATGGCCTCCCGCTGCTCACCGACTTCGGCGCGTTCGGCCACAAACCGCAGACGATTGAAGTTCATATTGGCTCCACAGGCGATCGCCACCAGGGTTTCTCCCGTAATGCCCTCTCTTTCCACATAAGCTTTAGCTCCAGCAATTGCCAAGGCTCCGGCTGGTTCTAAGATCGATCGAGTGTCTTCAAACACGTCTTTAATGGCCGCACAAATATCATCGGTGTTGACCAGTAATACTTCATCGACATATTCCTGACAGAGCCGAAAAGTCTCTACCCCCACTTCTTTAACCGCTACTCCATCAGCAAATAAGCCAACCTGAGATAGCTTAACCCGCTGGCCAGCCGCTAAGGATTGACGCATAGCATCGGCATCTACTGGCTCTACGCCAATAATTTTGATATTGGGATACAGACGTTTCACATAGGCTGCAACGCCAGCAATTAAGCCCCCGCCGCCGATCGCCACAAAAATAGCGTGGATGGGCTGCTGATATTGGCGCAAAATCTCCATCCCGATCGTTCCTTGGCCAGCAATTACGTCCGGGTCATCAAAGGGATGAATGAAGGTCAAGCCCTGTTCTATCTCGATTTCCCGCGCCCGGTTGTAGGCATCATCATAACTATTGCCGTATAGAACCACCTCGCCATCTCGTGCCCGCACAGCAGCAATTTTTACCTGGGGAGTGGTGGTGGGCATCACAATTACGGCTTTGGTACCTAAGCGTTTTGCCCCTAAGGCCACGCCCTGGGCATGATTTCCGGCGGAAGCTGTTACAACTCCTTTGGCCAATAGCTCTGGGGACAGTTTAGCCATTTTATTATAGGCTCCCCGCAATTTGAACGAAAACACCGACTGTAGATCTTCGCGTTTCAGCAATACGCGGTTATTTAGCCGTTTTGAAAGGTTTGTGGCCAATTCTAGGGGGCTTTCTTGGGCTACGTCATAAACCCGAGCAGTCAGTATTTCGGCGAGATAGTCGATCATGTGGGGAACAAGAAAAATCTAGAAGCTCTCATTATCTCGCGTTGGGGCGATCGAGTGCATATTCTATTCTTTTGATCCTTTCCATCAGCTTGAGGCTAGCTAAACAGCTCAAAAACAGATGGCAAAAATCACGTTATTGATGATGTTGCTAGTGATGTTGTGATGTTTAGTGATTATTACATTCTAGATAAAGTATATGAGTTCAGACTGTATTTAGGGTTTTTACGCTAAAAAATAGCAAGATTTTGGATGCAAATTACTTGCAATCTATGATTATCATCAGCAGTTCAACTTAAAACTTGCTTTTTCTTACTAAATTTTTAGTGAGGAATTAGGTGAGGTGATGATTGACAATAGTTGTTAAATCACAATCGTCGAAAGCGTTGCAGGTAAGCAGCTTGAACTACTGAAGTATAAAGTGTTACATAGTTGCAATCAATGAAAATTCAGAGTAGGCTGTTTTCAGTGAGATAGACACACATCGCTAACTTAATTAATCGCTTTTATCAAAGGTGAACTACTGAGTGGTGTTAGTCAGATCGAACTCCTGATGCGGCATGGGCGCATTCTTGTTAACAGCTATTTGTTTTGACTTCATCTTTATGGCATCCCACCATCTCAGGTGAAATAAGGACAGATGCTCCCTAAAAAACGAACACTTCTTTACTTCGGAGAAAACACATGAAATCTACTAATATTTTCGCTAGCTTAATGATCATCGGTGCAGTTGTTGCTTCTGGTTCTGCTGCTCGTGCCGGTGAAGGTGGAGCCGCTGCCAGTGTAGCTGCCAGATTAACTGGTGGTGTCCCAACTTCGATCTCTAGCTCAATCGCCACTGGTAAAACCAGCGCGGCTGCTACGGCTCGTACTACAGCCACTGACACCTACACCTCTGCTTTTGGTACTTCTGGTACTTTGAGCCTAGTAGATGCATCTCAGGCGACGGCTGCTTACGCTGCTGGCTCTGATGCTAACCTAGGTACTGCACAAGCTAACCAGTTGACTGGCGGCGACATTACTGCTACTGCTGTAAATCTTCCCTAATTACCATAACAGTCATTTCTGGCTGCTAAATTTCCTCGCTTAGTCGATAGTCTGCTTCGGCTAACTCGGCACTGATCGCTTGCACTGCAAGTGATCAATGCCGAGGGGCAAGGTTAGCAGCCAGATTTTTTTTAATCTATTTACTTAGGGTTGCAGCCATGGAATTTTTACTGTGTTAAAAACATTGAATCAGATCGCAAAATCTGATGAATATCAAGTAAAAACAATAAGTTTTAATTGGTTAAGAGTACCGTTAAAAATCGCTTTACCAGTGATTACTAGTTGGATTTTGCTGGGTGCTGCTGGAGCTTTGGCTGAAATCGTCAATGACGATCAACTGCCGGTGACATCTTCGGCTCAAGTAGCTAAACAACGATTAAAAAATACTGCGGGTGATCGACCACCAGCCAATTGGATGGTTGAAAGCAACCTCACTCAAGCGCCGATCCCGATCGAACAAAAGCCCTCAGGTATCTTTCAACCCAACGATCCATCCCCAACCTTACCGCCGCCACCAGTACCACCTACGACCGATCGATCACCCGTCGTCCCAATCGCTCCAGCAGCCCCCACTCCGCCACAGATCAAAGATCCTCGCTATTTAATTTTGCCCCGTGATGTAAATCTAGATCAAGCGCTGCCCTTAAGTACTCAGGTTGTAATAGACGAAGTACCTTTTACCCATCGATCGCAATTTGAAATTACTGGTGGAGTTGACTTGGGCGATCGACGATCTACAAATCCCAGTTTTACTGGTAACGCACTCACTGGGGCAACTATTCAAGAAAGCGTGTCTAAAGACCGAGTATATCGGTTAGAATATCGCAGCTTGTATGGCAAAGTGCGCACTGTACGCCAACAGCGCGAAATTTCCACCTCTACGGTTGCCCCAGAAACCGCACTGGGTAATCGTCAACAGATTACGGTGGTCGCCGACTGCCTGCCAGGAATTGCCAACACCCCAGCCCCTGCTGGTCAGAGACAACTGTGCAGCTATATTCCGGGTTTAAAAACCGACGAAACTGCTATCAGTCCCCAAACTTTGTTACCTACGCGGTTTTTGAACCCATCCAGGTTTGGTGATACGGTCACACCCGAATCTTTAGCAGCCATGCAGGCTCCAGGTTTTCAATCTGGTGCCAATGGTCAAGATCTGGGTTTAGACTTATATTTTCCGTTAGTGGGCACTCGCCCCGGCAATACCCAAGGTACTCAAGGCACCGTAGAACGCTTTGAAAGTATTACTGATGTTCCTGCCATCACCGCTGGTCGGATTCGCCAGGTGATTGTTACCAATGGTCAACAAAACGCCTTGGGTCGCACGGTGCGAGGGTTTACTTATCCTGGTAGCACTTACAATTTGGCATTAAATTCGGGGATACAGCTTTTGGGCGAACTACTGCCTGATATTGAACCCTCCCTGAGTCCCGGCAGTAAAGGCCGCCCAACTAGCATTAGCCGTAATCTGTTTTTGGCTGCCAATAACAATCGATCGCCTGAAAATAGTTTTACGGCCTATCAGGCTGGCCTTGGTAATAGTACTACTCCCACCGATGCTCGATCTGTACCCACCGCCAGCTACAACTCTCTATGGGTAGGTTTGTCGCCGATCATTGCTCGCCAAGCTTTTTCTAGAACCACCTATCAAACCACTGGGCCAGAACGAGTCACGCTATTTAGCGGCGGTGAGGGTGGCATCGAAAGTAATGTGAGTGTGGTAACAGCGATCAATGGTAATAATCTCAACAACTTTAATCTTACAAATGCTTACTCTCAAGCATATTTGACTCTTTATGAAAGAGATGTCAATACCTTTAACTCGGTAGTGCTCAGAGAAAATACGACTTATCATCCCCACATTAGTTTTGCCGGCAATATCACCACCGCAAATTCGGTGCTGCGTTATTACAGCGGGGCAATTTTTAATACGGGCTATGAGCAACAGCCCGCTCAACTGCATGGCTATGTGGGTGGTGACTTTACCGCCGTTGGTGCTGGAGGCTTCAATTATGGTGTAGCGGCAGTTGGTTATCTAAATCCGACCCCGGAGTATTACAGTCGGATTGCGGCCAATGTATCGCAGCGAGTCAACTTAGGCAAAAACCCGGCCTACAACTTAGTTTTTGCTGGCGGTGTGAATTACGCGATCGATGGCAGCAGTAATTTAGATGCTTTTAACTTTCGATCGGGTAATAGTTTTGCGAATGTGGGGACGACTGCCAATATTGGTTCAGTTTCATTAGGGGTAAACTATTTTATCCCCACAGGCTTGCCCAATCAAATTGATTCTTTACTTTCTACTAATGTATCTTTCAAAGCCACTGATGGATTAGTTCTGTCGGGTTATTATACTCCCGTCAACGAGAATATCTCTCGATCGACTATGGGGGCAAGCGCCTCACTGCGCTTGGGCAGAGATTACAACAGCCCCACTTTGTCTTTGAGCTGGAATCGCAATGAAATAGATTTTGGCCGAGGCGGCGCTAGCAAAATTGGCTATTCCGATAATGTTTATGGCATATATTTCAGATTCGGGGCACCGGGCAATCCATTTGCCTCAGCCAAACGCTGACTTTTAGGTATCAAACAATACATTAATGTCCGTGCAAACGGTCTAGACATTCCTATGACTGAGCTGCAATAATGACCTGTAACAATTTTTATATTACAAAATAATACAAAAATAGGCCATCAGACTTCCACCGCTTCATTACGCGAGTTATAATACTTACGAGTCTCTCTTACTCACGCTCTGTATTAGTCTTAATATTTTTGATAGTTATCTTACTTTGTGAGGTAATTGCTTTGAACAAAATTTCATAAATAAAACTACTAACTTAAATCTAGTTCATTTTACAAGATAATACTCCGGAAACTAGCATGAATGAAAACACGCTGGAATTTGTCACGTCATTGCTTTCCCAGAAGCGCAAAATTCATATTACCCCTCGGGAAGAATGTATTTTAAAAGCTTTGTTCTATGAACAAACTTATCAACAAGCTGGCAAAGAGTACGGCTATTCAGAGGGCACTTTACAGAATGCCGCTTCTAAGCTTTTTAAAGACTTTTCTCAAATCTTCGATCGAGAGATTAACCGTCGTAATTGCAGGGTCATCTTGAGTGAAGTCATTAGCACTGTTGACCGGCGGAGTATGATTGCAGTAGAAGAGCAAACTGCCATTAATGTTGATTTGTGGATGTACGAAAATCACTGTAGGGTTATTACTATCGATCCCAATAAAAACCAAGATTCTGAAAAAATATTACAGTCTTGCTTCAATAATTATCATTCGTATTTTTGCAGTGCAATTTGGCTGGACTTGCAGCTATTTAGTTCAATTAATAGCTTCTTGATCGAACTCATCAATACAATCGAACCAATGATAGACTTGACTTATCGCAGTGTCGAGCAGCTATTAGATTTACTAATTGAGCAAATGCAACATCAAAGCTGCCTAATTGCTGTGAAATGTGGAGATTTACAGCTAGCTAGCGAATGTAAATCTTGTCAGCAGGTATTGACAAATGTTTCATCTAGAAGACACAGAAGTCTATTTATTTCTAACTGCAATTGGCAGCAACTCTCCTCAGAACCATTTCAAAACAATCCACATCGGCTGTCAATTAAAACAAATGATGTGGATTATTTAGAAATTATTAAAAATTTGGCTTTTACCAATGTTTGAAGCTGTTATTCAGGGATTTCCTCGTTTACCTTAGTTACGTCGGTAATGGGCACCGATGCACTACGAGTCCGCAGTTTCTTCACGAATTTTTGGTTGCGAGTGCCAATCAACACCGAGTTATCAGCAAGCTGATAATTCAACGGCGACAAATCTAGCTTGGCACCAAACGACTTCCGTGCCTGAGGACGAAGATTTAAAAAAGTTTGGATCGGAATACCTAAATTGAAGCCAGTCTTCTGACTAGTGCTAACAATCCCCGCCGCCGCTTCATCAGGGTTCTGATTCTCCCGATCGCCCTGACCATGAATAGCCACAATCCGACCGGCAGCATCAAATACCGGGCCACCACTCATTCCGGCGCGGGTGACGTTGGTATAAGCCATATCGTAACCGTTGCCGCCTTTGTTGCCAGGATCTTCTTCGCCGTCTAAACGAGATGAAATCATACCGCCAGTGAATTGCAAGGCAAAGCGGGTAATTGCTTTACCTGGTTGAGGAAAACCAGCTACATAGACCGGGCTGCCTTCATCGGCATCACCGGAGTTACCAATAGTCCCAACGGCAAATGTATCTTCACTGCTAAAAGTTATCAGGGCTAAATCAACACCAGGCAAAATGGTCACACCAGTCTTTGCATTCAGAGGCAGCTTTACTCTCTTTTTGATAGCAGTGGAGTTTAAAGGCACAGGAGAAACAAGCTGATAATTAGCTTCTGGTTTAGAGACTACGTGAGCCGCTGTTAAAACTGTATACACATTTTTATTGCCTTTTTCAGAGCGGCCAATAATCACCCCCGAACCAAAGCCTCCTTCGGATGACTCAATGCGCACCACAGTTTTTTTGGCAATTATGCCTACCTGCTTGGCCGAGACGGCTCGGACTTCAGCAGCGGCAAACGCTGATGGCATTGAGACCAATGCAGTGGTGATAGTTGTTGCAACTAAACAACCAGGGATCAAATAACGGTTAAACATGGGAAAGCATTCCAGACTAAATAATTGTGTTTTTATTGCAGTTGTGTTTTCATTCTACTACTATCAAATATTTACTGCCAATTACCGACCAAAATAAAAGGTGCCCAGTAAAAGGGAGCGCGATATTCTTTAGTGCGCAACAGTGATTGCTGTGCTGTTTGCAATGACTCTGCTTTGCCCAAATTAGTTGCCACTAATTTTTGGTAAAGATTAGACATTAAAAGCTGGGTGGCTTCGTCACTCACCGACCACAAAGAAGCAATGGTACTTCTAGCCCCAGCTCTCACTGCTATCCCAGCCAACCCCAAGGTTGCTCGATCATCGCCGATCGCCGTTTGGCAAGCACTCAACACCAAAAGATTAATTGCTTTATCTGATTGACTGCTGCGATCTTTAATTAAGCTATTTAATTTGCCTAGATCGATTCGGTTATCCCAAGTCAATAAAAATGTTTCATCGGCATTAGAGCTGAACTGCCCGTGGGTAGCCAAATGTACAATTTGGGAATTGTTATTCACCAGGCTCTTGCCAACTAATAAATCATTAAAATCAGAATTCACTAAAGATTTATTAGGAATTAGTTTATTGATAGATTCAATCTCAGGCTTGACTCCTGGCAAAGCGATAAAACCTTGCCGTGCCTCAGTAATGCCTCCCGCAAAAACTTGTAATTTGCTTTTTTCGGCAGTTCCTTTTGGCGGAAGTAGGCGAAGTCCTGGAGTTAGAGCTAGCTTGTATTTTTCAATCAAATATTGTTTGCCATCATATAGCGCTGACATGGGCATGTTGCGTAAAGCTCCATCCAAAACAAACACTAAAGTTTGGGGCTTAGTTCGCTGCAAATCGGCAGTCATCGGTGCAATGATCTGATCATAAATTTGTTTGGACTGGCGATTAAATGCCTTTTCTTGTTGGGGAGTAAATTCGATTTCTTCAACTTTAGCTCGTAGCTTAGTAACATTGGCTAGCACTGTTTCTGCCGGGACTTTGGTGGTCTGACTGTAGTAGCGCAAAGGCTGTTGAGGTAACGCTGCAATTACAGCTACTCGATCAGGCAACACAATTGGGTAAATTATCGCAGCGGTTTTGTCTATTTGGTCAATTTGTACTGTGCTATTCTGTGAGGTGCGGTTACCCAAGTTTGCGTCGTTATCTAGACAACCTTGGCGCAAAAAGCTTTGCAATTCGGCTACTTGCAAAGCTTCAATCAGGTCTCGGGCATCAGCCAAGTTAGCAACCGGAGTTTTTTCTTCGTTTTTTAATAGCAAGGCCACCAGTTGCCGATATACCGGTTCAACGCTGTTGCGAAAAGAAAATTGCACATCGGCATCTAAAGCTACCAGATCATTCCGCAATGTTTCTAAATGGCTAATAGCTTGGCGGTAAGAAGCGATCGATGAAGCATCACGATTCTGGGCAGCCAACACCCGACCCATTTGCCAATGGAGGCGATAGGCTAAGTCTGGTGCTGGTAAACTCTCGGCTAACACCAAGGCTTGCTGGGTTAAATCTTGAGCCGCTGCATATTGAGCATTCTGTTCGTATAAGTTAGCCAAAGAATCTAGCGCTTGAATAGTGCTGCGATCGTCCTTGATGGTTTCGGCTTGTTCGATCGCCGTAGTTAACAGTTTGGCCACTTGCAGTAATGAATCTTTGTCAGTTAAAGCATCACTTTTGTTTTTCTTGACCGTCTCTGCCAAGTTAATGTAGGCATGAGCAGTCTGACGACTAGCTGGCAAAGCATCCAATTCTTTTCTAATTTTAGTGATAAATTCTTGGGTGTTGGCAGCAGAGCCTTCAGCAGATTCTAACCGGTATAAATTTATTTCGGCCTGAACTTTCAGTAAAGGATCGGTGGCAGTAGCTAACTCTTTATAAGTCCCAATGGCTATGGCTGACTGTTCGGTGCCCAAGAGTTGCAGAGTGTTACCAAGGCTGAGTTTGATTTGATCAGCAGTATTAGAATCTTGAACGGCGTTGGCGATCGACAGAGCTTGTTTAAGGACTTCTTTGGCACCAACTGGGGTACCCGGTTTCTCATTCTTTTTCTCCAACTGGCGTAATCCCCGCAGGCCATTGCCTAAACTTAAGAGTCCCTGGGCTTTTAAGCTAGAGTTGGGCTGTTGTTGCAAAGTATTATTGATCGATCGCAGCAGCAGCAGCGATTGTCGATAAAAACCTAGAGACTGCAATGCCTGTGCTTGGTTAATTTGACTGCCAACCATCCCCGCCGGGTCTTTGGCTTGGCTGTATAAATTGTATGCTTGTTTCCAGCTCTTGAGAGCCAAATCTGCTTGGCCAGCCGCCAAATATTTGGCACCTTGCTGATTAAAAGTCTGGGCAGATTGCAAGGTGGGATTAACGGCTATTCTCCCTAAATTAGTGGGAGCCGAGTTCAGGGTGAAGTTGCTAGTAGTTAAGCTACGAGCCTCAACTGGCCAGAGGGCAGCAATTGTGGACAGTAATAATGTGAGGTAGATTGATCGATTTTTCATGATTAAGTAGTAGTTTTTAACTAAAAGAAAGAAAATATCTTGTAGGGTGGGCACTGCCCACCATCTGTGATCTCAGTGATTCCAGCGTTACTTTGGTTAGCTAAAGTATCCAGATCTTAAAAAGCATAGTTATAGCTGAGAGAGAAATACAATCCTTGTTCTTGGATAGTGCGCCGATTGTTATTAAAGGTGGTAAGAGGAATCCCATAGTCTAATTTCGCCAGCAAACTATTGCCGCTCTGATACCTCAAACCTAAGCCACCAGAGGCGATCGTATTAGGACTTCCGGTAGGTGTACCAGCATTACTCCAAGCTACACCCAAGTCTAAAAATGGCACAATTTGTAAGAGCTGCTTGTTGCTGTTGCCAGGGGTGCTGAAAATAGGGAACCGTAATTCGGCGCTGGCCAACAGGCCATTATCTCCAAGAAGTAAATCTTGGCGGTAGCCTCGCACGGTGTCTTGACCACCGAAAGTAATTTGTTCTAATGGTACTAACGGTCGATCGGCCAACTGGCTATCTAACTTCAGTACCAAAAGCTGATCGGGAGCTAAGTTCCGCACATACTGCGCCTGACCCCGCCAACTTAGGAATTGTCCATCAGGAGCAGATGGATTAACCGTGGCACCCAAGGCATTGAGACCTATGCTGACCTGAGAACGCAGTGCTAAAACCTGTTGAGTATTCCGAGTTGTATAGTCTTGAAAAAAGCGAGCGGCAGTTACTTTGGTTTGACCACTGCTATTAGCACCGGGCGCAGGAAAACCCAACCTTGTACCGCCACTGGGCAAATAGTCAATATTGCTTTCTCGCTGATTGATCGTTAGTCCTAATGCCAGTTCTTGGGGAAGAGTTTGAATGATTGGCTGTCGATAGGTCAAAGCCACATCTTGGGCATTGGCTTTAATATCTAACGGACGAAACGGATCTTCAATTACTCGGCTGTTCGATCGATTGTATTGCACCCGCAATGTGCCGTTCATTGGGTTTAGTGGCACTGCGTAGTTAAAATCTAAGATATTTCCCGCCTCAGTTAAACCATAGGCCAGACTCACGGAGTCACCAATCCCAAACAGGTTATTTTCGGTCAGTGATACTTGGCCTTGGATTTCACCAATACTGGGAGTGCGATTATTAATAACACTGACTCCAGCGCGACGAGTTGGTGCTTCGGTGACTTTTACTTGAATATCGCTGGTACCAACGGTTTTACCCGTAACTAATTCGGCTGAAATACTGGCAATTAAAGGATCTTGCTGTAAAAGTTGAAGCCTGTCTAACAGCCGATCGATTTTCAGTGGCTGTTGTGTACCTAAACCAATGCGGTTGCGCACATAGTTAGGTTCCAAGCGATTAAGACCGGTAATCACAATATCTTCGACCCGCCCTTCCACAATTTGGATTTTGACAACACCATTGCGGGGGCTAAAAGATTGGTTGCCAGGAATATACGCTCCAGAGCTGATATAGCCTTTGCTGACATATAGCTGGGTGATGTTGCTGGCAACCTGTTGGAGTTGGGCAAAGTCGATGGGGCGGTTGGTAGCAGGAGCGGTAATGGCGGCTAGTTCAGCAGCGGTAAAAACGGTGCCGCCAACAATTTCAAAGCGGTTAATGATAATTTCGCCAGTCTGGCCACCAGGAGCAGTTGGGGGTGCTACCGGCTGTTTTAGTAGCTCTGGGGGAGGGGGTAAAAGGGGGCGCGGTTCGGTAGTTTCGTCAGGTGGTCGCTGAAAGTCTGGACGCGGCAGGGTTTGGGCTGAGCTAGAAATGACGATGCCGACCAAGGAAGCGCAGGCTGGCAAAAAGCTGATGCCTACCCGTTGAATTAGGTTGGCTGGTTTTAATCTGTGAGCTTTCGATCGAGAGTTGATCATGATTTATTAAATTTAATAGTTATATTTAATTATGAAGAAAAGAGTCGAGGGTAATTATTATTGCGGGCAGCTTATTCTGGCTCCGATCGATATATCTCCAGACTTGGCAGCTAAGAGCGCTACTTTACCTTGGCTGTCCATAGCCCAGCCGATCGCTGGGGGCGGCAACTGAGCGCCGCTGATTTTGGCGGTGTTTTGACCGCCTGCTGAGCGCGGATCTCGCCAAATGACATCACCACTCAAAGGATCATTAGCATTAGTGGGGAGTCCACCGCGTCCGGTTGAACTCAGCTTATTTTCACCAGCTTCACAAGATTGAGCTACCTGCTCTCGATCGCTCAATAAACCAACTCGTTTGCTGTTAGGTAAAACAGTGGTGTCCGTGGGGGTGACATCTTTACTTAATGGTGGAATGGTTCTCACCCGATTGATAATTCGGACATTGTTCACGTCAATATTAATGACGCTGCCTGGTGAAGTTGAATTATTGGCGGTTGCGCCCACCGTCGGAAAAAAGAAGCGATCAACGTTATTTACTGGTTGATTAGTTGCTACATTCACTCTGGCTCCATCAATGATCGTAAGATCGCTGCGCAAAAATGGATTATTGGCTGGTACAGAAATGTTTGTGTTACCAATGCCGTTATAAGTAAACCCTTGATTGTTGACTGCTACAGTACCAGCCGATCGCAGCCCTCCAATATCTACTCGACCACCAGGGGCGATGATGTTGCCCTTGCCGTCACCAGCGTCTAAAGTAATATCGCCGCCAATCAAGCCAATGTATTGGTTGGGGTTATTGGTTTGCAAGTTGGCATAGTTAATAATGGGCGCACTGTTTTCTAAGAAATTGAGGCGAGTAACGTTCAATCCAACATTTTGGTTGACGCTTAACAGTGGATCATCATTAATATTGCGGGTGCCAAAAGTATAAGATGTTCCGCTGGCATCACTCAAGACTGCACTGTTCGCTGTAGTAGCCACGAACGAACCTCCCACATTTAATTGGGCATTGACACCAAATACAACGCCATTGGGGTTAATTAAGAAAAAATTGGCTCCCGGAGTGTTCACGATGCCATTAATATCTGAAGACAAATTGCCAGTTACTCTGCTCACCACGGCCTGAGTTCCAGGAGCAGTAGTGAAGGTCGCACTGCCCCCAGTAGGGACAGAAAAATCTTGGAAGCTGTGAAATATGCTTGTTCCCCGAGTGAGACCCCCATTAATGGTGAAGTTATTATTTGCCCCTGTTACTTGGGTGCCCAAGGTATTATCAGCCACTGGAATACGGTTAGAAGGTTGGTAAATCTGGGCTTGGGCGGCAGATGTGCCAGACAGCACAATTGCAATAAAACTTAAAGGTATTTTGGCAATCATCGAACAAGGGTGGGAATAAAGGACTGGTCAACAGACGTTTATATAAGTAAATCGCAGTGGGCGACCAAGAATGTTTTAGGGCAGTGGCAAAAATTCCCCAGCCAAAAACATGCTACTCATAGTATCATCAACGTATTTAATCCGAGACATATTCATGGCCTTTAATATTACTTCATCTCCTACTAATGCGGAAATCTTAGCTGCCCTGCTAGGTGACACCACGGGTCTGAGTAATATTCAGATCACCAGCAATGGTAATCCGCTGGCTGTGGGTCTATTTCAAGATTCGCCATTGAATTTAAGCTCAGGGGTGGTACTGAGTACTGGTCAAGCCGATCGGATAGTGGGAGGCAATGCTGGCGATCAAAATAATGTCTCTACTGTTTTCAATAGCCCTGGGACGGTAGCGAATGGCAATGATGCCATCACTCTAGAAATCACCTTCAATGCCGATGCCGTAAGTCGCCAGCTCTTTTTGAAATATGTTTTTGGCTCTGAAGAATTCTTGGATTTTGCAGGAAATAGCTTTAATGACCGGCTCACTTTGGAGTTGAATGGGGTCAATTTAGCTAAGCTGAACAATGGAAACCCAGTTGAAGTTAACAGCTTGACACCGAGCAATGACCCTAACACTTTTAGCCCCAACTTCATTCCTAACCTGTCTAATGCCAATCCGGCCTACTATCAAACCGTTTTAGATGGATATACTGTACCCCTTACCATTCAGGGAAATTTATTACCTAACGCCGAAAATCGATTGGTAATCACTATTCAAGATATTGGCGATGGTGCTGTAGATTCTGCTGTTTTTCTGTCTGGTGGTTCTCTGGGGGTTAGTAATCCGATTCCTACTATCAGCGTAGTTGCCGAATCTCCTGGTATTGTGAACGAAGATGGTGTGAACGGTGTTGTATATACATTCACGCGCACTGGGGTAGTTGACCAAGAGTTGAGCGTAAATTATCAGTCAGAAGGCACTGCAACTTTTGATACCGACTATACAGGCATTGGACAAAGTGGAGTTATTATTTTCCCGGCGGGTTCTGCTTCTACAACTAGATCCATTTTCCCGACAGTTGATAATCTCGTAGAAGGAGATGAGACAATCACGGTCAAATTGTTGCCTGCAAGCAATTCTGAGTATGTAGTTGGAGCGGTATCATCTGCTACTGTAACTATCTTAGATCAAGATACTCCCCTCAACAATATTAGTTTGACCGTTTCACCTGAACAGGTAGTAGAAAATGTCTCAGGTAATTTAATCTATACTTTTACTCGCACCGGCTCAACCACCGAATCTTTAAGAGTAGATTACAATGTGGGCGGCACAGCAATTTACCAAGATGACTATAATGTGTATGCAGTAGGCGGTGCATCTTCTTCTTTTCAGGGTTCTGTTGGGAGTATTACATTCATGGCGGGTGTAAGCACCGTTATTCTGTCTGTTGACCCCCGACCTGATTTCGTTATCGAACCACTAGAAACCGTTGAATTGACTTTGACTCCCAGCCGTTATGATCCTCAGCTTGGTCGTAGTCGCTCATACAATATAGATACCCCCAATGCAGTGCTTGGCGGTATTGTTGATTCACCAATCATTCAACCACAGATTAGTTTAATCGTTCAACCCGGCGTAGTTGGTGAAAATGACCAGACCAGTCTGTCCTATTTTTTCTCTCGTACTGGCTCAACAACTTCACCTTTAACCGTTCAATATTTTGTGCGGGGGACTGCGGCTTTAAGCACAGATTATACGGTTACAGGAGCAGCAAGTTTTAATAACACCGTTGGTACTGTCACTTTTCAGGCGGGTTCTGATATTGCTGTTGTTGATATTGCCCCAACTCCCGATTCTGTCATCGAGCCAACTGAGACGGTCATTTTGCAGCTTGATACGATCGCTGGTGGCGTTGGTGGCTATACCGTGAACACTTTTACTGAAGTTGTGGGGTCGATCATTGAGGCAACAACCCCAATTATTAGTCTTGTGCTAGAGCCTCAGATCGTTTTTGAGGGCGGGAATATTCACTTATTCTATGATTTTTCGCGCAGCGGTTCAACAAATAATGCTTTGACGGTGAACTACAATATCGGTGGCGATGCAGCTTTTGGTGCCGATTATAATCAAACTGGTGCCAGCAGCTTTAATAGCACGGCGGGCAGCATCGTTTTTGCGGCTAATTCTAGCACTGCAAGGCTAGAAATTATCCCTCTCATAGATGCGATCGATGAATCGACTGAATCTATTTCTTTGACCTTAGCAGATAGTCAAACTTATGCAATCCGCAATAATAGTTCTGTAAATGGGTCTATTCTAGATGTTCCGATTATCTCAACTGTCGATTTGGCTCTGAACTTAGCCAGTGTGAATGAAGGTGGTACCGACAATCTTTCTTATACTTTTACTCGTACTGGTGGAATTGGTCAGTTCCTAAATGTACGTTATCAAATTACAGGTACTGCGATCAATGATACTGACTACAGTACGTTGGGTACTTCTACTACTGACCCCAACGACATTAACGTTAGAACTTTTGATTTTGCACCTGGTGCTAGTACCTATACTGTTCGAGTTGATCCTACTCCAGATACTCTGCTAGAAGGAAATGAAACGGTTTCTTTGGAATTATTACCTTCCGTTATCGGTTTAGGATATGGACGATACGCATTTGGTGCTTCCAGTGCGGTGACTGGTGTAATCACCGAGGCTAGTGCTGCATTGCCGGTTATTGAGGTTACTCTTTCGCCAGCTAGTGTTGTTGAAGGTGGACAGAATTTAGTTTATACATTCACTCGAACCGGCTCAATCACCCAGCCTTTAACGATAAATTACAACATCGGTGGCACAGCGGCATTTACTACCGACTACAATCAAACTGGTGCTAATAGTTTTACTAATACTACGGGCAGTGTCACTTTTGCTGAAAACTCTGCCATCACAACTCTGGCAATCACTCCTGCCGCTGATATCGTAGTAGAACAAGATGAAACGGTTGTGTTGAATTTGGTTGGCAACTCCACTTACTCGATCGGCAGTAATAGCAGTGCTTCTGGCACTATTGTAGATAGCTCAGTTGTCTTTGTAACTCCACCCACTGTCAGCCTAATGGTAAATCCAGCCAGTGTTAACGAAGACTCTAAGGCAAATCTGGCTTACACTTTCACCCGTACCGGATCTACTCAAGATCCATTGACAGTAACTTACCGTGTGGGTGGGACAGCAAATCGCCTAAGCGGCGTAGCAAATGCTATCAGCGACTATGTTCTTAATACTTCCATCGCTGGTTCAATTCATACTGTCACTTTTGGCGTTGGCTCTAATACGACTACTGTTTTTGCTTCCCCTACTTCAGACAGAATAATAGAAGGAAACGAAACAGTTGAACTTACTCTAGTTCCTGCTGGGAATGGTCAGTATACGATTGGAACCACTGCTGCGGTAGTTGGCACAATCGTAGATCAAGATGATAACAGTATTAGCTTGGCTGTTAGTCCTAGTCAAGTTGCCGAAGACGGAACCGAGAACTTGGTTTACACTTTTACCCGTACTGGCTCAACTACTGAAGCTTTAGAAGTAGATTATGGCTTTGGAGGCAATGCTGCATTTGGCACTGACTATATTGTTACTGGCGCTAACTCCTTAAGCAGTAACGCATCTGGAGTTGTCACTCTCAATATTGGCACAGTTAATTTTGCGGCTGGTTCAAACATCACCACAGTAGTTGTTAATCCTACAGCAGATGCGATCGCTGAAACAGATGAAAATGTCACGCTGAGACTATTACCTGGTCGCAATGACACGATCTTTGGCGGTCGCACTTACAATATTAGTACCCCTGATGCGATCGCTGGAATTATTACTGAAGTCAAAACAAACTTGCCACCTACAGCGATCATCTTTAATAGCAGTGTGTCCAATAATCAATTTGTGATTGCCGAAAATGCCACCACTACCACCCCTATCAAAATTGCTGATATTGCTATTACCGATGACCAATTAGGCACTAATATTCTCAGTCTCAGCGGTGCCGATGTGAGTAGCTTCGAGTTGATTGGTACATCTCTGTTTCTGAAAGCTGGCGTGGTGTTAGATTTTGAGACTAAAACTAACTATGATGTGACAGTTAGCGTGGATGATGTCACTGTGGGCACTACTCCAGATGTAAGTAGTAATTTCAAGTTGATCGTTACAGATATTAATGAACTGCCCACCAATGGCTTAAACTTCATTGGCACTACCAACCTAGATGTAGGAACCATCAATAATCTTACCAACGGTGTTTTTGCCGTCAATCCCAACAATATCAACTTAGTAGGAGATGAAATCAACCTACTGGCGGGCATAGACTCTGTGACGGTTCCTGGCAAAAACATCACCCTGCAACCCGATCGACCTACTCAGGCAATTCAAGTTGGAGGTACGGACAGTAAAAGTGTCAATATCTTAGATCTTACCCCCACCGATTTGGCCGCGATCGCTAATGGTTTTAGTAAAATAATTATTGGGCGTACTAACGGCACCGGCAACATCGATATTAGTTCTAGTGTGACTTTCCGTGACCCGATCTTGCTCCAATCTCCTAACGGCCAATTAAACATCACCGCCCCCATCACTCTTGTCGATGATGCCACCTTGGATTTCAACATTAAAACCTTGGCGAAATCTGACCCTAGTACACTGACGATCAATGGCAATGCTGCGACCACCTTTATTGGTAATACCCTCATTAATGGCGGCGTTTTACTTCTAGCTAAATCTGCTAGTACCGAAGCTTTGAATAATGCGCCTATCACGGTTAATAGCGGTGTTTTACAACTTGGTAATAATGAGCAAATTAACAACGCTGCTGACCTGATACTCAATGGTGGCACATTGAACCTCAGTGGTTTTAATGAAACCCTCGATCAATTACAAGTTACTAGTAATTCCACTATCAACTTAGGCAACGGCAGCAGCAAATTAGCCTTTGGCAATAGCAGCACCGCAAACTGGACAGGAGTATTGTCGATCGAGAATTGGTCTAGTACAAGTGGTGAAAGCATCCGGTTTGGCAATAGCGCCACCGGACTTACTGCTGCGCAGCTCAGCAATATTCAATTTGGAGGCTTCAGTCGCGGTGCCAATATTAATGCTAGTGGATTTATTGCTCCAGTTGGCATCACGGTTGCTAACCCCACCCCCGATCAAGATGGGGTGAATGATGAAATCGAAGATCTTGCTCCCAATGGCGGTGATGGTAACTTGGATGGCATCCTTGATAGTTTGCAAGAAAATGTTGTCTCAATTTTAAACTTGGGTGGTGCAAACGTTAATAGTGTCGCTACTATCATTGCTAGAACAGGATCAAGAATTAGCGGCTTGCGCTCACTCGCTAACCCCATTACTACAGAAACTTTAACTTCTTTAGCTAACCCGATTGAATTCAAAGTTACTGGTTTAACCAATGGCGGTGCTACCACCGTAGAATACCTGATCGCCAAAGCCGATCAAACTCGTAATTACAATACCTATTTGATGTTTGGAGCTACGGCAGATAATCGGACTCCTCATGCCTATGAGTTTTTGTATGATGGTCAAACAGGTGCAGAGTTGTTTGATACCAATGGTGATGGCTTTACGGACAAGGCCGTGGTGCATTTTGTTGATGGTTTACGGGGTGATGGTGATCTAACCATAAACGGAGAAATTCAAGATCCTGGCGCACCAGGAGTTTCTAATACTCCGGCTGGTTTGAGTACCGATGCCAATAATGTTGTCCAGATCACTGGTGCCACTGGTACCGCGATCGCCAAATTCTCTTTGGTGGCTAATCAGACAAAGAAAGTCAGTGAGGTGGGCTTCTTTAAAATTGATAGCACCAATAAAGTGAAGGGGATTGCCGCTAATATCGCTGGCTTTGCCCAGGCAGCGCTGCAAAATGGTCAGGTAATATTTAGTAGTCTGGCTGATAATTTGCTGAGCACTGCGGATATTTCTCGCCAATTACAATTAAATGCAGGCGATCGGCTAGGCTTTTATCTGGTGCAAAATGGCACAGTAGATGCAGCCTTGCAAAAAAATGATTTTAGTAATGTGGTGTTTTCGCTAGATGCAGCTAACCCCGCTGGCAAGAAGGCTTTGGATGTGGTGACTGAAAGCAATGGCAGTTATCGCCTTAAGTGGGAGCAGGGTAGTGTGGAAGTGAATGATGACCTGATTTTAAATCTGCAACTGCAAAATGCTCCTTTGAATAATCAAAATTTAGTGGCCAGTATCCAAGGAGAAAAGGAAAGTGAGCTGTTAGATTTGAGTTCTTTTACCGGTCAAAATGTCCAGGTGAATTTCACTGTCAAACGGGAGGCTGCCTATAACGATACCGTGGGATTCTATAAAGTTGAAGATGCCCAAGGAACAGTTATAAGTATTACTGGTGCCAAAATCAAACCGGGTGAAGCCGGTTATCTGGCCGCCGTTGTCCAAAATCGGATTGCGGGAATTGATTTAGAGGTCGCTAATGGACAAACGGTGTCGATCAATAAAGTCCTGCAAGGTGGGGCAATCTATGCGCCTTTCTTAATTGCCAATGCTAACGCCAGTAACCTCAATGGCAACTTCAGCAATGTCTATACACCATATACCTTAGGAAACAGTGATACCAACGATCATGTGCGATTACTGGGAGATAATACTTTCGGCTTCGAGGATTTAGTAGGTGGTGGTGATAAAGACTTTAATGACGTAGTACTTAAAGCAGTTTTTAAGAACAGCTAACTATCTAACGTGTCACCACGATAACATAAATACAGAAGGTTTGTTTCACTAATTTAGAGTAAATCCCATATAGAGAGTATGTTTACTTACTACGAAAAGTACTCTTGACATACTCCATTAATCATGACAAGTTTAATGTTAGATGGAGCTGACTATCCGCAGGATGTGCTGGAATTAAGTCAGATGTTTAAGGATATCTAACAATCATGGGACAAAAACTTCCTGCCTATCATTTTATGTTCAATGACCAAAGCAGGCATCTTGGCAAATCGAAGTTAAAATAGTTTAGCAGCATTCACCAGATCGCTTACTTTGTCAGTCCGCTCCAAGCAGCTTGTTAGACTGCATTGCTGAACTAGATTGGTAACACCCGCATGCTGTGAAAATTGGTAAACTAATCGGAACACCACTTAGAGGAAAAAGGCTCATGCTCGAAAACAGTTCGATAGTCAGTACGTCTCTTAACACCATGGGTGGTACACCAGTTTTTGCTGGTACTAGAGTTCCGATTCAGACGCTTCTAGATTATCTCAAGGCGGGAGAGTCGATCGATGATTTCTTGGATGGGTTTCCCACTGTGAGTAAAGAGCAGGTCATCGCTTTGCTGGAGGAAGCAGGAAAACAATTTGCAATTATAGCAGCATAGTATGAAAATTCTATTGAATGAGTGCATTGTTCGCGGAGCGTTCCCGTAGGGAAATCGCAGGCTGGCAAGAGAATTTGTTGATTATGAGATCAAAACGGTGCCGCAAATGGGATGGGCGGGCATCAAGGATGGTCAGCTTCTTGTCCTAGCCGCAGAAGAGCTCACTTAGCTTCGTATCAAAGATTTTTTGTCATTAACGAAATTGTTAAGCAACGGCAAGCTGGATACCTTTAAACTCCAAACTATCAGCATACTCAATGTGCAAAACTCTTCTCGGTTGATCCACAATCATTTTTGATGAGGCATGAATCAATAATGGACTCATCGC